>DASVPY010000109.1:0-42236 GCA_036389395.1 Pyrinomonadaceae bacterium
ACGCTCGCTGGCCCCTGGCTACCTTCCGCGCGCGCCTCCGGCGCGGACATCCGGTCGCCGCTCGCCGCCGGTCAAGCTTACGTCCAACTCACGCGCTTTTAACTCGTCACCCGTCACTTGTCACTCATCACTGCTTTACCTGTATTATTTGCCGCACCATGACCTTCTATCTACTCCTTTTGCTGATCCCTATCTCGCTGGCGCTCCGTTTTTTCCACGCGCCGCCGCTGGCGGTGTTCGCCGCCGCCGCGCTCGCCATCGTGCCGCTGGCCGAGTGGATGCGGCGCGGCACCGAGCAGGTCGCGCACCGCGCCGGCTCGGTCATCGGCGGGCTGCTCAACGTCACGTTCGGCAACATGGCCGAACTGATCCTGGCCGTCATCGTCCTGCGCGCGGGCAACCTGAACGTCGTCAAGGCGACCATCACCGGCTCGATCATCGGCAACAGCCTGCTCGGTCTCGGTCTCGCCATCATCGTCGGCAGTTGGGGCCGGACGAAGCAGACCTTCGGGCGCGAGCACGCGGGGCTGCTCTCAAGCCTGCTGCTGCTCTCGCTCATCGCGCTCTTCATCCCGGCGCTGTTCGACTACACGGAGCGGGGCTTGTTCGCCGCGACCAACGCCAACGCCGAATTGCTCGACATGCGGCTGAGCCTCGGCGTCGCCGTCGTGCTCATCCTCGTCTACGTCGCCAACCTCGGCTACACGCTCTTCACACACAGCGACGTGTTCGCCTACGACGAGGGCGGGCACGGGCACGGCGGCGACGGGCCGCCGTGGCCCCTGTGGCGCGCGCTGGCCGTGCTGCTCGCGGCGACCGTGGCCGTCGCTCTTGAAGCGGAGTTAGTCTCCGGCGCGCTCGAAGAGACGGCGACGACTTTGGGGCTGACGACCTTCTTCCTCGGCATCATCGTGTTGCCGATAGTCGGCAACGCGGCGGAGTATTTCTCGGCCGTCTACTTCGCGCGCCAGGATCGGATGGGGCTGGCAGTAGGCATCGCCGTCGGCGCGAGCATACAGGTCGCGCTGCTGACCGCGCCGCTGCTCGTGCTCATCTCCTACGCGCTGGGCCACCCGATGAACCTCGTCTTCAGCAACCCGCTGGAGCTGATCGCGCTGGCGGGCGTCGCCTTCGCCGTCAACTCCATCGCGCAGGACGGCGAGACGACCTGGTTCGAGGGCCTCCTGCTGCTCGCCGTCTACGCCCTGCTCGCGCTCGCCTTCTACTTCGCCACGCCCGGCAGCGCGCCCGCGCACGCCGCGCCGTAGTTCAGGCCGTGGCTGCCAGTGATGTATGGCCGGGTTAACACAGAGGACACAGAGTTTTCTTACTGTGTCCTCTGTGCTCCCTCTGTGTACTCTGTGTGAAACCGGCCGCCCGCGACGCTCAACCACGAAGACAACATGCTCGCTTCATCATTCCGCCAACAGGATGCGCAGGTCGCGGACGTTCGTGCCGGTGGGGCCGGTCTCGACGGCGTCGCCGAGCGGGCGGAAGAAGTTGTAGGCGTCGCTGCGCGCGAGGAAGTCTGCGGCGTCGAGACCGAGGGCGCGGGCGCGCGCGACGGTCGTCTCGTCGGCGACTGCGCCGGCCGCGGGGCTGTTCCCGTCCACGCCGTCCGTGCCCGCGTGCAGCGCGGCGACGTGACAACTCTCCGAATCGTGGCGCGCGAGTTCGAGCGCCGTGCGCAGGGCCGCCTCCGCGTTGCGCCCGCCCACGCCCGCGCCCCGCACGGGGCACACGAACTCGCCGCCGGAGACGAGGCACACGCCGCGCCCCGCAGCCGCCGCGCGCCGCAGCCGCAAGACCCCGGCGACAAGCTCGCGCGCGCCCACGTCAACCGGCGCTTCGATCAACTCGTCGCAGACTTCGACCGCGAACCCGCGCGCACGCGCCGCACGCGCCGCCGCACGCTTCGCGCTCTCGTTGTCGAGCAGCACGTAAGCCAGGCGCAGCGCGGACGAGGCGTGCGTCGCGTGTGTCTGCGCGCTGGTCAGTGCGTCTAAGGCGTTGACGACGGCGGGCGGGAGTTGTGGGCGCAGTTCGTAGCGTTCGAGGGTGGCGGCAACGGCGGCCGTCTCGGCATCGGCGGGGAAGGTCGGGCCGGAGGCGACCTGCGCGTGCGCGCCGGGGTTCGTGTCGGAGACGACGAGCGAGAGTTGCGCGGCGCGCGGGGCGAGTGCAGAGAGGCCGCCGCCCTTGACGGCGGAGAGCGCGCGGCGCACGGCGTTGATCTCGGCGATGGTCGCGCCGCAGGTGACGAGCGCGTGGTTCGCGGCGCGCAGGTCTGCGAGCGTGACGCGCGGGTCGCGCGGCAGTTCCAACATGGCCGAGCCGCCGCCGGAGACGAGGAAGATGACGAGCGCGCGGGGCGCGTCCGCCGCCGCGAGGAGCGCGCGCGCCGCGCGCCCGGCGGCGAGACTCGCCTCGTTCGGCAAAGGGTGGCCGCCCGCGAAGACTTGCCAGCCGGCGGGCAGCGCGGCGCGCGCGGGCGGTGCGGAGACGACGCCGCGCGTGAGGCGCGCGCCGAGCACGTCGCTCAACGCCGACGCTAACGCGCCCGCGGCCTTGCCGAGACCGACCGCGTAGACGTGCGTGAACCGCTCAAGCTCAAGCTCGCGGTCGAAGACGAGCAGCCGCGCGCCTTCGAGCCGCACCGCCGCGCGCAGGGCGCGGGCCGCGTCCACGTCGGCGAGCGCCGCGGCGAATAGCTCGCGGGCGGTTTGTTTGAGATCGTGCGGCTCGGTCGTCACTTGTGCGAGTCGTCTTGATGTAGCCTGTTCCTGAAGATCAGTTCAACACAGAGGGCACAGAGTATCCACAGAGGACACAGAGTTCTTAACTGTGCCCTCTGTGGATACTCTGTGCCCTCTGTGTTAAGAATGGCCGCGCGCAACCGGCCCCTGTGCTAGAACCCGCGGAACGGTCGTTCGGGCGCGCGCCGGAGCCAGTTGTCGTCGGGGTAGTGCGCGCCGGCTTCGATGACGTGCAGGGTGTAGGCGTGGCGCGAGCGCGGCGAGCGGTTGGCGCGGCTCAGGTGCGGCAGTAGCCCGTCGAGCACGACCAGCGTGCCCGCCGCGACTTCGAGCGGCACGAGACCCGCCGCGGGCCACGGCGTCGCGTCGAGCGTGACGAAGCGCGTGCCGCCCGCGGGCGCGCGCACGAAGCGTGATTTAAGACCGCGCTTGTGCCCGCCCGCGAGCGCCCAGAGGCAGCCGTTCTCGACCGTCGCGTCTTCGAGCGCGAACCAGAGACCCGTGACCGTGGGCGGCTCCGTGTAGAGGAACGTGCTGTCCTGATGGCAGGTCACCTCGCCGCCGATGCCCGGCTGCTTGAAGATGTACATGGACTGCGCGAGGAGCGGCCGCCGGTAGCCGAGCGCGGCGACGAGTTGTTGCAACTCCGGCGTGCGCGAGAAGCGCGCGAAGACCGCGTCGAGTTCGTGCAGGGCGTGGCCGATCTTGTTAATCGAACGCGCCTTCGGCTGCCGCAGCCGCCCCCGCTCGTCGAACGCTTCCGCCTCGAAGAAGCAACGCACCTTGTCGCCCGACGTGAGGAAGTATTCGTCGCTCGTGCGCGTCTGCTCGTGCGTCGAGAAGACGGAGATCGACTCTGACGGATCGAACGCCGCGACGATCTCTTCGGCGCGCGCGCGCAGGGCGGCGCACTCAGACAGGCTGACGAAATCTTCGAGCACGAGAAAGCCGTCGCGCTCGTAGCGCGCGCGCTGTTGGTGGTCGAGCAATGTCATCGTGCTACGCGCTCAGGCACGCTTCGTTGCAGGTTGTCGCGCTCAAGCGTGGGCTTCGTTGATCCAGACGGGCTTGGCGTTGCAGCCCGTGCCGTCGCTGCGCCAGCGCGGGCACGACCAGAAGTGGCTGCCGTTCGAGGTCGGCCCGCGCTTGAGCATGGGCGTCTGACATTCGGGGCAGGGCGGGCCGGTCTCGGGCGCGGGGCGCGGTTCTTCGAGCACGCCCTTCTCGTCGAACCAGCGCGCGCCGCGGCAGTCGGGGTAGCGCACGCAGGAGAGCATGGCGCGCTTCGACTTCTCTTTCGGCAGGCGCAGGCGCAGCGCGCCGCCGCACGCCGGGCAGGGCGTCTGCAAGAGCGCCTTGCGCTGCCGGGCGTTCTTCGGCACGTCGCTCAAGTAACCGCACTCCTCTTTGCTCTGCGAGCAGGCGAGGAACTTGCCGAACGAACTCTCGCGTTCGGCGAGGAAACCGCTGCGGCCTTCGCGCTTGCACTTCGGGCAGTCGAGCGCGCCTTCGGGGCGCGGCAACTCGCGCCGGCCCACGCCGCCCGCGTCGCCTGCGCGCGCGGGCGCGCGCTCCATCTGCGCGCCGCCGATCTGCGCGACCAACTCGGCGACCATGCCTTTGACCTCCGCCATGAAGTCGGCGTGCGCGTACGCGCCGCGCACCATGAGCGCGAGCTTCTGCTCCCAGCGCCCGGTCAGCTCCGGCGACTTGAGGAGCGGCGCGGGCAGCAGCTTGATGAGGGCCGCGCCCTTCGGCGTCGCGCGCAGAGACTTCTTCTCGCGCGTCACGTACTCACGTTTTAATAACGTCTCGATGATGTTGGCGCGCGTGGCGGGCGTGCCGAGACCCGCGTCCTTCATGGCGAGGCGCAACTCTTCGTCTTCGATCTTCTTGCCCGCCGTCTCCATCGCGCCGAGCAGGCTCGACTCGGAATAACGCGGCGGCGCTTTCGTCTGCTTCTCGAACGCCTCGACGTGCGGCGTCTCGACCGGCTCTCTGGCCGCGACCTTCGGCAACTCGGCCGCGTCGTCTTCGTCCTCCCTGCGCTTCTCTTCGCGGCCCGGCGGGTCTACCTCGCGCCAGCCCGGCGCGAGCACGACCGTCCCGCGCGTGATGAAACGCTCGCCGACGACCGTCGTGGTGATCGTCGTGCGCTCAAGCTCCGCGTCCGGGTAGAAGGCTGCGAGGAAGCGGCGGGCGACCAAGTCATAAATGCGCTTCTCGTCGGGCGCGACCGCCTGCGGCTCGATGCGCTGCTTGGTCGGGATGACGGCGTGGTGATCCGTCACCTTCTTGTCGTCAACGTGCCGGCTCGTGAGCGTCAGCTTGCCTTTCGCCAGGATCGTTTCGATGAACGGCACGTAAGGGCCGACGCGCGCCGCCTCGACGTGCCCGCGCAGCTCTTGATTCACGCTCGAAGACAGGTGGCGCGAGGACGTGCGCGGGTAGGTGATGAACTTCTTCTCGTAGAGCGACTGCGCGAGCCGCAACGTGTGCTCGGCCGAGAAGCCGTAGCGGACGTTGGCGACGCGCTGCAACGTCGTCAGATCGTAGAGCAGCGGCGCGCGCTCCTTCGTCGCCTTGCGCTCGACCGCCTCGACCGCGCCCGGCCGGCCTTTGACCCTGGCGACGACCGCCTCGGCCGCCTCGCGCTTGTCGAACCGGCTGCCCTTCTTGTCGAACCAAGTGCCGCGGTACGCACCCGCCGCGGCCTCGAAGTCGGCGACGACCTCGTAGTAAGTCGTCGGCACGAAGTTCGTGATCTCTTCGTCGCGCGCGACGATGAGCGCGAGCGTGGGCGTCTGCACGCGCCCCAGCGAGTAGACGCCTTCGTAGCCCGCGCGCCGCGCGACGATGGTCTGCGCGCGCGTCGCGTTCAAGCCCACCAGCCAGTCGGCCTGCTGGCGCGCGTGCGCCGAGTCGCGCAAGCCCGCATAGTCGGCGGCCGGTTTGAGTTGCCGGAAGCCCGCGAGGATCGCGTCGCGCGTCAGCGACGAAATCCAGAGCCGCGCGACCGGCTTGCGACAGCCCGCGAGCGTGTAGACCAGATCGAAGATCAACTCGCCCTCGCGCCCCGCGTCCGCCGCGTTCACGATCTCGGTCACGTCCGCGCGCGCCAGCAACTGCTTGATGACCTTGAACTGATCCTTCGTCCTGTCCGCCGGGTGATACTTGAACTTGTCGGGGATGATCGGCAAATCTTCCAGCCGCCAAGACTTCAAACGCGCGTCGTAAGCCTCCGGCTCATCCAACTCGACCAGGTGGCCGACGCACCACGTCACAATGTCATCCTGACCCTCGACGAAGCCCTCGCCCCGCCGCGTCGCCCCCAGCGCCGCCGCCACGTCCCGCCCCATCGAAGGCTTCTCGGTGACGATCAGTCTCATAAGTTAAGGGCTGAGGGCTGAGGGCTGAGGGATGAAGGAGTCGGAAGCCAGGAGCCAGGAGCCGGAATGAACAGCCGGCCTTTCTTCTTCCGCCTTCCGTCCTGCCTTCTGTCCCGCCCTCCGCCTTCTGGCTTCTGACTCCTGACTCCAGACTCCTGCTTCATCCCTAAGCCCTTCCTCACCGCGCCGGCATGTCGAGCACGTCGTGGCGCGTGATGATGCCGGTGATGCGGCCGTAGGTCTGGACGAGGACGGCCGGGGCGGCTTGCAGTTGGCGCGTGACCTCGGCGGCGGAGGCGTCATCTTCGACCACGGGGAAGCTCGCGTCCATCACTTCGCTGACGGGCGCGTCGAGCAGCTCGCGGCGGCGCAGGACTTTCGTCAGCACGCGGTTCTCGCGGAGGCTGCCGACGGCGCGCCCCTCTTCGAGCACGGGCACGTAGGAGATGCCCAACTCGTCCATGCGCGCGAGTAGGTCGGCCACGCGGTCGGTCGGCGCGGCGCTGACGAGCGCGTCGGGCGCGGTCGTGCCCTTCGTCTGGCAGATCAGTTCGGCCGTCATCCGCTGCGGCTCAAGCAGGCGCTTCTCCTTGAGCCACTCGTCCGAGTGGTGCTTCGAGAGGTAGTGCTCGCCCGTGTCGCAGACGATGAAGACGACGAGGCCCGACTCGTCGAGGTTGCGCGCGACCTTGAGCGCGGCCGCGAGGTTCGTGCCCGTCGAGCCGCCGCAGAAGATGCCCTCCTGCCGGCCCAACTGCCGCGACATCTCGAACGACTCGCGGTCGGTGATGTTGACGATCTCGTCCACGTACTTGAGGTGCGCGTTCTCGGGGATCAACTCCTGCCCGATGCCTTCGACCAGGTAGGGCGCGGCCTCGCCCGTCCGCCCCGTCTCCTTGTAAGTCTTGAAGACCGACCCGTAAGGGTCTGCGCCGATGATGCGGATGCCGGGGTTCTGCTCTTTCAGGAAACGCCCCGTGCCGGAGATCGTGCCGCCCGTGCCGATGCCGGCGACGAAGTGCGTGATGCGCCCTTCGGTCTGCGCCCAGAGTTCCGGCCCCGTCGTGCGGTAGTGCGCGTCGGGGTTGGCGGGGTGCGCGTACTGGTTCGGGTAGAACGAGTTGGGCGTCTCGCGCGCGATGCGCTGCGCGGTCGAGACGTAGTGATCGGGCGTGCCGGGCTTGGCCGAGACGGGGCAGACGACCACGTCCGCGCCGAGCGCCTTCAAATAACGCGCCTTCTCAATCGAGGCCTTGTCGGTCATGACGAAGATGCAGCGGTAGCCTTTGACCGCGGCGGCGAGGGCGAGGCCGATGCCGGTGTTGCCGGACGTGGCCTCGACAATCGTGCCGCCGGGCTTGAGCAAACCCTCGCGCTCCGCCGCCGCGATCATCGCCACGCCGATCCGATCCTTGACCGAATAGCCTGGGTTCAGACTCTCCATCTTCGCCAGCACCGTCGCCTTGATCCCTTCGGTCAAGCGGTTCAGCCTGACGAGCGGCGTGTGCCCGACGAGCGCCAGCACGTTCTCTTTATAATCCATCCAAGTCTCCGTCTCCCGTGAGCCGTCAGTAGAGCGGCAGTTGCGCCCAGTTTATAACGGAAGCGCGCGCCCGCGCACCCCGCGCGACCGGCCGGCTACGCCCTGAGCGCCCCGCGGCGTGCCCCTGTATGGACTCGAGGTGAGACAGTTGCTGCGGCCGGAAAGCGCCACATTTAGGGCTTCGCGCGGCGGCCGAGCGCGGCACGGCCGCCGCCGCGCTTGCCCGATCTAACTATTGACTCACCGTAAGGGTTGCGCTATGTTCTAGCCGCTTGCGACCTGCCGCGTTGCCGTAACAGGTTGGAAGCCGTGCGCCGCGAGGCTTCAGAACCTTCGGCGGTGTGCTGCCAGATGCAACTCACTAAAGCCCTGACAGCGATAAGTCGCTTGGTTGATGCGCCCGGCCCGGGCATTCAGGTTTATCTGAGCCGGCTCAGCAAACCGCAGCGCTAGTCTTGACTCTCCGTCGGTACGGTTCGCCAGTGCTGCGCGGGCGCGGCACGCGGCGGGAGGTAGCCATGAGCCACTCTCGACTGACCCGGTTTCTGCTGGTCGGCGCGCTAACCATCGCTTGTCTCTGTTCGGGCCCGGCGGCGGGCGCGCGGGCGCGGGCGGGCGCGCGCGCCCCGGCGCTGCTCTTCGCGCAGTCCGGCATCCTGCAACCGGCCGCGCCCACGACGACGGCGACGCAGAGCGGCCGGACTGTTCTGTGTACATCGCGGCGCGCCGACTGGGAGCGGAATCGTATGGCCTGGAGCCTATTTCTAGGCTTCATCGCCTTCCTCGCTACCCTGTACCTACTGACCTTCCTGCGCTTCAAGAACACACCCGCGCGCTTGATCGTCGCCGTCGCGGCGGCAATCTTTATCGCCCCGGCGGTCATGGCGGGCATATACCGGAGCGCGCTCAGCGTCTGCGCCCCGCCCCCCACCTTGGGCTATGCGTACTGGATGGGTATCTCGACCTGGGGCACCTACCTCGGCATCGGCGGCACGATACTGATCATCCTGCTGCTCCGCTATCTCATCGTGCGCGGCCGGTTCAGGCAGGAGCTGCCCGCGGCTTAAATCGGCAGTCCGTCCTCCCGGAGGTTCTTGTATGTCTAGTCTGATTATCGCCGTCGGCGGCACCGGCAAGAGCGTGGCCGCCGTGTACCTCCGGCTGGCCAAGTTTTTCGGCCGGCCCGCCGACGTGTTGGTCGTCGACATGCTCTTCGAGAACGAAGAGATCGACAAGCAGTTGGACAAGGAGGGGATCAAGCAGAGCCAGTTCATGACGCCGTGGCCCGGCGGGACGCGGGCGCTCACCGGCGTCCAGTTCGCCAAGGTCATCGGCCTCGACGACGGCACGGTGGCCCGCCCCGTGGCGGAGACCCTCTTCACCGAGGAAGAGTTGAACACGCTCGTCGAGAAGGGCATGAACGCGCGTCCCATCGTCGGCGCGACCGTGGCCACGCGCAAGTTCTGGGGCGGCACGCCCGACACGCAGCTCGAGCAGTTCCGCGAGCGGATCGGGCGCTACACGGACGTGTTCGTCGTCGGCAGCATCACCGGCGGCACTGGCTCGGGCGTCATGCCCACGCTCGGCAAGTGGCTGACGGAAGACTGCAACCGGCCGCCGCACGGGCTGCTCCTGTTGCCCTGGATCAGCATCGGCGCGGGGTCGGGCGACGGCCCGAGCGACGCCGTCATGCAGGCCAACGCCCACGCCGTGCTCAGCTACCTCCGCGAGGTCGATCCGGCGACCAACCCGCGCACGCGCGGCCCCGCCCCCTTCAAGGACTACGTCCTGCTGGGTCTGCCCGACCGGCTGGAACCGGGGCAGAGCGCGACCGCCGCCGAGCACCCGCTCCACCTCGTCGCCGCCACTTACCTGCTCTACTACGACGAAATCCTGACGCGTAACCCGGCCGTGCAGTCCGGGCCCTTCTACCTGGAGATCGCGCCGGGGGGCTTGCGCCCGGGCGAGATGCGGCCGAAGCGTGAGTTCAGCCTCGAACAGGCGATCAACCGGCAGCACTGGCACCGCGAGGCGCTGCTGGACATGGCCGGGCAGAAGCCCGACGAGGCGTGGGACTACCTCGTGCCGCCGCGGGCCGACAAGTGGCTGGCGTGGCCGGCGCTGCGCGAGACCGTGCGCGGGCTGGCCGTCCTGTCCGAGGGGCGCGGCGCACGGCGCAAGGTCTGGGCCGAGATGCGCGCCCGCTTCGCCGCCGAGGCCCAGGCGGTTAAGGAGCGGCTCGAATGGTTCAGCTCGATCCTGAGCCGCGACACCTACCACCTGGTCTATGACGTGAGCATGGTAGACCTGGAGAAGCAGGCCGGGGGTTACGAAAGGCAGGCGCTGCACGAGGCGAGCAAGGTGGGGGTGCCGAACCTGAACTCGAAGGTCGCGTGGACGGAGGCGGCCCGCGAAGCCGCCGATCACATCTCCCACGACATCTTCGCCCGGCTGGCGCGGCTCGCCACCGAGCGCATCACCGCGGGCGGCGGCGCGATCAAGTCCAAGGTCGGCAGCTCGACCGTCTTCCTCCCGTCGGGCGTGCACAACTCGTCGGGCGGCGTCACCGACATCGAGCGCAAGCAGCTGACGAACCTCGACGCGCTGATCGAGAAGTACACGGGCAGCGCCGAGGCCATCAACATGCCCGACCCGCAGGCCCGGCGCTTCCAGTTCGGCCTGACCCTCGGCGAGGCGCTCGAACTTTACCTGCGCGACCCGACGCGCCCGCGCAACAAGTGGGAGGAGAGCGAGCCGCTCGCGCAGTTCCGCGCGCTGCTCGAAGGCGTCATCTTCGGCAGGCTGCAACTGCGGCTCTTCGACCTGGACAGCTTCGGCTTCCGCTCGGCGTTCGAGCGCCGCATCCTCGGCGTGCTGGTGGACGAGCAGGGGGCGGTCTACGGCGGCACCGATCTGGAGACGCTCTTCTTCCCGGCCCCGGAGGCGTGGGATGAGTTCCGCGGCCCGCTCCGCCAGCTCGCCGCCGCCAACGCCACGTTGCGCGACACCGACGCGGGGCGCTACGCGCGCGCGCTGCTCAAGAAGTTCCGAGAGACCTTCGGGCACGACAACCGGCCGCTCTGGCTCAGGATGATCGACGAATACCTGCACCAGCACGAGCCGCCGACCGCGATTGACGAGGCGCGGCTCAGCGCCGGCTGGAAGCACGTCGGGCCCGTGCAGTTGCGTATGCCCGACAACCGGCACGACGTGCGCTACCTGCCGGTCTACGATCCCGATTTCGTCGCCGGCGCGACGCTGGCGCTCAGCGGCGAGTTCGCCCCGCGCGACGGCGAGATTCAACTCCGGGTCAACAACAGCGACGCCGGCCGCATCGCCTACCCGCAGCTCAAGAGCGGCAGTGTCACGCTCCGCCTCATGGGTGCGGGCGGCATCTCCCTGCTCGCCGCCGCGCGCCAACTCGCGGGCGGGCGCGGCGCGCAGATCAACTACGCCCAACTGCGGCAGTACTGCAACGCCCTGCTCGGCGACGGCTCGGCCAGGGCGGCAGCCGCCGACGTGCTGGCCAACCCGTTCCGCTACCCGGACGTGATCCGGCTCCCCTTCCAGCAGGACGGTCTGCTCGCCGAGTACCTGATCCAGGGTGTGGGCATCGACGCCCGCTACGGCCGGCAGTTCCTCGAAGCGGTGCGCGGCCGGGGCGTCACGGCCCTGCCCGATCTGCCGCCGGGGCAACAGCCGCCGATCTCCGTGCGCGAGACCGACCGGACGTACTACTTCGTGGACGAGAGTCGGGCGGTCTACGTCGAGCGCTACGAAGGGCGGGTGGTCGAGGAGCTGAGCCTGCTCGGCCAGGCCCTGTGGCACGTCTTCGTCGGCGAGGCCGCGCAAGTCCAGGAGCGGCAACTCTTCATCGCCCCGAAGGAGATCACGCTCGAACCCGGCGTCGTGATTGAGGCCAACAGCGTCATCCTCGAATACGGCGGGGCGCGGCTGATACCCGGCGACAAGGTGCGGGTCAGCGGGCCGAACCAGCAGAAGCGGGCCGCCGAACTGCGTTGCCTCGCCTCGCGGCTCCGGCAGCAGGGCGTCGATCCGCTGCTCAAGGCGGCGGCCGAAGCGTGGCTGGCCAGCCTGGGGCTGAACCCCGCGCCGGGCGAGTGCGCCCGCGTGCAACTGAACCTCGGCGGCAAGATGTGGTGGCGGCCGTAGCTGATCCGGCTGAGGGACACCGCCCATGAACCTAGAGACAACGTGCAGAGCGTGTCGTTTCGACGTGCGCGACTACGCGGCGACGGTCGAGATCGACAGTAACGCCCACACCTTCTACTGCCCGGTCTGCGGCACGGACTTCGAGCTGCCGCAGGAGTTGCCGGACATCAACGTCTTCTACGACGAGCCCGCGCGCTGCTTCATCAAGTGGGCCCCGCCCGGCGCGGCCGCGCAGGCCGAGGTCGTCGAGAAGGTAGACCTCGGCCCGGGCAGCCGGCTCCGGCTGCTGGTGCGCGCTAAGCCGCGCGACTTCCGGCAGCTCTTCTACAGCGCCGCCCTCGTCTTCGTGATCGACGGCGAGATCAGCCAGAACCAGCTCTTCGCGCCCCCGGAGAACTGCAAACGCTACGGCCTCCAGATCACCAACTGGGTGCCGGACGCGGGCGACCGCTCCATCGAGTTGCACTTCACGCTCAAGGGCGGCTTCCGCGGGCGCGTCACGCTGCCGGCCGTCTTCACGCGGGCCGCGACGAACCCCCAGACCGGGCGCGTGGACAACGGCTCGGCCTTGACGGTCTGGCCCAACTTCAAGCGCCGCGGCTGGCAGGAGAAGCGGCAGCGCGACGACGGCGGGCACGATCTCGGCGCGCCGGACGCGACCGACGAGCACGGCCCCTGGCGCGACTACTTCGTCCAGTTCGCCACGGCCGACGCCGCCGTCAAGCCCAAGTCCCTGCGCCTCGTGGGCGAAGCACCGGGGCAGGAGCAGACCCTGGCGGGCCCCGGCCCGAAGGGTGCGCTGGACTTTCCGCCGGACTACATCGAAGTGACGGCCGACGTGGCCCGCCCCGGCGAGGCGGCGCGCCCGTTCCAGACCTGCTTCTCGGTCAAGCTGGACTCCTACCCGCCGCAGACCGGCGCGGCGCTCTCCAAGTTGCTGCGCGTGGCCGTCGACTTCGGCACGTCCAACACGTGCGTCTGCTATATCGTGCCCGGCGACGCCGAGCGGGGCGACGCGGGCGACGACCGGCTGGAGCCGAAGCTGCTCCGGCTGACCAACAAAACCTACGAGGTGGTGCGCGGGCTGCAACTGAGCGCCGACCCGTCCAACACCTGGCTGCCCGATCTGGAGGGGCAGGACTTCATCCCGTCGGAACTGGTCTTTCGGGACGACCCGCAGAGGGTGCTGGCCGAGGCTAAGCCCCCGCGCCCCGTCCTCGACTACACGATCCCGGCCGCGCGCTGGCGCACGGGCGAGGAGGAGCGCATCTGCACGGGCTTCAAGTGGAAGCACGCGACCGAGCCGCCCGCCGTCCGCGAGCAGTACCGCGAGTTGCAGCAGATGTACCTCGACCTGCTGCTCCGCATGGTCGTGGCCGAACTGGCGGCGAGCGGCGGCCCGCTGGCCGGGACGGAGGTGCACCCCAACAAGATCGAGCTGGTCTACACCTACCCGCTGGCCATGCCCAAGGAGCGGTGGCAGGCACTAGGGCGCGTGCTTGAGACGGTCGGGCAGGCGCTCCACGAGCGCACCGGCGTCGCCGTCACCGTCAAGGCCGGCGTGGACGAGTCGCGCGCCGGCGAGGCCGCGATCAAGATGCAGGCCGAAGGGCAGCGCATCTTCATGGACATCGGCGGCGGCACGACCGACATCGCCGTCATCGAGCAACGCGCCGGGGCCGCCAAGCGGGAGTTGCTGCTGGTTGACAGCTTGCGCTACGCGGGCAACGACTTCCTGGCCGCGCTGTCGAACGACGCAAGGGGCGGCCACATCTCGACGCGGCTGCTCATCGAATTGCAGCGCCGCGTCCGCTTCTTCAAGCGCGCGGCGCTGGAGGACATCAGCGTCTTCGGCGGCAGCGAGGAGCGCAAGGAGGACGCGCAGGCCGCCTTGGAGCGTTTCCTGCTGGGCATGATGCAGTACCTGGCCCGGCTCATCGTCCTGCAACTGAACACCACGGGCGCGGAAGGCCGGCCGAAGAAGCTGCACGTGTTCCTGCTCGGCAACGGCTGGAACTTCGTCCTGTTCCTGCCGCGTGACCCGCTGGCGAGCCGCAGCGCGACGCCCAAAGAGGTGATGCAGGAGGAGATCAGCAAGCGGCTGATCGAGGAGCTGGAGAAGTTTCGCAAAGGCGAGTTCATTAAATTCGAGCTTAAATTCGCGGAGAACAGCAAGGGGGAAGAGTGGAAGCAGTTCTTCGAGCTGCACTTCCCCGAAGAGCCTAAGCGGGCGGTGGCGAGCGGCGCGCTAGAGGTGACGAGGCGGCCCGCGGAGGGCGTGGAGCGCACGTTCGTCGGCAGCGACATAGAGGTCGTGACCGCGCAGGGCGTGCAGGCGTTTCGGTGGGACAAGCCACTGCCGCTCGATCTCGGCGCGGTCATCGAGCGCGTGTCGATCAGCAACCCGGTCGTCCTCTTCGAGGACTTTCGGGTGCCCGATTATCAGTACGAGCACGCTCCCATCGCGAACCTCCGCGACATAGACATCAAGCGGTACGTGAGTAACGACCGGGGGCAGCTCGTCGCCAGCGCCTTCAACGTCTACCTGGAGCGCTGGTACAAAAACTTCCTGACCGGCGCTTGGGCCACGAATCACCGAGGTGGGCGCTGATGAGCTGGGTTAGCGTCGTCATCCTACTCCTGCTGCTCGTGGTCGCCGGCGAGCTGGCCTTCGTCATCTACTGGGGCTGGCGCAGGCTCGCCCGCTGGCCCGACCAGTTGCACCAAGCGCTCGCGCCGGCGCTGGCACTGGCGCAGAAGCAATGGGCGGACGACTTCAAGCAACTCGCCGATAAGTTAGCCGCCGGCCGGGCGGCCGACACCAAGCCGCCGCCGCTGCCCGCCGCGGGCGCGGCCCAAGGTGAGGCCTACGACAAGCTGCTCACCGCCGCCCAAAAACTGTCCGCCTCGGCCGAGCAACTCCGCCCCGCGCCCGCCGCGCCGAGTGAAGACGCGGATGCGCGCGTCCGCGTGCTCGCCGAGCGGTTCGACGCGATTGCGCAGCAATGGAACACGGTGCTGAGAAACGGCTTCAATCAGATGGCCAAGGAGCGCAGCCAGCTCTTGACCGACCTGATGGCCAAGGCCAGCGAGCACCAGGTTCAGGTGCTAGACGCGCTACGGCGGCTTGAGGCGGCGCTGCGGGAGTTGCCGCAGCTCATGCCCCAGCCGCCCCGCACGGTCAAGCCGGCCGCCGAGCCTGCGCCCGCCGCCCCGGTCGCCGAACGTGCCGCGCTCGCGCCCCCGGAGCCGATGCCCCCCGCCCCGGACGGCGACGCGCCGCCGCCGCAGGACGCCCGTGCGGAGGCCGCGCCGGCGATCACCCCGGCGGCGGGCGCGAGCTTCGAGCCGTTGCAGGACTGGGTCACGACCCACCTCGACCAGATCATGAACCGCAGTCTAAATCAGTGGAGCGAACCCGAAGACCTGCTGCGCGACGCGCCGGCCGAACTGGGTTACACGGCCAAACTCCATGACGCGGACGCCAAGCTTGTGCTCATCGGCCTTAAGGGCGAGACGCAGTACCTGGCGCTCGCGCTGCCCGGCGGCCAACTGGATTCCACTTACACCGATTGGTTCAGCACCCCCGCGGCCGGGGGCGGGCGCGTCGCGCGGACGGTCAGCCCGGCGCACCTGGCCGCGGGCGCGACCGGCTACCGCGTGCTCCGGCGCGGCGTCATCCAATAGGCTCGCAGCGGGAGGATGAGACGATGTACGACTGCCCTTATTGCCGGCAGGAACTGACCGCCTTCGCGTTCTACTGCCCGCGGTGTCGCCGCCCGGTCGGAGAGTTGCACGTAGAGGGCGACATGTTGACCGTCTGGTGGCTGGACGCCGGCGGGGAGCAGGCGGCCAGGTGGGGCTTGAAAACGCTCAAGCGCGGGGCGGAAGACCTGAACCTGGTGGGCGTCGCCCCGGAGCGCCCGACCGCCGACAACCTGGCGTTCAAGCTGCGGGCCCGGCTCGATCAGGGGTCGGAGCTGGTCTTCGAGCGGAGCGCCGTCGAGGTGTTCGCCGTAGTGTCCGAGCAGGAGATGCAGGAGTGGCAGATTCAATGAGAGCCGTGTCCGGCCGGGCCGGGCTTTTTTTTTTAGCCTGCCTGCTCGCCGCCGCCGTCGCCCGCGCCCAGCCCGCCGGCCAGATGCTCATCGTCGGCGACGCCTCGGGCAGTATGCAGGGCTTCGCTAAGGCCGGCACGCCCCGCCTCGCCGCCCTCTACCAGTTGCTCTACCGCAACGCCGGTGCCGTCCCCCCGCAGCTCGTCGCCCTGACCTCCGATCCGGCGACGCGCGCGCCCCGACTCGCGCCCGTGGCGCAGGCCGGTTTCTTCGGCACGCTCAAGAGCTACCGCGGCGACACCGATCTCGTCTTCGCGCTGCAACAGATGCAGCAGCGCGGCGGCCTCAACGTCTTCGCCACCGACGGCATGCAGTCCGGTGGCACGTACCTGCAAGTCAAGGAGCAGTTGTTGCGCATGGTGCGCGACGGCTGGGGCGTCTGGCTGCTGGCCGTGAAGCTGCCCTTCGACGGCACGTTCGACCCCGAACAGCCGCTCGATCTCGAAACGGCGCGCGGGGCCATCGAGCAGTGCGCCCGGCAGGACGACCCACGCGCCGTCATCAGCTACAAGCCCGGCTCGACCCGGTTCTACAACTACGCCGGGCTGAAGCCGCTGTTGCTCTTCGTCCTGACGAAAGACATCGGCGCGGGCCGCGATCTGACCCAGCGCCTGGCCGCGAACCTCAAGGCCGATCCTCAATACTCGGCGCAGGTGGCGGAACTCGCGCCGCTCTTCTACCGCGGCGTGAGCTTCGCCGCGGCGCAGCCCGCGTCGGACTTCATGCGCGTGGAGGAGGGCGCGGACGGCGTCGTGATCCACAGCGATCCGGTGGCGGACGAGGAGCTGGTCAAAGAGGTGCTCGTGCCGGTCGTCTGGGGCGGCGAGCAGCCGCCCATCCCGCAGCCGTTCGTCGAGCGCCCCACGTTCATGCCGCCCGGCGAGGTCTCCTGGGTGCCGGACACGCCCGAGGTCTCGGCCGACGAGTCCGACCCGGAAGGCAAACGCACGCCGGGCCGGTTTCGCGTCCGCTTCGTCTCGGAGTTGGCGTGGTACAGGCGCTTCTGCACCATCCTGCCCTTCATCTCGTGCGACGAGGCGAAGCCCGACCCGCTCGACCTACAGGTCTGGACGGAGTTCCACGAGGCGGAAGCGCCCTGGTGGGGCGCGCTGAACACGGACAACAGCTACGAGTGCCCGGCCCGCGTATACAAGCTGGCCGAGTTGGCGCACGATCTGGCGCAGGCGGCGAAAGAGCGCCTCAATCCGGAAGCACGCAAGGTTAGCAAGTCACTCAAACTGATAGTCGGGCGGGTCTGACGCGCCGCCGGCGGGCGCGCCCGTGCATTCGTCTCGCCGCCCGCTGCGAATAAATTTCAGGATGCGAAATATGCGCAGCGAAGCGGTCGCCCGCGGGCCGGCAGTGGTTTTTAACTGGGCGCGCCCGGACTGGCGAACGCCGGCTCGACCGCGCACGGATTCCTGACCCGCGATAAGGCGGGGACGCGTAAGCCGGCCGGCCCGGCGCGAAAGGCTGCGCCCGACCGCGTCCCCCGAAGCAGGGCCTTCAAGTCCGGCAACTCGTTTCAACCCGGCCCCTTCGGCCGCACCCCGGCGCACGCACCGGCCGGAGCGGCGGCAGACGCGCCCCGGCGATCTCTGGCGGCTTATGTTCCAAGAGTATCTCAATCGAACTTACTTCGTCGTCCTGCACGGACTGCTGCTGGCGCTCTACCTGCTCCTGCTCGGGCGCTCCTACGTGCGTCTGCGGCGCGAGCGCAAGACCCTGCGGGGGCTGCCGGGGGCGACAGACGAGCCGGCGGCCGGCTCTAAGGAGCTTGACGGCTTCATACTCGTGCGCCCGAAACCGGAGCAGGATGAGACGGCGGTCGCCCCGCAAGGGTCGGAGGCGGAGGGGCAGCGGCGGCTCGCGCGGCTGCAAACGGCGCTCGCAGCCGCGCCGGACACGGCCCTGCGCCGGCAGTTGCGCGCCATCGTCGGCACGACCGCGGCGGGCGAGGACTTCGACACGCAGCGCGTGCTGACCCAGCTCGGGCGCTCGCTCGCCGACGCCGACGATCTCATCCGCTTCTGCATCAACGGCCTCGTGATCGTGGGGCTGATGGGCACGCTCTTCGCCTTCTACCAGATGTGGGGCACGCACGGGACGACGAACCTGACGGCCGCCAACTCGACGCTCTACCTGGAGAGCATGTCCACGGCCCTGCTCGTCAGCTTCGTCGGTCTGATCCTGGCCCTCGTGACCAACTTCTTCTTCTCGCTCCTAAGGGCCCGCCGCCAGGCGCTGCTCGACGAAGTCGCCGCCTTCCTCGCCCCGGTCGCCGGGCTGCTCCCGACCGACGCCAAGACGCACCTGCTGCTGACGAACCTGCTGGCCCCGCTCAACCGGCTGGTCGAGCAGCTCACGCGGCAGAACGATCAGGTGCTGCGCGGGCTGACCGAGGCCGTGCACACGCGGACGGAGCAGCTCAACCGGCTGATCGAGCAGGCGACCGCCGACTGGCAGGCGGCCATCGGGGCCTTCCGCGCCGAGACGCTCACGGCCGTGAACAACATGCAGCAGGCGTCCGGCCGCCTGGCGGACTCGTCGCTGCACGTGGCGGGCACGCTGCGGGAGGTCAGCCAGGCCTTGCAGCAGACGAAGGAGATCGGCCGGCTCGTCGCGCAGCTCGAAAGCTCTTCGGGGCAAGTGATCGCGACCATCGCCGGCCGGCTCGACGCCGCGACCGAGGTCTGGGTCGCCACTTACGCCCGCGCCGTGCAGGCCTACGAGGACACCTTACAGCGGCAGTCCGCGACGGTCGAGAAGGTGGGGCGCGAGATGACGGTCATCATCCGCGACGACCTGAACCAACTGGTGACGCACGCGCTCGCCGAGTTCGACGCGCTGAAGGGGCAACTGGTCGGCAGCCTGGGCGCAGTTGACGAGCGCCTGGCGGCCAGCCTCAACGCCCTGGGCCAGAAGTTCGCCGTCACCCTCGAAGACCTCGGCACGAAGTGGCAGACCGAGGCGGCGGCGGCGACAGACGCGACAGTCGTCAAGCTCGAAGCGGTCGTCAACGGCTGGCAAGTCGCTGTCACGGACACGACGCAGACCGTCGCCTCGTCGCTCGCCGACTCGCGCGAGACGCTGGCCGGCTCGCGCGAGTTGGTCAGGCAGACGACCGAGAACGTCAACGCGCTCAGCGGCGATCTGGCCGCGTTGCAGACCCTGCTGCGCGCGATGGAGGGGGCGGCGGGCGCGCCCGTCTACTTGGGTCAGGCGGCGGAGCGGCTCGGCCTGATCGGCGAGGCGCTGACGGAGCTGGCCGCCAGGCTGGAGTACGGCCGGGCGCTGCAACAACTCCAGACCGCCGTCGTCGCGAGCCACGACGAGGTGCGGGCCCTGGGGCAGCAGGTGGCGGCGCTCGGCGGCGCGACGCAGCAGGAGCAGCGCAAGGTCGGCGCGCAACTCGGCGCGCTCGACGCCCGCTTCGACGGGGTGGACAAGGAGCTGGCCGCGCTGCGCGCGGACGTGGCGCGGCGGCCCGCGCGGCGCGAAGCCGTCCGCCGCCCGCCCCCGCCCCCGCCGCCGACGATCTGGGAACAGGTGCTCGGCTACTTCAGTTGGGTGCCCAAGCCGCGGGGCGCTAAGCCCGGGCCCGACGGGGCGCAGCCCGCGCCGGGGCCGGGCGAGCCGACCATTGAGGAGGAACGACCCTCATGATAGAAGAGCGCGACGGGGTGAATATCTGGCTGGCCTACTGCGACCTGTTCGCCGGCATGCTGATCGTCTTCGCCGTCTTCTACGGGCTGCAACTCGAACAGGAGCGGGCCGCGCGCCGCGACCTCCAGCGGGCCCAGAACAAGGCGTCGGCGCTGCTCGAACGCGTCGCCGACAAGATCAACGCCCGCTACCACCTCGACCCGAACAAGCAGGTGCACAGCGACGGCACCCAACTGATCCTCCCGGCCGACGTGACCTTCAAGTCGAGCAGCTACGACATCCGCCCCGAGTCGAAGTCGTGGCTGCTCGAGATCGCGCGCGAGGTACAGGCGGCGACGGACGAACTCGGCGGCGACCGCCGGAGCATCCAGATCGAGATACGCGGGCACACCGACGCCCACCCGTATAACGGCGGGAGCTGCATCCCGACGAACTGGGAGCTTTCGACCCGGCGCGCGACCGAAATCGTCCGCCTCTTCCAAGGCAACGGACTGCTCGACCCCACCAAGTTCAAGGTCGTCGCCGTCGGCGCGGCCGAGTACGAGGAGTACGAGAAGAACTTCCAGGGCGGCGTCAAGAAACGCCCGGACGAACTGGAAGACCTGCGCAAGATACAGATCCGCATCGTCCCCAACTACGAGGACATCCTCAAGACCATCATGGTCAGCCCGCCGCCCGCCAGCAACAGCCCGGCCGGCGCACCCAGAGGCGGGCCGTGACTTCGGGCGCGGGCGCGCTGGCACCGGCCGCGGCGTCTCAGCCGATCGGGCACGGCCCTCGGAAAGAGCGGCGACCCGGCGGCCGCTCGATAACTAAGCGTTGACGCCCCGCGGGGCCGGGCTGCCCGCACCTGGCATCCCGTTCCCCATTGCTATGGGCGCGCGCGTGCGCGTGGAGCACCGCCGTACCGCCGCCCGGCTGACGCTCATAACCGTGTGCCCCGTGATCACATTCAGGCCACTACATCATGCGGCCACGCAGCACGCGCACGCCCTCGCAACCGGCGCCGACGCGGACGCCCGCACGGCCAGAACGTCACGGCTCGTATTAGCAAGCAGTTCGACTCCCGCGCTCCTAAGTCTGAACGCTCACAGGAGGAGAGAGCATCTTTATGAGGCCGGCTACGCACGGACACGACAGCGAAGATCGCAGGTGGCTCAACTGGTTATCGTTCGGCTACTTTGCCGTCCCCATGATTCTTTTCGGCTGCGGTTTCATCGGCTATAGGAACAAGGCATTCTTCGAATATGACCTCAACATTCTCAGGGAAGGTGAGCATTGGCTACTCGCGTTCCTGTTCCTTTTGCCTATCCTCATGTTGCTGACGTGCATGGTGGCCTTGCTTTGGAAAGCGCGGCACGATGACGAAACGGCGATGTTCTATTCGTTCTGCTTGTTCCTCATGTCATTCAGCCCCTGCTCGTACTGTTTTCTGTGGGCGGTCTACGTCAACAACGCCTTGAACGACTACCTCGATTGGCTTTCGTGGGGCTCTTTCGTGGTCATTGCGCTGCTCGTCCTTCCGGTGGTCTACACAACGTACCTGATCATGTGGAAGCCAGAGCAGCCTTCGCCCGATCTCAAGGTGTCTGACATCAAACACTGGGGCGAATTTTGCAGAGACCTACAGAAGAACAAGGCCGCCGCGGCCGCCGCCGGCACTGACCGCTTCAGCCTCTTGGGGCGGTTCAGCAAACAGGAGTTAGTGACGGCCATACAAACCGAAAACCTGCGCCCAAATCGCCGGGCCGAGGTTATCGAGGAATTGAACGTACTCTTTGCAACGGATGATTTAGACGGGGCCAAGGACTTCGACGGGTGGGTCAGACCGGACAAAGACGGGTATGAGACGCAGATGTATAACCGGCTCCTGTTCGATCAAGCTTATGCCCGAACCATGAGACCCAAGGGCAAGTGGGATGAGGCCAAGCGGAAAGCCGGCACGTGGTATGATCTGAAGCGGAACAGGCTGAAGAACGGGCTGGCCAAATCCCCCTTCTGGGCCACGGTCTTCTTCTTCACCATCTTCTTGGGCATCACTTACCTCTTAGGCTTCGCCTTTGCTTTCCATGACCAGGCCAATTTGCGAACCGACAGACCGCCGGCCCTGTTTTCGCCGCGCTCGCCCCTCTACAACGTAGGCAACTATTACACCGCCAGCGCGTCTGCGGAGAGGAAGGCCGGCCAATCGAGAGGCGCAGGCGCGCCGGTGACATCTAAGCGCGCCGATAAACCTGACGACAGCTCCTGGCCGGAGTATGTTTTTTATTTCGACACTCCGTATGCTGCGTTCCGGCATACGGGTCAGTTCGACCTGCCAACCTTCAATCAACTCTTCTGTCAGAAGAGCCGAGACGCCGGCGCAGCGGGCGGTAAACGGGATAGCACCTGTGCCGGAGTACCGGAAGAGCCAGCTAAAAAGAAGTTGCCGCCTGGTGAGCTAAACCGGAAATTAAATGAGCTACACGAGGAATGGAAATGGTCGAAAAACGAGCTTCGCCTGGCCCGCCTCGTGAAGGCCATCGAGCTTGAGGATACCGCCAGGCATGGCCAAGGGCTTCAGATTCTAGTGCGCGGCGGGGCTGACGAAAAAAGGCTGGACGCCAAAGAGCGCCCTGGGGTCAGTTACCCTTCGAACTATACCCTCTCGGAAGCACGCGCCCAGGCTTTGGAGTATGTGTTGCTGCGAATGCTGGCCGATACGGGCGAGTTGCCGGGGCACTTTCAGTGGGCGATCATACCCATGTCCAACGAGGATCCGACCATCCCTCTGTCCCCGGAGAAGGCGGAGGCTGAGAAACAGAAGGGGAACCCCACCGTGGACGAGAAGATCAACAACGAGGGAGCGCGCATCAACGCGATCCAGACTGATCAGCGGGACAAGCTGATGCTCCAGTTCAAGAGGATAACCGAAGACCTCAAAGGAAAGCTCTCCGAGAAAGACAAGGACGAGCTGCTAACCAAGCTGGAATTAGCCATCGCTTTAAACTTGGCCCCTAACAAGCCAACGCAGGAAGAGCAGGCGGCCCAACGCGAGCGCAGACAGCAGGCCACCGACTCCCTGAGCGAAGCGGTCGAAGCAATCCAATACGAACACACTGATAAGGATGCCGCGAAAAGAGTGGTCGTCGTCTCAATCAAACCGGTGCAACCAAGTCAAGGTCACATGTTCGCCCCGCTCAGCCTGATGGATTACATGTACTTCACGATCTACACGATCACCACCACGGGCTACGGCGACATCGTACCGACCACCACCTACGCCAAATTCCTGTGCTCGTCGGCAAACATCCTGGAGGTGTTCTTCTTTGTCGTCTTTTTCAACGGCCTCCTTTCCATGAGGCGAAGCCGGGCGGAGGTGTTTGAAGACGGGGCGGCGCGCCTGCCCGCGCCGCCTTCCGGCTCCAACCTCGGCGGCGCTACACGCGCCGATGTGAACGGGGGAGACGATAAGGCGAACTTAGAACAAATTCAGACGACCTTAAACGAGATCAAGGACCGGGTCGAAAAAATGAAGCCGTGGTGGCCGATCTCCAGGCGCCGGCGCTGGCATTAGGTTGGTGCTATCGCGGCGGAGAGCTTTCTCCCTGCTGGACGAGGCATAACTCCGAGCAATCTTTATCTCTAACTTCTCCGCCGGTTAAAGGCCGGACAGCCCGAAGAACCCGATCAGCGGATTTCCGGGGCGAGGCGGGCGGTGGCAGTGGCGGCGGCGGAGCGGGCGGGGGTGGCGTAGGCGGGGAGCGCGGGGCGGGGCGGGCGGGCGACGAGGACGGGGCAGGGGGCTTGGCGCAGGACGCGATCCACGTTCGAGCCGAAGAGGGCGGCGAGGCCGAAGCCCGCGCCGTGCGCGCCCATGCAGACGAGTTCGACCGCCTGTTCGCGCGCGTATTCCAGCACTTCGCGGTACGGCTTGCCCCAGCGCACGGCGGGGCGGGCCGCCAACCAGTCGTCGGTCTCGGCGGCGACGGCGCGGCGCAGGCGTTCGGCCGCGGCGCGGTAGACGTTCTCCGTGCCGTCGGCCGTCCAGGCCACTTCCGGCCCGTCCGCGTGCGGGCGCGCGAGCACGTGCAGCAGGTGCAGCTCCGCGCCGTATTGGCGCGCGAAGGCGAGCGCGTGGCGCAGGGCCAGCTCCGAGTCGTTCGAGAAGTCGTGGGCGACGAGCACGCGCCGGCCGGCGGGCACGCCCCCGGCGACCCACTCGCGCTCGTCGTCCGGGTGCGTGATGAGCACGGAGCAGGGGGCCTGGCGGTAGACGGCTTCGGCGGTCGAGCCGAGCAGCGCCGCGCGCAAGGGGCGGCGGCGCGAGCACATCACGATCAGGTCTACGGCGCACTCGCCGGCGGCCGTCGTAATCGCCTCGGCCGCCGTGTCGCCTTCGAGGACGAGCACAGACCAGTTCAGCCCCGTCAGTCCCGTCGCGCCGCACTCGGCGGCGAGCGCGGCCGCGGCGCACTCGCGCAGACGTGCCTGCTCTTCGGCGCGGGCGCGCGTGCCGGGGGGCGGGAGGCTGATGGCGTAGTGGCAGACGGAGAGGTGCGCGCCGGCCGCGCGCGCGAGCGCGGCGGCGTAACGCAGCGCCGAGTCGGACGCGGGCGAGAGATCGGTCGGGCAGAGGATGTGGCGAAAGTCGAGCATCGTCGCGTGCCGCGCGCCGCCGAGCAGGCGCGCGCCTCCTTCGGCGGCGACGAAGGGCAACGGTCGTGCCGCGCGTGCGGCGCGGGTTTTAGCGGCGCGGGCGCGAGGTGCTTGGGGAAATTGACGGGCGCGGCTGGGGAGATTTTCGCAGGCGGGACTTGAAGTGCGTCGGGGTCGAGTGTGGCGCGGGGTTAGTTCAACACAGAGGGCACAGAGAAAGCCACAGAGGACACAGAGAAGAACTGATCTCAGATTTTAAGTTTGAGATCGGCTTTCCTGTGTCCTCTGTGTTTCAGAGGCCGCCCGTTAAAGGCCCGACGGACGAGAGGGGGCGGCGTGCCCTGCCCTCACTTGATTGTGCCGGGCGCGTCCAACTTCTGCGCGCCGCTCGTGCCGGTCGCGGGTGCGCCCGCCTCGACGTTGACGAGGAAGCGGAAGCTGCCGCCCTGCTGCACGCCCAAGACGAACTGGACGTTGACCGACGCGTTCGGCGCGAGCGCCCCGCCCGGCAGGTTGACCACGTAGGCCGAGTTCAAGCCGCCGCCGAGGGGTTGCGCGGGCGGCTCGACGAGCGTGCCTTTGACGAGGACGTTGCCGGCAGTCGTCGTCACCGTCACGTCCGCGGAGTCGAGCGCGCGCAGGTCGGACTGCGCGCCCGTGGCGGGCGTGTTGAGCGTCGTGATGTCAATGATGCGGAAGCGGAGCTGCGTGAGCATCGCGCCGGTCTTGTTGGTGAAGCGGCGGCGGACGACGAGCGTGCCGAGCGCGCAGTTCGGGCCGCCGCACGCGTTCGCCGCCGTGTCGCGGACGCGGTTCGGCGCGGCCGTCGAAGCCGCTTGCGGCTCGATCAGCCCGACCTTGATCGTGGCGTTGCGCTGCACGGGGCTGTTGAGACCTTCGGGCGCGGGCGCGCCGAGTTCGGCGTTTGCGCCGGCGATTGTGCCGCTCGCGGAGACGCGGACGAAGTCCGCGGCGTTGTCGCCCGTGTCCTGCGGCGTGCCCGTCGCCTGCCGCCGGACGAGACTGTACTGCTCTGTGGCCGCGCCCGTGTCGGCGAGACCTGCGCCTTCGCGGTACATCGCGGCCGTCGCGCCCGCGGCGCTGTTGAAGCCGACGGCGTCGAGCCGGTTGGCGAGCGTCCAGTTCGCGTCCGTGTTGGTGCGGAAGAGGGCGAGGCCGGCGTTGTCCGGCAGGTCGGCCATCAGGTTGCCGTCGTTGGGCTGCCCCTGCGCGTTGGTGTAGGCGGCGGTCAGGCTGTAGGCGCTGCCCGTGAGCAGCAGGTGGCCGCGCGCCGGGATGACCGTGCCGTTCACGACGACGGCGCGGCGCAGACCGTCGCCCGCGGAGATCAAAGCCCAGCCTTCGGAGCCGTCGGCCGTGTCGACGGTGAGCGGCACGTCGGCGTTGTTGCACAGTTCGACGAACTCGTCGCGCGCGCCCGCGGGGCCGCGCGTGCGGAACTCCGAGATGACGAGCGCCGTGGGCGCGCCCTGGAAGTTGATCGTGCGGTCGCCCTCCGCCTGCTCGACCGTGACGTAGAGCGGCGCGAAGTGGTAGCCCGCCTTCTGCGGTTGGACGCGGAAGCTCGCGTAGCCAGCGACGGCGGTCGAATAGTAGCCGTCGGCATCGGTTGTAACCGACGGGAGCGCGCCGCCGCCCATGATGATGGTGACGCCCGCGAGGCCTGCGCCGTTGGCCGCGGTGACGCGCCCGCTGATCGTCTGCGCAGGGGCGTAGACGTTGAGCGTGACGGGCGCGGAGACGACGGTGTCGCCCGCGGCGTCGAGCGCGCGCGCGGTGATCTGGCGCGCGCCCGCGGCGTAAGGTTGCCAGTTCATCGTGTAAGGCGGCGCGTTCGTGCCGCCGATGAGGCTGGGGCCGTCGTAGAAGTCCACGCGCGCGAGCGTCGTGTAGCTGCCCGCCGCGGCGACGGCCGTGAGCGTGACGTTGTCGTACTGGTTGACGGTCGCGCCGTCCGTCGGGCTGGTGATGCGGACGGTCGTGCCGCTGTTGACGCGCACCGTGACCTGGTTCGAGCCGGCGGCCGCGCCGAGGTTGTCGGTGGCGACGGCCTGCAACTGGTAGTCGCCCACGCGCGTCACGTTCGCCCAGGTGAAGCTGTAAGGCGCGCTCGTGTCCGTGCCGACGAGCGCGGAGTTGGCGTAGAACTCGACCTTGGCGATTGAGCCGTCACCATCCGACGCGTTCGCGGTGAAGGTGATGCTGGCGGGGGCGTTGAAGGTCGCGCCCGCGCCGGGCTGCGTGAGCGTGACGGCGGGCGGGTTGTTCGTCGTGCCCGCGGGCGCTTGCGCCGCGTAGCGCCCGCCCGTCTCCACGACCGGCTCGCAGCGCGCGCACGGCTCGCCGCCGAAGACGATCATCTCCGCGCCCGTCCACACGGCGCTGTGCCCGTCGCGCGGCGTGGGTGCTTCGACGGTGCTCGTCGCGCGCCAGGTGTTGGTCGCCGGGTTGTAACGCCCGCCCGTGTTGGTCTCCTGCTGGCAGTTCGCGCCCGCGCAGCCGCCGAAGACGATGGCCTCCGCGCCCGTCCAGACGAGGCTGTGGCCGACGCGCGGCGTGGGCGCGCCCGCCGTGCCCGTGGGCGTCCAACTGTCGGCCGCGGGGTTGTAGAGCGCGCCGGTGTTGAAATACTGATCGAGCGTGCTGTTCTGCCCGCCCCAGACGAGCATACGCGTGCCCGTCCAGACGGCCTGCGCGTGGCTGCGCGCGGCGGGGGCGTTCACGTTGCTCGTCGGCGTCCAGGTGTCGGTCTGCGGGTTGTAGCGCGCGCCGGTGTCGTGGATGCCGAGACCCCAGAGGCCGCCCCAGACGACCATCTCGTTGCCCGTCCAGACGGCGGTGTGGAACCAGCGACTCGCGGGCGCGTTCGTCAGGCTGACG
The DNA here is from genome assembly GCA_036389395.1 of Pyrinomonadaceae bacterium. GTDB lineage: Bacteria > Acidobacteriota > Blastocatellia > Pyrinomonadales > Pyrinomonadaceae > QHXQ01. The sequence continues at coordinate 27,185 of DASVPY010000109.1, forward strand.
GGCTGCCAGGTGTCTGTCTGCGGGTTGTAGCGCCCGCCGTTGTTGAGACCGTCGCGGTCGGCGTTGCCGCCGGGGCCGCAGGTCGAGTAGTCGCAGCCGCCCCAGACGATCATCTCCGTGCCCGTCCAGACGGCCGAGAACCAGTAGCGAGACTCGGCGGCGTTCGTGGTGGAGGTCGGCTGCCAGGTGTCGGTCGCGGGGTTGTAACGCCCGCCCGTGTTGAGCCGGTTGAAGCAGAACGAGTCGGAGCAGCCGCCCCAGACAATCATCTCCGTGCCCGTCCAGACGGCGAGCGGCGCGTAGCGGTACTGCGGCACGTTCGTCATGGAGGTCGCGAGCCAGGAGTCGGTCGCCGGGTAGTAGCGCCCGCCCGTGTTGGTCGGCGCGGAGTGGCCGGCGTAGCTGCCCCAGACGATCATCTCCGCGCCCGTCCACACGGCCGGGTGCTCGTTGCGCGGGCCGCCGTTCTGCGGGTTGGTCACGGGCAGCCACGAGTCGGTCTGCGGGTTGTAGCGCCCGCCGGTGTTCACGTCGCTGGCGATGGTCGGCTCCTGCCCGCCCCAGACGATCATCTCCGCGCCCGTCCAGACGACGGAGTTGAGCACGACGCCCGCGGGCGCGTTCGCCGTGCTGAGCGGTTGCCACGTATCCGACTGCGGGTTGTAGCGCCCGCCGGTGTTGAGGCGGGTGTTGCTCATGCCGCCCCAGACGACGAGCTGCGTGCCCGTCCAGACGGCGGCCGCGGCGTTGCGCGGCGCGGGCGCGTTCGTCGTGGTAATGGCCGCCCAACTGTTGTTTGTCGGATCGTAGAGCGCGCCGGTGTTGTAGAAGGTGTTGGTGGCGAAGCTGCTCGCGCCGCCCCAGACGAGCATCTTGCTGCCCGTCCAGACGGCGTTGTGCCCGTAGCGCGCCGCTGCCGTGTTGGTCGTCGCGGTCTGCTGCCAACTGTTGGTCTGCGGGTTGTAGCGCCCGCCCGTGTTGACGCCGGCCTGACCGGCCGCGCCGCCCCAGACGATCATCTCCGTGCCCGTCCACACGGCCGTGTGGTACTGGCGCGCGGCGGGCGCGTTGCCGGTCGCCAGCGCCGTCCAGGTGTTGGTCGCGGGGTTGTAGACGCCGCCGGTGTTGACGATGGTGTCGTCGCCGTCGCCCGTGCGCCCGCCCCAGACGAGCATACGGCTGCCCGTCCAGACGGCGGTGTGCCGGCTGCGCGCGGCGGGCGCGCCGGTCGTTGCGGTCGGCGTCCAAGTGTCGGTCTGCGGGTTGTAGCGCGCGCCCGTGTTGGTCGTGCCGAGGCCGCCCGCGTAGCCGCCCCAGACGACCATCTCCGTGCCCGTCCAGACCGCGGTGTGGCGCTCGCGCCAGGCGGGCGCGTTGACGGTCGAGGTCAACTTCCAGGAGTCGGTCGCAGGGTTGTAGCGCCCGGCGACGGTGACGGCGTAGTCGTCGTAGTAAGACGGGTTGTAGAAGCCGCCCCAGACGATCATCTCGCTGCCCGTCCAGACGGCCGTGTGGTTCTCGCGCGCCGAGAGCGCCGCGACGGTCGGCCGCCAGGTGTCGTCGCCGGCAGCGGCGGCCGCGGCGGCCGGCTGCGGGAGTTCGTAAGCCTGCGCGGACGCAACGCCGGCCGCGGACGCAAACGCGGCGGCCGGCTCAATAGTATCAAGCGGCAGGCCGTCTTTGACCTTGGCCCACCACGCGTCGAGCGGCTCTTTCGGCCAACCGACCGTGGCGACGGTCAACTCGCCCGCGCCGCGCGCGACGACGGAGTTGACGTAGAACTGCGTCTCGCTCTCCTGCAAGCGGCTGACGCGACCCACGGGCAGATTCTTGACGCCGAGCGGGCGCGCCGTCTTCGCGTGCGGCGCGCGCAGAGGTTCGGTCGCGGTCGGCGGCGCGTCGGCGAACGCCTCTTCGAGCTGCGCGAGCGCGCGCTGCCATTCGCCGTCGGAGAGTCGGGCCGCCTTGTCTTCAGCGCCCGTCGCCGCGCCCGCGCGCGACTTGCTCGTCTCGCCCAGCGCGCCCTGCTTCACGAGCCGGCGCTCCGTGTACTCGCCCGCGAGCGCCTTGAGCGGCGCGCCCGCGTGCGCGCGCAAGTCCGCTTCGGCGCGCGCCCGCAAGTCTCCGTGGAAGCGTTCGTCCTGCGCGTACCAACTGCGCAGTTCGCGCTCGACCAGCAGCGGGCGCGCGAGGCACTCGGCGGCGACGTAAGGATCGTTATCCAACGCCGCCCACAACTCGCGCAGCACTTCGGGCTGCCGTGTCTGCGCCGCCATGCGCGCCAACTCCGCCTGCAACTGCGCGCCCGTCACGGGCCGCTGCCAATACTGGGCCAGCGCCGCCGACTTGCGCAGCGTCTCTTCGACCTGCGTTTGGAGCGACGCTTCGGGCACGGCTTCGGCGAAGGGCACGACGGGCTGCCCCGCCGGCTGCGCCGCCGCCCTGTGCCGCCAGTAGACCTCTTCGATGCGCCGCTGGTACGCGACGCGCTCCGCGACGCTCAGCGTGCGCCGCGCGCCCGCGCCGGCTTTCGCCTGCGCGCGCTGCGGCCGCGCGTCGCCCGCGGCCATCGTCGAGCCTGAGAACAAGTGTGCGCAGCCGAGCCAGGTGATGAGGCCGAGGAGGCAGAGCGCGGGGAGTGCGAACAGTCTAAAGGGACGCCTGTAGGTTCGTAAGTTGGGCATGGGTCAACTTTGATTTATCCGTCGAGCGCGCGCCGGGCGCGCAGCTCTCCTTGTCAGCCCCGGAGTAACGGGTACTCGCTATTGGTTCGTTCCGTCTGTGCTGCTTGTCACACGCCGCCTCGGCGGCGTATGACGATGCGGACGAGGGCGCGGCCTTCGCGCGGCACTTACATCCACACGCGCTCAACCGTCCAGACACTTACGGTGAGATCGCAGGGCAACGAGCGTGCCAGTTTAGGATGCGGCCGACAACTTTCTGATTGCCCCTACTCGTGAAACTGTTCGGGCACAGATCAGGCAGGATTTTGCGCTCAGATGCGTGGGCGCGGGCTACTCCCGAACACGCTTTCGGCGACGACGGCCACGCCCGCCACTGCGTACACGCTGCGCGCCGGCCCGCCCGCCATAGCCCGTGTTTTAGTTTGAGAATGAAAGCCAGTATTTAGCGGCCAGATTTTCAAATTAGAACGCCATTACCGCCGCATACCCACTTCGCGTCGCATACGTCATTCGCACGCGCGCCCAAAGCCCAATGTTCATGCGTTGCACCCGCGTTCCCATGCCGGGGCGGGCTGCGCAGCCGGTGCGAATGGAGTGAACACTTCAGCCGTCCTTGCCCTGCGATTAAATAACTTGCCTGACAACCCACCACACCGCCCTGATTTTTCGAGCTTTCGTAGAGGACGCCCCCCAGGCGGGGCCGTATATTTCAGCCTTTACCCCGAACTAATGTTGTATTAGTATGGCGCAAACGCTATTTGGTCACGGGGAGTAACTTCTATGGCCCTCAAGCAAGCAGCACTCAGACAGCCCGCCTCACAGGAGCAGCCCGGCGCGGAAAATCCGCGGGGCAATAAACTCGAAGAGGACGCAAGCGGGAAGCCGGAAGGGGCGAACTCGGAGGCCGGCCAAACCGTGCCGCCGGACGTTTCGGCAGTCATAGACGATTTAGTGCTCAGGCATAAAATCCGTACTTTAATAGAGGAGGCCGTAGTTGAGCGGAAGCCCAAGCCTTCGCTCATCCAGAGCCTATCGACGAACCCTTCGGTCGTCGTCGTTCTGGGCTTTATTCTATCCGGTCTGGTCGGCGGGCTTCTCACGAACTACTACACCGCCAAGCAACAGGATTTAGACTACCGGCGCAACCTCCAGCAGCAAGAACTGGCGCGGCAGCGGAGTTTCTCAGACGAGTTGAATAAAACAAGGATACAAAAAATTGGCGAGGTTTGGGAGCAGGTTGATAAAAACGGCGTCGCCATTGACAGGGTTTTAGAGACCCCTAACAACTCATCCGTCTCGGATGAGCAAAAGGCGCAAAACGTCGATACCATCAATAACCTTTTCCAGGAAGACAGGTTGATAATAAACAAGAATAGATTTTGGCTCGGCGAACAGAATTACACCGGCCTCAAAGAGCACTTGGAGAAAAACGTCCAGCTCGCGCTGAACATATTGCTGGCGCGGCCGGGAACAGATTTAACCGAACTCGTCGAGCAGAGAGAGCAGACGAAACAGGACATCCTTCAGATAAGGAAGAGCATGCTGCGGGAAGGCGAGCCTGCCAGATAAACGCCGCCTGCGCGTCAGCCGCCGGAGAGCGTTCGAAACTCAGCCCCATTACTTGGAGGAAAAGTAAATGAAACTGCCCCTCACCGTTGCTACTTTATTGCTAGCAGCAATGGCGTTTGCCCCGACCGCCAATGGCCAAAGAGCCTGCGCCTGTAAAGCTGCGGACGGGTCCTGCAACGTCAACGTGTCTTGTAAGTTCCACGGCTGTACCGCCGTCTGCGCCTCCAACGACGGGTGCTATGCGCGGTGTGGGGAGGACTTGATCAAGACGCGCTTCACCGTGAGCTTCCGAACTAACGACGGCAAGGAAATAGCCGCCGCCCTTTCAAAGCGCGTAGGCCACAAGATCGAATTCGCGCCGCGGCCGGACGTTAGCGGCCCGTTTATTTTTGACATCAAGGACGACGACATGTGGAACGTCCTGGATTACCTTTATGACCGCGGCACGGTGAAGGTCGATGGGGTGGATTGGGGGAAGTACCGCGGCATCCGCACGGTGCTTAAAGGCGGCCGGGTGTCCGTAGAGTTCAATAACATCTCGGTCAGGGACGCGCTGGCCCATCTCTCCTTCTTGAGCGGCAAGTCATTGCACGCCGTGTGGGAGGGGCAGTCTTCCCGGAACCACCGCCGGCCCGCCCGCCAGCAGGCCGTGGCGGCGCAGAAGGAATTTTCCCTCTCCCTTCAGGACGTGACCCTCGACGAGATAGTCGCGCGCATCTCGGCTGAGACCGGCGTGCAGATCCAACAGGAGGAGCGCGCGGCGCGCTCCAGAAACCGGCCGGTTAAGAGCCGGGCGCGCGCAGAATAAAGCCGGGCCGAAGGTTCGGCCCGGCTGTGCTCAGCCAGCGTGTTGCAGTCGCCGAGGCGTCACTGGGCGTCGGGGTCGGCGCCCTCTTCCACAATCCTAGTGCCCGTCTGCTCCGACACGGCGGCAAGGATATCCTTCAGGGTGGCGTCTTGCAGCTTGATATTCACGGTGGCCATCGGCCGGCCGCCGGTGATGCGTAACGGCAGCCCGGTCAAGCCGGCCATGTCACTGACGAACGTGCTGACGGGCGTGTTCTGAACACACCAGGTGAACTGCTCGCCCGCCAATAAACTTCTCCGCAGCTTTCTGAGTTGCTCAAAATCCTGCCCCGCTACGCGCACCGTGCCTTGGCTGGATAGAAGCTTAAAGGCATCCCAAAGCGTCGCTCGCTTAAAGCCGCCATTGAACACCACGTCCGGTTTGTTGGGGGCGAAGGTCACCTCCTTCCCGCTCACTTTTGCTAATTCATCCACCAACTGCGGGTACGTCCCATTCTGCATCTCAAGGGTGATCTCCGCCGCCAGGTACGCGTCCGAACCGGAACACTCGGCGTGGCAGTTGTCGTTGTTCCCGCAGAGCCTCGTACAGCCCTTCGTGCAGGTTATGCTGATCGAGCAACTCCCGTCGGGGGCAGTACAGGAACAGGTCTCCGGCATGAAGACCGGGGCGGCGGAGAGCGGGAAGGCTGAGGTTAGGGCGAGGGTGAAGACAGCTATGAGGACGGCGGCGCTTAGTTTTCTCATGTCGAAGATTGCCTCCTAGGTGAAGTAGAGACCGCAGACCAGCTCCGCGCTGGCCCAGTGTGTTCGGCGAGCGAGCTTGAGACGTGAACGGCGACCCCACAGAAACGCACCGCCAAGGGTCTCGCCGGTTTCTGTTCCCTCATTGCCATTTTGCCTTATGGTCAAGCCTTGAGACTGCAAAACCATGACCGGCAAACCGGAATATAAATTCGCACTAGTATGAGGTACCGAGGACGCCGACTGCACCAATCGGCCGTTATGTGCAATCAACGCTCAGGGGACATCGCACGCTCAGGCGAAGACGGGGTTCGGTTGAACCCTATCCACACCAGAACAATAGTAAAGTTCACGCCGCTTTGTAAAGAGCTTTTATACCCCGCTTGGAGAAGAGCATTAGAAGGAGAACTTGCCAACAAGAGTAGTCAGAGAGCTAACGAGTAAGTCGCGAGGATAAACCGAACCGGGGTAGAGCTTACTAGCGCTTGTAACCGGGCGGCTTATACAACAACACGTTAAAGCTTGTCAAGAGTCATTTCCAGATTTTTGTAAAAAATGTGCGCCGGTGAACTGATCGCGTAAAAAACTTAACGCCTTGGCCATCATCTAAAGCTGATCTTGCCAGCGGGCGTTGCGCCGCAGCGCCTTCGGCCGGGGGGCGTTGCGACCCGGCGCGCTGGCCTCAACTCACGTCCCGCCATCGGCGAGCCGCTTAGCCAAATGGCCGTCCACCCGACTGGAGTTTGTTTGTACGGCAGTCTCATCGACAGCCTTAATTGTCGGGCCAAGCCATTCAGTCGCACGGCCGCAAAAGCAGGGACGTGCCGATAAGCCGCCCCTGCTTTCATCGTGCGGTCGTGGTCTCCACCCAACCGCGCGTCTACTTACTCGGACGCGCCGCCTCGACCTTCTGCGCGCCCGCCTGCGTCGGCGTCAGCGCCTCGACGTTGACGAGGAAGCGGAACGAGCCGCCCTGCTGTACGCCGAGGACGAACTGCACGTTGACGGAGGCGTTCGGCGCGAGCGCGCCGCCGGGCAACTGCACGACGAGCGCCGAGTTCAACCCGCCGCCCGAGCTTTGCGCTGGTGCGTCCAGCGCCGTGCCTTTGACGAGCACGTTGCCGCCGCTCGTCGTCACCGTCACGTCAATCGAATCGAGCGCGCGCAGGTCGGCTTGACTCGCGCCCGCGCCCGGCGAGTTCAGGGTCGTCACATCTACGATACGGAAGCGCAGCGCCGTGACCATCTGCCCGGTCTTGTTGGTGAACCGGCGGCGAATGGTCAACGTGCCGAGCGCGCAGTTCGCGCCGCCGCACGCGTTCGCGGTCGTGTCGCGGACGCGGTTCGGCGCGGCGGTGGAAGACTGCTGCGGCTCGATCAACCCGACTTTCAGCGTGGCGTTGCGCTGGACGGGGCCGTTGAGACCTTCGGGCGCGGGCGCGCCGAGTTCGGCGTTTGCGCCGGCGATTGTGCCGCTCGCGGAGACGCGGACGAAGTCCGCGGCGTTGTCGCCCGTGTCCCGCGGCGTGCCCGTCGCCTGCCGCCGCACGAGGCTGTACTGCTCCGCGGCGTTGACCGTCGCGCCGACGGGCGCGAGCGGCGTGCCTTCGCGGTAGAGGGCGGCGGGCGCGCCCGTCGCGCCGTCGAAGCCGACGCTGTCTATGACGTTGCCGCTCGTGAACCCCTGCGGGTCGCTCGTGTTGAAGAGCGCGAGGCCGGCGTCGTCCGGCAGGTCGAAGTTGAACGTGCTGTCGGCCGCGGCGAGCGCCGCGAGGCTGTAGCCGGCGCTGTCGGCGACGAGGTAATGACCGCGCGCCGGGATCGTCGTCCCGTTGGGGATGACGACGCGCAAGCCCTCGTCGGCGAGCGAGACGACGGCCCAGCCCGGCGAGCCGTCCGCCGTCTGCACCGTGAGCGGCGCGTCCGTGTTGTTGTACAGCTCGACGAACTCGTCGCGCGCGCCCGCGGGCCCCGACAGGCGGAACTCGGAGATGAGGAGCGGGCCGTTCGCCACGGCGGGCCGCACGACGTTGAAGTCGGCCGTCTGGTTGCCGCTCAGGTTGTCGAAGGTGGCCGTGCCGGGGCTGAACGTCCAGCCGCTCGCCGCGGCCGTGACCGTGTAGCTCGCGCCGCCCGCCACGTTCGTGAACGAGTAGTTGCCCGCGGCGTCGGTCGTGGCGGTCGCGCCCGACGCGCCCGACAGCATCACGCTCACGCCCGCGAGCGGCGTGCCGTAGCTATCGGCGACGCGCCCGCCGATCTGGAAGCTCGGCGCGACGACGTTGATGTCAAACGGCTGCGACGTGGCGCGCGCGCCCGTGTTGGCGACCGTGCGCGCAGAGACCGCGTAGCGGCCCGCCGGCACGTTCGTCCAGGTGAACGTGTAAGGCGCGGTCGAGTCCGAGCCGAGCAGCGTCGTGTCGGCGTAGAACTCGACGCGGAAGACCGGGTACTGGCTCGCGGCCGGGGTCGCGGTCAGTTCTATGTTGGCCGGCGCGTTGAAGGTCTGCCCGGCCTGCGGGCTGTTGAGCGTCGGCGGCGGGATGGGGAGCGGGAACGGGCCGCCGCCCGTCGGCGGGTCGAGCGTGAGGTTGACGGGCTGCGACGTGTTCGACTCGCCCGCGCTGTCGAACGCCTTGGCGGTCAGCGCGTAGCTGGCCGTGGGCGGGTTGTTCCAGACGATCTGGTAAGGCGCGGACGTGTCCGTGCCGATCAACTGACTGCCGGCGTAGAACTCGACGCGCGTGATCGTGCGCCCGGCGGCGGGCGTGGCGTCGGCGCGGACGAAGACGTTGGTCGGCTGCGTGAGGTGCGCGCCCTCGGCCGGGTAGGTGAGGCGGACGCGCGGCAGCGTCGCGGGCGTGCCGGGCTGCGTGACGGTGAAGGTGCGGCCCGCGACGACAATCGTGCCGGTGCGCGGCGCGGCCGCGTCGTTGGCGGCGACGTTGTAAGCGACCGTGCCGTTGCCCGCGCCGGACGCGCCCGCGGTGATCGTGATCCAAGAGGCGTTGCTCTGCGCCGTCCAAGCGCAACTGGTCGAAGTGGCGTTGACGTTGATCGTGCCGCTGCCGCCGTTGGCGGGGAACACTTGCGCCTGCGGCGTGATCGAGTAGGAGCACGGCAGTTCGGTCGTCGTGTCCACGGCGTAGAAGAAGGAGTAGCGGCGGTTGGGGTCTGGATCGTAGCCCGCGCCGGCCACGTCCGCGCCCGAATAGGCGGTCGCGCCGTCGGGCGTGAAGACGGGGCGCGTGTCGGGTCTGACTTGGCCGTACTCGCCGAAGCCCGGCTCGTTGGGCAGCGGGATGCGGAAGACCTCCGCGCCGTTCGCGGTGCTGTAGCCGACGAAGAAGCCGGGCTGGCCGTAGGTGACGATGCCGCCGGAGAAGACGACGTTGTTGGCCGGGCCGGCGACCTGTTGATAGAGGATGCCGCCCGTGGGCACGCGCCACTTCTCCGTGCCGTCCGGGTTGACGGCGAACAGCGTGTTGTAGTTCTGCGTGACGTAATGCACGCCGTCCGGCCCCACGTCCGGCCCCGTCGTCGGCCCCTGGCCGAAGAGCGGGATGGCCCAGAGCAGCGTGCCCAGGGGCGTGAACGCCTGCATCGGCGTGTGGGCGGAGTCGTCGAGCGGGCTGACGGCGGTGTCGTCGTTGCTGGCGCGCTGCGTCCAGTGCAGCGCGCCGTCGAGGCCGAACGCCCAGAGCTGCGGGATGTGGTTGTCGCGGTTGAGCGATTCGTACTGGAAGTAGAGCTGCGGCACGGTGCGGCCGAAGACGATGTCCTTGTCGCCGAGTTGGCCGTACTTGTAGATGCCTTCGTTGTAGTTCCACGCGAGCGTGCCGTCCGGGTTCAGCGCGAAGACGTTGTGCGCCGAGGGCACGGACTCGGGCCGGACGATGGCGTAAATCTTGCCGTCGGGGCCGACGTTCGGGCCGCCGCGCCCGCTGACGCCGCCCGTCGCGAGATAATGCCACTTCTCCGAGCCGTCAGGGTTGAGCGCGATGATGGCCGGATCGCTGGCGCTGGCGCGGCCCGTCTGCCCGTTGGGCAGGATCGACATCACGTAGATCGTGCCGTCGGGGCCGACCGAGACGGGGCCGTCCGCGCCGGTCAGGCCCGTCTGCACGACCCACTTCAGCCCGCCGTCGGGCGTCAGCGCGTAGGTGCGCCCCTGCACGTCGTTGACGTAGATCGTGCCGTCGGCGGCGAGGCCCGGATGAAAGGCCGTGTACTCGGCGGCGACGGTGAAGCGCCAGCGGATGCGCCCGGACTGCGCGCGCAAGGTGACGACGAGCGGCAAGGTGTTGCTCGCGCCGTTCGCGTTCGTGACCTGCACGGGGTTGCTGCCCGCGGCCGCGCCTTCCGGCACGTAGAACTGGATGGCCGTGTCCGTCCAACGCATGACGATGGCGTTGACGCCGCCGACGGTGACGCGCGACGCGCCCTGCTGCGCGCCGAAGTTCGCGCCCGTGGCGACGACGAGACCGCTGCGCGTCGTGCTCTGCGCGCTCAGACCGTCGAGGCGCGGCGCTGGCGCGGCCGGCGTCGGCGTCGGCGTGGGCGTGGGCGTCGCGGCGGTGAACGGCGTGAGCAGCACGGCGTGTTTTTGATTGGTCGAGATTTTGATCGCGTCCACCACGATCTGGCCCGCGTCGTTGATGGCGTTGGCCGAGTAGAGCCGGTAGTCCGCGCCCGACTCATCCACCAGCGTTTCGAGGTCGAACATCTGCCCGTCGCGGTGGACGAACGCGATCTGGAACAGCGCGCCGCCGTTGTAAGGCCGGTAGGTTGAGCCGACAACTTCGTCGTGGATGTTGATGCCGTAAGCGAAGCTGCGGTCGCTCAGCACGTCGTTCGGCCCGAGCGAGCCGAGGTCGTGCATCGTGCCGTCCCAGAGGAAGGCGTGTTGGCGGTTGTCGAAGTTGTTGCTGGTGGAACTGCCCGCGACGTGGCCGTTGTCGTTGATGAAGTTGCCGACGCTCGCGGGGCCGGCGATTGTGCCGATGTCCCGCGCGCCGCCGTTGGCCGGCCGGACGAAGGCGTGGATGCCGCCCGTGAATGGCGCTGCGCCGGTCACCGTGCCGGCGTTGTTAATGCCGAGGGCCTTCGAGCCTGTGCCCAGCCCGAGGTCGCTGATGCCGCTGGCCGCGTCCCAGATGAAGGCGCGCGTGTTGGTCGAACTGAGACTCGGCGCGCCGTAGCCGACCACGACGGTCGCGTCGTTGACGGCCGTCGCGATGCTGTAGTTGCCGGCCGCGGGGATGAAGCCGAGATCGTTGATCGTGCCGTCGCGCCACAGCGTCGCGTGGCGGATCGCGCCGCCGTTGGCGAACTGCGAATCGCCGACCACGTGCCCGAGGCCGTTGATCCCTTTCGCCTCGCTGACGGAGCCGCCCGGCAGCGTGCCCAGGTTCTCCATCACGCCGTCGGTGTAGCGGAAGGCGAAAGCCTCCGTCCAGCCGGCAACCTGCGCCTGGTTATTGATCGCCGCGGGCGTGCTCAACTGTTGATTGGGCAGCGTACCCAAGTCCGTGACGTGGTAGCGCACCACTTGCGGCGCGGCGCTGGCCGGCGCACGCCAGAGCCAGCCGGCGACGGCGAACACGAGCAGCAGCCCGGCCATTAAACCGAACGCCCGGCGGCGGGCGGCCGAACGAGTCTGAGATGTAGAACGAGTTTGAGACGTGTGGGCAAGCGAGACGACTGTGCGGACGTGGCGGTAGTTCATTTGAGGCCCCCCTTAACTCGGCAACGACAGCTTGCACGGGCGCGCGGGGGGAAGGCGTGCGGGCGTAAGCACGGACAGACCGGCGGCGCGGCGGACGGCCGACACCGCCGGCGAAGTCAGCGACCTTAATTGTAGAGGGGGGTTTTTAAACTGCGGTCAGACTAACACACTTCACCGCCGCCGGGCAATCGAACAAAACAGTGACGAGTGACGAGTGATGAGTGACGAGTTAAAAACTTTGTCTTGCTCGTCACTCGTCACTCGTCACTCGTCACTGCTTTTTATGCTAGGCTTGCGTTGATGGCTGCGACGTTGGTGCAGACGGGCGGGGCGGCCGGCGCGCTCAAGCGCCGGCTGTGGTGGCTGGTGGGCGCGCGCTTCGCCTTCGCGGGCGCGCTGCTGCTGCTCCACCTGCGCTTCGGCGCGGGCGGCGCGGGCGGGCCGCGCGCCGTGGGCGCGGTGGCGCTCGCGCTCTCGCTCGGCTACGCCGCGGCGCTCTGGTTCACGCGCCGCCGCCTGGCGTGGCTCGCGGGCTGGCAACTCGGCGCGGACGTGCTGCTCGTCTCCTGGCTCGTCGCCGTGAGCGGCGACCTGCGCTCGCCGTTCGCCGCGCTCTACATCGTCGTCATCTCGGTCGCCAGCATCTTCCTCGGCGTGCGCGGCGCGCTGATCACGTCGGTCGGCTGCGCGCTCTGCTACACCTGCGTCATGCTCGGCCTCGGCTTCGGCTGGCTGACGGGCGTGCCAGCGGAAGCGACCGCGGCCACGACCGCCGCGGTCGCCGGCACGACCGCGCTCTACGTCGCCGCCTTCCTCTTCGTCGGCCTGCTCGCCGCGCAACTGGCCGCGCGCCAGACGCGCTCCGACGTGCAGTTGATCGAGGCCGAGCACGCGCTCGCCTCTCTGCGCGCGCTGCACGAGCGCATCGTCGAGTCGATCCGCTCCGGCGTGATCACGACCGACCTGGCGGGGCGCGTCTACACGGTCAACGCGGCGGCCGAAGAGATGACCGGCTACGCGGCCGAACGCCTGCGCGGGCAGGAGGCGTCAATTCTCTTCGCGGGTCTGCCCGGACAGATCGAGGAGTCGCTGCGCGCCGCGGCCGCGGGCGAGCCAAGCCCGCGCTACGAGTCCGACTGCCTGACGCCCGAAGGGCTGCGCGTGCGCCTCGGCTACACCATCTCGCCGCTCGCGGGCGACGGCGGGCACACGAGCGGTCTCGTCATCTCGTTTCAAGATTTGACGCACGTGCGCGCGCTCGAAGCGACCTCGCGGCGGCAGGACAAGCTGGCGGCCGTCGGGCGCGTCGCCGCCGGCATCGCGCACGAGATACGCAACCCGCTCGCCGCCATGCGCGGCGCGATCCAGGTCTTGCACTCGGAGGTGGACGGCGACCCGGCGCAGGCCGAGTTGATGGAGATCATCCTGCGCGAGTCCGACCGCCTGAACCAGATCATCACGGACTTCCTGACCTACGCGCGCCCGCGCCGCGGCGAGCTGACCGAGACGGACGTGCGCGAGGCGTTGCGCGAGACCTTCACCCTGCTGCGCCACAGCCCGGAGACGCGCCCCGATCATGTGATCGAAGAGGCTTACGCCGACGAACCTCTGCGCGCGCTCGCCGACGGCCCAGGACTGCGCCAAGTCTTCTGGAATCTCGCGCGCAACGCCCTGAGCGCGATGCCCGCCGGCGGGCGCTTGACGGTCGAGTTGCGCCGCGCCGCGCCCGGCCGGCTCCGCATCACCTTCACGGACACGGGGCGCGGCATGACGCCCGAACAGGTCGAACGCCTCTTCGAGCCGTTCTCCTCTTCGACCACCGGCGGCACGGGCTTAGGCTTGTCCATCGTCTATCAGATCATACGCGACCACGGTGGTACAATAAACGTCCGCAGCCGCGAAGGGCACGGCACGACGATCATCATCGAATTGCCTGAGAAGCAGAATTGATCATGGCCAACATTCTCGTTGTGGACGACGAGCAGGGGATGCGCCAGTTGTTGACGCTGGTCTTCACGCGCGCGGGGCATCAGGTGCGCGCGGCCGAGCACGGGCGGCGCGCGTTGGAGTTGCTGCGCGAGCAGGCGGCGGACGTGATCGTGTCGGACGTGCGGATGCCGGACATGAACGGCATCGAACTATTGCGCTCGGCCCGCGCGCTGCTGCCCGACGTGGCCGTCGTCCTGATGACCGCCTTCGCCTCGGTCGAGACGGCGCGCGAGGCGTTCAAGCTCGGCGCGGACGACTTCATCCAGAAGCCGTTCGACGTGGACGAGTTGAAACTGATCGTCGAGCGCGCGCTCGAAAAGCTGGCGCTGCGGAAAGAGAACGAATCCTTACGCGTCGAGAACGAGGCGCTCATCAAGGGGCAGCGCGCGCGCGGCAGCCTCGACAACATCATCGGCCGCTCGCCGCGGATGCAGGCCGTCTACCAGATGATCGAGACGGTCGCGGGCGTGCAGTCCACCGTGCTCATCTACGGCGAGTCGGGCACGGGCAAGGAACTGGTCGCGCGCGCGATCCACAACATGAGCCAGCGCGCCGACAAGCCGTTCGTCTCGATCAACTGCGGCGCGTTCACCGAGACGCTCCTTGAGTCGGAGTTGTTCGGCTACGTGCGCGGCGCGTTCACCGGCGCGACCGCCAACCGCAAAGGACTGTTCGAGGCCGCCGACCGCGGCACGATCTTCCTCGACGAGATCGGCGAGATGTCGCCGGCCATGCAGGTCAAGCTCCTGCGCGTCCTCCAGGAGAAGCGCGTGCGCCCCGTGGGCGGGCACGAAGAGATCGCGGTGGACGCGCGCGTCATCGCGGCCACCAACCGCGACCTCGCCGCCATGACCAAGGCCGGCACGTTCCGCGAAGACCTCTACTACCGCATCGCCGTCATCCCCATCGAGCTGCCGCCCTTGCGCGAGAAGCGCGAGGACATCGCCGAGTTGACCGCGCACTTCGTCCAGAAGTACGCCGCGCAGGCCGGGCGCACGCTCGGCGTCGCGCCCAAGGCGATGGAGCTGCTCGAACAGTACGCGTGGCCCGGCAACGTGCGCGAGCTTGAGCACACCATCGAACGCGCGGTCGCGCTCGAACGCAGCGGCGAGATTCAGCCGGAGCGTCTGCCCGAACACGTCACGCAGTACAACCCGGCGCGTGTCGCCGCCGCGCTCGACCTGCCGGACGAGGGCTTGAACCTGACGGCGCACCTCGACCAGTTGGAGAAGACGTACCTGCTCGAAGCGCTGCGCCGCACGGGCGGTAACCAGACGCGCGCCGCCGAACTGCTCCAACTCTCCGTGCGCTCGCTCCGCCACCTGCTCGACAAGCACGGCATCCGCAGCCTCACCGCCCAACTGCGCAGCGACGCAGCGCGCGGCGCGGAGTGAACGCGCAACCCTCTGCCGGGAGCGCGGGCATCCCTGCCCGCCATGAGCGCGCCAGCGCGAATAAAACTAGGGCGGCCTTCAAGGTTGAATGCTAATGATCCCTCGTTAGCGTGCTGACGCACGCTTGGCGGGCAGGGATG
>DASVPY010000110.1:0-18528 GCA_036389395.1 Pyrinomonadaceae bacterium
GTGCCGGCCCAGCGCGCGCGCCAGTTCCCTGTCCTCCTGCGTGAAGGGCTCGCCGCTCGCCTTCCCGCCCAGCAGGATGACGCCGACCAGCTCGCCGCGCACGACGAGCGGCGTCACCACCTCGAGCCCCGCGCCCGCGAAGCGGTCGTGCACCTCGTGCTCGACGCGCGCGAAGTCCTGTATGGCGTGCGAGAGCGAGCCCGCGCCGTTGCCGTTCGGCGCCTGCGGTTCGAGCGTGAAGTCTTGCGCGAGCGCTTCGTCGTAGCCGCGCGCCGCGACGAAGTGGAGCGCGCCGCGCCCGCGCTCGAACTCGGCCACCGCGCCGCGGCGGATGCCCATCGCGCCGAGGACGACGTGGAGCGCCGAGCGCACCATCTCCTCGAAGTCGCTCGTCTCCGCGATCTCCTCGCCGAGGTCGGCGAGCGCCGCGAACGCGTGCAGGACCCGAGTGTTTTCAGGCATCTTCGGCCTTACCTCGCGCTGTGTAAGTTAATGGCCGGGGGGCGCCGCCGAGAACTCTTCGAGCGTCGTCAAAGCGTCCTCCTCGCTCTCGGCGAGGAGGACGAGGCGCGTCAGGCCGAGCAGCTCGAAGAGCTGGACGGTGTGGCGGCTGAGGTTCGTGAAGACGACGCGCGCGGCGCGGGCTTCGGCCATGTCGATGACGCCGATCAGGATGGAGACGCCGATGCTGTTGACCAGCTCCGTGCCGCTGAAGTTGATGACGAGGGCGCGGCAGCCCCCTTCGAGCCGCAGCCGGCACTCGCGCTCGATGCGCTGGCCGCTCAGCTTGTTGACGTAGTCGCCCGCGTAGACGACCGCGACCTCACCCCGCGCGGGCGTGCCCGTGAGTGGTTCCGACATCAGTGCGGGTCTCCCCTTCTTTTACTTGCGCAGGTATTTCGTCATCCGCAGTCGGGTGCCGTCGTCAACGCGCTCGAACTCCACGTCGTCCATCAGCGTGCGGATGAGTTTGAGCCCCCAGCCCCGGCGCCCCTTCGCGCTTTCGCCGCCGTTGCCGTTCTTGTCGGCGGAGCCGTTCTCGGGGAGAGTAACGGGTGCGGCCAGTCCTCGGCTCGAAACAGTGATGACTAATTTATCACCTTCCACGCGAAAGCGGTTATAGATTTTTCGCTCGGTGCTCAAGGAGTGCTCGGCGGCGTTGATGCACGCCTCGACGAGCGCCGTCTTGTTCTGGTTGATGGCCTCGGGCTGGAACTCCATCCGGCGCGCGATCTGCTCGACCGTGTGGGCCGCGATCAGCTCTGTGTCTTCGGACATCGGAAGCTCGATGGCGAACTCGTCCGCGTCCGCGCCGCCAGCCCCACCCCCGTCCGCGAGCAGCGCCGTCAGGTGCTCCAACTGCTCGCGGCTTGAGCCGTAGGCGTCGCGCTCGTTCAGCAGCTCGGCCGCGTCCGGCGAGAAGCCCTCGCGCGAGACGAGCCAGTAGCGCACGCGCTCGAAGCCGCAAGCCTGCGCCAACTGTTCGAGACGTTCGAGCCACAGCTCCGCCAGCGCCCGCCCGGCCTCAAGCTTCGACTCGACCTCGACGGCGAGCCAGACGACCTCGCCCGCCTCGGCGTAGCCGCCGGACTCGAAGCCGTGCGCGACGGCGCAGCGCTCCTCGTCGCAGAGTTGCGCGATGGGCGGGTGGAACGAGGCGGCGCTCGCCGCGTGGACGATCTGCGGGAGCTGCACCTCTCCGCCCTCGACCGCGAGCCCTTCGCGCACCTCTTCGAGCGGGCGGCCGCGGTAGCTGCGCGCGAAGCGGTCGTAACGGAGAAGGCTCTCGGGCACGCGCTGGAAGTCGAAGCCGCGCATCAACTCGCCGAGGCGCAGCGCCGACTCGCGCCGGTAGTGGCGCGCCATCGTCTGCGGCGCGCGCTTCAAAGTCTCGACCAACGTCTCGGCGACGACGAGCGCGCGCGGCTCGGCGGCGATCTGTAAGCGGTAGCTCGCGCGCAGGTAGTCGCGCCAGACCGTGGACTGACCGAGTTCGACGTAAGTGCCGTTGAACGAAGCCAGCTCGTGCCCGTGCAGGCCCGTGAGGATGCGGTACAACTCGTCGGCGTCCACGTCCAGCCGCTTGCGCCAGGCCTCCGCGGGCGAGCGGCCGCCGCTCTGCCCCGACTCGTGGAGCAGGCGCACGAGCGCGCGGCGCACGGACGGCTCCGGGGCGATCTCTTCAAGCACCGCGTTCAGCCGCCGCTGGATGCGCCCGCCGAACAGTTCATCAACGTAGAGTTGCTGGCAGGCGCGGAAGCTGGTGAGCGCCACGCCCTCGCGCCGCGCCGCGTGGACGAACAGCGCGAGGTAGAACGGACTGCCGCCGAACTGCTGCACGATCAGATCGCGCGTCTCGTCGCCGAACAAGACGTGCTGCGCGAACGCGAGGCGCTCGACGAGCGCGCGCGCGTCGGCCGCCGCCAGTTGTTCGACGCGCCGCGTCGTGAACCCGTCGAAGCGGTAGGGCGACTGCTCGCCGTTGAGCACGTCGAGCAGACGGCGGCGCAGACCCGCGAGCACGAACGGCACGTCCGCGTGCGTCGCCGCCTGCGCGATCTCCGCGCCCAGGTCGAGATCGCCCGCGAGGTGTTCGACCTGCGGCACGTCGTCGAGCAGGACGACGGTGCGCGCGCCGCGCACCGCGGCCGTCTGCGGCGCGCTCAGACACAGGCGCACGAGCGCGCGCTCATCGTCGCCGTCGCGCGCCCGCTCGAAGGCGTCGGTCAGCCGCTCGATCCACTCGTAGTCCTGCGGCGCGGCCAAGTCCAACAGGTCGCGCAAGGGCGGCGGCGCGTGGACGAGCGCCGGGTCGTCGCGGCGGTGCGCGACGAGTTGCGTCAAGAACGTGTGCAGGAAGCGGCGCGCCGCGGCCGCGGCCGTGCGCTCCTGGCGCGACCACGCGAAGTAGACGGGCGCGGCCCCGCCGCGTTGCTGGAACAAACGGTCGTAAGCCTGGCGCAGCAATTCCGACGCGCCCGCGGCCGGCGCGGCCAGGACGAGCACGCCGCGCCGCTCCTGCGCGGGCGCGGCCAGCTCGACCAGCGCGCGCAGCTCCTCGCCGCGCCCCATGAAGTGTTCGGGCGCGAGCCGGCCGAGGATGCGGCGCGGGCGCGTGTCGGGCTGTGCGATGTCGTCGGGCGTCATCGGTGGGTTTTTAATTGACGGACGGCGGGACGTAAGCCTCGACGCGGTTCTTGCCGTGGCTCTTGGCGACGTAGAGCGCGTGGTCGGCCGCCGCCACGACCTGCGCGGGCGTGTCGAGGCGCGGGCCGAAGGCGGAGATGCCGATGCTGACCGTGACCGCGCCGTGCGGCTGCGACTTGCCGTGCGGGTACTGCGTCCGCTCGACGCGGCGGCGGATGCGCTCGGCGATGACGTGCGCCTCGGAGATGTTGGTCTGCGGCAAGAGCACGCTGAACTCTTCGCCGCCGTAGCGCGCGGCCACGTCGGCCGAGCGCAGTGCGGACTTCAAACACTGCGCCGTCATCTCAAGCGCGAGGTCGCCCGCCGGGTGGCCGTGCTGGTCGTTGTACTCCTTGAAGAAGTCTATGTCGATCATCAAAAAGCTCATGGCGAAGCGGTGGCGCTTTGAGCGTTCCAACTCTTCGCTCAGGCGCTCTTCGAGGTAGCGGCGGTTGACGAGACCCGTGAGCGGGTCTGTGATCGAGAGCAGTTGGAACTGTGTGGCCTTCTGATGCCACTCGGCGCGGTCGAGCGCGAGCGCCATCTGCGGCACGAGCAGGTCGAGCAGACTCACGTCCAGTTCGTCGTAAGCTTCGCCGCCCGCCTTGTCGGTCACGTTGAGCACGCCGACCTGGCGGCCGGCGACGCGGATCGGGTAGCAGATGAAGGAGGCGGACTTGTAGGCGCGCTCGGCCGGCGCTGGCGCGTGCCCGGCCGCCGCCGCGTCGCGCACGACCACGGGTCGCCCGGCGCGCCACGCCGCGCCCGCCACGCTCTCGCCGACGGCGACGCGCGCCGCCTGCGCAAACTCCGCGCGCGGGCCTGCGGCCGCACGGACGAGTAGCACGTTCGCCGCCTCGTCGAAGATCATGAGCGAGCCGCGCTCGGAGTGGAGCAACTCAAGGCAGTGGTGCAGGACGGTCTGGTACGGGTCGCCCGGCTCGGCCGCGCTGATCTGCTCGACGAAGCTTTGCAGGTGGTAAGCCGCGCGCACGCGCTGCGCCAACTCCTCGCGCAGCCGCACGACCTCGCCCGGCTCGGCGGCCGGCGCGACACTCGTCCCGCCGTTCGCGCCCGATTGCGCGCCGTCGTGTGTGTGCGCCTGCGCGTTGTTGTGCGTGTGCGCCTGCGTCGCGTCGTGTGTGCTCGGCGGTGCTCCGTTATGTGCGTTCGCTTGCGCGCCGGCCGTCGCCGCCGCGGCGCGCCCTTGCTGTCTGGCCGGCGTGCTCTTGTCTGCCGGCTCGGCGTCGCCCCTGACTTCGGCGGCCAGTTCGGCGACGCGCGAGGCGAGTGCGTCCAACGCGGCGGGCGTGGCGAGGATGATGTTGCGGAAGGTGTCGGGGTCTGCGAGCAGGCGCAGGTCGCCGACGCGGAAGCGTTCGAGTTGCGCGCGGTAGTCTTCGGTCGAGAGGAAGGCGCGCCCGCCGATGACGGCGAGCTGCCGCCCCGTGCCGAGATCGACCGGCGCGGCGAAGCAGTGCAGCCCGGCGTGGCAGCGGTAGTGCGTCGGCGCGCCCGCGGCCTGCGCCCGCGCGAACGCCTCACCGCAGTAGGGGTCGCACAGGTGCGCGTGCGTGGCCGACGACTGGAAGGCCTGACAGACCGAGTTGTTGTTGACGACGGTCAACTGCGGCGGCTGGCGGCCGGCGACGAGCAGGACGGCGAGACCCGTGCGGGCCGCGAGCGGGGGCTGCGCCGCCACCCACGCGGGCGGCGCGCCCGGCTCTTCAGACGGCGGCGTGCGCGCACGCTCGGCGGCGGCGGTCTTCTCCATCCGACGTTTCGATGCGTTGGTCAAAACCGGCTCTGCGGGTTCGAGGGGGATGTCCGTTGAGCGCGGACTGCAACGGCGTGAAGGACGCCGCCGCTGCCGAACGTAACGGGCGGCCGCACGGCCACCGCCCTGAACCGCAGTATAAGTGCCAGCCCGGCGAACAGACAAGTCCTAGCCCGGCGTGTCTGAAACCCGCCGGCCCGGCCGCCTCTGTTGGCTGAGTTGCGCCCCGCACGTTCGGCGCGTCAACACCTTGTAAACGAGTAATAACCCGCGATTTTCACCGCGCGATAACGCGCCCCGTGCCGCGCAGGCCCGGCGCATCGCCCGGCGCGACCCGCTCGATGTGCGGCTCCTCGGGGCTGATGCGGATGCAGGCGGCGAAGTGGTTCGGCTTGATCTCGGCGAGCGGGGGCACGACCTCTTTGCAAGCCTGTATCGCGTAGGGGCAGCGCGTGTGGAAGCGGCAGCCGGCGGGCGGGTTGATCGGCGAGGGCACGTCTCCTTCGAGCACGACGCGGCGGCGCGCGGATTCGATCTCCGGGTCGGGTACGGGCACGGCCGAGATGAGTGCCTTCGTGTAAGGCATCAGCGGCTCGTCGTAGACCGTGCGCGCGTCGGCCAGTTCGACCACTTTGCCGAGGTACATGACGGCGACGCGATCCGAGACGTGGCGGATGGCGCGCAGGTCGTGCGAGATGAAGAGGTAGGTCAGACCGCGCTCGCGCCGGAGCTTTTCGAGCAGGTTCATGATCTGCGCCTGGATCGACACGTCGAGCGCCGAGATCGGTTCGTCCGCGACGATGAAGTCGGGAGCGACGGCGAGAGCGCGGGCGATGCCGATGCGCTGGCGTTGCCCGCCGGAGAACTCGTGCGGGTAGCGTTTGATGAACCGGGGACTCAAGCCGACGGTCGTCATCAACTCGCGTATACGCGCGTCGCGCTCGCGCCGCGAGCCGACGAGCTTGAAGGTGTCGAGCGGCTCGCCGATGATCTGCCCGACCGTCATGCGCGGGTTCAGACTCGCGTAAGGGTCTTGAAAGATCATCTGTAGGTGGCGACGCTCGGCGCGCAGCTCGCGCCCGTTGAGTTGCGCCAGGTCGCGCCCGCGGAAGATGACCTGCCCGCCCGTCGGCTCGGTCAGACGCAGCAGCGCGCGCCCCAAAGTGGACTTGCCGCAGCCCGACTCGCCGACCAAGCCCAAGGTCTCGCCCGGCAGTATGTCGAGCGTCACGCCGTCCACGGCCTTAACGACGCGGCGCGTCGTCTGTCCGCCGAACAGGCGGTCGAACGTGCCGCCGCCGCCGAGGTCGAAGTAGACGCGCAGGTCGCGAATCTGGACGAGCGGGCCGTCGCCCTCCGCGCGCAGGAGCGAAGGCGGCAACTGGCCCGGCTGTGCGTTGAACGTTTGCGTGCTCATCGGTTCTCTTCCCCCTCGTTGCTTTGCGCGGCGGGCGCGCGGCCGTCGTTGCCCGCCGCCTCGCGCTCGCGGGCCGACTCGGCGTAGACCTCCGCGGCGAAGTGGCAGAGCGAGAAGTGCTCGCGCGTCAACTGGACGAAGGGCGGGAACTCGCGCGTGCAAATCTCTTCGGCGCGCTCGCAGCGCGGGGCGAACGGGCAGCCGGGCGGCAGGTGCGCCACGTCGGGCGGGAGACCGGGAATCTGGTAGAGCGGCGCGTCGTGCTCGTGCGCCGGGTCGGGGACGGAGCGCAGCAGGCCCTTCGTGTACAGGTTGCCGGGGCGCGCGAACAGCTCGCGCGTCGGCGCTTGCTCGAAGACCTTGCCCGCGTACATGACGATGATGTGATCGGTCATGCCGGCGACGACGCCCAGATCGTGCGTGATGAGAATGACGCTCGTGCCCGTCTGCTCTTTGAGCTTCTTGATCAGCTCAAGGATTTGCGCCTGGATGGTCACGTCGAGCGCGGTCGTCGGCTCGTCTGCGATGAGGAGTTCGGGCTGGCACGAGAGCGCCATGGCGATCATGACGCGCTGCCGCTGCCCGCCGGAGAACTCGTGCGGGTAGCTGTCGGCGCGCGCGCGCGCGTCGGGGATGCCGACCAGTTCAAGCATACGGATGGCGTGCTCGTAGGCCTCCGTCTTAGAGTGACCAAGATGCAGTTGCGTCATCTCCATCAACTGGCGTGAGACGCGCATGAAGGGGTTGAGCGAGGTCATGGGGTCTTGGAAGATCATGCTGATGCGCTTGCCGCGGATGCGGCGCACCTCTTCGTCGGGCAGGCGCATGATGTCCGCGCCGTGGAAGCGCACCTCGCCGGAGACGATGCGGCCGGGCGGCTGTGGCACGAGGCGGATGATGGACAGGTTCGTGACCGACTTGCCCGACCCGGACTCGCCGACGATCCCCAGCGTCTCGCCTTTTTGCAGGTCGAAGCTGATGCCGTCCACCGCTTTGACCGTGCCGTCCTCCGTCTCGAAGTACGTGCGCAGGTCTCTGACCGATAGCAATGTTCCGTTCGTGCTCATGCTTTCTCTTCAGTTGAATGTTGCGCGGGGTAAGTTCAACACAGAGGGCACAGAGTTCACAGAGTTCTTACTGTGTCCTCTGTGTGACCTCTGTGCCCTCTGTGTTGAAATCATCCTTGCCATACAAGCCCCCACCTATCCGGTCGCTCCTAAACCTTCCGCATCTGCGGGTCGAGCGCGTCGCGCAGGCCGTCGCCTAAAAAGTTTAGCGAGAAGAGCGTGAGCGCCATCGTCGCGCCGGGGAAGATCAGTTGCCACGGGAAGATGGCGATGTTCTGGATGCCGTCCGCGGCGAGACTCCCCCACGACGCGAGCGGCGCTTGCACGCCGAGACCTAAGAACGACAGGAACGCCTCCTGCAACATGACCGACGGGATGGTCAGCGTCGCGTAGACGATGACGGGCCCGAGCGTGTTCGGCACGAGGTGGCGGAAGATGATGCGCCGCGTCGAGACGCCCGTCGCGCGCGCCGCCAGCACGAACTCCTGATTCTTGAGCGACAGGACTTGCCCGCGCACGATGCGCGCCATCGTCAGCCACGAAACCGCGCCCAGCGCGACGAACAGCAGAAACAACTGCCCCAGCGGCGAGCGGCTGCCGAACATCGCCAGCAGCACGATAATGATCATCATGTACGGCAGCGCGTAGAGCACGTCCACGACGCGCATCAGCAGGTTATCCACGCGCCCGCCCAGGTAGCCCGCGGTCGCGCCGTAGGAGATGCCGATCAGCAGCGAGACCAGCGTCGAGATGATGCCGACCATCAAAGAGATGCGCCCGCCGATCAGCACGCGCGCGAGAATATCACGCCCCGAGTTGTCCGTGCCCATCGGGTGCGCCCACGACCAGGAGCCGTCGGGCGCGGTGAACGGCGGGTAAGAGTTGATGAGCCGCGCGTCCTGCGGGATGGAGTCGTAGGTGTAGCCGGTCGTCCAACGGATCAACGCCGGCCCGGCGAGCGACGCCAGCACGATCAGGCAGACGACGACGAGACCGAAGACGGCCAGCCGGTTCTTCAACAGCCGCCGCCACGCGTCGCGCCACAGAGACGTGCCGCGCAACGCGGTCTCGTGCGCTTCCGCCGAGCGCACGTCCGCCTCGCCGACGGCGAACTCCGGCGCGGCGTGTATCTCGTCGCCGCGGCGCGCGCGCACCGGCGGCGCTTGCGGCGTGCCGATGGGCGTCAGGGCCGGGCGCGTCGCCTCATCGGGCGACGGCGTCGCGGCGTGCGGCTCAAGCCCCGGCCCTTCGGGCGGCAGCGTGCGTCTGTTCCTCATGTCAATACCGTATGCGCGGGTCAATGTAGGCGTAAGCCACGTCAACCAGCAGGTTGAAGACCAGGATGACGATGGAGATGAACGCGACGATACCGATGATCAGCGGCTCGTCGCGGTTCAGGTTCGCGTTGATGAAATAGTTGCCCAAGCCCGGCAGCGCGAAGATGCGCTCGACGACGACCGTGCCCGTGACCAGGAGCGCGAGCGCCGGCCCCGTGAACGAGACGACCGGCAACAGCCCGCCGCGCAAGGCGTGGCGGAAGATGACGGCGCGCTCGCTCAAGCCCTTGGCGCGCGCCGTGCGGATGTAGTCGGAGCGCAGGACTTCGAGCATCCCGGAGCGCGTCAGGCGCGCGACGTAGGCCATGTAGACGGCCGAGAGCGTGAAGACCGGGAGGACGATGTTCCAACTGGGGAAGCCGCCCCAGCGCGCGGGCGGCAGCCAGTAGAGGTTCAGCGCGAACGCGAGCACCAGCACCGGCCCGAGGACGAAGCTCGGCAGCGAGATGCCCAGCATCGCCAACGCCATCGAGGCGTAGTCGGCCGCAGAGTTCTGCCTGAGCGCCGCGACGACGCCGGCCACCAACCCCACCGCGAGCGCGAGCAGGTACGCGAGCAGTCCCAGCGTCGCCGAGACCGGCACGGTGCGGCCCAGGATCGAGTTGACCGTCTGCCCCTCGTACTTCAAAGACGTGCCGAAGTCGAGCCGCACCGTGTTCCAGATGACGTGCCCGTACTGCACGTACCAGGGCCGGTTCAGCCCGTACTTCTCGCGCAGGTTCTTCTCCACCGCGGGCGGCAGCTTCTTTTCTCCCGAATAGAAGTTGCCCGGCGCGAGCCTGATCAGCCCCCACGTCAGCGTGACCACGATCAGCACCATCGGCACAGTCACCAACATGCGGCGCACGATGAATCGCAACATCGCAATACCTCAGCAGTCAGGAGTCAGCAGCCAGAAGCCAGAATGAAAAGCGGCCTTGTCTTCCTTCTGGCTTCTGGCTTCTGGCTGCTGACTTCTAATCGTCACTCCCCACGCCCCTGCTCATGTCCGGCACGCCGTAGTCCCACTTGGCGGGGTCGCGTTCGATGTAGACGAACTTCCAGGCGTGCATGGTCTGGGGGTTCGGGTAGAGGCCCTTGACGTAGGGCTTCTTCATCTCGTTGGTCGCGTTCGTCAGCAGGGGGATGACGGGCTGCGCGTCGAGCATGTAGGCCTCGGCCTTGGCCATCAGCTCGTTGCGCTTCTGCGGATCGAGTTGGTGGTTCGCCTCGTCGAGCATACGGACGTACTTCGGGTCCCACCAGCCCGTGCCGTTGTCGCCCTTCGGCGTGTAGAAGAGCGCGAGGAACGTGAACGGGTCGGCGAAGTCGCCGATCCAGCCGGTGCGCGCGAAGCCCTTGTATTCGAGCTTCGCGCGCGAGTCGAGGAACGTCTTCCACTCGACGGCCTTGAGCGGCACGGTCAGTTTTAGATTCTGCTTCCACTGCGCCTGCACGAACTCGGCGACGGCGCGGTTCGACTCTGCCGGGTTGTAGCTCAACTCGACCTCGCCGATGGGAAACTTCTTCGGGTCGTAGTTGCCCGCCGCGTCGCGGTAGCCGGCTTCGGCGAGCAGCTTGCGCGCGCGTTCGGGGTCGAAGTCGTCGCCCTTGGGCTGCGGGTAGCCGGGGAAGATGCCTTCGGGCGTGAACGCGGTCAGCGGCTTCGTGACGCGGCGGAACTCGGAGAGCGCGCGCTTGTCAATCGCCATGTTGAAGGCCTTGCGCACGCGCACGTCGTTCATCGGCGGGCGGGTCGTGTTGATCTGGTAGTAGTCGGTCGCCATCTCGGGCGCGTCCATGTAGTCCTTGCGCGGGCGGAGCACGTCGAGCCAGGCGGGCGGGACGGTGTGGTTCGGCACGGCGTCTATGTCGCCCGCCTTGTACATGTTCATGCGCGTCGTCAACTCGTTGATGGCGTAGAAGTAGATTTTGTCGAGCCGGACGTGCGTCGTGTCCCAGTACTGCGGGTTGCGCCCGACGACGATCACGTTGTAGGGCTGCCAGCGTTCCAAGGCGAACGGGCCGGAGCAGACCATGTGGCCGGGCTGCGTCCAGGCCGCGCCCCAACGCTCGATGGCCTGGCGCGGCACGGGGCGGAACAACTGGTGTGCGAGCATCCCGACGAAGAACGGCGCGGACTGCGAGAGCGTGATGCGCAAGGTCTGATCGTCAACCGCCTCGACGCCGATGTCCTCGCCCTTGACGGGCACGAACTCACGGCCCGCGAGCGCGGCCCTGAGCTTCGGGTTGGCGGCCGCGGCGGCGGCGCGCTCCTGCTCGTCGCCCGATACGACGAGCCGCGCGGGGCCGTGCATGAAGTGATGAAAGGGCGTGTCGTAGTCGGTCGTCTCGCCCTTCGCGGTTTCGGGGTGCGCCGCGTCTTTGACCGTGGCTGCGGGCGACGGCGTCGCGTCGGCCGCCGACGCGGGCGCGGCCGGCGTCACGTCTTGTTCGAGCACGAACGCGCCGGTCTTCGGGTCGCGGACGAACACCGCGCCGCTGTTGTAGCCTTCGGAGTACTTGATGTAGTAAGCGAGGTAGGCGCTGCGCGATGCGAGCGCGGGCGAGAGCGCGCGGCGGAGCGAGTAGACGAAGTCGTGCGCGGTGAGCGGCCGGCCGTCAGACCAGCGCAGGTTCCGGCGCAGGTGGAAGACGTACTCGGAGCTGTCGCTGTTGACCTCCCAACGCTCGGCCAGTTCGGGCAGCGGCTCGTTGGTCTTCGGGTCGTACTCGACGAGGCCGGCGAAGAGCGCCATGTAGATGCGCCCCTCGGGCTGGCCCGAGCTGATCTGCGGGTCGAGCGACTCCGGCTCGTCGCCCGTCACGTAGCGCAGGACGTTCTCGGCGGGCGGCTTGACCAGCCCGAAGAACTCCGTGTCCTTCGCGCGCGTCGTGCAGCCGGCCAAGACGGCCAGCGCCGACAGCGCGCAGAGAAGTTTCACCCGAAGGCTCGCACGCGTGTCCATCCTGCAACCCCTCTAAACTGCGCCGCGCGTGCTGCGACAGCGGTCGCGCGTTCGGCGCGCCGGGTGCGTCCACAGACACAGCCGGGCGCGCGGACGCGCCACCGTGCGAAGACCCGCGCTTCAAGGCTCGACGGATGGGGAGTACGCTGTCGCGCTCGATTTATTTATAAGGGGATACGGGGAAAGTACCAATGCGCCAGCATCCATGATCAAGGATGCGTGGCGGGCGCGAAAGGTGCGCCGCCTTTTTTGCCGCGGGCGCTCGGATTAACCACAAAGACACGAAGACACGAATGGAATTATTCGTGTCTTCGTGTCTTTGTGGTTCAACCGGCCCTACGCCACCTTCAACCGCCGAACATTTTCATCGCGCTCAGCGGTTGGACTTGTCGCCGGGTGGCGGCTGCCAGTTGGTGTCTATGCGGACGCGCTGCAACGAGGGCGCGTCGAGGAGGTTCGTCTCGAAGCCGCCGACGTAAGGCTTGACCAGCGCATACGACGACGCGAAGTAGACGGGCAGCGCGGGCAGCTCTTTCAACGCCGCCGCCTCGGTCAAGAGCGGCGGCGCGAGCGCCTTCGCACTCGCCGCCGGACTCGGCTCGGCCTGTGCGGCGCTCGGACTCTCGGTCGGCGCGGGCGCGTTCGGCGTCGGCGTCGCGCCCGTCGCTTCGCGCGGCCCTTCGGCCGGCGCGGGGCGCGCGAACAGCGCGAGCATGTTGGTCTCTTCGTCCGGCGTCTGCATGACGAGGCTGCGCCGCGCCACGTCGTAGTCGCCCGCGCGCAGAGATTCCTCGTACTCGTTCCAGTTCTTCAACACGATCTCGGTCTCGACGCCGAGCACCGTGCGCCACATCGCGGCGACCGCCTGCGCCACGGCGCGGTGCTGCTCGTTGCGGTTGACGAGCAGGCGCACGCGCGGGAAGCCCGCGCCGCCGGGGTAGCCCGCCTCGGTCAGCAACCGCTGCGCCTCGGCCGGCGCGTACTCGACCCGCGTGCCGTCCGCCTCGCCGGTCGGCAGGAACTTGTCGGCCGGCTCGACCGCGCCTTCGAGCGTGTCGGCGCTCAGGCGTTGCCGATCAACCGCGAGCGCGAGCGCGCGGCGCACGCGCAGGTCGTCGAAGGGCGGGCGCGTCGTGTTGAACTCGTAGTAGGTGAGCGCGCCGAAGGTGGCGCGGCGGAAGTCCTGGTAGGGCGCGAGCAGCTTGACGGCGAGCGGCTCGACGCTGGCGTTCGTGACGGCGTCCACGTCGCCCGCGCGGTAGGCGGCGAGCGCCGCCTCCGTGTCGCGCAGGTTGACGAAGCGGACGCGTTCGAGCGCGACGGTCGCCGCGTTCCAATAGCTCTGCGCGCGTTCGAGCACCACGTTGTCCGCGGTCAAGGCCGCGAGCTTGAACGCGCCGTTGGAGACCGTCGGCACTTGCAACTCTTCGGGCGTGGGCGCGGCGCTGGGCGGCGTGGGCGCGGCGCTGGCTGCGACGGGCGCGGGCGGCACGGGGCGAAAGACCGTGTGCGCGACGAGCGCCGGAAAGTTCTTATCCGGGCGTTCGAGCCGCACGCGCAGCGTGAAGTCGCCCAACGCCTCGACGCCTAACTCCGGCTCCGTGCGCGCCTCCGACTCTGACCGCGCGTTCGGCTGCGTGTGAACGTTCGGCTGCGGCAGCGCGGCGACCGCCGATTCGTCGCGCGCGCCGGGCGGCGCGGCCGACTCAGCCGATGCGGTTGAATCGTTCGGCACGGTTGCATTGGTTGGCGCG
This sequence comes from Pyrinomonadaceae bacterium, assembly GCA_036389395.1. Lineage (GTDB taxonomy): Bacteria > Acidobacteriota > Blastocatellia > Pyrinomonadales > Pyrinomonadaceae > QHXQ01. The sequence continues at coordinate 13,487 of DASVPY010000110.1, forward strand.
GCCGCGCCGTTTTGAGAAGCAACGGCGGTCGGCTCAGGCTGCGGCGTGCGCGCCGGTTCGGGCGTGGCGGCGGGGCTTGTCGGCGCGGCGGGCGGCGGGTTCAGTTCGCGGGCCGCGCCGACGATGTTGGCGAGCAGGCTCGCGTGCGGCGCGCGGTCGCCGAGGCGGAGCGTGCGCCGCCAAGAGCGCACGAAGTCTTGCGCCGTGACCGGCGCGCCGTTCGACCAGCGCGCGTCCGGCCGCAGATGAAACGTCCAGACGCGCTGATCCGCCGACGACTCCCAGCGCGTGGCGACACCCGCGACGGGCGCGAGCGTCTGCGGGTCGTAGTCGGTCAAGCCCTCGAAGAGCGCGCGCACGGCGTCGGTGTCGGGCGGCGCGGCGGCGAGCGCCGGGTCGAAGACCTGCGGCACGCCGCCGTCGCTCCAGCGAAACTCCTGCGCGCGCGGCACGCGCACGCGCCCGTAGTACAACTCGCCCTGCTCCGACTCGAAGCACCCGCTCGCAACCGTCAGAGACAGCGCGACCGCGACGGCCAAATGGGCCCGCCAGCGCCGCAAGTACTTCCGAATTGCGCTGCCCTTTCTCATCTCTGACATTAACGCGACGGTTCGTCTGTCGCACGGGCCAGTGCGCGCAGTTGTTCGTAGACGGCGACGACCTGCGCGCGCGTGGCGTCGTGCTCGCCGGAAGTGTCGATCAGGAAGTCGGCGTAGCGCACCTTCTCGGCCTGCGGCATCTGCGCGGCGATGCGGCGCTCGGCCTCCGCGCGCGTCAGTTGGTCGCGCCGCATCAGGCGTTCGAGCTGCGCCTCGGGCCGGCAGTGGACGACGATCAGTTTGTCGAGTCGTTTATAACCGCCCGACTCGATCATCAGTGCCGCGTCAATCACCGCGACGCCGTGCGGGGCGTCCGCTTCTCGTTCCTTCAGCCATTCGTCCTGCGCCGCCATGATGCGCGGGTGCAGGATGGCGTTCAGGCGCGCGCGCCGCGCTCCGTCGGCGAAGACGAGTTGACCGAGCTTGGCCCGATCCAGCGTCCCGTCCGCGCGCAGGATGTCCGGCCCGAACTCCGCGACCACCGCTTGCAAGCCCGGCGTGCCCGGCGCGACCACGGCGCGCGCCGTCTGATCCGCGTCGAGCACGGGGCAGCCCAACTCCGTCAGCACGCGCGCGACGTAAGACTTGCCGACCGCAATCGAGCCTGTGAGACCGACGCGCAGCATCGCGCCCTTCAGAGACCGCGCCGCCGCCGCGCCGCCGCGACCGTGTTGCGCATGAGCATCGCCACCGTCAGCGGGCCGACGCCGCCGGGCACGGGCGTCAGCCAGCCCGCCACGCGCTCGACTTCGGCCTGGTTCACGTCGCCGCAGAGCGTGAAGCCGCGTCGGCGGATCACCTCGACGCGCGCAGCCGCCTGCGCGCCGAACAGCGCGCGCGCCTCCGCCTCGTCGCTGACCTTGCACATCCCTACGTCAACGACGACCGCGCCCGGCTTCACGTGTTCGGCGCGTATGAGACCTGCGCGCCCGACCGCGGCGACCAGCACGTCGGCCTCGCGCGTGACGGCGGCGAGGTCGGGCGTGTGCGAGTGCGCGATGGTGACGGTCGCGTCGCGTTGCAGGAGCAGTTGCGCGAGCGGGCGGCCGACGATGTGGCTGCGCCCGACGACGCAGGCGCGCGCGCCGCGCAGTTCAATCCCTGCGCGCGCGAGCAACTCGACGATGCCGGCCGGCGTGCAGGGCACGAAGCACGGCCGACCGAGGACGAGGTTGCCGACGTTGAGCGGGTGGAAGCCGTCCACGTCCTTCTCCGGCGCGACGGCTTCGAGCACGCGCTCTTCAGCGACCTGCGGCGGCAACGGCAGTTGGACGAGGATGCCGTCGATCTCTTCGCGCGCGTTCAAGTCGCGGACGAGCGCGAGCAGTTCTTCGGTCGTCGTCTCGGCGGGCAGCGCGTGGTGTTCGGAGTGCAGCCCCAGGGCCTCAGAGGTGCGCACCTTGTTGCGCACGTAGACGGCCGAAGCCGCGTCTGCGCCCACGCGCACGGCGGCGAGACCGGGGCGCACGCCGTGCGCCGCCGCGAGCCGCGCGACTTCCGCCGCGACCTCGGCCTTGATCTCTTCCGCGACCCGCGCGCCGTCGAGCACGGCGGCGCGTCGGTCTTCACTCGTCGTTGCCGTCATAAGCTGCTACCGGGCGAGCGCATCCTAGCACACTTCGCCGCGGCGTCGGAAAAAGCGCCCTGAAAACGGCTGAGGCCCGGCGCGTCGGCGGGAACGCGCGCGGGCCTGTTACGCGGCCGTTAACTTGTTAAGGCGTTCTGGAAAGTCAGTGGACGGTGTTGCCGCCCCAGTTGGCGGCGCGGCGCGCGCCGTCCGGCTCGGACTCCTGGCCCGGCTCAAGCTGCAAGACGTGGTAGCAGGTGGCGAGCAAATCCTTGATGCCGCCCGGCTTCTTCAGACACGCGACCGCGCCGGCCGCTGTCGCCTCGTCGCCGTGATCGCGGGCGGTGAACATGATGATGGGCGTCGTGCGCCGGTGCGTCAGGGCGCGCGCGTGCCGGATCAGCTCGAAGCCGCTGACCGAGGGCAGCTCGGCGTCGAGGATGATCAGGTCGAACGGGTCTTCGCCGCTGAGCTGCTTGCCGGCGTCCGCGCCGTCGCGGCAAATCTGCACCCGCCAGCCCTCCAATTCCAACAGTTGCTTGACCGTAAACAGCACCAGATCATGGTCTTCGACGTATAGGACGGTAATCTGCCGCAAGCCGCTTTACACCTTTCCCCGCTGGGATGTGAGGGCGCGTGTGCTGGTGCTTAGACCCTTTAAAAAACGACCGGCGCGTGGCGCACAAACCGCCCCACTCTTCGGACAGCAAAAGTCATGCCCGCGTCGCGCCGCGACGCGGGCATGACGCCGAGTGCGAGTCTGGGCAAAAGGCTTAAATGGGCGTGCGGTAAAACTTGCAAAGAGTAGCGCCGTCGCCGCCATGTAAATTATTTACATGGCGGGCAGCTCGCGCGGCGGGTTAAAGCCCGGCGCGTGGAGAGCTTGAGCGTCTTAGCAACATTTTTTGCGGCGGATACGGGCGTTACAACACTGGGGGCTTTGCCCATAAAGTCAGAATTGGTACTTGATCTTGGGCGTGGGTCTGTGGCGACACTCAGCATCTTGCGCACGCCGCCGACTTTATGGGCAAAGCCGCTCTCCAAGTATCTTGAGAAGAAAGAACTGACGCCCTACCTCAAGCAGTTGATCGCGCAGTCGGCCGTGCCGCTGAAGGCTATCGAGTGTGACTTTGCCGTGGACTCGTCGGGCTTCTCTAGGGGCGTTTATCAACGCTGGAATGATGCCAAGTGGGGTAAGGCGCGCACGCTCTACGGCAACAAGCAGCCGAACGATGTCAGCCGGCAGGATTGGGTGAAGGTTCACATCTGCACGGGCGTTAGAACTAACATTGTGACGGCCGTGGAAGTGACGGACGCGCACGCGGGCGACAGCCCGTACTTTGCGCCGCTCGTCAGCGCCACCGCCGCGAACTTCACGCTGCAACAGGTGTCCGGCGATAAAGCTTACTCGTCGGGCGGCAACCTGAGACTTGTCACGGCGCATGGCGGGACGCCTTACATTCCGTTCAAGTCGAACGCGCAGCCGACGAACCCGACCGCGCCGGACGTATGGACAAAGATGTATCACTTCTTCATGTTCAATCAGGACACGTTCATGGCGCACTATCACAAGCGGAGTAACGTTGAAACGACGTTCAGCATGATCAAGCGCAAGTTCGGGGAACGCCTGCGGAGCAAGACGGAGACGGCGCAGATTAACGAAGTTTTGGTTAAGATTCTGTGCCATAATATCGTCTGCCTGATCTCTGCTATCTACGAACTAGGCATTGAGCCGACGTTCTGGATAGACTAGCCCTTACGTTTCTCTCTTTCTTCTCTCTTTATGGTCTTAGACCTCGTTAGCCTGTCACGTATTGCAAGCGAAGCGATGGCGATTACGCCAGTCGCTAAGATGGTGAATGCTATGGCAACAGTCCAATCCAATCTATCTGCTAACCAGTCTAACCAGTCACCAGTTGCACTAGCAGATAGAGCGCAACGAAGGCTATTCGTACTCTCTGTTGTTTTCGGCGTCGTTGCCGCACTGATAGGCGCACTACTCGCTTGGCTATTATGGCGAGCAAACAATACATACCAAGAGACTGTTCGTGCAGAGGCTAATGCGCGGATTGCTGAAGCGGGAGATAGCGCAGCGAAGGCAAATGAACGGGCCGCTGGCGCAGAGGAGAGAGCAGGAGAGGCCAACAAAGCGGCAGGAAGAGCGAATGAACGTGCAGGAGAATTGGAGCTGCGCGCACAAGAACTAGCACAGCAGAACCTTGAGCTTCGCTCTGGCGTAGCAAATCTTGAAATAGAGGCAGCAAACGCGCGAGCCGAACAGCAGAGAATACAAACAGAACTGGCTAAACAACAGATAAGAGCGGCTAATGCTGAGGCAGCTTTGCTGAAGTTAAAAGAAGAGATAAAAGACCGGGACTTAACAGCCGAACAAAGAGGGCGATTACTTGAGTTTCTAAGAGCAAACCCACGGGGTACTGTTAGGTTAGCGATACCTCTCAATAATGCAGAGGCAATGTCCTTTGCTTTGATACTTTCGGGCGCTCTAAAGGAGGGCGGCTGGAATGTGACGGACATCGGCCAAATCGCCGGTGTGCAGTTCGTGCCGGGACTTAGCCTCGTCGTAGAAAGTGCAGAAGAGTCACCGTCGTATGCCGGAGTGTTACAACGCGCGTTAGGCTTAATCGGCTTACCAGCCGAAGGTTTTTTCCTAAAGGGGATGGCGCAAAAGGAGAAAGAGATTTTAGTGGAAACGATGCGAGGAGATAAATTACTTTGGGTCATGACTAGATAGCGAAGGCTGATCTAGTGATTTTCAGAAGGAGTTGATAGAGGTCTTCGTCTCGATGATTGAACCTGAACTCACACTCCTTCAGATGCAAATAGAAAGTTGAGCGGCGCATCCCTTTGAACTTCAC
>DASVPY010000111.1:0-23910 GCA_036389395.1 Pyrinomonadaceae bacterium
GAGCAAGCAGAAGTCGTCTATGTCACAGAAAATGGATAGAATGTCCATCGAGAGAACTCCTTACGCGGGAAGTCTGTGGTCTTGGTCGACAACATCTTACCGCGCTTTGGAGTTCTCTTTCCTTATGTCGAACTGACGTTACATAACAAACCCGCAAGGTGAAATCTTGTAACGCGGCGGCCCAGTCGCGCCGCAGAAAGTCCTTGACCCGCTGCCAATTTTAGGCTAAATCCTAAACACTCCCGAACCGCTCACCCGCCTCGCTGTTCAGGCAGGGCCGCTAGTCCCAATTCAAACTCGGAAGGTACGCTTCGCGGTGCCAGAGTCAAACTTTAGTGCGACGGAAAACAGGCTGCTCGCCCTCCTGCCGGACGAAGAGAGGGAGCGCCTGTCCCCCTCCTTAGAGCAGGTCGAACTCCGCCAAGGTGATGTCATATTCCACATGGATGAGCCGATAGAACGGGTCTGCTTCCCCGACAGCGGCATAGTTTCTATCGTCTCCACGTCGGCGCGCGGCGAGAGCGTGGAGATCGGGATGGTGGGCTACGAGGGCGTGGCGGGACTCTCCGTCATCTTAGGTGACGGCGTCCCACATAACCGGCGGGCGGTAGTACAGATAGAGGGCGGCGGCCGTGTGATCAAGGCCGACGCGCTGCGGCGTGAGTTCAAGCGGGGCGGGCCATTTCAGGACACGCTGCTGAGGTACGCGCAAGCCTACCTGACGGTCGTCTCACAATCCGTCTTCTGCCAAGCCTTCCACAACATTGACGAGCGATTGGCGCGGTGGCTGGTCGAATGCCAGTTCCGGACGAAAGCTAACGAGTTGGGGCTGACGCACGAGTATATAGCGGAAATTATCGGGGTGCGCCGCGCGGGCGTCACCGAGGCGGTGGGGCGTTTGACGGAGCGGGGATTGATAACGCACACCCGCGGCGCGCTCACAGTCGTTGACCGGCAGGGGTTGGAGGCTGCCGCCTGCGAATGCCTTAGTATCATCCGCTTAGAGTTTGACCGCCTGCTCGGCACTTAGCGTCCCCCGTTTACTTCGGGTTTGTCATGTAGATCAATCCCAAAGTAAAGGCTTGGTCGTGCGGGAAGGACGCCGCCTTTCGGTCGCCGGGGTGAAACGCGCCGCGACGGCTGTGCTGCCCCCCCCCTGCCGGAAACCGAAACCCTTGCCGGAAGCCGAACCCGTCGGGCCGGCGAACCCGTCCACGACCCGAACCCCTGACATTGAACCGATGGCCGACATAACGCCGCCCCCAGTTGACAGCTACCCGGTAGCTGGCAGCAAGGGGCTGGCCGGCGCTGAGATTTATTTGCGAGCCGCGATTTAATCGCAAACACCGCCGGGTCTAATCTCCCTGTGCGTCTTACTCCTGGCTGTCGGCTTCTTGGGCGACCGCTGATTGCTGCGGGACGCCGGATAACTCACCAGAGGCCAGCGTAGTGCGTCAGCCAGGCGAGCGCGAGTAGCGCCAGAAGCGCCAACACAACCTTGTGCGCCGGGAGCAGCACGTAGCGCCGGCACGAGCGGCAGTGGGGCAGGAACTTCCGGTGCAGCCGCCGGCTCTGGAAGCTGAACAGCCGCACGGGCCGCTGGCAGTATGGACACCGCATCTAACTAACCCCCTTCGCTCGTCGGCAGGGCCGCCACGATTACTCTTCGGGCGGGTGACAGACCTTGCACGGCTCGTAGCCTTGCGCCTGGGCCTCAGACAGCGGGATCGGAATCCTACTGCGCGATAGATACTGGCAGCCGTCGCGGTGGTACTTCGCACCCGTGCGGGTGATGTAGACCGTGACCTCTTTCGGCTGCTCGACCGCCGGCCGTTGGCGTGGCGTGGGCACTGGCGTCGCCGTCGGCAGCGGCGTAGCACGAACTATGACCGGCGGCGGAGTCGGGGCGGGGATGGTCGCCTGTCGGGGCTGAGTGGCGGCCGGCGTGGCGAGGGGCGTGGATTGAACACTCGGCGTCGTCGCAGGCCGCGCCACCTGTGCCGGTTCGAGCGCTGCCCCGCGGTAGAACAGGAACGCGCCGGCACAAAACAGGAAGGCCACGCCGACGATGGCCAACCCGCGCAGTGAGCGAGCGCCGCCAGCGAGGGCCGCGCCGCAGCGGGCGCAGAAGCGGTATGATGCCGCGTTTTGGTGGCCGCAGGAGGGGCAGGGTTTGAGAGGCTGCATAAGAGTTACCTTCGAGCAGAGCTGGGGCGCGGAACGGGAGGCGCGACCGTCCGGGCGCAGGATGCACCGAGTAGTAGGCGCGAGCTGCGGACGGCGGCGAGGTTTATCAAATCAGGCGGGCAATTGCAAGATTATTTCAAGGCTTGAAATTTATTTGCAGTCGTCGCGCTCAGAATCTGAATGACGGCAACTCTCCATGGGGTTACGAGGCGTTATAGGGTTACGAATCCGGCGCGTCGGCTCATGGGGTTACTTCCGGCACATGGGGTATCCACGCGCGCCTTTTCAGGGGGCTGCAAAATCTGCAAATTCTCGATCATCGAAGCCCCCTCGGCCACCCGTCGCAATTCGTTGCAATCCGTCGCGCGCCGCCTCTCTTTTTTAGGTGTGCGAACTGGCACGAATCAGGGCCGGCCCTCTTTCTTTTTTTACGGGCGCGGAAACGACGCGCAGCCTGTAGCACACGGGCGCGCGCACCTCGGCATTTCTCAGCACGCCACGCGCGCGTTAGCGTGTCAACCGTGTCAACTTCCCGCGCGCGTGAGTGTGTATAAAGTGTATACTTTGGGCTGTAGCACACGCCCCACCCGACCGAGACATTTCGAGACACCATCACCACGACCGCGGGTAGTTGCGCATCCGTTGCTCGTAGCTTTCAAGCCGCTGCTGCCGCTCGCGCTCGGTGCGTTCAAGGTGCTCACGGGCCGTCTCGCCGGGTCGGTAGCCGGGCAGCAGTCCCGCGCGCGGCGGGCCGTTTTCTTGTGTCTCTGTTCTTGTGTTTTCTTGTGAATTCGCCGCCGCCCGGCGCTCAAAGAGCGCGCGCAGTGCCGCGACGGCTTCGGCGCGTATTTCTTCGGGCGTCGGCTCTTTTCCGGGGCCGGCTTCGTTCGGCTCGGTACTAACTTTTTCCTGCGCCTGAATACTAGTTTTTTCTAGCCTGTCGGTTCTAACTTTTTCTAACCTTTTAGGTGTAGCACACGCCCGCCGCTGCTCGTCCTCCAAGGCCGCGGCTTCCGCCTCCGGGCCGTCGCCGAAGTAGATCGAGCGCACCCGCCGCCCCTCACGCACCTTGCGGTAGTAGACCCGCCGCCCGCGCCTCATTTCCCATCCCATCGCCGCCCCTTTTTTAGTCCGAACTTCTCCGAACTTGTGTAGCACACGCGCTGATTTACCGACACGACCGACATCAGTTATTCGTCAGGATGAGCCGGTCGCCGAGATGTACGTTGCGCGCCACCTGTCGGGCCGTCCACCGCATCAAGTCGGCCGTGACGCCGCCCAGCAGCCGCGGCCACATCTGCCGAAACAGCGGTTCGGCCTCGGCGAGAGTCACCGGCTCGCCGGCCGCGGCCGCCGCCCGCAGCCCGTCGGCCATGAACGCCCAATAGAGCATGAGCCAGAACCGGCCGGCGTCGTACTCCGCGAGGCAGTAATCGAGCGCCCGGCGCTCGTCGCCCGTGCTCTCTGCGCGCAACTCTTCGAGCCGCGCCCGCGACTGCCACCAGGCCCGGTTAAAGTCTGCCGGTCTGACGCTGCGCCACGTCATCAGCAATAATCATCCACCGTCTGCCGAGCCTAGTAGGGCCGCCGCTGCGTGTTCGTCCGAACGCCGATGCCGAGCACCGCCGGCGGCAGCGTCTTACCAGCACCCAACACGCCCTCCGCTTTGAAACCCTCATACACGTCCATAGCGACGAACGGCACGGTGAGATCGAGCGCCGCGCGCCCGTAGGTGAACGGTCGCCCGTCGAACGTCTGCCCCGTCTTCGCGTCCACCGCAACCGCAGCCGCGGGCTGCAACTGAGAGCGCAAGTAACGACGGGTTAAAGCCGTCGGCGTAAAGCGGTCGCCCACCTTCTCGCCCCGCTCCATGCGCCTGAAGGTCTCCGCCATCTGCGCCAGATACCGCACCGTGAACGACTCACCGCCCGTCAGGTCATACGTGACCTTGCCGACCGTGACCTTGCCGAAGTTCGACGCGAAGGGGTTAGCCCCCACGTCGAGACCGGCGAACTTCATCAGCGCCATCGTCGTGCCGAGCGTGACGAGGCCCCGCGAGGCGTCCCGCAGTTGCAGGTAGGCGACCGCCCGCGTCTCAGGACTGGCCGCGTTGCGGATCAGGCGGAAAGGCGAAATCAGGTTGAACTTCGCGGCGGTGTTTCGGGGCGAGAAGCCCGGCACGTTGAGCGCGTCCACGATCTTCCGCCCCAACTCCGTCCGGTCGAGACCGGCCACGCGACCGCGCCCCGTCGAGATGTTGATGAGATCGGCGATAGCTTTGTAAGTCGCCTCTGTGGTGTTGGGCTTGCCGCGTACTGCCTTCGTGTAGTTGTCCCAGGCGGCGACTCGGATCGTGTCGAGACCGGCCGAGTACGCCCGGTCTGAGGCGCGCACCCCGCGGATGCGCTGCGCCAGGTGTGAAGCAAAAGGTTCTTCGGGCCGGCCCATGAGCGACAGATCGAGACCCGCCGCCTGCATCTGCCCGTAGTCGGGGCGTGACGTGACCGACTCCACGAACTCCGCGTGCGCCTCTTCCGAGCGCAGGGAGCGCACTTGCTGGCGCAGGCCGCGCAGGAAGTACGTCGGGTGCGCCAACGTCTGCGCCCACCCCTGACGACCGGCGGCAGACAGGTCGAACCCGGCTTTAGCCTTCGGCAACTGGATCACGTCAACCGCGAAGCGGCCGGCGCGCCGCAAGGTCTGCCCCCGCTGGTAGCGGGTCGCGTCCCGCGCCTCGCGCGGCGAGACGGCAGACGGATCAGGCTCTACCAGGTGCACGAGCGGATCGGGCGGGCGCGGCCCGCCTTCGACCAACAGGCTGCGATGCACCTGCACGGGCTGACCGTCCGCCGTGTCGGCCGCGACGTAATCGCGTGGACTCGCGCCAGCTCTACGGAGTTGTCGCCGCTCCGCGCCCGTCATCGTGCGCGCCGTGCCCTCGAACTCCGTCCCGTCAGTGTCGCGCCAGCGAATAGCTTGCGGCTCAGGCTCGGGCGGCACGGCCGAGGCACGATCAACCAAAGGCGACGGCGGCGCTTCCTCCGCGTGCTGGATTGCGCTCTTGTGGACGCCCGCCGGGCTGCCGTCCGGTAGCTCGACCATGACGAACTCGTCGGGGTTCTTGCCCTGCTCCGTCAGGTTCTCGCGCTCGAACGCGGTCATCTTCCGCGCGACGCCCGACATAGGCTCGCCGTCGTGCGTCCAGTGCAGCGTCACCGGCCCGTGCTCAGGAGAAAGACCGAGGCGCGTTATGTCCGAGGGGCGGGGCGCGGCCTCTTCGGCTTTGCCGACCGGCAGGACGAACCCGGAGGCGAAGTTGCCGAGCGCGCCGCGCCCCGTCCGCCCTTCGGGCGTGGTCGCGCCCTGCGCCGCCATCACCCCGCCTTGAGCAGTGCGGGCCGCGACGTTGCGCGCGAACCGACCGGGCAGCGAGGTAGCGCCAGGAAGCGCGGCGTTGGCGACGCGCCCCGCGCCCTGCGTGACGACGCCGGTCATCCCTTCGCGGATCATCGCCTCCGGGCCTTCGTGCGCGTGCTGGGCCGCCATGACGAGCGGCGCGGCCTCGCCCGCCAGCGTGTAGACGGGGAACTGCCCGGCGAGGTTCAGGCCGGCTCTCACGGCCGCGCCGCCCGCCGTCGTCTCCGCCGGCACGGCAGCCTGCGCCGCGTTAAAGACTTCCTGCTCGGCGGCGTCGCCCTTCGCCCACTCGGCGAACTCTTTCCCAGGCGGGCCGAAGATCGGGCGCGCGCCCATGCCCTCGACGCCCGACACAACGTTGTGCGCGAGGCGCAGGTACGACTGCCCCACGTCGGCGACGCCGCGGCGCACGGGGCCGGCCGCCTGCGCGGCCGCGGCGGCGTGCGCGTTGTACTCTTCGGCCTGCTGCCGCACCTCCGCCGCCTTCGCGCGCGCGGCTTCGAGACCGCCCGAGGCGTAGGCGCGGAGCAAATCGATCACGTAACGCCGCGGGCGCACCGTGACGACGAAATGATCGCCCTCTCTAACCACGTCGCCGCTCCGCACCATCTCGGCAAAAGACCTGTCCGGCTGAGTGAAGGTGCGCCCCGTCTCTTGCCGGTACTGCCGCCCCGCAGCGAGCGCGAGCGGCCCCAGCGCGTGCAGGATCGCGTCGTCCAACGCGACAGCCGTCTCCGCGTCGTCGAGGCCGGCGCGCACGTAGACCTTGACCGGCGCGCCGGGGTCGAACGCCGCGGGCGGCTTCGGCGTCTTGTTAGCGAAGGCGGCAAGCCCAACGGCCGCGCGCGCGGCGTCGCTCGCCTCCGCGCCCAGCTCGTCGCCGGGCCGGAACTCCAGCGGCGGCAGCCCGCGGCGCGGGTCAGTAAGCGCGAGCGGCCGGCCGGTCTCACGGTCAACGGTCGCCTCCACGCGCTCGACCGAACCAACGTCCTCGCGCGGGATTGGACTGTAGCGCCACGGGTCGAGGCGCTGCGCGTCGGTCAGGTCTTCGTCGCGCGGCTCGGCGATGCCGGCCAGCGGATTAGCCGGCGCGGGCGGCTCCAACAAATGCGCGAGCGGGTCAGGCGTGGCCGCGGGTTGCGCAGCGTCGTCCTCCAACTGGAAGTGACCGGGAGCGACCTGCTGCCCGTCCTTGACCACGCCCCACTTGACGCGCACGGGAGCGCCGGGCGCTTTCTCGCCGTACACGTCACCCAACGCCTTGTAAGCCGCGTGCGACCCGTCAGGGATGTAGCGCCCGTGTTCGTCGTAGGCGAGCACGTCACGACCACGGCCGTACAGGTGTGCGCTGTTGAGCGTCCACGAGACCCTTTGCGCGACTTTTCCCGCCTGCTGCTCAGGCGCGCGAGCCTTCACCCAAACGATAAGTGAAGCCGGTGCGCCTGCTCGCTTCGCTCATTACATCGTTGACGAACGTGTCGAGCCGCGAGTCCACCGGCGGCACTGAGACCAGCTTGGTCGGGCGCGCGGGTCGCCGCACGCGCGGCTGAGCAGGAGCGGCCGGCGGCGGCGCGGGCGGTTCGAGCAGGTGTGCGAGCGGGTCGGTCTGCGGCATGGCGAGACTCACTTGATCACTTCGTAATGCTCCGAAATGTAACGACGGGCTTCCGCTTCGTCCTTGACGATCTTCTGCTCGATGAGGCTCTTGATGGCGGCCGGCACGTTCGCCTCTTTGAGCCGGCCGCGCGACTGAACAGGGGCCGCGCCACGCGCGCCGGTCGCGGGCTGCACCTTCGGCTTGCCGTAGGGCCAGCCTTCGGCGTCCTGCCCCGCCTCGAACAGATCGCCGAACCCGGTCTGCAACTGGTCGCGGTAGCGGAGTGCCGCCGACTTGTGCCGCGCGCTGTACGATGTGCGCCACTCGGGCGTGGTCGGCACGTCCTTACCGTCTTTGTCCTTCGTGTAGAGCGGCGGACTCGCGGCCTTCGCCTTCTCTTCCTCAATCTTCGTCACGAGCGCCGCGCCTTGAGCGAGGCGGGAGTTAGTGTTAACAGCCGACGGCTGGCCGCGCTGCGCCGCGTTCGCCTGCGCCTGCGTCTCGGTCGCGCGGTTGTGCCGCGCCGTCTCCGTGCGGCTCGCGTCGCGGTCTGCGTCCGTATGCTCCTGCGCCGAGGTCATCCCGGTGTCGGGATGCACCGGCTGCACGTAGCCCGTCGTGGCCGCCTGCCCGTTGACCGTGACGGGCGCGGCCTGCCCCGTGCCCTTCGTCAAGACCACGCGCTGCTTAGTCGTCGGGTTCGCCGGATCAACCACGTCGAAATAGACCTCACGCCCCGCATCCACAGACTCATTCCACGACTCAGGATCGACCTCAATCCCCGCGTTCGCGGCGCGCTGGAGGAGCGCGGCGTGGCGGGCGTTGGCCGGGTCCAGTTTCTGCCCTTTGAGCAAGCGCAGGTTGGCAAGGACGGCGTTCTGCTCGCGCCGGGCAGCAGTCTCCGCAGTCTTCCGCGCCTCAAGGTCAGGGCGCGCTTCGGCGTAAGCGGCCTGCGCGTTGTGCGCCCGAATCTGCGCGCGCTGCTCTTCGAGACCGAGTTGCGCATGCTGCCGCTCGGCCATCTCGCCGTACTGCTGCTTCAGGCCGGCGGTGCGGACGCCCTGCTGCAACTGCTCGTCGAAGCTCTGCTTGAACATCCCAATCCCGAAGCCCGTAGCCGCACCGGCCAGAGCAGCGCGCCAGTCGCCGGTCTGCGCCGCAGCTCGCACGAGGCCGTACAGTGCCGCGATGGCCGCGCCCTTCAACCGCCCGTTCTAGTTCTGCGCCGGGTGCTGTTTCTCGTACTGGATGCGCTCTTCGAGGTAGCGCAAGGGGTCGGCGATGCGCCTGCGCACCATCCTCCGCGCCTCGCGCTGAAAGTGTTCGTAGAAGGCTTGCGGGTTAACTTGGCGCGCGCGCGTGATGTGCTCTTCGGGGCGGTAGTCAACGGGCGGCGCGCTGCGCGCCACGTCGGGCGCGACCAACTCAGGCGCTTTCGGCTGACCGAGGACGGCAGCACGGCCCGGCGCGGCCGGCTGGCGTATGCCGAGCGGATCGGACGGGTCGTAAGGCTGCTGGCCCGGCAGCGCGAGGTCGCGCAGGAAGTTCGTTTGGGGCGCTGTGGGCTGTACGCCTTCGTCGGGATTCAACAGGCCCGTCGTGGTCAAGCCGACGGTCGGCGGCTGCTGACGTTGCGCGCTCTGTGCCGGCCCCTTCAAGGATTGCGCCAACCGGGCCGCGAGGTCAGGGATGAAACGCGCCGGTGCAGCCGTACCCGCCGGCGTTTGTTCAGCGCCACCCGCGCGCTGCCCCTGCGCCGCACGGGCGAGTGATTCACTTAGGATGCTGCGCACGTCTGTCTGCGGCATCTGCGGCGCACCGGGCGGCTGAGACGCATTGGGGTTGTAAGCGGCCGTCGTCTGCGGCACAGAACCGGGGCGCGGGATGAAGTTGAAATGCTGGTACGGCGAAGGCGGGGCGCTCTGCTCCGACGTAGGCGCGTTCGGATTGTAGGCAGGCGTGCTCTGCGGCGTGGTCGTCGGCTGGTCAAGCGTCCGCGCGAACATATTGCGCAGGTCAACTTGCGGTGGCTGTGGCGCGCTCGGCTGCGGCGGCTCGTGCCGGACGCCAGCAAGAATGTCGCGCAGAGGGAGCACCATCGCACCGCCAGGCCGGTTGACGATCAACTCGGGGTTAGCCAGCCCGTCGGGCGAGTCGCCGACGATGCCGATCTCGTCGGGGCGCATGCGCCCGCCGTGCGCGTAGAGGCGCAGTTGATTCACGCCCCCGAAGTTGCCGGTCATGTTCAAGCCCCGCGTGCCGGTCGTGATCGTGCCACCACCTTGCGCCGTGCCGGTGATGTGAGTTTTAACCGGGTCTCGGTCGCGTGAGATGTACGCCGCGGCCAAACCCGACAGCCCGCGAATGAGCGCACCGCCGATGCCCTCGCCCTGCCGGACGACCGGCGGCTGCTCGGGCATCGGCGGCGGCGGGAGTGGTTCGGGATCAGGCCCGTCCGGCCCGATCTTCGGCTTACGGCGCAGGAAGCCATACGTCGGCTGCGCCGGCGCTGTGTTGGGTGACGCGAAGTTTTGCAGCCCCAGGCGGGACGTAAAATCAAACATTGGTTGACCTCACTCTCCTTCCAGCATCGCAGCCCGACGCTTCGCCGCTTCGTAGTAGCCCAGGCTGAGCTTGGCCGTCGGCGACAAGCCATCGAACGACTTGGGGCGCTGCGTCCTCATTTCAATCAATCTTTCCATGAAGGGATTAACCTCGAACGGCGCGTGCCCATCCGCCGCCCGCTCTAACCTGTTGGTGTCAACGATCTCTTCGAGTCGGGGCATGGCGTTGTGACCAAATTGTGCCCGTAATAAATGGCAACAGATGTCAGCAGATGTTACTTGGTGCGCTCTGTCGGCGGCCGCAACACGTAGCAAATGCAAGTAGATGGCAACAGATGTCAGTTGGCGCATATAACGGCGGATGGACTTGTTCAACAGTGCTTTGCTATAATCCGCGCGTTCGCGTGAGAGGGTCAGGTCGGGCGGTCGCCGCCGTCGCCGCGAGGCGGCGGGGGAGGAAAGTCCGAACACTACAGGGCAGCGAGCCAGTTAACGGCTGGGCGCTCGGCTGTGGGGCGCGGGCCTTCGGGTCTGTCGAACCTTGCCGGGTGACGACAAGTGCAACAGAGAACAGACCAGCCAGCGGGCCGCGCACCTACGGGCGCGCGGCAGCGGGTGATGGGTGAAACGGTGCGGCCCCTCGGGGCTTAATGTAAGAGCGCACCGGCGCGCGTGGTGACACGCGCGGCCAGGTAAACTCCTCGCAGTGCAAGACCAAATAGGGAGGCGTCAAACAGGGCTGCCCGCCCGAAGTCGCGCCGCAAGGCGCGCTACGACCTCCGGGTAGGTCGCTCGACCCGGCCGGCGACGGCCGGGCTAGATGAATGATCGCCGCTCCGCCTCCGGGCGGAGTACAGAATTCGGCTTACAGACCTGCCCTCACGCGCGGACGCGCGCTATAGCTTCGAGCGCGCATCAAGGAAGCGGCAACTTTTAGACAGGAGAGACTGACGGGCATGGCCAACCGTAAGGGAGTCTTCATCGGGGCGTACGTCCCCAACGACCTGAAGGAGACGCTGCGCCGCCGGGCCGCCGCCGAGCATCGCACGCTCTCGCAGGAGATCACGCGCATCCTGACCGAAGCCGTCCACGGCAAGACGCTGCCGCCCGGCGCGATTGATCGCCGCGGGCCGAACTCGCAGCCGCGCCGCCGCAACTCCGATCCGCCCGAACGCCGCCGCCGCGACGACCTCCCTTACGACCCGCACGGCGCGAACGGCGGCAGCGAGTAAGAGACCGGCGGTTCGTACTCCAACAACGCGGACACGCACACGGGCGCGCCCCTTCGCGGGCGCGTTTGTCTTTACATGGCGGACGCCGCGGGCGTCTGTTATGCTCTCGCCGTCGTGCTCCGAACGAAACTGATCATCGCCGCGCTGTGTCTCGTCGCAGGCTTCGCCGCCGGCTTCCTCTTCGCCAACACCGCGAACCGCCGCGAGCTTGACCGGCTGCGCGCGGAGGCCGCGGGCGCGGGCGCGAACGTCGCCGGCAACAAGCCCGCCACCACGACCGCGGGCGCGCCGCCCGCGAAGACCTCACTCAGCGACGAAGAGTTGCGCGCCGTCGTCGCCAAGGCCGACGCCAACCCGACCGACAACGACCTGCAACGCAAGGTCGGCGAGGCGCTTTATCTCTACGCCGTGCGCTTCGAGAAGCCCGACCTGCTGCCCGAAGCCGCGCGCATCCTCAAGCGCGCGCACGACGCCGCGCCCAAAGACTACGAGCTGCTCGTCGCGCTCGGCAACGCCGAGTTCGATCTGGCCCGCGCCACAGACCCCGCGCACTTCAAGGCGGCGCGCACCTACTACGCGCAGGCGCTCGCGCAGAAACCCGACGACATCAACGTCCGCACAGACCTCGGTCTGACCTACTACTTCGACACGCCCTCGGAGCCGCGCCGCGCCATCGCCGAGTACCGCAAGTCGCTCGCGCAAGACCCGCGCCACGAGATGACGCTGCAAAACCTGGTCGCCGCGCTCATCGCCGCGGGCGACCTGCCGGAAGCCGAGCAGCGCCTCGCCGAGTTGCAGCGCGTCAACGCCGACAACCCCGCGCTCAACGACCTGCGCGCCCAACTCGCGCGCGCGCGCAACGCCGGAGGCGCGCGATGAAATACCTGCTGCTGCTCGTCGTCCTCTTCGCGGTCGGCACGTTCCTCTACCTGCGCCTGCGTCCGTACCTCGCCGTCGCCCGCCGCGTCCTCGGCTACATACGCGAAGTGCGCCGCCTGAACACGGGCGCGCCGCGCCCCGCGCCGGACACGATGCGCCAACGGCCCGCCGCGCCCGGCGCGCCGCTCGTGCGCTGCGCCACCTGCGGCGCGTGGCTGCCCGCCGAGCGCGCCGTCGTCTTCCGCGCGACCAAAGCCACCTACTGCTCCACCGCCTGCCTCGAACGCGCCGCCGCCAACACCGAGCGGCGCAAGACCGCCGACGGGCAAGCCTGATAATCCGAAGCGCGCTTCGCTAGTGGCTGACGGCGCGGGCTTCGTGCGTGGTGGTGCGCGCGCCCCAGAGGAAGAGGAGCGTGGAGACGAGCATGGCGACGGGCGCGATCAGGAGCGCCGTCGTCAGGTGTTGCTCGGTCGGGTTGAGACCGAGCAGGCGCGCAAAGGCCGCGAGCGGCATGAGACCGCCGGCCTTGAGTGCGTCCGAGGCGACGCCCACGGCCGTGCGCGAGATGGCGTCGCCGAAGGTGTGTATGACGACGATGTTGAGCGCCACGGCCATGGCGCGCACGGTCGTCGGCACGCTCTGCAAGAGCAGCGCGTGGAACGGCGCGTTGTTGACGAAGATGAGCGTGACGGCGAGGAAGATGGCCGGCAGGTAGACGCGCGGGTCGCGCGCGATGAGCGCGACGATGAGCGGGCCTGTGCTGAAGAGCGTGCTCGCGGCGCACATGTAGAAGTAGCGGTTGCTGCGGCCCGCCGCGATGCGATCCGCCACCCAGCCGCCGCCGAACGTGCCGAGCGCGCCCGCGCATAAAGTGATCAGACCGAGCACGACCGGCGCGGTCTCGTCGCGCATCCCCTTGTCGCGGATGAGCAGGAGCGCCGCCCAGGTGGCGAACGCGCCGAGCACGAAGGTCAGCGCCGTGTAGCCGGCGGTCGAGAGCAGCCAGTCGCGCGTCTTCAGGATGCGCCAGGCCGTGCGGAGGCTCGACTCGCGCGCCGCCGCCGTCGTGACGGCGACCGAGCTGCCGCCCGCTTCGTCCAACTGCGTCGTCGTCTCCGCGGTCGGCTCCGGCTCGTCGGTCGCGCCGCGCACGGGTTCGCGCAGCCGCCAGACGAAGAACGCGGTGATGAGACCGGGCACGGAGACGACCATGAAGGCGCGCCGCCAGCCGAAGTAGTGCGCGAGCACGCCGCCGATGACGAAGCCGAGCGCGAAGCCGAGCGGGATGGCCGCCTGGAAGATGCCGAGCGCGGTGGCGCGGCGGCGCGGCGGGTAGAAGTCTGCGATCAGACTCGGCGTGATGGTCGAGTAGGCCGACTCGCCGATGCCGACCAGCGCGCGCACGAGGCAGAGCGTCAGCGCGACGCCGGAGAGCGCGACGCCCCAGCCGACGAGCGGCACGCGGAAGCTGACCGCGGGCAGGAACGCGAAGTGATCGGCCAAGCCCGTGACGGCGGTGGCGAAGCTCCAGATGACGGCGGCCGTGGCCATCAGCTTGGCGCGCGGGTAGCGGTCGCCGAGCCGGCCGAAGACGGGCGCGAAGACCGTGAACGAGAGCAGCAGCGCCGTCTCCATGTAGCCGACTTCGGCGTCCGTCAGGCGCAGGTGCTCGTCGCGGATCATGTAGGAGGCGACCGACGGCAACACCTGCCGATCCACGTAGTTGAGCAGGTTGACGACCGTGAGCACGACCAGCGCGTAGTGCGAGTAGCGCGGGACGGCGGGCACGGCGCGGGGGGCGGCGGCTGTGGCGGCGGGTTCCATGATGTCTCTGTGCCAACTGGTGTGTGGAGCGTTCTGGTCAACTGGCGCGTGGTGCGTCGTGCGTCATGTGCGTGTCGTTTGCTGCGCGCGGCGCGGCGCGCGCGTCGGCCCGTGCTCGTGTCAGGCGGCGGTCAACAGCTCGACGACGGCGGGCGTGATGTCCGCGAGGTCGCGGACGCGCGCGCGCACGCGCTCGCGCCCCGGCCCCCACGCGAGCGTGGGCACTTCGTTGAGCGTGTGGTTGCGGCTCGACAGGTCTTCGACGTTGCCGTGGTCGCTCGTCAGGATGACGGTCGTGCGCGCCAGATCGAGCCGCGCCAGCACGGCGCGGACGAAACGCGCGAGACCCGCCAACACCGTCCGCGCCAAACTTGCGTCCTGCGCGTGCCCGGCGCGGTCGGTGATGAAATACTCGTAGAGCGTGAAGCGGTGCTTGTGCGCGAGGTCGGCGAGCACGTCCGCGGCCTGCTCCGGCGTGCGCGGCGCAACGTCGAAGCCGGCCTCGACGAGCATCGTGTTCGTGAAGTCCTGGTAGACGGCGCGGCCGGCGCGCAGATCGTCGAGTTGCCGGAAGCGCAGACCCGCGGCTTCGACCGCGACCGTGGTGGCCGAGACCCAGCGCGGGCGTTGGTTGAAGAAGCGCGGCGTGTAGGCGTTGGCGAACGTGACGGGGCCGACGCGCGCGCGCGTCAACTGCAAGAAGATCGAGTGCGCGCTGATGATGTCGCGCAAAGCCTCGTTCGGGAAGCCTTGCTTGTGGTAGCCGAGCGCGGCGGGCGCGTTGACGCCCGTCAGGATCGTCGTCTGCCCGGAGGCGCTCTGCGGCCGCCCTTCGACGCCGAGCCGCGCGTCTGTGCGCGCGAGCACGCCGCCGTGGGGCAACGTCGGGTCTTCGTCGGCGAAGACGGCGAGCGGCGCGGCCTCGTCGCCCAGTGCCGCGAGCGGGTTGTGCGCGCCGCGCGTGCCGATGCCGAGGCCGTCCACGAACAGTAGCAAGACAGACATGCGCGGCGATAAGTAACATCCCGCGCGCCGCGGAGGCAAGGGCCGCGGGCGGAGATCGGAGAGGTTTCTTCAGACTTGAGTTTGACGAAACAGGTATGCACCACAGAGGCACAGAGAACACAGAGGAAGCACGGAGGCTTGAATGCCGCTCAAGCCTCCGTGCATCCTCCGTGCCCTCTGTGCCTCTGTGGTGCATCGCTACGTCCGCGACACTCAAGAGAGAAGGAAACCTATGCGGCCCGCGGCGCGCGTTTCGGCGGCGGCGCTGTCGTCTGTTAATATTGCCGCCATCAAACGTAAGGCATTCAGACGCGCGCCCGCTTTAAGCGCGCGGCATTCATCTCAAACGCAAGTCGAAGCTTGAGCTTGCCGGGAGACACACATGACCCGCTCTCACAGGCCGAGCGCCTGCGCGTGTGCGCTGGCGCTGCTGCTCGCTCTCAACCCGCTGGGCCGCGCGCACGGCGCGGGTGAGCCGCCCGCGCAGGCAACGCCCGCGAACGCGCCGGCCGCGCTGCCCTACTTCACCGAGCCGGCGTTCGCGCCCGACCGCGCCGAGATCGCGTTCGTCTCCGGCGGCGACATCTGGACTGTGCCGGCGGCGGGCGGCGCGGCGCGCCTGCTCGTCTCGCACCCGGCCACGGAGTCGCGCCCGCTCTACTCGCCCGACGGCACGCAGCTCGCCTTCGTCTCGACGCGCACCGGCAACGGCGACATCTACGTGCTCGCGCTCGACACCGGCGACCTGCGCCGCGTCACCTACGACGACGCCTTCGATCAGCTCGACGCGTGGGCGCGCGACGGCCGCTGGCTCTACTTCTCCTCGACGAGCCGCGACATCGCCTCGATGAACGATCTCTACCGCGTCGCGCCCGCGGGCGGCACGCCGATGCAGGTCAGCGCCGACCGCTACACCAACGAATACTTCTGCGCGCCCGCGCCCGACGGGCAGACGCTCGCCTTCACGGCGCGCGGCGTCGTCTCCGCGCAGTGGTGGCGCAAGGGGCACAGCCACCTCGACGAGTCGGAAATCTGGCTGCTGCGCGGTCTCGACGGTGAGCAGCCGACTTACGAGCGCGTGACGCCGGCCGGCGGCGGCAAAGACGTGTGGCCGATGTGGAGCGCCGACGGGCGCAAGGTCTTCTACGTCTCGGATCGACTCGTGGGGCGCGGCGACACGGGCGCGCAGAACATCTGGGTGACGACGCCCGGCGCGGCGGGCGGCATGCGCCGCCTGACCAACTTCACGGACGGGCGCGTGCTCTGGCCCAGCATCTCTTACGACGGGCGCGAGATCGTCTTCGAGCACGAGTTCCGCCTCTGGCGCGTGGACACGGAGAGCGGCAAGGCGAGCGAGATCGCCGTCACGCGCCGCGGCGCGCCCGCCGGCCCCGCCGTCGAGCACGTCCGCGTGAGCGATCAGTTACGCGAGTTGCAACTCGCGCCCGACGGCAAGAAGCTGGCCTTCGTCGTGCGCGGCGAAGTCTTCGCCGCCTCGGCGGCTGACGGCGGCGACGCGGCGCGCGTCACTAACAGCCCGGCCGACGAGTATCAGATCGCCTGGTCGCCCGACAGCCGCCGCTTGGTTTACGTCTCCGACCGCGACGGCACGCCGCACCTGTTCCTCTATGACTTTGCCACGAACGCCGAGACGCAGTTGACGAGCGCCGCCGGAGACGACTCGACGCCGCGCTTCTCGCCCGACGGCAAGCTCCTCGCCTTCCAGCGCGGCGCGCGCGAGGTGCGCGTGCTCGACCTCGCGGCAAAGCAGGAGCGCGTCGTGGCGACGGCCGCGCTCGAACGCCCGCCGATCATTTCTGATCGACCGTTCGTCTGGTCGCCCGACAGCAAGTGGCTGGCTTACATGCCGACGGGCGAGCGCGAGTTCAAGAACGTCTACGTCGTGCCGGTCGAGGGCGGCGGCACGGCGCGCCCCGTCAGCTTCATCGCCAACGTCTTCAGCAATACCGTCTCGTGGAGTCCCGACGGCACGTTCCTGCTCTTCGACACGGGGCAGCGGACGGAGAGCTTCCAGGTGGCGCGCGTCGATCTCATCCCGCGCACGCCGCGCTTCCGCGAAGACCAGTTCCGCGACCTCTTCCGCGAGGAGACGCCGCGCACCGTCACCCCGCCGACGCGCCCCGACAACCAACCGCCCAACCCAGAGCCGCCGCGCGACACGCAGCCCACACCTTCGCC
The DNA here is from genome assembly GCA_036389395.1 of Pyrinomonadaceae bacterium. Lineage (GTDB taxonomy): Bacteria > Acidobacteriota > Blastocatellia > Pyrinomonadales > Pyrinomonadaceae > QHXQ01. The sequence goes on from DASVPY010000111.1 coordinate 16,908, forward strand.
CACGCAGACGCCCGCGCCGTCGCCGACCGCAGCGCCTTCGCCTTCGCCGTCGCCTGCGCCCGGCGCAAGCCCCGAAGAGAAGAAGCAGGCTGGGAAGCCCGTGCAGATCGTCTTCGACGACATACGCCGCCGCCTGAGCCTGCTGCCCGTCGGCGTGGACGTGAACTATCAGGCGATCAGCCCCGACGGCAAGTGGGCCGTCTTGATCGCGGCGGCCGCGAACCAGGAGAACCTGTACCTCTACTCGCTCGACGAGTTGGCGCGCGAGCCGGCCGTCGCCAAGCAGTTGACCGCGACGGCGGGCGGCAAGTCTTGGGCGCAGTTCGCGCCCGACAGCAAGGAGGTCTTCTACCTTGAGAACGGGCGCATCAACGCCGTGACGCTCGACGGCAAGACGCGCGCCGTCTCAGTCACCGCCGAGATGGACGTGGACTTCGCGCGCGAGAAGATGGAGGTCTTCCGCCAGGCCTGGGGCTACATGCGCGACAACTTCTACGACCCGAATTACCACGGCGCGGACTGGGCGGCGGTGCGCGCCGAGTACGAGCCGCGCGTGGCGGGCGCGCGCACGCCCGACGAGGTGCGCCGGCTGCTGCAACTGATGGTCGGCGAACTGAACGCCTCGCACCTCGGCGCGAACGCGCCGCCCAGCGCCAACCAGCAGACGACGGGCCGTTTGGGCCTACGCTTCGACCGCCGCCAGTACGAAACCGACGGCCGCCTGCGCATCACCGAAGTCATCCCGCTCAGCCCCGCCGCCCTCCCCGGCAACATCAAAGCCGGCGATTACTTGTTGGCCGTTGACGGGCGCAACGTTGACGCGCGCACGAACCTCGACGAGTTGCTGAGCTACAAGACGGGCCGGCGCGTCAGCCTCTCGGTCGCTTCGTCGGCCGACGGCGCGGGCCGGCGCGAGGTCTCCGTGCGCCCGGTCAACGCGACGACGGAGAAGGGGCTGCTCTACCGCGCGTGGGTCGAGGCGAACCGCGCCTACGTCGCGCGCGTGAGCGGCGGCCGCCTCGGCTACGTCCACATGTACGACATGAGCGAGGCGTCGCTCGCGCAGCTCTACGTGGATTTGGACGCGGAGAACACGGCGCGCGAGGGCGTCGTCGTGGACGTACGCAACAACAACGGCGGCTTCGTCAACGTCTACGCGATTGACGTGCTGGCGCGGCGCGGCTACCTGACGATGCAGGCGCGCGGCGGCAGCCCCGCCCCCGCGCGCACCGTCCTGGGGCAGCGCGCCTTGGAGCGCGCCACCGTGCTCGTCACCAACCAGCACTCGCTCTCGGACGCCGAAGACTTCACCGAAGGGTATCGCGCGCTGCGGCTCGGCAAAGTAGTCGGCGAGCCGACCGCCGGTTGGATCATCTTCACTTGGAATCAGGCGCTCATAGACGGCACGGTCTTCCGCCTGCCGCGCGCCCGGATCACCGCCGCCGACGGCGCGAACATGGAGCGCAACCCGCGCCCCGTGGACGTGCCCGTCACGCGCCCCATCGGCGAGACCATGACCGGGCGCGACACGCAACTCGACGCCGCCGTCCGCGAACTGACGGGCCAACTCGACACGCGCGCGCGCCGCTAGCCCGACGCGCGCGCCCTTAACCCTTTCACCCGACCGCACGGAGGCATCATGCGAGAACTGACCAACCTGTTAGAGAACAACCGCGCGTGGGCCGCGCGCGTCCACGCCAACGACCCGACCTTCTTCGAGCGGCTCGCCAAGCAGCAGACGCCCACGTACCTCTGGATCGGCTGCGCCGACAGCCGCGTGCCGGCCAACGAGATCGTCGGCCTGCTGCCCGGCGAGTTGTTCGTCCACCGCAACGTGGCGAACGTCGTCGTGCATACGGACTTGAACTGCCTGTCGGTCATCCAGTACGCCGTCGAGGTGCTGAAGGTGCAGCACGTCATCGTCTGCGGGCACTACGGCTGCGGCGGCGTCAAGGCGGCGCTCACCAACAGCAAGCACGGGCTGATCGACAACTGGCTGCGGCACGTGCAGGACGTGAAGGAGCGGTACGAGGGCGCGCTCGCGGCCATCGCCGACGAAGGAGAACGCTTCGCCAAACTGTGCGAGCTGAACGTCATCGAGCAGGTCATCAACGTCTGCCAGACGACCATCGTGCAGAACGCCTGGGAGCGCGGCCAAGAGCTGACCACCCACGGCCTCATCTACGGCCTCCACGACGGCCGCCTGCGCGAACTCGACATCAGCATCGCCAGCCAGGCCGAACTCGACGCCCACCGCAACCGCGCGCGGCGTGAGGCTTAACTTGAGTGCGGTGTAAGGCCAGTTGAACCACGAAGACACGAAGACACGAAGAGCAGAGACGTTCTTCGTGTCTTCGTGGTTAATCTGTAGCGTGAATTCAGACAAACACAGCAACAGACACGCTAGCTCATAAGTCCAAGACGGAGCCACACCTGCCTCGCCTCCGTCTGCGCTTTGCCGTTGAACCGCAGGCGGGCAACAGTCGCGCGCCCGCACGGAGTCAAGCCTGTCATCTCGCCGGTTTCTACGATGATTGAGAAGTGCTCGCGCCAAGCGTCGCGGCGCGGGTTGAACAGGCTGACTTCCCGCTGCGTCTGCTCGTCCACGGCCGAAACGTGATCCGACTTGTACAGGTTGCACGAGCGGCAGGCCAAAGCCAGGTTATCTTCAGCCGAGCCGCCGCCCCGTGCCTGCGGCGTGATGTGCTCGACCTCAAACGGCAGGTTGAAGACCACTTCGGGGGCGTGACAATATTCGCAGGCGTGGCGGGCGCGGGCGGAGACAAGCGGGTAATGAGGATTCATGCCTTGCGCTCGTGTAGCAACTTCCCCGTTTTATGCTTGATCAGGAGAGTCGATGTGCCCTCCGATTTGAGGCCCAAGCTTCTGTTCAGTTCCCTGATGCCGCGGTAGAAGATGGTGCGCGTGTTGGCGTAAGACTCGCCGATGCGCAAGGCGATGTCTTTCAGGGTTAAGTCCTCGGTGATCATCAAGTCCAGAATGACGTGGAGCTTCGGTGAAATCTTCATGGCCAGTTCTAACATTTCGTCGCTCAGCACGGCCCGTTCTAACAGGTCGTCGCCCGGCACGACATTATAGCTGGATTCTTCTATAGTCTTCCTGACGCTCAAACCCTCATCAGAAGACACATCACCTGTTTGTCTCTCACTCCCGGCGGCATCTATCAGGGCCTCCGCTCTTTCCCGCGCGCCGTTGATTTCGGCTTCGATCAGGCCCGCCAACTCCTGTTCTTCTGCCGCCGTCAACCCCCCGGCCGCGCGCAGCCGCGTCAGTTCGGCAAGACGCTCCTGCTGCGCGGCGTTGAAGAACTGGTCGGGCTTTTGATTCTGCACGATGACGAGCGTGCCGCCCTCCTCCTCCGTGAGTTGCGAGCTGAGCGCGTCCAGCGCCTCGCCTGCCGTGCGTCCGGTCGATTGCTTGTCGCCGGAGAGGGCACGGTAGGTGTCACCCTTTTCGGGCAGGATGGTGATCGTCGTCATAGGGGTTCGATTATAACACGAGGAACAACCGGCGGGCGGCGACGGCGCGGGGCTGCGGTAAGCCTGAAGTGTGAGCAACCGCCTGTGGCCTTAGAAGTCATCGGGCGGCAGCGGGCGGAGGGACTGGGGCTGGTCGCGCTCGTTGAGGAGGCCTTGTTCGCGGTAGAGGCGGAGCTTGTTGTGGAGGGTCTTGAGGCTGATCTGGAGGAGTTCGGCGGCGCGCGTCTTGTTGTTGTCGGTCTTCTGTAGGGTGCGCAGGATCATCTGGCGCTCGACCTCGAAGATGGGCGTGCCGACGGGCAGCGTGATCGTGTCCTCGCTGCGGGCGCGCGCGCGCTGGTCGAGCGGGTAGGGCGCGATGTGGTGGCGCTCGATGGTGTCGCCCGAACAGATGATGACGGCGCGCTCGATGACGTTGCGCAACTCGCGCACGTTGCCCGGCCAGTGGTGCGACTTGAGCACGTCCAGCGCCGCCGGACTCAGGTGGCGCGCCGGGCGGTCGTGCCGCTCCGCCAGGTGCGTGATGAGGTACTGCGCGAGCAGCGGCAAGTCTTCCTTGCGGCGGCGCAAGGGGGGCAATTCGATGGTGATGACGTTGAGGCGGTAGAGCAGGTCTTCGCGCAGGATGCCGCTGCGCACCGCCTCGTGCGGCTCGCGATTGGTCGCCGCCAGCACGCGCACGTCAATCGGAATCTCCTGCATCCCGCCGAGCCGGCGCACCGTGCGCTCTTCGAGCACGCGCAAGAGCTTCGCCTGCAAGAGCGCCGGCATCTCCGCGATCTCGTCGAGCAAGAGCGTGCCGCCGTTCGCCAACTCGAAGCAGCCCGCGCGCCGCATGGCCGCGCCCGTGAACGCGCCGCGCTCGTGCCCGAACAGTTCCGACTCCATCAGCGTCTCAGGAATGGCCGAGCAGTTGATCGCGACGAACTCGTGCACGCGCCTTGGGCTGAGATCGTGAATGGTGCGCGCGACTAACTCTTTGCCCGTGCCCGACTCGCCCGTGATCAGAACGGACGCCGACGACGGCGCGACTTGCTCGATGAGCGTGTAGACGCGACGCATCGGCTCGGAGTTGCCGATGAGCGCGCGGAACGCGCCGCGCTCGCGCAGTTGCGCGTGGAGTTGTTCGCGCTCGCGCCCCTGCGCCCCGTGCGCCTGCGCGCGGCGCACGACTTCGAGCAGCAGTTCGTTGTCAACCGGCTTTTCGAGGAAGTGATACGCGCCCTCCTCGCGCACGGCGCGCAGCGCCATCTCGACCGAGCCTTGCCCGGTCAGGAGGATGACCGGCAGTTCGGGGTGGCGGCCGTGTACCTCGCGCAGCAGCGCGAAGCCGTCGAGACCGGGCATCTTCACGTCGGTCACGACCACGTCGGGGCGCGCCTCGCGCAGCCGCGCGAGCGCGGCCATGCCGTCCGGCGCGGCCTGCGCGTCGTAGCCGCCCGCGGCCAACACCTCGCGTAAGGTGTCGAGCAGCATCGGGTCGTCGTCCACCACAAGGATGCGCCCTTGCGTCATAGCAATCAGTTTAGCACAACGATCTGAACGGGCAGTTAAGTCGATCTTCAAGCGCCGTTCGCCCGTGGTTGCGCCTGCGGCGTGTTCGCGCGGGCGAAGTAGTCGGCGACGGCGCGGGCGAGCGCCGCGGTGGTGAACTCGGCCGGCATGATGTCGGTCTGCAAGCCGTGCTCGGCCGCGGTGCGCGCCGTGATGTCGCCGATGCAGGCGACGCGGACGCCCGCGAGCAGCCCCGACAGGTCGTGCGTGTCGAAGAGTCGGGCGAAGTTTTGGACGGTGGACGAGCTGGTGAAGGTGACGCAGTCCACCGCGCCGCCGACGAGCAGGGCTTCGACCCTGGCGCGCTCGGTCGTCTGCGGCGGCACGGTGCGGTAGGCGGCGACCACGTCCACGCGCGCGCCCGCCGCCTCCAAGGCGCGCGGCAGGAAGTCGCGCGCCACGGCCGCGCGCGGGATCAGAAAGTTGAGCCGGTCGAAACGCTCGCGCCCGCCGATGTAAGCTTCGAGCGCGGCGAAGACGCCTTCGGCCTTGAACTCGTCGGGCACTACGTCTACGTGGACGTGCGCCGCGCGCAGGCGTTCGGCCGTGGCCGCGCCGATGGCGCAGACGCGCAGTTCGTCCAACTCGGCGGCGTCCTTGCCCTTCGTTTCGAGGCGGCGCAGGAAGAAGTCCACGCCGTTCGTGCTGGTGAAGACGAGCCAGTCGTAGCCGAAGAGGTTCTCAAGCGCCTCGTCGAGCGGGGCGAACGATTCGGGCGCGACGATCTCGATGGTGGGGCAGGCGACGACGCGCGCGCCCTCGGCTTCGAGCGCGGCGGCGAACTCGGCGGCCTGCGCGCGCGCGCGCGTGATGACGACGGTGCGCCCTGCGAGTGGTCGGGGAGAACTCATAAGGCTCAGGCGGAAGACTAAAGCGAACGACTCCGGCGAACAACTCCGGCGCAAGACTCGCGCGACAGTATCAGGTGAGCCGCACGTCGGGCGGCGCGGGGAACTGCGCTTCGAGCAGGCGCGTCGCGCCGCGCTCGCGCAGACGCGCCGCCAGCAGCTCGCCCGCGCGTTGTGCCGCGCCCGTCTCCTCTTCGAGCCGGTCGCGCACGATCTCCGCGCCGTCGGGGCCGGCGACGAGACCGTCCAGGCGTAGCCGACCGTTTTGCACCGTGGCGTGGGCGGCGATGGGAACCTGGCAGCCGCCGCCGAGTGCGTTCAAGAGCGCGCGCTCGGCGGTGCAGGCGGCGCGCGTCGCGTCGTGGTTGAGCAGTTTGATGAGCGCGACGGTGTCGGCATCGTCGGCGCGCGTCTCGATGCCGAGCGCGCCTTGGCCGACGGCGGGCAGCATCACTTCGGGCGGCACGGGCGCGCTGATGCGCGCGCCGAAGCCGAGCCGGCGCAAGCCCGCCGAGGCCAGTATGATCGCGTCGTAACGCCCCTCGTCGAGCTTGCGCAGGCGCGTGTCCACGTTGCCGCGCAGGTCAGAGACTTCCACGTCCGGGCGCAGGTGGCGCAACTGCGCGCGCCGCCTCATGCTCGACGTGCCGACGACCGCGCCCGCGGGCAACGTTTGCAGCGAGGGCTTGCCGTCGCCGTCGGGCGCGTCGGCGCGCAGGACGAGTGCGTCGCGCGGGTCTTCGCGCTCGGTGATGGCGGTGACACAGAGGCCCGCGGGCAGCACGGTCGGCAAGTCCTTCAACGAGTGGACGGCGATGTCTATGCGCTCGGCCAACAGCGCCTCTTCGAGTTCCTTGGTGAACGCGCCCTTGCCGCCGATGACCGCGAGCGGCACGTCGCGCATCACGTCGCCCGAAGTCTTGATGATCTCGATGTTGACCGTCGCCGCGGGGCGCAACTCCAGCAGGCGCGCGCGCGCCCACTCCGCCTGCCACAGCGCCAGCTTCGAGCCGCGCGAGCCGATGGTGAAAGAAGACTTCATAAAAAGTGGTCGGTGGTCGGTGGTCAGTGGTCAGTGCAGACAGTCTTTAACTGACCACT
>DASVPY010000112.1:0-2082 GCA_036389395.1 Pyrinomonadaceae bacterium
GCGTACTACGCCGAGCGGGCCGAGAACCAGCGCGTGCGCCTCCTGCCCATCCCGGCCCAGCGCGGCACGATCTTCGACCGCGCGGGCAAGGTCTTGGTGGACTCGCGCCCCATCTACAACGTCATCCTCTCGCGCGAGGAGTTGAAAGACGCGGACGCGGACGCGTTGGCGCGGGCGCTGGCGGCGGGCCTGGGGTTGAGCGCAGACCTCGTGCGCAAGCGGCTGATGGAGGCGGACGCGACCCCCGCTTACGCGTCGCTGCTCGTCAAGCAGGGCGCGACGCCCGCCGACATCGCGTGGCTCGAAGCGCACGCCGCCGAGTTCCCCGCCCTGCGCGTCGAGTTGCAGCCGCAGCGTCGCTACCCCGACGGCGGCCTGCTCGCGCATGTGCTCGGCTACGTCGGCGAGATCAGCCCCAAGCAACTCGAAGGCGCGGAGGCGCGTGCGCGCGGCTACAAGCCGGGCGACGTGGTCGGGCAGGAGGGCTTGGAGAAGGTCTACGACGAGTACCTGCGCGGGCGCGACGGCTACCGCAAGGTCATCGTGGACGCGCGCGGGCGCATTCAGCGGGAGCTTGAGCGCGTCGAGCCGCAGCCCGGCCAGGATTTGGTCACGACCATCGCGCTCGACTTGCAGTCGGCCGCCGAGCGGCAGTTGGACGAGTCGCCGTCGCGTCGCGGTGTCATCGTCGCGCTCGACCCGAACAGCGGCGAGTTGCTCGCGCTCGCCTCGCGCCCCACGTTCGACCCGAACCTTTTCGCCGGGCGCATCAACACGAAGGCGGGGCGCGCCGAGTACGCCGCGCTGCTGCACGACCCGCGCACCCCGCTCCTCAACCGCGCGATCCAAGGGCGCTACCCGCCCGGCTCGACGTGGAAAATCCCGATGGCGGTGGCGGGCTTGCAGCAGGGCGCGATCACCACCGCGCATTCAAACTTGACGTGCGGCGGCGGCATCACCGTCGGCGACAAGTTCACGCGCTGCATGGGCGGCAACCACGGCGCGCCGGAGTTGCGCGACGCCATCACGCACTCGTGCGACGGCTACTTCTACCGCCTCGGCCTCAAGATGGGTCTCGACGGCATAAGGCAGATGGTGGACGAGTTCGACTTCAACCGCCGCACCGGCGTAGACCTGCCGCACGAGCTTGTCAGTTGGACGCCCTCGCGCGAACTTAAGGCGAAGGTCAACCCGCGCGACCCCGAATGGCGCGACATAGACACGGTCTACGCCTCGTTCGGCCAGGGGACGGACGTGATCACGCCGCTCGCGCTCCTGCGCGCCGTCGCGGGCGTCGGCGCGGGCGGGCGGCTCTACGTGCCGCACCTGCTCAGAGAGATCAAAGCTGTCGGCACGCCGGGCGCGGCCGACTTCCGTCCCGCGCGCGCGTTCGAGCACGCCGCGCCGAAGCTCGTGCCGATCCCCGAAGACGTGCATCAGTTGGTGGTCGAAGGGATGTGGGGCGTGGTCAACAACGGCGGCACGGCGCGCGGCATCAAGATGGCCGGCTTCGACATCGCCGGCAAGACCGGCACGGCGCAGGTCGTCCGCGTCGGGCGCGACGTGGGCGAGCGGCGCGATCATTCGTGGTTCGTCTCCTTCGCGCCGGCCTTCAAGCCCGAGCTGGCCGTCCTCGGTCTCATCGAGAACGTTGGGCAGGGCGGCCACTACGCCGCGCCCGCCGTCCGCGCCGTCTACGACGTTTACTACAACCAGACCCGCGGGATAAAAGCAGTGACGAGTGACAAGTGACGGGTGACAAGTTAAACTTTCACTCGGGGCTTGGTTTTAGCTCGTCACTCGTCACTGGTCACTGGTCACTGCTTTATGAAATTTGAAGACGATTCGCAGAACCTGCGGGCGCGGCTGCGCGCGATCCAGGTCGTCGTGCTCGCGCTGTTGACTGTGCTCGGCGTGCGGCTCTACTACTTGCAGGTGGCCAACGGCGCGTACTACGCCGAGCGGGCCGAGAACCAGCGCGTGCGCCTCCTGCCCATCCCGGCCCAGCGCGGCACGATCTTCGACCGCGCGGGCAAGGTCTTGGTGGACTCGCGCCCCATCTACAACGTCATCCTCTCGCGC
>DASVPY010000113.1:0-41532 GCA_036389395.1 Pyrinomonadaceae bacterium
CGAGCGTGACGGGGAAGATGCGGACGCTGTCGGGGACGGCGTTGAGATCGACGCGATCCACGTTGGCCAGCAGCTTGGCGGCCTTCTGCCCGTAGACGGCCTGGTTCAGCTTGTTGTCCGGGTTGACGACCGCGCCCTTCAACTCAAGCCCGGCGAAGAGGCCCTTCGAGCGCGAGTAGGAGAGGATACCGGCGTCGAGCGTCAGGTTCGTCGTCGCGCTGGCCGAGCGGCCGACGGGGCCGGCGGCGGCACTCGCCTCGCCACCCATCTCGAACTTGTCTTCCAACAACCCCTGGATCGCGCCCTCGTTCATGAACAGCAGCACGAAGTCGGTCTTCGACGCGCCGATCTGCGCGCCGAAGCTGCCGCCGCGTAGCGTGAAGAACGCGGGCGGACTCCAACCGCCGCGCACGCGCCGGCTGATGACGCCGCTGCCGCCGCGCCCGCCCACGATGAAGCCCGCCTTCAACACGCCCGGAAAGACCGCCACCGCCTCCGCGCGCTCGATCAACTCCTTCGGGATCGCGTTGTCGCGCGCACGCATGATCTGGTTGAAGACGCGCGCCGCCGCCTCGGACTTGCGCGCCGCCTCGTCCGACCTCTTCTCGTCGGCGGGCGTGGGCGCGGGCGTCGGGCTGACGCGCCGGTCGCGCTGCGCGGGCGGCTCCGTCGGCGGCGCGGACTGCTCCGGCGTCTGCGCGCGCGCGACGGTGCAGAGGGCGCAGAGCGCCGACAGGGCGAGCGTGGAGAACAGGGGGCGTCGGAGTGCGAGTCTCATCGTGCTGTCGTCTCCCTACTTCAAAGGCTTCGGGCTGATACCTTGATGACGCGGGCGGCGGGCCGGGTTGCAAGCGAAGACCGCGCCACCCTCTGCGCCCTTCGCGGCCCTCTTCGCGCTCTTTGCGGTTAAGGTTTTGGATTTAACCGCAAAGGCCGCGAAGGGACGCAAAGGGAGTTTGTTAGCGTTTCGTGTAGCGGCTGAGCGTGAGCGCCAGGACGCGCACGCGCGAGGGCGACGCCATGATCGAGCCGTCGCTGAGCAGTTCGCTCGCCTTCTTGCCGTAGAAGGCCTCGTTCAGATCGTTGTCGGGCGTGATGGCCACGCCCTTCAGCGCCGCGCCGATGTACGCGCCCTTCGAGCGCGAGTAGGAGAGGATGCCGGCGTCGAGCGTCGCGTTGGTCGAGGCGGCGGCCGAGCGGCCGTACGGCCCGGCGGCGATGCCGGCCTCGCCGCCCATCTCGAACTTGTCTTCGAGCAGCCCGCGCACGCCGGCCTCGTTCATGATCAGCAGGACGAGGTCGAGTTTCTCGCCGCCGATCTGCGGGCCGAAGCTGCCGCCCGACAGGTTGTAGTAGACGGGCGCGCTCCAGTTGCCCGGCGTGCGCCGCGCGACGACGCACTGCCCGCGCCGCCCGCCGATGCCGAGCGCCGCCTTGATCACTTCGGGGCAGACGACGACCGCCTCGGCCTTGTCCAACAACTCCTTCGGGACGCCCCTGTCCCGCGAACCCATGATCTCTGTGATGATGTTCGCGGCCTTGCTGGCGCGGCGCACGGCGTCGTCGGCGCGCCCGCCGGGAATCGTCGGCTCGGCGGCGGCCGCTGCCCGCCGCCCGCGGCGCTGTGCGTGCGCGTCGGTCGCCGCCAGCCCGCACGCGACGAGGGCCGCGAGCGCGGTCGTGAGAAGGTGTCTGCGTGAACGTCTCATTGCTGCTGCCTCCTGTTTGAATGGCCAGAGGGGAAGGACGGATTATTCACGCCGTTGTTGCCGAAAGTATTACGACGCCGCCGAAAAACGACACGAAGGCCGTCTACTGCTCCGCCCCGTACTGCGCGATGATGCGGGCGCGAATCTGGGCCGGCGTCAGCTTCTCCTCCGTTTGCAGCCGGTAGGCCAGGAGCGCCTCGTCCACGCAGACGGCGCAGTGCGCCGCGTGGTCGTCCTCGAAGCAACTGTGCAGGCTCTTGTGCCCGAAGCCTACGTCGCAATGGCAGTAGCACGGCAGTTGCGCGATGGTCTGCGGGATGGCGCGCACGGCGCTGTAGGCCGCCTGCGTCTTGCCGACGAACTGCGCGGGCGCGAGCGTCGGCGGCAACTGCCCGACAGCCGCTGCCGTCGCATAGTGCGCGGGCACGCGCGCGGCGCGCGGCGCGTTGTCGTGTAAGCCCGCGGTCGGCGCGTTGTCGTGTGCGTGCGGCGCGGCGACGTTGGCGGGCGCGGGCGGCGGCGGCGCGGCGGCACGGTCGGTTGTTCTGTCGGTCGTGTTGCAGGCCGACGCCAGCCACAGTGCCGACACCGCGACGCCGCAGGCGAGCGCGCGCGTCAAGTAGTTGGTCTTCATAATCGTCATGATACGAGCTTGCGAGCTAAAGAACTAAAGGTCGAACCACAGGGCCGCGCCGGCGCGTCTACGGCGTGGCGTGGCCGGCGTGCGCGTCGGGGCGCAGGCGCGCGGGCCGGACGCGGAAGAAGAACTTGTAGGAGACGGGGTTTTGGCCGTAGACGGGATCGAGCGCGGCCGGTTTCGAGTAGACCGTCACGTCGCCGCCGAGACCGACGGCGAGGCGTTCGTCCGCCCACACGTCGCGGACGTAGCCGGCGGTGTACGCGCCGATGCGAAAGATCGGGTGCGTGTCGTCGCCGAAGCCGAGCCGGTGTAAATCGTCGTGGCGCAGGAGGTCGCGCTTGTCCACCAACTCGAGCCGCGTGTAGAGGTAGTTGCGTGCGAGGAAGTTGAACGTTGCTTCGCCGGCGTAGCTGTTGAGGTTGAACAGTTCGCCCGCGTGGCTCTCGTGGTTGCGCCCCCAGATGAGTGCGGCGGCGAAGTTGCCGCGCGCGAAGGGGCGGTTGTACTGCGCGGAGGCGGTCGTGCGGCGCGTGTCGCCCGGCTCCAACGCTTCGGGGTTGCGCAGGAAGCCGTGGCTCAATTGGAACGTCCAGTCGCGCGTCGGCGCGTAGCTCAGGCGCGCGGCGCGCGAGTTCCACGGATGCGCCTCGAAGTTGTAACGGTTCTCGTCCGGCTCGCGCCCGTTGAAGAGCGAGCCTTCGAGCTTGAGGCCGCGGTAGGTGAAGCCGGTCGTGAAGACGCCGAAAGAGATGTGCGTCGAATCCTGCAAGTGGTGCGCGAGCGGCGCATTTGGATTCTCGGAGGCCGACATACGGTGCATGAAGGCGACGGGGCCGAGCGCAGGCTCGCCGGGGTAGCCGACGTAGGCGAACCACGTCCCGCGCTCGCCGAGCGGCGCGGTGTACTGCGCCGACAGTTCCATCACGAGATCGTGCGGGTGTTGCCGATCAATGAGCGGCGCGCCCTTGTAGGTCTCGCCGGTCTGGAAGAGCAAGGGCGAGCCGCCGGGCGGGAACGTGAACGGCTCGAAGCTGAACATGCCGCGCAGTTGCAGCGTGCCCGCGCCGACGCGCCGGAACGCCATCGGCATGAACCAGTTCATCGAGTCGGCCTTGGTCACGCCGCGCGGCCCGCCCTGGTGGTTGACGCCGGTCTTCGCGTCGAAGTGGAACATCAGGAGCCAGTCGCCCGCGCGCTTGTGGCGCATGTAGAGCGGCGAAGAGGCGGGCTGCCAGGCCGTGCCCGAACCCATCTGCCCCATCGGGAGGACGTTGTGCCGGCTCGCGCCGACGCGCACGCCCATCCCTTCGCCCGACATCACCATCAACTCGTCCACGTCCGCCTCGGCGACGTGACGCACGTCGCCCGCGTCGGGAGCAGACGGCATCGTGTGCCCCGTGTGCATACTATGATCCGCGGGCGCGGGCACGGGCGTCGGCGCGTGATGCGGCGTGGGCGCGGGCGTCGCGGCGGGACTCGGCTGCGGCGTGGGCGTGGGCGCGGGCGGCATGGTGTGACCGCCGTGCTGTTCGTGCTGCGCGTGGGCGGACACGCCGAGACCGAGCAGCAGGACGAGCAGGGCCAGCGCGTAGAGCAGCCCGCGCCACGTCACGTCGTTATAACTTGTGCGTTTCATTTCATGAACCTCCCCGGACATTTGCGGGCGCAAGCGTGCGCCGTCGGCCGACAGTTTTCCCGTCGGCTGCGTGCAGGCCGCCGCACGCGTCGTGCGGCAGAGCGCGCGGGAGGTTCAGATCAGCAGGATGTTGAGGAGCAGGTGGCGACGCGCGCGCGTCGGGGGCGCGTGCTGCGACGGCGCGAAGACCGCCACGCGGTTGACGACCGGCAGCGCGAGTCTCAACGCGCAGAGCGCGGGCGCGACCATTGCGCGCTGCGTCGCCTGCGCGCCTTGCGCGGCCGGCAACAGGCGCGGCGCGGGCGCTGAACGCCCCAGGCAATGCCCGCACAAAGGCCCCGACTCGCTCGCCTCGACGCTCGCCTGCGCCGCCGATGAATCGGCCGTGTCAGTCGCGTCTTCTTCGGCTAACGCGTGCTCACACGTCGGCGTCTGCGCGGGCGCGTGCGCCTCGTGCGCGGCGGCGCGTTGCGTGTGCGCGAGCTTCGCGCGGCAGCAGTCGTGCGTCTGCGCGTGACTGTCCGGCGTCTCGCCGGCCGCGGCGGCTGCGGTCTCGGTTGCGGCGTGCGCGCACGTGCCGGCGGCCCAGACGTGTCCCCAGCCGCCGCACAGCAGCGCGCCCGTCAACACGAAGATCGCCAGCAAACGTCGCATCAGTTCACCAACAAAAGACCGCGGTCAGCGCGCACGCTGCGATGCCCCGCCCGACTCGGTTCGTTGTCGCTACTCTAGCACGCACGGCGCGGCAGCCCTAAACGCTTTCAAGCCTCCGTGCATCCTCTGTGGCCTCTGTGTCTCGGTGGTGAATGCCGCTCAGAGAAGATTCACCACCGAGACACAGAGGACATAGAGGATGCACGGAGACGGACTGCATTCCACTGCCGCCGCGCCGAAGAAGAACCACTAAGAGTTCCGTCGTATGCATCTCCCCGTCAGTCGAATTTGAACCGGCGCAGGCGCAGGCTGTTGGTGACGACGGAGACGGAGGAGAGCGCCATCGCCGCGCTGGCGATGACGGGCGAGAGCAGCCAGCCCGTCAGCGGGTAGAGCGCGCCCGCCGCCAGGGGGATGCCCAGCGCGTTGTAGACGAACGCCCAGAACAGGTTCTGTTTGATGACGCGCATCGTCTGCCGCGACAGCGCGACCGCCGCCGCCACGCCGCGTAAGCTACCGCCGACGAGCGTGATGTCCGCCGCCTCTATGGCCACGTCCGTGCCCGTGCCGATGGCGATGCCGATGTCGGCCTGCGCGAGCGCGGGCGCGTCGTTGATGCCGTCGCCGACCATCGCCACGACGCGCCCCTCGGCTTGCAGCCGCTTCACCTCCGCCGCCTTGCCCGCCGGCAGCACGCCCGCCAGCACGCGCTCGATGCCCACCTGACGCGCCACCGCTTTAGCCGTCCTTTCGTCGTCGCCCGTGAGCATGACGACTTCCAGGCCTTCGGCGCGGAGCGCGGCGACGGCCGCCGCCGCGTCCGGTTTGATCTCGTCCGCCACGGCGAACACGCCCGCGCCGCGCCCGTCCGCCGCGACGAACACCGGCGTCCGGCCCGCGCCCGCCAACGCTTCGGCGCGCGCGCCGAGACCGTTCAACTCGACGCCGCGCTCCGTCATCAGACGCAGGTTGCCGAGCAGCAACTTGTGCCCTTCGACCTCGGCCTCTACGCCGTGGCCGGCGAGCGCGTTGAAGCTCGTGGCCGTCGGCGTCGCCAGCCCGCGTGCGGCGGCGTGCGCGACGACGGCCGCGCCCAAGGGGTGTTCGCTGCCGCGCTCGGCCGCGGCGGCCAGGCGCAAGAGTTCGTCCGCGTCGAAGCCGGCGGCGGGCAGCACGTCGGTCACTGTGGGCCGCCCCAGCGTGATCGTGCCCGTCTTGTCGAGCACGACCGTTTGCAGCTTGTGCGCCGTCTCCAACGCCGCGCCGCCTTTGATCAGTATGCCGTGCTCCGCGCCGCGCCCCGTGCCGACCATGACGGCGGTCGGCGTCGCCAACCCCAGCGCGCACGGGCACGCGATGATGAGCACCGAGACGAAGTTGACGAGCGCGAACGTCAGGCGCGTCTCCGCGGGCGCGGCGACGAACCAGACGACGAAGGTGACGACGGCGATGCAGATGACGACGGGCGTGAAGTAGCCGCTGACGCGGTCGGCGAGCCGCGCAATCGGCGCGCGTTGCCCTTGCGCTTCTTCGACGAGCCGCACGATCTGTTGCAGCACGGTGTCGCGCCCGACCTTCGTCGCGCGGAAGCGGAAGCTGCCCGTCTCGTTGATCGTCGCGCCGAACACTTCCGCCCCGGCGCGCTTCTCGACCGGCATCGGCTCGCCCGTCAGCATCGCCTCGTTGACCGCGGACGCGCCCGCCGTCACCACGCCGTCCACCGGAATCTTCTCGCCCGGTCGCACGACGACCGTGTCGCCGACCGAAACGTCTTCGACCGGGATGTCAACCTCTCGGCCCGCGCGCACGACGCGCGCCGTGCGCGCCTGCAAGCCGAGCAGACGCTTGATCGCCGCAGAGGTCTTGCCCCGCGCGCGCGCTTCGAGCAAACGCCCAAGCAGGAGCAGCGCGATGATGACCGCCGCCGCTTCGTAGTAGACCGGCGGGGCCGTCCGCCCGTCCATGCCGGGCATCGCGGCGTGCGCGCCGGTCGTGACCAGACGCGGCGCGACGGTGGCGACGAGCGAGTAGAGGAAGGCCGCGCCCGTGCCCGTGGCGATGAGCGTGTTCATGTCGGCGGCGCGGTGCTTGAGCGCGAGCCACGCGCCGCGGTAGAAGGGCCAACCGCCGTAGGCGACGACGGGGAGCGTCAGCGCCAGTTGCAGCCAGTTGCTCCACGCGCCGTTGAAGAGAGCGACGCGCCCGTGCGACATGGCGATCAGGACGACCGGCGCGGCCAGCACAGCCGCGACGACGAACCGCCGCCACAGCGCCCGCGCCTCCGCCCGCTCGGCCGCGGACTCGGACTGCGCGCCCTCGCTCTCGGCCTGCGCCGGGGCAATAGCGTCGTAGCCGATGGCGCGCACCGTCTCGACGAGCGCGCCCACGCCGGTCTGGCGCGGATCGTATTCGACGGTCGCGCGGCGCGTGGCGAAGTTGACCCGCGCCTGGCTGACGCCCGGCGCTTTCGTCAGCCGGCGCTCGATGCGCTGCGCGCACGCCGCGCACGTCATCCCCGTGATCGGCAGATCGACGCGCGCGTCCGCAGACTCTTTTTCGTGCGCGGCCGGCTCAACTTTTGTGCTCATGCTTGCGGCCCTCCTTGTTCTTCTTGCGGCGCACCGGCGGCGCGTCCGCCGCGTGCAGCTCGCTGTGTTCGATCAGACCGCAGAACTCGCCTTCGGCCGCGCCGCGCTCGTCCCACTCGCGTAGTAGTTCGGCCAGCTCGCGCCGGTAGCGCCGGAGCGCGCGCAGACGCTCGTCCAGTTCCGCCAGCTTGTGCCGCGCCAGCGCGCGGACGTGGTGGCAGGGCGAGCGGCCCTCGGCGCGTATCGAGAGAATCTCCGTGATCTCCGCGAGCGAGAAGCCGACCGCCTGCGCGCGCTTGATGAAGGCCAGGCGGTCGAGCACGCCCTGATCGTAAGCGCGGTAGCCGCCGACGGTGCGCGCGGGCCGGCCCAGCAGGCCCCGCCGCTCGTAGAAGCGCAACGCCTCGACGCTCAGGCCCGAACGCGCCGCCACCTCGCCGATGCGCAAGGGTCGCGCCGGTTCGCGCCGCCCGATTTCCGTCGCGTCGTGTCGCCCGAATTTAACCGCCGTTCTCGTCATGAAAACATTTTAAACCCTGTAGCCGACTACAGAGTCAAGCCCCGGCGCAAACTTTTCGCGGCGGGTGTGGGGCGCGCACGTTTGACCGGGCCGGGTTAAGAGTGCGACCATGCCGGACACGTTTTCGCGGGCACGAGAATCATTTTTCGGAGGTGGTGATGGAGATCGATCCGGACAAGGTTGTGACGCAGGAGGAGACGGGCGAAGAGGCCCCGGTGGATCAGGTGGAGGGGCGCGTCGAGGCGGAGATGAAGCGCATCGAGGGACGCGCCAAGGAGAGCGTCGCGCAAGGCTTACAGGACGAAGAACTGGCGCGCGAGGGGCGCGAGCTGCAAGAGCAGGGCACGCGCGAACTGGACGAGCAGGAGGCAGAAGGCAGGAGCCAGGAGCCAGGAGCCAGGAGCCAGTAGGAAGACTACAGAGGACGCGTAAGACGAAAGGCCGGCCTTTCATCGAGGCCGGCCTTTCCTTCTGGCTCCTGGCTCCTGCCTTCTGCCTCCTGCCTTCTACCTTCTGGCTTCCGACTCCCTTGCTTCCGCTCCGGGCCGGTTGACTTTGGCTTGCGTCTCGCCGAGGGCTTGGTCAACCCACTGGCGAATCTGCGCGCCGACGGCCGGGCTGTAGCCGCGGAACTTGCCGACGATGCGCCCGTCGCGCCCGATGACGTAGGTCTGCGGAATCGAGCCGGACGGCGAGAGCAGCGAGATGGCGAGGTTCTGGTCGGCCCAGCCGATGCGGTAGTTGATCTTGAAGTCGCTGGCGAACCGGCGGACGGCGTCCGCCTTCTGCTCCTGCTCCTGCTCCGTCAGCCCTTCAATCGTCAGCCCGACCACCTCGACGCCGCGCGCCTTGTACTCCTTGTGCAGCGCCACCAGTTCGGGAATCTCCAACCGGCACGGGCCGCACCAGGTCGCCCACAGGTCGAGCACCAGGACTTTGCCGCTGTAGTCGGCGAGCCGGAAGGGCTGGCCGTCGAGCGTCTGCATCTCGATCTGCTGAATGTCGGCGGGGAGCGACGTAAGCGCGGGCGCGGGCGCGGGCTTCGCGGGGGGCGCGGCGGGCGCGGCGGGCGCGTTGGTCGTCGTCTTGGTGTGGTTGAAGTCGGCGTCCTGGTTGCAGCCGGCGGAGAGCGCCGTGGCGAGCAGCACGAAGACGAGGAGCGTGTGCGCGAGTCGCCGGCCTGTCCAGATGCGCGACTTGTAGTCTTGACTCATGAGCGAAAATTCCCTGTCCAACGAATGATCCCCGCGGGCGGTCAGGCATAGCCTAAAGCAAAAGCGCGTCGGCGCAAAGCGGCGGCCGCGGCGGGTGGTGGTTTAATTTGAGCTTGAGAGCTAGCGTAAGGCCGGTCTCACACAGAGGACACAGTTAAGACTCTCTGTGTCCTCTGTGTTTCCTCTGTGTACTCTGTGTTGAATCGGCCGCTCGTTACATTCAACCTCAAACTGAACCATCAGCGGCCTTCAACGGATGACGACGTTGACCAAGCGGTTGGGCACGACGATCACTTTGATCAGTTCGCGCCCGTCGGTGTACGCGCGCACCTTCTCGTCGGCCAGGGCGGCGGCGCGCAAGTCGGCTTCGGGCGTGTCGGGCGCGGCGCGTATGCGCGCGCGCAAGCGGCCGTTGATCTGGACGGGGATTTCCAGTTCCTCTCTGCGCGCCAACTCCGGGTCGAAGCGCGGCCAGCGCGCGCCGCTGCGCAGGATGCCGCCCTCGTGCCCCAGGCCCTCCCACAACTCTTCCGTGACGTGCGGCGTGAACGGCGTCAGCATCAGGACGAGCGCCGACAGCGCCTCGGCGACCGCGTAGGCGTCCCCCTCCGTCGCGGCTTCGGGCGTCAGCCCCGCGTCGCCCAGGGTGTTCAGCAACTCCATCATCGCGGCGATGGCCGTGTTGAAGTGCAACTCCTCGAAGTCCGTGGTGACGCGCGCAATCGTCTGGTGCGTCTTGCGGCGCAAGGCGCGCGCGGCGGCGGAGAACTCGGCCGCTTCGGGCGCGGCCGGCTCGACCGCTTGCAAACGCGCGCGCCAGCGGTAGACCGTGTTGTAGACGCGGCGCAGGAAGCGCACAGCGCCCTCTATGCCGGTCTCCTGCCAGCGCAACTCGTTCTCGGGCGGCGCGGCGAACAGGATGAACAGGCGCACGGCGTCCGCGCCGTAGATGCCGATCATCTCGTCCGGGTCAACGCCGTTCCCCAGAGACTTCGACATCGCCTTGTACTCGCCCGTGCCCTCGACGATGTTCGTGACCATCCCTTGCGTCAGCAGCCGCTCGACCGGCTCGTCGAACGCGACCAGCTCAACGTCGCGCATCATCTTCGTCCAGAAGCGCGTGTAGAGCAGGTGCATGACGGCGTGCTCGATGCCGCCGATGTACTGATCCACGGGCGTCCAGTAGGCGACCCGCTCGCGGTCGAAGGGCGCGGCGTCGTTCTGCGGATCGCAGTAGCGGAAGAAGTACCAGGACGAGTCCACGAACGTGTCCATCGTGTCGGTCTCGCGCCGCGCCGGCTCGTGACACTTGGGGCAAGTCGTGTTGACGAACTCGGCGACGCCCGCCAGCGGCGACTGCCCCGTGCCGGTGAACTCGGCGCGTTCGGGCAGCACGACCGGCAGTTCGTCGTCGGGCACGGGCACGACGCCGCAATGATCGCAGTAGATGATCGGGATCGGCGCGCCCCAGAAGCGCTGGCGCGAGATGCCCCAGTCGCGCAGGCGGTAGGTGACGGCCGGCTCGCCGAAGCCGCGCGCGCGCGCGTGCTCCGCCATCTCGCGCGTGGCCTGTTCGGACAGCTTGCCGCTCCAGTCGCCGCTGTTGACCAGGATGCCGTAGTCGGTGAAGGCGTGCGGCATGGCGGCGGACTGATCGACGCGCTCCGTGTCGCGCGCGATCTGCTCCTGCCCGTGCGAGACGCGCTCGATGACGCGGCGCACGGGCAGAGAGTATTTCTGCGCGAACTCGAAGTCGCGCTCGTCGTGCGCGGGCACGGACATGACCGCGCCCGTGCCGTACTCGGTCAGGACGTAGTTGGCGGCCCAGACGGGCATCTGCTCGCCGCTGAACGGGTTGATGGCGAACAGCCCCGTGTTGATGCCCTGCTTCTCTTCCTCCGCGCCGGGCGCGGCGGCGCGGCCCGCGCGCTCCGCGCGCACGGCAGCGGCGAACCGCTCCACGTCCGCCCGCAGCGGCGCGCGCGCGATCAGCGGGTGCTCGACCGACAAGACAATCGCCGTCGCGCCGTAGATCGTGTCCACGCGCGTCGTGAAGACGCGGACGCGCTCGTCCGTGTCTTTAATTTGGAAGTCAATGAACGCGCCCTCGCTGCGCCCGATCCAGTTGCGCTGCATGGTCAGCACGCGCTCGGGCCAGCCCCGTTCGATCTCGCGCATGTCGTCGAGCAACGCCTGCGCGTAGTCGGTCGTGCGGATGAACCACTGTTCCAGGTCGCGCTTCTCGACCGCCGCGCCGCAGCGCCAGCAGACGCCGCCCGACGACTGCTCGTTCGACAGCACGGTCTGCTCCTGCGGACACCAGTTGACCGGCGAGTTCTTACGGTAGATCAGCCCGCGCTCGTACATGCGCAGGAAGAACCACTGATCCCACTTGTAATACTCGGGCGTGTGCGCGGCGATCTCGCGCCGCCAGTCGTAGCTCACGCCCATGCGCTTCAACTGCCCGCGCATGTGCGCGATGTTCTTCTCCGTCCACTCGCGCGGCATCACCCCGCGCTTGATGGCGGCCTGCTCGGCGGGCTGCCCGAAGCTGTCCCAGCCGATGGGGTGGATGACGTTGAAGCCCTGCAAACGCTTGTACCACGAGAGCGCGTCGCCGATGGCGTAGTTGCGCACGTGCCCCATGTGCAGGAAGCCCGACGGGTAGGGCAACATCTCCAAACAATAAAATTTCGGCCGCGCGTCGTCCGGCTCGACCTCGAACGCGCCCTCGTCGGCCCACGCCCGCTGCCACTTCGCCTCAATCTTCTCGGGAAAATATTTTTCGTCCATCGCTCTGACACCTTTCGCCAAACGCCCTCACATCTTCCCCGACCATCCGCCGCGCAGGCAAGCCGCGCGACACGCCCGCGCAGGCGGACAGCCGGCCAACTTCAACTTTTACAGGTGGAGTTTGCGCCGCCGCGGGCGCGCGCCCGAACGTCAGGCGCGGCGACCGTGCGGCACCGTAAGGAGGAGTTTCGCGGGCTGGTGAAAGATACTCATCTCAATCTTTCCTACTTTTGCGCGCCGCCATCTTAACCCGGCCGCCACACCCGCTGTCAACGCCGACGACGAAGGCGCGCAACTCTGCGACGTTGCGCGCGTCGTCGCCTTCCTGATCGACCGGCGTCTCCAGGAGGAACGCGGCGTGGGCGAGTCGGGGGTGTTGGGCGACGCGGCGGAGGGCGGCGCGGCCGATGTGGCCGAGACCGATGTGCCAGTGGCGATCCACGCGGGAGTTGTAGGGGGCGCGCGAGTCGTTGAAGTGGACGGCGCGGACGTTCTTTGTGCCGACGGTGCGCTCGACCGATTCGAGCGTGGCTTCGAGGCCGTCCGCTTCGCGCAGGTCGTAGCCGGCGGTGAAGGCGTGCGCCGTGTCGAAGCAGACGCCGAGATCGAGGTGCGGGCACGCTTCGATGATCGCGCGCAGGTGCTCGAAGCGGTGGCCGATGCACGCGCCCTGCCCGGCGGTGTTCTCCAACAGGATGCGCAAGCCCGCGCGGTCGAGACCGGCGCAGGCCCGTGCGAGGCTCTCGGCGCAGGTGCGTATGCCGTCCGCCTCGCAGGCGTTCTTCGCGCTGCCGGGGTGGACGACCAGGTAGTCCGCGCCTAACAGTAGACCGCGCTCGACCTCCTCGCGGAACGAGGCGACCGACTTTGCACGAATAACTTCATCAGCCGCCGCGAGGTTGATCAAGTAGTTCGCGTGGATGACGACGGGCGTGATCTCCGTCTCCGCGCGCACGCGCTTGAAGGTCTCGATCTCGTCCGCCGCGAGCGGCTTGGCCTGCCAGCCGCGCGGGTTGCGCGAGAAGATTTGCACCGCGTCGCAATTGTGTGCGCGTGCTTTCAGGAGCGCGTTCTGCAAACCGCCCGCAATCGGTGCGTGAAAGCCGATGCGCGGCCGCACGGGCCGCGGCGCGGCGGCTGCGGGCGGACTGTCCATCACGCCAGTCGCTTCGTCGCGCCCGCAAGCCGTCTCGTTCTGCGCGCTAGTCATGTTGTCCTGCGCGCTGCTCATCATTCATCCTTGCCTTGCGCCGACTGCGCCGCGCCGCGCTCGCACTCTTCCATGACGCGCAGGATGTTGCCGCCGAGTATCTTCTCCACGTCTTGTTCGCTGTAACCGCGCCGGAGCAGTTCTTTCGTCAGGTTCGGAAATTCTGCGACGGAGGAGAGATCGGCGGGGACGGCCTGTGTGCCGTCGAAGTCGGAGCCGACGCCGACGTGCTCGACGCCGACGAGCCGGACGATGTAGTCAATGTGATCGACGACGCGCGCCAACGAGACGGGTGGCAGTCGCTTCAGGTATTCGCGCGCGCGCACGCGGTCGCGCACCAGCTTGCGCTGCGCGGGCGTGCCGTGCGCGCGGGCCGAGGCGGCTTCGATGAGCGGCGCGATCTCTGCGTCCACGCGCCGCTGCCGGTCGCGCCAGCCCGGCTCGACGAACGCCGGGTAGAAGACGACGCAGCAGACGCCGCCCGTGCGCGCGAGCGCGCGCAACTGCTCGTCGGTCAGGTTGCGCGGCACGTCCACGAGCGCGCGTACGCCCGAATGCGTGGCGATGACCGGCGCGGTCGAAGTCTCGACGATGTCCCAGAAGGTCTTGTCCGAGACGTGCGACACGTCCACCATCATGCCGAGCCGGTTCATCTCGCGCACGACCTCTTTGCCAAACTCGTTCAAGCCCCGCGTCGCGCCCACGGCGTCGCCCGAAGACCCGGCCCAGCTCGTCGAGACAGACCAGGCGGGCGACATGTAACGCACGCCGAGGCGGTAGTACTTCTCGACGTTCTCGATCCGCTCGTCAATCGCGTAGCCGCCTTCGAGGCCCATCAGCGCGGCGAGCTTGCCTTCGGCGGCGGCGCGGCGCACCTCCTCCGCGGTCGTCGCCAGCGCCCACACTTCCGGGTGCTCGGCGGCGAGCGCGCGCACGGCGGCGATCTGTCTGTCCGCGCGCTCGACGGCCGCCGCCCCGCCCGTGCCGAAGAACTGCGGCTCGACCCAGATGGAGAAGAACTGTGCGTCGAGGCCGCCCGCGCGCGCGCGCACGGCGTCGAGGTGGCCGTCGGCGAGGCGCTGGTTGATGTCCGTACCTTCGTCGATCATGCGCTGCACTGTGTCTGCGTGCATGTCCACGAGGATGGCGCGGCGGTGGACGGTCAAGGGGTCGGCGGCCTGCGTCGTCGCGCCGGGCGTCGTCGCGGCGGCGGGCGTGTTCGGCTGTGTGTTCGTCTGTTCGTTCGGCTGCGTCATGTGCGTCCCTCGGCACGCGAGCAGGGCGAGGAGCGCGGCGGCGCACAGGAGCGCGCGGCGACGCCGCCCGGCGCGGCTGCTCGGCTGTTGGTTGGTGCGTGCGGGCACGTTACGTTTAGTTCGCGGGTGCGGCAAAGATGGTACGGCGCGCGCGCCCGCGGGGGCAAGCGCCCGGCTTGCCAACGCGCGCGCCTTTAGGTTATCGTGCCGCTTACTTTTCCAAGCGCCGGCCACAGCGTTAACACACTTCCGCGAGATCAGAGGCGTAGGCTCGAACGCGTGCCGCCGCGTGCTTGCCCCCGGTTTGAACATTAGGTTTGAATCTTACAGCTTAAGGAGCGAGTCATGGTCGCAGACGACAAGGTGAAGAAGGACGTGAAGACGCCGCAGATCGTGCCCGAGGTCTGGCACAACGGCCAGTTCATCAAGTGGGACGACGCGCGCGTCCACGTCATGTCGCACGTCCTGCACTACGGCTCCAGCGTCTTCGAGGGCATACGCTGTTACGCGACCCGGCGCGGCCCCGCCGTCTTCCGCCTGCGCGAGCACATGCAGCGGCTCTTGAACTCGGCCAAGATTTACCGCATGGAGCACGGCTTCACGCTCGAAGAGTTGTGCGCCGCGGCGGTCGAACTCGCGCGCCGCGGCGGGCTGCCGCAGTGCTACCTGCGCCCGATCATCTTCCGCAGCTTGGACGAGGCGCACCCGGCGTTCGGCGTGAACCCGTTCCCGAACCCGCTCTCCTGCTACATCGGCGCGTGGGACTGGGGCAAGTACCTCGGCGACGAGGCGTTGGAGCGCGGCGTGGACGTGTGCGTCTCTTCTTGGAACCGTCTGTCGCCGAACTCGATGCCGGCCATGGCCAAGTCGGGCGCGAACTACATGAACTCGCAGCTCATCAAGATGGAGGCCATCAAGAACGGCTACTCCGAGGGCATCGCGCTCGATGATCGCGGGTTCGTCTCGGAAGGGTCGGGCGAGAACCTGTTTCTCGTGACCGAGGGGCGCGTCATCACGCCGCCGCTCTCGTCCTCGATCCTGCCCGGCATCACGCGCGACAGCGTGATCCAGATTTGCCGCGAGTTGGGGATACAGGTGGCCGAGCAGTCGTTCCAGCGGGCCGCGCTCTACGTCGCCGACGAGCTGTTCTTCACGGGTACGGCCGCAGAGGTCACGCCGATCCGCTCGGTGGACAAGATAGAGATCGGCACGGGTAAGCGCGGCGAGACGACCCGCCGCATCCAGGAAGTCTTCTTCACCATCACTTCGGGCGAGCGCGCAGCGCCGGGCCCTTGGCTCACCTACGTCAACGAAACGCAGACCGGCGGGCCGCAGAACAACGGCCGCCGCGCCGCCGACGCCCCCGCGCCGCCCGCCGTCGAGACCCAAGTCTCCGAATCCTTCAGCGTCGTCGGCACGGAGTAAGCCGCGCGGGTCGGCGGCCCCGCGCATGACGAACGGCGGGCAATCGTACATGACCGCATATCAAACCGTCGGCAGGTGAAGTACAACTCCGGTCGGCGGCTAACGACGGGGCCGCTTGGCTAACCTGTAACCGGCGCGCAGACTCACTCCTTCGTCCGTGCTCACGCTACGGTTGCAACCTCGCTCCACCCGCTCGCGCCAAGCGTAGAGTCCTTCGGCGGTTAGCCTGGATTGCTAATTTTTCATTGACAGGAGCAGGCGGGCCGCTTATTGTTCCGACGCTCGATCTTACGGCCGGCGCAAGCGTATATATCCTTATCTCCTTAAAGGGCTAGCGCTGGCAGATTATAGCCTTCAAAAGGCGCGATCCGGCTGCCAGCCGCGCCCGCCTCCCAGTCATGGCGGAGCACATGCGGTGCTAACTATCGGGCTGCCGCAAGGGTGAGCTAATTGCTTTATTCACGCTCGCCTCACTAAACAGCAAAGGCCGAGCTAGGCTTTAAGACAGGAGCCTTACATATTGCCGGAAATAGGTTACTGCGTCTTAACCTTCTTACTCTGCTGCGGTTTCGTGGTCATCCTGCTGCTCATCCTGAAGGCATCCACCCCCAGTGGTGCCAGCACATTAGACACGGCCAGGTGGATGTATGACCATCTAATTGCTGCGACCGAGAAAAAAAGCCTGTGGGCAGCGGTAAGTACGCTGCTGGCCTCGTCCGTCTTCTTTTTTCAGGTCAGCTTTCTAACGATCCTTGCGACCATCGCTGTGGCGGCCTTCGGGGCGGTAGGGGCTATCTGTGGGCACGGGTTTGACGCGGCGTCGCTGGAAGTAGTGCGCAAGATACTGCTGGATTTTTACGCCTTTTGGGCGAAGAAGTAAAGTTGCCGCGGCGGGCGAAAAAAATTTCGGGCTGCGACCAGATCACGTTGCACAACCCCGCCCGCCCGCCCGTTATTAAATTAATGAGGGTTTAAATAGTCTTAGTAAAAACGTCTATGCCGTTGGTCGAGTCACACGGAAGGTGGAGGTCTGTCTGGCCTCCGCCCTCTGCAAAGCTGCCTAAGCCTTAGGTAATGGCTGTGTTATCATGACTTACCAAAGCCGTGGTAATCATGGGTGTGGCGCGTGACCAAATGGGACGAATTTGCGCATTGGTGGGTCGCAACAGAACCGGGGCTGCTCCGCGCGGCCCGTAAGTACAACCTGTCACCGGAAGGGGCGAAGGATATAGTGCAGGATGTGGCGGTTCTGGCAATCAGAAATTGTGACCGCTTCACCAGCATGTATGACTTCCAGCATTGGGCCTTCGCCCGCCTCCACTGGCTGCTGCTTGATGAGTTTCGGTCTCTCCGTCGCCGGCCGCGGGAACTTATTGCGGCGACGGCCGAACGTTCCGTCCCCCCCGCTCAGGAGCAAGACTTGCTCATCCTCGACATCTGGCGCTTGATCGAGCAATTACCTGAGCGTCAGCAGGCCGCACTGATCGGGATGATCGAAGGGCGCTCTCCCGCGTATATTGCGCGTGAGCTGAACGTGAAAGAGGCCACGATTCGCTCGCTTCAACGGCACGCAAGGAAGAAACTTGTTTCTCTCCTCGCAGAACAAGAGATAACGACATGAGTAACCCTAACGGCAGCGTGAACCGCCCTCACCCTGCGCCGACCACGGACATACTAGAAGCTGCCAAGCGCATTAATAAGCAGGCCGAGACACATAAAACGGATATAAAGCGAAAGCTGCGTCGCCTGCTGCTTCTTCTCGGCGTCGGCGTAGTTACGGCCCTCGGCGCGTTCGTGATCATCCGGCTGGGGCTGGCGCAAAGTGAGGCCGCTCAGGCCTCGGCGGCCCTGTTGCTGCTTATGGGGCTGGCGGTGACGCTGGCTGTCGCGGCCGGTGGGTTCCTACTCCTATGGACGGCTTACCTGACCGAGCGCATCCGGCGGATCGAGAGTGAGACCGCGATCCTCGGCGAGCCGGCCGACCCCAGCGCCGTGGCTGGGGCGGGTGGCGCGGCCGATGCGGCGCAGGCCGCTGACGCCCCACCGCCAACCACGTCCAAGCAGCATGAGCGCCGGTTCTGGCTGACGGCGGCGCACATCATCTTGCCGTCCATCTTCACTCTCGGATTCATACTGCTTTGCTACGCCGCGTTCTGGCGGGAGATGACCGCGACCGCACCGGTGCGGCGCTTGGGCTATCTGTTAGCCGTGATGCCCATCGCCTTTGCCGCTTATGTCGGCGTCAGGTTTTATCGCACCAACCAGGAATACTGGACAGCGCGACGCGGAAGAAACGTATTCAGCCAGACGTTTCTCAACTCGAACGAGTACCTGCCGAACGTATTCGCCGGACTCATCCTGGCCGCCTTCATCGGTCTGGCCGGGGTCTTCGGGCTTAACGCGCGCGACGAGGCGCGCCGCGCGGCGGCGGAAGCGCAACGGCGCGCCCAGAACGACGCGCACGCCACAGAGCGGTACTACGCTTACCTGAACTACAGAGATTACTTAGAGCGCGAAACGTTAAAATCCATTAAGGAGCATCAGCGCAATCAGCAGTTTTTAGTTTTGTCCAACGAGCAGAACGGCTTCAAAATCTCCACAACCAACATCGCGCCCGGCAAGGTGCGCTACGAGGCTAAACCGCAAAGCGGGTCAGGGCCCGCGTTCATCGCTGAAGTGACGGCCAGTTCGGGGGAACTGTACCTCATGGACAGCAGCGGGCAGTCGCCGCCCGACGACAAGCTGGCGACGAAATTCGTCATCGGTGAAGTGCAGAAAGTAGAAGGCGATGTTCTGACCGTGCGCGACGTTAAAGGCGCAGTACAGGAAGTTACAGTTACTAACGGCCTGAATAAGCCCAAGCAAGGCACCCAAGTGGCCATGGCGGTGGAGGCTAAGGACAACACGGCGCGGAAGATAGAGATACTCGAAGGCCCGGGTCGGGGCGCAGGCGCCTCGGGGGCAAGCCCCGCCGGCATGAGTCTCATGTTGTCTTGGCCGTCCTTCGGCCCGCAGTCGGACGCACTGACGACCCCCACGGGGCTGCGCCGCGGCCGGCCGCGTGCCCTGCGTGTCTCCACTTTCATCTCGGCTGAAGAATTCAAGCAGACCTCCGACAACAGAGCGCCTTGAGCCGCGCCTCTCGGGCCTACTCCACTCGTCTCACTAAACGCTCTTCGGCGCACGCGGCCCCGCCGCCACCTGAGCCGCGCCACCGTCTGCCCGGCGGAGATATTCATTGACGCGCCCTTTTGCGGCACGCTAGTATGAATTCGGCGTCACCGGGCTTTTAACTTTCCGGCGGCGTCCCTTCCGAAAGCCAGCCCGCGACCCAGCCGACAGCAGCGACCCAGTCCCCCGCGCGCCGACGTGCGCCCGCCCCCGTTCCAGTTTCCGCCTATGCCCATTAAGATTGACGACCTGCTGCGCAACGCCAGCGCGCACAACGCGTCCGACCTGCACATCAAGGCCGGCTCCTTCCCCGTCATGCGCGTGGACGGCGAGCTGCGCCCGATCCTCAACGCGCCGCGCCTCACCCAAGAGGACACGCTCGACATGGCCTTCTCGATGATGTCGAACCGGCAGAAGCAGCGCTTCAAGGAGACCTCCGAGGTGGACATCGCCTACGGGCTGGCCGGCGTCGGGCGCTTCCGCGCCAACGTCTTCCAGCAGCGCGGCTCGGTCAGCGTCGTCCTGCGCGTCATCCCCGACCGCGTGCGCGCCATCACGGAATTGGGCCTGCCGCCCATGATCGAGCGCATCGCCGACGAGCAGCGTGGCCTCATCCTCGTCACCGGCGCGACCGGCTCCGGCAAGTCCTCGACCCTCGCCTCGATGATCGACTACATCAACGCGACGCGCGGCGGGCACATCATCACCATCGAAGACCCCATCGAATTTCTGCACCGCGACCGCAAGAGCTTCATCTCGCAGCGCGAGGTGGACGTGGACACGCGCTCGTTCGCCGAAGCTTTGCGCGGCGCGCTGCGGCAAGACCCGGACGTGATCCTCGTCGGCGAGATGCGCGACTTCGAGACCATCGAGACGGCGCTCACCGCCGCCGAGACCGGGCACCTCGTCCTCTCCACCCTGCACACGCTCGACGCGACCGAGACGATCACGCGCATCGTCTCCTCGTTCCCGCCGCACCAGCAGAAGTCCGTGCGGCTGCAACTGGCGGGCATCCTGCGCGCCGTCATCTCGATGCGGCTCGTGCGCGCGCAGAACGGGACGGGGCGCGTGCCGGCCTGCGAGGTCATGGTCTCGACCGCGCTCATCCGCGAGTACATCGCGCACGAGGAGAAGACGCCCTTGATCCGCGACGCCATCGCCGCCGGCACCTCGCAGTACGGCATGCAGACCTTCGACCAGTCGCTCTTCAACCTCCACCAGTCCGGTCTCATCACGATGGAGGAGGCGCTGCGCGGCGCGAGTAACCCGGACGAGTTCCGCATGAAGGTCGCCGGCATCTGCACCACCGGCGACGCCAAAGACGACATCGTCAGCATGAGCAACAAGTGAGCGGATTGCGGATTGCGGATTG
Organism: Pyrinomonadaceae bacterium; assembly: GCA_036389395.1. Taxonomy (GTDB): domain Bacteria; phylum Acidobacteriota; class Blastocatellia; order Pyrinomonadales; family Pyrinomonadaceae; genus QHXQ01. The sequence goes on from DASVPY010000113.1 coordinate 20,189, forward strand.
CGGATTGCGGAATTAAGAAACGAGCGCCAACAGGCTGATTGAGAGCCGGGCGTGCGAGTGGATAAGCGATGAGCGTGCTGGTCGAGAGCGTGCTGGTTGAGAACATGCAGGTCGAGACTGACGTAACGCGCGGCGCGGGCGAACAGCGCGGCGACTTTGACGCGGCGCGGCACGTCCCACCCGCGCCGGCCGCCGACTCCGCAATCCGCAATCCGCAATCCGCAATCGAAACGCCGTTCTTCGCCGTCTCGCTCACAAAGCTGGCGTTGCTGTCGGTGCTGACGTGCGGCGTGTACCAGTATTACTGGCTATACCAGCAATGGCAGGCGATCAAGCGGCGCGACGACGCAGACATCAGCCCGTTCTGGCGCACGTTCTTCTCCATCGTCTATCTGCTCCCGCTGCTGCGCGCGCTGAAGGCGGCCGCGGCGCGCGCGGGCGTGCCGGCGCGCTTCAGCCCCGTGCTGCTGTTCGTCGCCTTCAACGCACTCAGCCTGGCCGGTCTCGTGCCGAATGCCGTCTGGCTCGTGGGGCTGCTCGCCTTCGTCCCGCTCATCATCGCACAGCGCGCCGCCAACGCCGTCAACGCCCGCCTCGCGCCCGCCCACGACCGCAACGCACGCTTCTCCGCCGCCAACCTCGCCGCCGCCCTCCTCGGCGGTCTCATCACCGCCGTCGCCGTCGTCGGCACGCTCCTCGGCCTGGCCTGAGTTAGAGCGACCGAGATAACGCACCACGCAGACACGGCAACGCGAAGATGAAACAGCCTCTCACCCTTGCGCCTCCGTGCCTTCGGGTTTTTATTTTTAAGTACCCGTACTCGCGCGCGGTGCCGGCCGCGGGGCGTCACGGCGCGGGTTCGACGTACTGCGCCACCATCTCGCGGTAGCGTTCCAGCTCGCGGCGCATCTCGAACAGCGTAAACGCATCGGGGCGTTCGTCAAACGCGCGCATGGACTGATCTATCTTTTGCAACACGCTTGGCGCTTGGTAAGGCTTGGTCAGCCATTTAGGGTTCGTGTTGGTAACCTGCTTCAACTCGATGGCCTTGTCAGGGGCGACCTCTAACAGCCCTCCGAAGGGGCGCTCGTGCAAAGCCTCAGCGTGACTGAGCGCCTTAACGGCTAAGGCAGTGGATAACCGATTTATGCCACTCACGGCGATTAGCGCATAGCGCGGATGGGTCTTGTCCTCTTGCCGGAGCAGATTGGCCCAGAGGTTATCCCCCAGACTGATGACGGCGAATTCATGATTGGTGTCGGCAGTGAGAGGTGCCAGTGTTGACCACAAGGGGGAGAACATATACGTCGGGCGAAACAACTCCGTGATATCGTGGTTTGTGGCTTCGGATTTCCCACTCAGCCGCCGTAGCTCAACGACTAAGTCCTTGATCTTCTGTCTGTCCGCTTCGGTCATGTCGAACTCTGTGAGTTCGGGCGGCGTTAGCTCAAGCTCGTGCGGGGCCATGTCCATCATCCTGTAAAACAGGCGGACGGCGTCGCCCGTGTCCAGCAGCCCGGCCCTTTTAATGTCGTCGTAAAAATCGCGGAAGTCCCGCGCGAAGCGGTAGGTATTCGGGGGGAAAGCGAAGTTGAAGATCAGCCGCTTGGTCAGCATCAGGTGGCGCGACACGGAATCCAACAACGGCCCGCCGATCACTAAGATGTGCCTGCGCCCCAACAGTTCAGCGGCCCGTGCCCTGTCGTCGTGCAACTCTAACAGCAGCCGGTCGGACACGATCACCGTATCAGGGTCAAGGCGCAGGCGCGGCAGGTAATACAGGTTCACGAAGCTTTGTGACTGCCGAAACAACTCGGAGATATGTTCCGGCTCGCGCTGTATCGGCCCGGCGTAGCCGCCGACGATCACCACCAGCGGCTTGAAGTCTTCGGGGAACAGGTCGAGCGTCGGCAGGTGATTGAGCGGCGTGGGCGGCGCGCCCTCAGGCGGCGGCTCCACCTTGAGCGGCCGCGCTGTGGGTGGTGCAGCGGACTCAGCACCCGCCGGTTTGGGTTCTGCAATCAGTTTTTTGTAGGTTAGCACAAGCAGCCGCCGAAGCCGGCGCTGCACTTTCTTGCCACCTTTGTCCCAGTTCTCTTTAAAGACGCTGTAAATCGTCTTCTCACGGTCGAAACGACTTTCGTAATGTTTCGCGAGCTTCTCCTGGAAAGAAGGCTGTTCCGGCAGGTGCTCGAGCGTCGCTAAGACCCACAGCAGGAGCAAGGCGTGCAGGCGCTCTGGGGACGGACGATGCTTACCCGCAGAGCGAAGCCATATCAACCAGCGGAGCAATGTCTCGGCTCTGAGAACTGATCGGGCGGCTTCCGAGCTAGAGGCCTTCCATTCTGCCTCCGCGAGCGTACTGGGCGTGGGGAAATCATGGATTGACAGTTCGGCCCGACGACGCTCCTCCTGAATAAACTCGGCGAACTTATCCCGCCAGTCCGTCGAGTCCAGAAATTTTCCAGTCGAGGTCGGTTCGTCATCCATACGAGTCTGCTCCTGGGATAGCGATGGCGTAATCTGCTGCCAGCAGTAAATCATTATCTGCCGCCAGCAGTAAACCCGGCAATCGTCCGTTCGTAGGGCTGCCGCGAGCGTATTTTCAGCGGTCTCACCTTTCTCTACACTTCGCGCGTCGGGTGCGAGCGCACTCGATGAAATACCTATTACGTGAGGAACGAATCATGGCAGATCAGACACACCCTCTGGGACGCTTGCTGGGGACGATTGGCTTTTTCACGGGCCTGCTCTTCGGGTGGAGCAGCACGCAGAACGGCTGGGCGGCGCTCGTCTGCGGGGTCGTCGTCGCCTGCATAGGCGCATACGTCGGGAACCTCCTCCACAGGCTGCTCGCGATCACGCTCTCCTTGGTGCTCGCGCTCGGCTCGGCCTGGGTGCGGTACGAGTTCTTTAAAATTTTGCGCGAGAGCCGTCCGCCCGGCAGTACCCTTCGGTACACCCCGCCGACGAGCTACGAGACCCACGCCGCGCAACCCAGCCGCGCGCGCGTCATCGTCGCTAAAGCTAACTTACGGGCCGGGCCGAGCGACGGCAGCGACCCGGACAACAGGGTCGTCGGCACTGTCACCTTCGGCGAACGCCTTGAGTTGCTCTCGGCCGACTACGTCGGGCGCGGGTGGTATCACGTGCGCCACCCCGAACTGGGCGAAGCGTGGGTGCACGGCAACTGCATCGAGTTTGAATAACAAGCGGCGGCAGCGCCTGGCAGCAAGACTACGCCCCGTCAAGGCACGGCGCGCTGCTCACAACTACGGGTTCACGTCACGGCTTAAAGGCGCGTGCGGCGGACGACGCGGACGCCTGTGCGCCAGTCTTCGTTGAGGTCGAAGCGGTAGGCTTCGATGTGCGGCGTGAGCGTGTGCGCGAGCGTTTGGAAGGAGCGGTGGAAGCGTAGGAGGGGGGCGACGAGGTAGACGAGCGGCGGGGCGTCGGCGATGGGGAGGTCGGCGAAGAGGCGTGCGGCTGTGATGTGCCCGGCGCGGCGGTGTTGTTCGACGCGCCGCCAGTAGTCCGCGCCTTGTAGGGGCAGCGCGGCGTCTTCTGTGACTTTCAGTTCGATGACGACGAGGCGGCCGTCGCGGCGGAGCGCGAGCAGATCGACGGGGCGCGCGTCGCGGTCGCCCGGCGGGCGGAACTGCGCGTGCAGGGGCGCGAGGACGAGACCGGGATCGAGCCGCGTGATGTCGCGCCGGAGCAGGGCTTCGAGCCAGGCTTCGGGCGCGGCGCGGTAGAAGGCGTGGCGGCGTTCGGGCGCGTCGGGCGCGCGGTGTGTGTTTAATTCATCGAGCAGCTTGGCGAGGGCGGGCCAGTTGTCTGCGGTGAGGAGTTCTTTGCGCGCGCCCGTGCCGAACCAGACGTGCTCGCGCCCGACGGCGCGGCGCACGCGCGCGAACGCCAACCCGTGGAAGCGCACGGTCTCGCCGTGGCGCGCGCGCAACACGTCCACGGCTTCGGGCGCGAGCGCGACCAGCCGCGCCGCCGTCGCGCTCAACTCAACGGGCGCGCGCGTGAAGGCGCGCGGCGCGACGGCCAACAGGCTTTCCAGTGCCGGCACGGGCGCGCGCGTCAACGTCAGCCCAGACTCGTCAAGTTCCAACCCGCTCTCGATGGATGTAGGCGCGAACTCGTCGAGCGCGTAGAGTTCGACGGCGTGACGCACGTCTGCGCGCAGGAGGGCGAGGCGGTGGCTGACCGGTTCGGCGAGTGCGCGCGGCACGACGAGCCAGAGCCGTCCGGGCGGCGCGGCGCGCGCACGCTCGTTCAGCTTGCGCCACCAGAGGAGCGCGGAGGCGAGCAGCGCGTCCGTCTCGCCTTCCTTCAAGGCGACGACCGGGCCGGTCACGGCGACGTGCCCGCGCCCTTGGCGCAGGACGATGCGCGCGTAGCGGCCCGGCTCGGAGCGGCGCGCGCCCGCGCTCAGACGCACGCGCGCGATCTCCGCACGCGGCCACAGCGCGCACGCCTGCTCGGCCAGACGCGCGCATAGCTTGAGCCGCGCCGCGCGCAAAGCTTCGACGCCTGCGCGCACCGAGGCGCGCGGCACGAGCGTCAGCGTGGCCCGCTCCGCGCCCATGCGGCGCGTCACGTCTAGGCGCACCGCTGCGCCCGCGCGCGCCCAGGCGACCACGCGCCAGGCGCAGAGGCCACGCTCGGTCCAGTAAGAGAAATGCGCGCGCCCGTTCGTCACGCGCAACTCCCATTCGCCTGCGCGCTGAGAGACGGGCGCGGCGTCGCGCCCTTCGGCGCAGAGCCACTCGCCGCGCGCGTTGAGCAACGCACCTAAGTCGCGCCAGCGACGCGCGCCCTCGTCGGCCGTCGCCTGCTCGTCGGTGGATGTAGGTTCGTCTGGCCGCACGAGGCGCTTCATGGTCGTCTCTTCGGGCGGCCTTGGTGTGCGGTGAGGGCGGCGCGGTGCGCCGGTCTGCGTCGGCGTGTTAAGATCGGCAGCAGCGTAACAGGCCAAGGGTGGCGGCCGGCTCATGCGCGCTCACGAGCGCGCGCCCGGCTGCCATCTTGCGCGCCGACGCGGCGGCAAGTATTACACGGAAGCGATGGCAAGCAAAAACATCTATCTGGTCGGCTCCGTGCGGACGCCCATCGGGCGCTTCGGCGGCACGCTGGCGGGCTTGACGCCGGCCGAGTTGGGCGCGACGGCGGCGCGGGCCGCCCTCGAACGCGCGGGGCTGGAAGCGACAGAAGTTCAAGAAGTCGTCTGGGGCTGCGCGCGGCAGGCGGGCGGCGGGCCGAACGTGGCGCGGCAGATCGGTTATCGCGCCGGCCTGCCGGAGACCGTGCCGGCTTACACGGTCAACCAGGCGTGCGGGTCGGGCTTGCAGGCGATCATCCTCGCGGCGCAGCAGATCATGTTGGGGCGCGCCGAAGCCGTGCTGGCGGGCGGCGTCGAGAGCATGTCGCGCGTGCCCTACTTCGCCGAGGGCGCGCGCTGGGGCACGCGCATGGGCAACGTCGAACTGGTGGACGGCATGTACCGCGACGGCTTCCTCGACCCGCTGTCGGGGCAGGTCATGGGCGCGACGGCCGAGAACCTGGTTGACCGCTACGAGATCACGCGCGCCGAGCAGGACGAGTACGCACTGCGCTCGCAGCAACGCGCCGCGGCGGCGATTGACGCCGGCCGCTTCGACGCCGAGCTGACGCCAGTCGAAATCAGAGGGCGCAAGGGCGAGCCGACCGCTTTGACGCGCGACGAGCACCCGCGCGCCGACACAAGTCTTGAGTCGCTGAAGAAACTGCCGCCGGTCTTCCGCAAGGACGGGTCGGTCACGGCCGGCAACTCTTCGGGCATCACGGACGGCGCGGCGGCCTTGGCGGTCGTCTCCGAAGAGGTGTTGGCGCGGACGGGCGTCGCGCCGCAGGCGCGCGTCGTTGACTACGAGGTGACGGGCGTCGCGCCAGAGATCATGGGCATCGGGCCTGTGCCGGCGGTGCGCGCGCTGCTCGCGCGCCAGCGGCTCGCGCTGGCGGACGTTGATCTGATCGAACTGAACGAGGCGTTCGCGGCGCAGGTCATCGCGTGCGACCGCGAGCTTGGGTTCGACGCGGAGCGTCTGAACGTGAACGGCGGGGCCATCGCCTTGGGTCATCCCATCGGCTGCACGGGCGTGCGGATCACGACGACGCTGCTGCACGAGATGCGGCGGCGCGGCGCGCGGCGCGGTCTCGCCACGCTCTGCGTCAGCGGCGGCATGGGCCTCGCGTTACTCGTCGAGCGGGTCTGACTACTCAGGCGCGTCCGCGGCGCGCTGTAACACTCTGCTGCCCTCGTGCGTCTTATCTGGCGCGTCGTGGTGTGACCGGCCGGAAGCCAACCGCGGCCGTGCGGGTCGCATCCGACGATTCTCCCCTAGTATTCGAGTGGAACGAGAGGCGGCCTCTTCCGTCGGGGTCGCCGCATAAATTTTAAGGGTGTGAAAGGATCAAGGATGAAAAGAACTATTATCGCGGCGGCGCTGTTGGCGGCGCTCGCCTTGCCCGCGGCGGCGCAGACCGCGCGGCGCACGGCGGCCGCGCCCGCGCCCGCCGCACAGTCGGCCGTCGCCTCGGCGCTCGCCGCGCTGCCCGCGTCGGACGCGGTCGCGGCCGTGGACGTGCAGCGGCTCTACCGCGAGGCGCTGCCGCGCATCTACGCCAACGACCCGGCCAAGCTCGCCGCGGTCAACGCCGACATCGATCAGTTCAAGACGCGCACGGGCTTAGACCCGCGCTCGTTCGAGCACGCGGCGGTGGGCGTGCAGTTCGTCGAGACGCCCGCGGGCGCGGTCAAGCTGGCGGCGGTCGCGCTGGCGCGCGGGCAGTTCAACGCCGCCGCGCTCGTCGCCGCCGGGCGCATCGCCGCGCGCGGCAAGTACGAGGAGCAGCAGTACAAGGGCAAGACCGTCTACGTCTTCAGCCTCGACCGGCAGGTACATTTCCTGAACCTGCGCTGGACGGAGCTGGCGGTGGTCGTGCTCGACAGCCACACGCTCGCCTTCGGTCAACTCGAACGCGTGCGCGCGGCCGTGGACGCGGCCGGCGGCGGGCGGCGGGTGAGCGGCGAGGTCACGGCGCTCGCCCTGCGCGACCCGAACGCGATCATCGGCGTGGGCGGCAACGTGCCCGCGTCGCTCACGGCCAAGCTCGACTTCCTGAACCCGGAAGTGAGCCGCGCCATCGCCTCCGTCCGCCAGTTCTATGGCTCGCTCGGCGCGGACGCCAACGGCTTCCAACTGGCGACGACGCTGCGCACCGGCGGCGCGGCCGACGCCAAGACGCTGCTCGACACCATCGAAGGCCTGCGCCAACTCGCGCCCTTCGCCCTCTCGCGCCTGCAAGGCGACAAGGCCAAGCTCGCGCAGCAACTCGTGGACAACACACGCGTCACGACCGAAGGCGGCGACGTGCTGATCAGACTCACACTCGCGGACGCCAACGTCGCCACGCTCGTCCGCGTGTTCTAACGCGGGCGCGCGGTTAAAATAAAAAGGTCGGGGCGGGCGCACGCGAAAACGTGCGCCCGCCCCGACCTTTTATCGTTTCGGTGTTACTTCCCGCCGCCGGTCGGGATGGGGAAGTTGGCGGGGAGGGCGGCGGGCGGCTCCTCCTCGCTGGCGAGGCGCGTGAGCACGTCGTCGTAAATCTTGATCTTGCCCTCGCGCTCGTAGCGGGCGCGCAAGGCGCTCACGTAGTCCTCGTAGACGCTGTTGCGCCTGACCTGAAGCTCGGTCTCAAGCAACTCGTCGCGCTGCTTGTTGAACTCGGCCAGGTCTGCGTCCGTGCGCTTGACGAGACCCGCCACGACCCAGGTGTCGCCCGCCGGCACGGGCGTCTTCGTCACCTCGCCGACCTTCAGGTTGTAGACCGCCTCGCCGACGGCGGGGCTGATGCCCGCCTCTTCGAGCGGCTGCTGCGTGCGGTACTTGTCAATCGTGCGCGCTTCGAGACCGTACTTCTCGGCGGCCGCCTTCAGGTCTGCGGGGCTGTTGGCGGCGTTGGCGATCTCGCGCGCCACCTGTTCGAGCCGCCCCTTGGCCTGCTCGGCCCGGACGCTCTCCGTCACCTTGTCCTTGACCTCGGCGAAGTCGGGGATGCGCGGGTCGCGCTTCTCGACGAGGACGGGGATGGCGAAGCCGTTCTTGACGGGCGTGCGCGCGCCCACGTCGCCGGGATTCTCCAAGGGCTTGAGCGCGTCCTCGAACTGCGGGCTGCTGCCGATGTCGGGCACGCTGTCGCCGGGCTTGATGAGCGGCGTCTCCTTGACCATCTGCGCGGGCGTCATGTTGGCCTCTTTGGCCAACTCCTGCGCGACCTTCTGCAAGTCCTTCGTCTCCTTGACGCGCTGCTCGGCGCGCGCCGCCAGATCGGCCGCCACCTTGTAGGCGCGGCGGTTGCGCAAAGAGACGAGCAACTCCTGCTTGGCGTCCTCGAACGTCTTGGGCACGGAGGGGCCGCGGCGGAAGATGTAGTAGGCCTTGGCCGTCTTGTCGTAGACCGGATCGCTGATCTCGCCCTCGCGCATGTCGAGCGTGCGCTGCGTCAGCTCGCTCGCCTTGTTGGGGTTGCGCTTGACGGGCGCGGGCAGCCAGCCGCCGCCTTTGGCCGTCGCCGGGTCTTCCGAGTTGCCCTTGGCCGCGTCGGCGAACTTCTGCTCGTCCACGGTCGTCGTCGCGTCGCCCTTGCTGCCGCGCAGGTCGGCGACGAGCTTCGTGCCCTTGCTGAGCACGGTCTGATCCAGTTCGGGCGTCGCCACCTTCAGGACGATCTGCTGGACGCGGACGCCGGCCTGCTTGTGCTCTTCGGGCAGGCCGTTGTACTCGGCGCGCAGGTCTTCGTCCGAGATGTTGAGCCGCTCGCCGGCCTTCGCCTGATCGACGAACAGGTAGCGCACCTTCTTCTGCGGTTCGAGGTAGCGGAAGTTGGTCTTGTGCTCGTCGTAATACTTCTGTAGCTCTTCGTCGGAGGGCTGGAGCTTCGCGGCCAGCTTGTCGGCGGCGACCGCCACGTAGGTGATGTCGAAGGTCGTGTTCTTGCGCTGGTAGTCGTCTTTGATCTCCTGCTCGGTGGCGGTCACGCCCGCGGTCACGAAGGCGCGCAGCTTGGCGGCGGCGATGGAGTCGCGCAAGGTCTGCTCGAACCGCTCGACGCTGCCGAAGCGCGTCGTCACCACGTCCTTGTAGCGGTCGAAGCCCTCGCCGCTGCCGGCCGCCGCGGCGGGGAACTGCTCGCGCACCTTGGCGGCGACCTCGGCGTCCGAGGCGGTCAGGCCCAAGCGCCGGGCCTCCTGCACGGTGATGCGGTCACGGATCAGCCCGTCGAGGAAACGCTTGTCGCCGCCGAGCTGCGCCATGTTCATGCCGAACTGCGAGTAGGTCTCTTTGAGGCGGGTCAGGTCGCCGACCGTGATCTCGTCGCCGTTGACGCTGGCGACGGCCTCTGTGCTGGTGGGGGCCGCGCCGGCGAGGTTGCGCCCCGGCGCGTAGAAGAGGACGAGGCTGAGACCCATCAGCCCGGCGAAGAACAGCAGCACGTACTTGTGCGCCGATTTCATGCGGTTAAACTGTTTCAGCATACGGTAAACCTTCTCTCAAACAAAAAAGCGGTTGTGCGCTTGGGGTTCGGGGCGCGCAAACTGGCCGGCGGCCCACAGCCGCGCCCGCCGCCCGTCTCGCAAGCGACGGATTGTAGCGGACGGTCGGGCGCGGTCGCAACCGAGGCGCAACGCAATTAAACCCACATGATTAAATGCCGCCGCCCGGCCGTCAGCGAGGACGGCCGGGCGGCGGCGCTTCTGCAAGCACATCAAACGTGTGCGTTGTTACGGAATCTCGTCCTCCTCAAAGCCGCCGAGTTTCGCGCCGTAGGCGCGCAGAGCCTGGAACGACGGTTCGGCGTTGTACGTAGAGCCGTCGGCGAATTCAACCTTAACCACCATTAAGATAGTAATGCCCTTCATCGGCCCGCGGAGCCCGAGTTGTTCGGCGAGCTTATCCGTCAACGGCACAGCTTCCTCCTGCTCGTCTATGTCATCCCCCGGTTCCAACTGACCAGGCATAAGCAAGGGGCTGCCGAATGCACGCGGCCATGCGCTTAAAGCATAAGTGCCCTCAACTCCCAGCCATGCAAAACGCACACTGCGGATCGCCTTTGTACTACGATTGCGTAGGCGGAAGACGGTTGTGCCTCCGCCGTCCAGGTAACGGATGGTTTTCACGTCCTCGAACTGCACGGGGCAACCTGGCTGGACAGCTATTACTGCCAAAGTCTGTTCGGCCGGGACGAGCACATACTTTTTCTTTTGCCCCCCACCCGGCTGGGCAGTGAGGGTACTCACTACAGTTAGTATCAGAGCTAATGAACTGACGTTGCGTAGCATAACGCCTCCCTCGCTTACTCACAGGCGAGCTTTACGAATCCCATCCCAGGAAATGACTCGCCGCTCTGAAAGCTCCCGTTCACGGTGATGAGCAGCGTGCCGGATATGGGGCCAGTCACATTGGCGCGCTTCTTCAGCCGGACGGCGTCTCTCCTGCGCGGACATTTGGCGGGCAAACTATTGTGGGTCGTCATAGCCGCCGAGATTCGAGGTGTAGGCGTGTAGAGCTTTGGCCAGCGGCTCCGCGTTGTATGTCGTGCCGTCGGCGAACTCAACTTTAACCACCATCAGGATGCAGACGGCCTGCATCGGCCCGCGGAGGCTCGTTTTCTTGGCGATCTCGTCCGTTAGAGGCACAGCCTCTTCCTCCTCCCCGGTGTCGTACCGTGGCACTAATTGACCGGGCATGACCAATGCGCTGGTAATTTCGTGCGGCCACAAGCCTGAAGAATAGCCCCCCTCAACTCCGACCCACGCATACTGCAACTTGCGGATCGGCTTCGTGCCGCGGTTGCGCATCCGAAAAGAAGGCCCGCCGCCGCCCTTGCCATCCACATATGAGATAACTTTTACATCTTCAAACTGTATGGGACAGCCCGGCTGCACCGCAATGACCGGCAACTCCCACTCCGTTGGCGCAACCACGTACTGCCTCTTCTCCTGCGCCCCGTTCTGACCAGTGCCGATGGCACAGATTACAAGTAGGCTGAGAGCCAACGTACAGATTTTAGGCCCCATGACTCCTCCTTTTACTCACTGGCAGACGAGCTTGACGAACCCAGGCCCAGGGAATGAATCGCCGCTCTGATAAGTCCCGTTAACGGTGATGAGCAGCGGTCCCGATATTGGGCCGGTCACATCGGCACGCTTCTTCAGCCGGGCGGTGTCTCTCCAGCGGGAGCAAACCGGCGGGCAAACTATTGCGGATCGTCATCATAGCCGCCGAGATTCGCGGCGTGAGCGCGTAGGGCCTTGGCTAGCGGCTCCGCATTGTATGTCGTGCCGTCCGAAAACACGACCCTGACGACCATGAAGATTTCGATCCTCTGCATCGGCCCACGCAGGTCGAACTTTTCCGCCAAGTCGTCCGTCAAAGGTACGGCTTCTTCCTGCTCCCCCGTCTCATTCAGCGGCACCAATTGATCGGGCATGACCAATGTGCTGGTATTAGCGCGCGGCCATGCACTTAAGAAATAGCCGCCGTCAGTCCTTATCCACGCGAAGCTTACAGAACGGATCGGCTTCGTGCTGCGATTGCGCAGCCGGAACGAAGGCCCCCCACCTCCTTTACCATCCACATACACGATGAGCTTTACGTCCTCGAACTGTATAGGACAGCCCGGCTGGGCAGCAATAGCCGGCAAGGCACGCTCGGCTGGCACAACTACATACTGCCTCTTTTCCTGGCCTACGCCCTGTGCCGGCCAAGTAATACAGGACATAAGTAGAACCAAGGTTAAATTATAGATATTGCGCCGCATGACTCCTCCCGCTCACTCACTGACAAACTAGCTTAACGAATCCTGGCCCGGTAAATGAATCGCCGCTTTGAAAGCTCCCATTCACGGTGATGATCAGCGTGCCCGAGATGGCCCCCGTCACATCGGCCCGCTTCTTCAGCCGGACGGCGACGAAATCGGCGCGTGAGACGAAGTCCGTGTAGAAGCGCGACGTGAAGCCGTTCACAGGATTTGGGCTTATATCGAAGTTGCTGTTCCTGCTGACCGCAACTCGGCATGTGCTGGTGGAACCACACACAGACGCCGTGGACGGGGGCGGCTGAAAGGACGCCTGAAGGATGAACGCATCATGCCCGGTACAGGTATCCGGCCCCAACCTCGTTTTAACATTCAATGTAGTCCTGACGCCGTCAAAGTCCGAGGAGGCTAGGGCTGAAGATTCAGGGGCTTCCGGGTCGTTCCCCTCTTGAAAGAACGCCTTTATGTAAACCACCTTAAGTTCAGTAGGAAGGGCGAAGAACTCGTCGCCGATGAAGATGCCGAGGGCGAGCAGGCCGAGCACGTAGGGGCAGCGTTCTTTGATCGTGACCTCTACGCTAAACCCGCCGAACTCGTCGAGGATCGGCAGCCCAGTCGTGCTGCTCGTCGTGGCCCGGTAGAATTCAACCAGACTGGCCTGCGAGCGCGTGCCTTCCGGGTTATAGACCCGCGCCTGAACCGACCACGTGTGCCCGTACATATTGTAATCTTCGGTCACTAAGCCGCGCCCGCACACGCTGTTCGCGGCGGCGTCCTGCCAGCTAGAGATGTACAGATGCCCGTAGCCGTTCATGCCCACGCCGTTGTAGGTCTGCGCCGGGGAGAGGCCGGTCGTCATGAACCGCACGGGCTTGTGCTGCGAGAGTTGCGGCGTGGTCTGCGGCTGGAAGTTCCGCACCCTGGGCTTGACGCGGCGCTCGACGTAACTTTGGCTCAAGCCGGCCAGGCGCTGCCCTAAGCGGTCGGGGAAGCTCGCCACGAATGACGCGACGAGCGCTTCCTTTCGTCGTTGCAACTCGGCCAACTCGGCGGCGTCTTGCATCGTCAGATTCGGCAGACGCCTGTCACTAATCCGCGCCGCTCGCTCGTCCAGGACACTCGCGAGTTGGTCATACTCGGCCGCGGCCCGCCGCAGGGCGTCAGCCTCAGTGGCCGAAAGCCCCATCTCATTTGCTAACGCGCGCAGCCAGCCGGCCGCGTATGCGCTCTCTTCCGGGCGAAAAGTGAACGACCGGAGAAAGATGTCATAAGCCACCGAGTCGGATACCCCGGAGGGGTTCGTAATCCCGTCGGCGAGGTCGCCCGCCGTCGCCTGCGCCGCGTGGTCATGCGTCTGCGCGCGGCTCAGGCCGCTTGAGCAGACGCCCGGCAGGACGGCGAGCAGAAGGATGGAACTTACAAGAGTGGCGGTGAGTTTCATGAGGGGCTTCCTTTATTTCGGCGGACATCAGGGACGCAACGGTACTCGTTGAGGAGTCCGGTCAATGGGTACTTGCGCTGGCTGCTGTATACGCCCGTGTAGGCTGAATGTCAACGTTATGTTTGCCCGGCCCGCGCGCGGGTGCTATATCTAGCGGCATGGGGACAACAGTCTGGCTGTGGGTGGGGTTTACGCTCTTCATCCTGCTCATGCTGGCGGTCGATCTGGGCCTGTTCAATCGCAAGGCGCACGTCGTCACCTATCGCCAGGCAATCGGCTGGAGCGCCGTCTGGATCGCGCTCGCGCTGCTGTTCTCCGGCGTCGTCTACTGGCGCTACAGCGAGCTGGCGGGCGGCGGGCGCGCCGCCGGCCTCGACGCCGTCGTCACCTACCTCACCGGCTACATCATCGAGCTGTCGCTGTCGGTAGATAACCTGTTCGTCTTCCTGCTCATCTTCGCCTACTTCAAAGTGCCGGCGAAGTACCAGCACCGCGTGCTCTACTGGGGCATCCTCGGCGCGCTCGTCATGCGCGGCGTCATGATCGGCGCGGGCGCGTACCTCATCCAGCGCTTCCACTTCGTCATCTACGTCTTCGGCGCGTTCCTCGTCTACACCGGCATCCAGATGTTCCGCCAGGACGAGGAGGACGCGAACCCGGAGCAGGGGCGCATCGTGCACTTCGTCACGCGCTTCGTGCCGATCACGCGCCACTACGAGGGCAAGCACTTCTTCACGCGCGCGGGCGGGCGGCCGATGGGCACGCTGCTGCTGCTCGTGCTCATCACGGTCGAGGTCTCAGACCTGATCTTCGCCGTGGACTCGATCCCCGCCATCTTCGCCGTCACGACCAACCCGTTCATCGTCTACACGTCGAACGTCTTCGCCATCCTGGGCTTGCGCTCCTTCTACTTCCTGCTCGCGGGCGTGATCGAGAAGTTCCACTACCTGAAGACGGGCCTCGCCGCCGTGCTCACCTTCATCGGGCTGAAGATGCTGGCCGAGATCGTACACGTGAAGCTGCCGCCGGTCGCCGCGCTCGCCGTCGTCGCCGCCGTGCTGCTCGCCTCGGTCGCCGCCTCGCTCATCTGGCCGGCCAAAGAACAGATCGAAGTGCAACTGCCCGAAGGCTTCAACTCGCCTCACGACGACGATCAAGGCCGCCTCGGCGCGGAAGAGCCGACCATAGAAGTAGGGATGAGGGATGAGGGATGAAAGAAAACTTTTAGTAGTTAGTAGTTCTTTGTTCCCCGCCCTTACCGCCGCGGCGCAGACCCGGCTTTGGCGCGCGGGCACAAAGCACAATTAACTGCTAACCAAGAGCCACTCTTTCAGCCCTCAGCCCTCATCCCTCAGCCCTTTTTTTAGTTCTTGAACCGCGGCGCGGCGCTGTGCTAAGTTGCTTGTGGGCGGTCGTGGCCGCGCCGCCCGCCTCGGTTTTGCCCCGTCCGTCGTGCCGCCCGTTAAGGGCACGCAAGCCTCTTCACCCAAACGTATTCATGCCCAACTGTCGTCGCACCCTGCCTGCGCCCGCGCGCGCGGCGCGAGGTGTCGGCCGCAGCCGCCCGCGAAACCATGGCTCTCAAACAACAGCACTTCGACGTTGAGTGGTGGATCGTCTCGAAGCGCAGCATCTACAAGCTCGTCACGGCCCTCGTCCTGCTGCTGTGCGCGGGCGGCGCGGGCCTCTACGTCTGGGTCTACGGCAACCCGCTCAAGCGCATCGCGGCCGACGCGCGCGTGCCGGCGGGCGCGCGCTTCGTCTCCTTCGACGGCGACGTGCGCGTCGTCCGCGCGCAGACGCGCGAGACGCTCCTCGCCCGCGGCGACACGCAGCTCTACCCCGGCGACGTGGTGCAGACGCAGGCCGACGGCCGCGCGCGCATCCTGCTCGCCGACGGCTCGACCCTGCTCGTGCGCCCCAACAGCGTCGTCACCATCCGCGACAACACGAGCGCCGAGGGCAACCGCACGAACGTCCGCGTCGCCGTCGCGCGCGGCTTGGTCAACGTCCGCACCGAGCAGCAGACCGAAGGCTCGCGCAACATCGTCGAGACGCCGCTGACGCGCAACAACCTCGCGGCCCAGACGGGCGCGAGCTTCGGCGTGCGCGAGGACAACACGGAAGACATACGCGTCGCCAGCGGCGCGGTGGACACGACCACGCGCGGCGGCGAGCACGCGACCTTGCAGGGCGGCGAGTACGTGGCCTTCAACCAGTCGGGCGCGGTCAAGAGCCGCGAGCGGCTGCTGGCGATGCCCGCGCCCGCGCAGCCGCGCGACCTGGAGAAGATTCCGGCCGGCGCGGGCGGCGCGGCCTCGGTCAACCTGCGCTGGCAGCGCCCCACGACGGGCGCGCCCGCGCACTACCGCGTCGAGGTGGCGACCTCGCCCTTCTTCGTCGCCGCCGGCAAAGTGATCGAGCGCGACCAGCTTGAGGCCACCGAGTTCAGCGTCGGCGACCTGCGCCCCGGCATCTACTTCTGGCGCGTGCGCGCCGTCGCGCAGTCGGGGCAGACGAGCGAGTGGACGGAGGCGCAGAAGTTCAGCGTCACGCCGGGCGGGCGCGACGGCGAAGGCGTCTCGGTCTCCGGCGTCACGTTCGAGTACCTCGCGGGCAGCATCTACATCGTGCGCGGGCGGACGCAGGCGGGCAACAGCGTCAGCATCGGCGGGCGCAACACCGTCGCCGAGCGCGACGGCACGTTCCAGTTACAGATTTCCGTGCCCGGCGGCACGCGCGAGTTGTACGCGGAGATCGAAGACCAGCGCGGCAACCGCACGCGCACGCCGCTGCCCTTTACGCCCGGCAAGTCCTGAAGGCAGTTACCGTCCGGCGCTCGGCGCTGCAAACTCATGCAAGTTGTCCTCATGACGGCCGAACAGGACGCGCCCGCGGCGGCGCTGCTGGCGCTGCTGTCGGCGGCGGGCGTGCGCGCCACGCTCGCGCCCGGCTGCGAGCCGCGCGATGACGACGCGCCGCTCTTCGTCCTGCTCGAAGTCGTGGACGGCGCTGACGCCGCGCTGCTGCACGCGGCCGCGGCGCACGCCGCCGAAACTTGGCCCGGCGCGCTGCTCGTGGCCTGCCGCCGGCCCGCGCCATCGCCCGCGCGCGCGCCCGCACCACGCCTCGACGCCGCCGCCTTGCAGCGGCTCGGCTTCGCGGCGGTCGCGGACGAGCCGGCGCAAGTGCCCGCGCTGTTGCGCGAACTGGAAGACAGCGGCGCGACCGCGGAGCAGCCGACCGCGCACAGCAGCGTCATCGAGTCGGAGCCGCCCGCCAGCCTCGCACTCCCGACAGACTTACGCGCAGACCAACTGCGCGCGACCTTCCAGGCCGTGGCCGCGCTCCACTTCGTCGCCGACCAGCGCGCCGCCGCGCAGACCGCGCTCGCCGGTCTCGCCCCGCTCGTGCGCGCCGACCGCTGGGTGCTCTACCTGACCGAAGAGACGCGCGGCGCGGAGAGCGGCGCGGCGCGCGGCGCGCAGACCATCACGTTCGAGCCGCTGGCGTTGCGCGGACAGTTGTCGCAAGGCAGCGACGCGCAGGCGTCCGACTGGCGGCGCACGCTGACGGGCGGCGATCCGCTGCTCGCGCTGACGGGCAGCGAGTCGCGCGCCGCCCGCGCCGCCCACGCCGCCAACGAGCCGGTCGGCGCGCGCGAGGACGGGGCTTGCGTGCTCGCCTTGCCGCTCGCCCACGGCGGGCGCGTGCTCGGCGTCGTCGAGGCCGCGCGCGCCGCCGCACGCCCGTTCGACGAGCGCGAGACGGCGCTGCTCGCCGCCCTGGCCGCGCCGCTCGCCGCCGCGCTCGCCAACTCCGCCCGCATCGCCGAAGCCGAACGCCTCTCGCTCACAGACGATCTGACCAAGCTCCACAACGCGCGCTTCCTGCGCCAGTATCTGACCTCGGAGATTCGCCGCGCGCGCCGCTACGGCTCGGCCGTCACCGCGCTCTTCCTCGACCTCGACGACTTCAAAGAGGTCAACGACCGGCACGGCCACCTCGTCGGCTCGCACGTCCTGATGGAGTTGGCGACCGTGATCCTGACGGGCGTGCGCGACACGGACGTGGTCGTGCGTTACGGCGGCGACGAGTTCGTCGTCGTGCTGCCCGAAACGAACGCGGAGCAGGCGCTGCTCGTCGCCGAGCGCATCCGCGAGAAGATCGAGTGCTACGCCTTCACGGGCGGCCGCCGCCTGCGCCTGCGCCTGACCGCCAGCTTCGGCCTCGCCTCTTTCCCCGCCCACGCGCAGTCGCCGCAGCAAATCCTCGCCGCCGCCGACGCCGCCATGTACGAAGCCAAGGCCGCGCGCAAGAACTGCGTCCGCCTCGCCGACGGGCGCGACGGCGCGGGCGCACGAACCTAACTGAAGCCGCCCGCGTAAGTAACGCTAACGGCGAAGCGTGAAGAACTAAACGGAAGTCGCTAGCGTGTCGTCCGAAACCTTCCTCGTCATCTACTTCAACCTGTGCGCCGTGGCGCTCGCGGGCTGGCTCACGACGCGGCGGCGCGCGGCCCGTTCCGACTTCTGGCGCGTGGTCTCGCTGACCTCGGCCGGCGGGTTGGTGCTCCTGCTCGCCCTCGGCGGCTTGGGCGTCTTCCTGTTCGTCTTGTTCCTGTTCACTTGGCGCGGGTGCTGACCCCGCCCGCCCGGCGCAACGAAAATATCTTAAAATTCAGTGCCCGCTCTGCCGCACCGGCGGGTTCTGCGCTTTAGACTTTCCCCGTTTCGTTGTATCTTGTGCTGTTAGCGTCGCGTCGGGGTTCGCCGCCGGCCCGTCTGGTCTCCCCGGACAACTCGCAGGAGCGGTCAAGCAGCCCTCGGCCGACGTGTAACGTGAGCCTGTTTTCGACACTGTACCGGCACGGCAGAAAGCACCCGAATGGCCTTTAAATCACTCTTCAGCCTGTTTTCCAGCGATCTGGCGATTGATCTGGGCACGGCCAACACGCTCGTCTACGCGAAGGGGCGCGGCATCGTCGTCTCTGAGCCGTCTATCGTCGCCATCAACAAAGTCACGAACCAGCCCGAGGCCGTGGGCAAGGAGGCGAAGGAGATGCTGGGGCGCACGCCCGGCAACATCGTCGCCATCCGCCCGATGAAGGACGGCGTGATCGCCAACTTCGAGGTCACGGAGAAGATGCTTCAGCACTTCATCCGCAAGGCGCACAACGGCAAACAGTGGGTCTCGCCCCGCGTCGTCATCGGCATCCCCAGCGAGATCACGCAGGTCGAGCGCCGCGCCGTCGAAGACTCGGCGTACCGCGCTAAAGCCTCCGAGGTCTACCTCGTCGAAGAGGCGATGGCCGCGGCCATCGGCGCGGGCCTGCCCATCACCGAGCCGCACGGCAACATGATCGTGGACATCGGCGGCGGCACGACCGACATCGCCGTCATCAGCCTGTCCGGCATCGTCTACTCGCGCGCCGTGCGCGTCGCCGGCAACGAGATGGACGAGGCGATCACGCAGTTCATCAAGCGCAAGTACAACCTGCTCATCGGCGAGCGCACGGCCGAGGCCATCAAGATCGAACTCGGCTCGGCGTTCCCCTTAGACGAGCCGCTCTCGATGGACGTGCGCGGGCGCAACCTGATCGAAGGCATCCCCAAGACCATCACGATCACCGACGACGAGGTGCGCGAGGCGCTGGCCGACTCGGTCTCGACCATCGTCAACGCCGTGCGCGTCGCCTTAGAGCGCACGCCGCCGGAACTCTCGGCCGACATCGTCGAGCGCGGCATCGTGCTCACGGGCGGCGGCGCTCTGCTCAAGAACCTCGACAAGCGCATCTCGATTGAGACGGGCTTGCCCGTGTCGGTCGCCGAAGACCCCCTCTCTTCGGTCGTCCTCGGCGCGGGCAAAATGCTCTCCGACTTCAACCTCCTGAAGCGCGTCAAGTGGGACAACACCTTGACGAGTACAACGTAAAAAACAGGAGTCGGGAGCGAGGAGTCAGAAGCCAGATTGTCAAGACACATCCGGCTTTCTTCTTCTGGCTCCTGACTCCTGACTCCTGACTTCTGCTCTTATGGTCATGCGGACGCAGCGCGAGATCAGGCAGCGCGCCCCGCTGTGGCTCGTCGGGCTGCTGGTGCTCAACTTCGCCTTGATGTCTGTGAGCGCGCACCAGGGCGGCGACAAGTCGGGCCCGCTGGTCGTGGAGGTCTGGGTCGCGGCCGTGGCCGCGCCCGTGCAGAGCATCACGTCGGGCCTGAGCGGGACGCTCTCGGGCGGGGTGCGGCGGCTGGGCGAGCTGCGCCGCGCGTCGGGCGAGAACGAGGAGCTGCGCCGCCGCCTGGCCGAAGCCGAGACCGAGCTGCGCGAGGCGCGCGCCGCGCGCGACGAGAACGAGCGGCTCAAAAAGCTGCTCGACTTCAAGAACGACAGCCAGTACCAGAGCGTGCCGGCGCGCATCATCGCGCGCGACCCGTCCGAGTGGTGGAACACCGTGCTCGTCAACCGCGGCACGACTTCGGGCGTCGCGCTCAACATGCCGGTGGCGACGCCCGACGGCGTCGTCGGCCGCGTCATCGGCGTCAGCCCTTGGACGGCGCAGGTCTTGTTGTTGACGGACGAGCGGGCGGCCGCCGGCGGGGTCGTGGGGCAGTTGGGCGCGTCGAGCGCGCTGGGCGCGGTGCGGGGTTTGGGGCGCAACGGGCTGTTGGAGATGCGCTACGTGTCGGGCTTGGAGCCGGTCAAGCTGGGCGATTACGTGTTGACGACGGGGCAGGACGGCATCTACCCGCCGGGCTTGAGCGTCGGCGAGGTGGTCGAGTTCAAGGAAGGCTCGGCCACGCAGCCGCACGAGATCAAGGTCAAGCCGAGCGCGCGCCTCAACGCCTTGGAAGAGGTCGCCGTGCTCCTCTACCACCCGCCCCCCCGCACCGCCCCGACCGACACGCTGCCGAACATGGACAAAGGGAAGAAGTGAATTTTAGATTTGCGATTTTTGATTTGCGATTTGGGCTGGCTCCTGTAAGTTGAGCCTCGAACACTGAGCGGAAATCAAAAATCGCAAATCTAAAATCTAAAATATCTCGATGAAGCTGAAGATCGCCGTTTGTGTCGCGCTGGCGGTGCTGTTGCAGACGACGCTCCGGCTCTACTGGCGGGGGCTGGTCTACATTGACCTGCCGCTCATCGTCGTGACCTACTTCGCGCTGCGGCGCGACGTGGTGCTGGCGCTGTTCGTGGGCTGCGCGGCGGGGCTGCTGACCGACGTGTTCAGCGGCGGGCTGCTGGGCGCGAACGGCTTCACCAAGACGCTCGTCGCCTACCTGATCGCGGCGCTCGTCACGCGCGTCATGCTCGACCACCCGCTGGCGCGCATCCCCGTCATCGCGGGCGCGGCGGCGCTCGACGCCGTCGTCTACTTCCTGCTGCACCAACTCCTGGGCCAGCGCCCGCAAGTGCCCTTCGTCGAGACCGTCGCTTACAAACTGATCTGGACGACGGTCGTCGGCACGTTCATGTTCTACCTGCTCGACATCTTTTTCAGCGAGCGCGCGCGGATGCGCCGGCAGTTCGCCTTCCGCCGCCGCGCCGCCCGCCGCAGCAGCCTGATGAGGCGGTGAGGAAGGGCAGGAGTCAGGAGACAGAAGCCAGCAGCCGGAATGAAAGACGGCCGGCGCGTTCAGCAACTGCCGCCTGTTTGTTTCTGCCTTCTCAGCTTCCGGTCTCTCGCTTCCGACTTCCGGCTCCTGACTCCTGGCTCCTAGCTTTATTCTGACTCCTGGCTTCTGGCTTCTGGCTCCTGACTTCGAGGTTTCTCATGCGCCTTGAAGATGCTTCGCAGAACCTGCGGGCGCGGCTGCGCGCGCTACAGTTGCTCGTGCTGGCGCTGCTCGTTGTGCTCGGCGTGCGGCTCTACTACTTGCAAGTCGCTAACGGCGCGTACTACGCCGAGCGGGCCGAGAACCAGCGCGTGCGCCTCCTGCCCATCCCGGCCCAGCGCGGCACGATCTTCGACCGCGCGGGCAAGGTCTTGGTGGACTCGCGCCCCATCTACAACGTCATCCTCTCGCGC
>DASVPY010000114.1:0-52272 GCA_036389395.1 Pyrinomonadaceae bacterium
GGCCCCTGCCGTCTTCGCGGCGGGGCGGCTCGGGGATAAGCGGTTCGATAACCGCCCATTGCTCATCAGTTAGTTCTTCGCCTCGTCGGTTCGCCATGCCTGAGCGTAGCACGACGAGGTATTTATGAGACTGTTTCTAGATGGACTTCGTACGCCAGGTTGATTTTATCCGCCGCCTTGACGGGGATCGGGGCGAAAGGGACTTCGAGCACGACGGGCACGGGGCGCGGCGCTTGGGCGGTGGCCGGCCGCGAAGCCAGGCCGCAAACCGACACGACGGCAACGACGAATAGAAGTTTAGTTTGTGCTTTGAGCGTTTTCACAGAGAGTCCCGCAGCTTCATATGTGGTGCGCAAGCCGCCCGCTTTTTAACTCGTCGTTTAAGGTCTGAGTAAGACTTTGAGCACGCCCGGCGCGGCGGCGCGCTCCATGGCGCGCAAGCCCTCCGCGAGCGGGTACTCTTCCGTGATGAGGCTCGCCACGTCCACGGCGTCGGCGCGCAGCAGTTCGAGCGCTGGCTGGAAGCGCCCGCAGCGCGAGCCGACGAGGCTGACCTCGTCCACGACGACGCGCGCCGCCTGAAACTCCGTCGCGCCGTGGAACGTGGACTTGAGCACGACCACGCCGCGCGGGCGCACCAGCCGCAACGCCAACTCGAACCCCGCCGCCGCGCCCGACGCTTCGACGACCGTATCAAACGTGCGCGCCGCCGCGTCCTTCAGTTCATCAACCAGGACTGTCTCGATGTCGCGGCGGCGCGCGATGGCGAGTTTGCATTCGTGCCGGCCGACGAGCAGGACGTGCGCGCCCGTGAGCGCCTTGAGCGCCTGCGCGCACAGCAGCCCCAGCTTGCCGTCGCCGACGACGGCGACGCGTGTCGCCGTCGTGATCTGCGTGCGTTCGAGTATGCCGCAGGCGGCGGCGAGCGGCTCGGTGAAGACGGCGCACTCGTCCGATACTTCGTCGGGCACGGGCAGCAGGTTGACGGCGGGCAGCCGCAGGTATTCGGCGTGCGCGCCGTCGCGCCCGACGATGCCGAGCACGGTGCGTTGCGGACAGTGGCGCGCATCGCCCGCGCGGCACAACACACACACGCCGCAGCCCGCGTTGATCTCGCCGACCACGCGCCGGCCCTCCATCGCCGGGTATGGCGAGCGCTCGCACACGCCGACGAACTCGTGCCCCAGCGTGCCCTCGAAGCCCGCGTACCCGCGCACGATCTCAAGGTCGGTGTTGCACACACCCGACCGCGTCACACGCACCAACGCCTCGCCCACCGCCGAAGGTGCGGCCACATCCGCCACACGCAACCGCCCTTGCTCGTATCGTAACGCTTTCATCAAAAACAGATGTTAGATGTCAGATGTTAGATGTCAGTGTCTAGTGCGCGTCGGTGTCTAACGAGCGCATGAGGCCATTGAGCAAGCGCCCTACTTCAGCGACTCTCGCATGGAGCGCCGTATGCTGTTCTATGTTTAAGTAGCTTAAGCGCAATGCCAGTTCTAAATGTGTATCTAGTTCTAATAGCGAGCCTCTTGCGTGCGCGAGGAATTGTTGAAATTCTTTCGTCAACCGACGGCCTTGTCCCTCGGCGATGTTCGCCGGAATTGAGATGGCGGCCCGACGTAGTTGGCTTGTCAGGCCATAGGCTTCTTCTCGCGGAAAGGTCTTACTGACATGATAAGCGGCTACGACCAAATCCATCGCCCGCTGCCACACTATCAGATCGCGGTGCGACTTGATGCTTCCTTTTTGACTGACATCTGACATCTGACATCTAACAACTAAAAGCTTTTTGTGCGCGTGTAGGCGTTTTCGGGCGTGAGTTCGACGGTCTGTTCGCGGCCGGCGACGTTGACGGGCAAGCGCCAGGTGATCTCTTCCGCGCCGTTGAGCGTGGCGTGTACCCACCAGCGGCCGGGCGCGACGGAGACGGTCGCTTGGCCCGCGGCGTCGAGGCGCGTGGTGACGGGCGGGCGGCCTTGCATACGGCGCGCGAGGAAGTCGTGGTAGCGGACGCCGGGGCGGCGCTCCGACGCGAACTCGCGTTGCACCGCCGCCAGGTCTACCGAGTAGAGCTGCACGTCTATGTCCGCGCCGAGCGCGCCGTCGTCCACGGCGCGGCGCAGGATGAGGCGCAGGGTCGTGGGGGGCGCGCCGGCGGCGTCGCCCGCGTCGCCCGCGGGCAGGCGTTGGTAGATGCGCCAGCCCGCGTAGCCGAGCGCCAGCAGCAGACCGAGGCGCAGCGCGGCCGCCAGCAGATTCCGCTTTGTCTCAGGCTTGCTCAAACGTCTACAAGAGGGGGCGACGACTCTTCAGCTCGCGCGGCCAAGTTAACACCGCGCGCCGGCCGCCGACAAACCCGCGCGCCGTTACTTAAGCCGCTACTTCTTCAGCCCGCGGACGTGTGCGACGAGCGCGTCGATCTGTTCCTTGGGGAGCTTCTTGCCGAAGGCGGGCATCTTGCCGCGACCGGCACTGATTGAGTTGAAGAGCCGCTCGTCACTCACTTCGGATTGCCACGCCGCATCGGTTAGATCGCGCGCGTGATATCGTAACTTGGATTTCATAGTTTTAGCGCGCCCGTCCTTGCCGTGACAGGTGGCGCAGTGCTTAGCGAAGAGGGTGGCGGCGTCCGCGCCCGCGCCCTTCGTCTGCGCGGCGTGCGCCCAGCCGTAGGCCCACAGCAGCCCGGCGGCGCAGAGCGCGCCGATCTGGCCGAGTCGTTTCATGTTAAAGCCTCCTCACGCCATGAAGCCCTTTTCGCGCAGCGCGCAGTCAAGCTCGCGGTCGGTGGGCGTCGAGAGCACCTGGCCGGCGAGGTCGAGCGTCGGCTTGCGCTCCTTGCCGTCGTTGTGACTTCTGACCCACTCGCGCGCCTGCTCGTCCTCTTCGATGTTGACGTACTTGAAGGCCACGCCCAACCCGCGCAAGTGCTCGATTGTGTGCCGCGTGTCTTCGCACCAGTCCGCGCCGTAAACTTTAACCTCCATCAACGCGCCTCCCTTCTCCCGGCCGTGGCGGGTCTGCATCATAACAAAAGAGGCGCGTTCGTGTTACTTCGTGCGTCCGCGTTACCTCGCGTGGCTTCGTGGTTCGACTCTTTTCGTTGTCCTTCATGTTCGTCTCAGCCGACACACTTGCGGGCGGCTTGGTGCTACAATAAGCTTTCGCGTGCAGGTCGAACGGGGCGAGCGGGTGGCGACGTTTTGAACAGGTTTCCGGCAGACAAGTTCCGCGACGAGTGCGGCGTCTTCGGCGTCTTCGGGCACGGCGAGGCGGCGCGGCTCACCTACCTCGGTCTCTACGCCTTGCAACACCGCGGGCAGGAGTCGTGCGGCATCGTCGCCTCGGACGGGCGCGAGCTGCGTTCGGAGCGCGCCATGGGTCTCGTGCCCGACGTGTTCGACGCCGAGCGTCTGAACCGCCTGCCCGGCGCGAGCGCCATCGGCCACGTGCGCTACTCGACCGCGGGCGAGGTCTCGATCCGCGAGGCGCAGCCCTTCCTCGTCGCCTGCCAGCACGGCCAGGTCGCCGTCTGCCACAACGGCAACCTGCCGTTCGCCTCCGAAGAGCGCAAGCGGCTCGAACGCGAGGGCGCGATCTTCTCTTCGACCTCGGACACGGAAGTCGTCCTGCACGGCATCGCGCGCTCGCACGCCCCGGACATCATCGAGGCCATCCCCGAAGTCCTGCGCGAAACCGAAGGCGCGTTCTCGATGCTCTTCCTGACGCCCGCCGCGCTCATCGCCATCCGCGACCCGCGCGGCTTCCGCCCGCTCGCCCTGGGCCGCCTGGGCGACGCCTGGGTCGTCGCTTCAGAGACTTGTGCGTTCGACTTGATCGACGCGCGCTACGTGCGCGACGTGGAGCCGGGCGAGATGATCGTGATCGACGCACGGGGCTTGCACTCGTCGCACCCGCTGCCCGCGCGCCCGCACGCGATGTGCATCTTCGAGCACGTTTACTTCGCGCGCCCCGACTCGCTCATCTACGGCCACTCGGTCAACGAGTCGCGCCACAAGATGGGCAAGGAGCTGGCCCGCGAGCAGCCGGCCGAAGCGGACATCGTCGTGCCCGTGCCCGACTCCGGCGTCGCCGCGGCCATCGGCTACGCGGCGCAGAGCGGCATCAGTTATCGGCAAGGCTTAGTGCGCAACCATTACGTCCACCGCACGTTCATCGAGCCGCAGCAGTCCATCCGCAGCTTCGGCGTCCGCATCAAGCTCAACCCCGTGCGCCACCTGATCGCCGGCCGCCGCGTCGTCCTCATTGACGACTCAATCGTGCGCGGCACGACCTCGAAGAAGATCGTGCGCATGGTGCGCGAGGCGGGCGCGACCGAAGTCCACCTGCGGATCAGTTGCCCGCCGACTATCAGCCCGTGCTTCTACGGCGTGGACACGCCGAACAAGTCCGACCTGATCGCGGCCCAGATGTCGGTCGCGGAGATACGCGACTTCATCGGCGCGGACTCGCTCGGCTACCTCTCGCTCGCGGGGATGCTGCGCGCGACCGGGCTGGACGCCGACGCCGCCTGCGTCGCCTGCTGGACGGGGCGCTACCCGACGCGCATCACGCGCGCCGCCGAGACGATGTTCGCGCGCGAACGCGAACCCGTGCCGTCCGGCGAGCCTTAAAGAGAATCTTGCACGCGACAAGGGGGAGACTTCGTTGGCGCAAAACAGGCGTGGCTGCGGCTGCCTGCTCGTCGTCCTGGCGCTCGCGGCCGCGGTCGCCGTCGGCGTCTACTTAAAGTTCTACCGGCCGAAGGGGCCGCAACTGCCGCCCGCTTCCGGCGGCGAGTTGCAGGTGCACGTGCTCGACGTGGGCCAGGGCGACGCCATCCTCATCCGCGCGCCCGGCGGCAAGACCGCGCTCGTGGACGCGGGCGACGAGGCGCACGCCAAGTCCGTCCTCGAAGCACTCGGCCGCTACCAGGTGCAGCAACTCGACTACTTCATCGCCACGCACCCGCACCCCGATCACATCGGCGGCGCGCCCGCCGTGCTCAAGGCCGTCAAGGTGCTCAACGTGCTCGACAACGGCGTCCCGCCGGCTGACGCCGAGCAGAGCGCCGCCGCGCCCGCGCAAGCCGCGAAGGGCAAGGGCAAGCCGGCCGCGAAGAAGCCGCCCGCGCGCCCGCGCGCCGCCGCGCAACTGCCGACGACCAAGACCTACAGAGACTTTCAAGACGCCGCCAAGCAGAGCGGCGCGCAACTCGCGCCCGCGACGCCGGGTCAGCGTTACGACCTCGGCGGCGGCGTCCTGCTCACGGCGCTCGCGCCCGTCCCGCCGCCCTTCACCGAAGAGCAGATGCGCGGCGGCGGCAACGTCCCCAACGCCAACTCCGTCGTGCTGCGGCTCGACTACGGCGACTTCTCCATGCTGCTCGCGGGCGACGCCGAGGCGCAGACCGAACAGCGCCTCATCAGCAACAACGTCAACCTCGCGGCCACGCTCCTGAAGGTCGCGCACCACGGCTCGAAGTACGCCACGACCGACGAGTTTGTCCGGCGCGTGAAACCCGCGGCCGCACTCATCTCGCTCGGCGAGTTCAACCGCTACGGCCACCCGGCGCAGGCCGTGCTCGAACGCCTGCGCAGCGCCGGCGCTAGAGTCTATCGCACAGACTTGCAGGGCGAGTTGACCATCATCTCCAAGGGCGAAGGCTACGAGATCAAACCGAGCAAAGAGACGGCCGGCGATCAACTGTACGCCGGGCGCACCGGGCAGAAGGACGACTCGGAGCGCTCCGGCTTCATCGCCTACGGCGACTTCGGCCCGCCGCCCAAGCAGCCGAAGAAACCCGCCAACGGCAAGTGACGCGATCAGCCGGCGCGGCTGGCAGCGTCGGCTCAAACCACAATATAATGGACTCGCTGCCGACTTCCCGCTCAAGATATTGGGCAGAGTTGCTTTCGTCATCCGTGCCCCGATAAAGTCTCGTTCGGGCCGCTGAGTCTTCAACTGACTCTCGCCGGGCTGCAAGCCGGCCGCCGGTTAGCGTAAGCATAGCCGGCCGTCACCGACGATGAATAAACCGATCACATACAGCGACGCGGGCGTCTCCATAGACGCGGCGAACCGCGCGGTCGCGCGGATCAGAGACCTCGCCCGCACCACCTTCAACGAGCGCACGCTCTCCGAGATCGGCAGCTTCGGCGGGATGTTCGACGGTGCGTTTCCCCACTTGAGCGCGCCCGTGCTGGTCGCCTCCGCGGACGGCGTCGGCACGAAGCTCAAGATCGCCTTCGACACGGACACGCACAACACGGTCGGGCGCGACCTCGTCAACCACTGCGTCAACGACATTCTCGTCCAAGGCGCGCGCCCGCTCTTCTTCCTCGACTACGTCGCGGCGGGCGTGCTCGCGCCCGACACGATAGCCAGCGTCGTCGAAGGCGTGGCGCGCGGCTGTCGTGAGAACGGGTGCGTGCTCCTGGGCGGCGAGACGGCCGAGATGCCCGGCTTCTACGCGGCGGGCGAGTATGACATCGCGGGCTTCATCGTCGGCGTCGTGGATCGCGCGAAGGTGATTGACGGGCGCAGGATCGTGCCGGGCGATGTCTTGCTCGCGCTGCCTTCGGCGGGGCTGCACACCAACGGTTACTCGCTCGCGCGCAAGCTGTTCTTCGAGGTCGGCGGCCACCGGGTTGACACTTACCTCGACGAACTCGGCACGACCGTCGGCGCGGCCCTGCTCGCCGCGCACGTCAGTTACCTCGGCGCGCTCGGCGGCTTGTTGGAACTGGAAGTGATCAAGGGTCTAGCGCACATCACGGGCGGCGGGCTGTTGGAGAACATCCCGCGCATCCTGCCGCAAGGCGTCGGCGTCGAGATCGAGCGCGGCGCTTGGCCCGTGCCGCCGATTTTCACGCTCCTTCAACGCCTCGGCAGCGTGTCCGAGACAGAGATGTACCGCACCTTCAACATGGGCGTGGGCATGGTCGTCGTTTGCGCCCCGTCGGATGTCGAAGCTATCAAGGCTCACGTCTTGGCGCAGGGCACGGAGGTCTTCTCGGTGGGCCGAGTCGTTGACGGCGCGGGTGCGGTCGAGCTTGTTTGAGTGGGCGCGGCGCTCCGGCTTCGTGTCCGCTTTCACGGTCGCTGCGATCAACGGCCGTCGAATCACAGACTCCAAAGTTGAGAATCGCAATCCTCATCTCCGGGCGCGGCTCGAACATGGTGGCGCTG
Source organism: Pyrinomonadaceae bacterium (assembly GCA_036389395.1). Taxonomy (GTDB): domain Bacteria; phylum Acidobacteriota; class Blastocatellia; order Pyrinomonadales; family Pyrinomonadaceae; genus QHXQ01. The sequence continues at coordinate 7,198 of DASVPY010000114.1, forward strand.
GCCGAAGCCATACGCGCGGGTCGTGTGCCGAACGCGGAAGTGGCCCTGGTTCTCAGCGACCGTGCCGAAGCCGCCGGCTTGCGCCTCGCGGCCGAGCGCGACTTGAAGACTGTCGCCGTCGAGCGCCGCGGACGCGCCCGCGCCGAGCACGAGCAAGAGATCGTCGAAGCGCTACGCGAGCACGAGGTTGAGTTGATCTGTCTCGCCGGTTTCATGCGGCTGCTCTCGCCCGCTTTCGTCGCCGCTTACCGGGGTCGCATTCTCAACATTCACCCCAGCCTGCTACCGGCTTTTCCGGGACTGGACGCGCAAAAGCAGGCTGTCGAGTACGGGGTGAAATGGAGCGGGTGTACAGTCCACTTCGTTGACGACACGCTGGACGGCGGGCCGATCATCCTGCAACGCATTGTGCCCGTGCAGGATACCGACACGCCGGAGACGCTCGCCGAGCGGATATTAACCGAGGAACACCTCGTTTACCCGGAGGCTCTTGCAATAGTTGTGAATCGTTTATACGAAGCGGAGGGGCGGCGCATCATTCACTCAAAAACTTTGGTTCAATAGGTGTTACAACAAGCACCGGCCTCACCTACAGATGTTAAACCTAACCACCACAACAAGTTAATCAACCCCAACTTCAAGCTTGATCTTGAGCTTGTTGGTTATTAACTTGCTGCACGTTAGCCAGTAGGTTATAGAGCCTGTTCAGATCGTCGTCGTTGTAATAGTGCAGCTCGATCTTTCCGCCGTCCCCTTTTGTATTCGGTAAAACGCGAACCTGAGTTCCGAGCCGGCGGCGGAGTTTATCTTCGGCGGCGCGCAGATTTGCGTCACCTTCCTTGACGGATTGGGACGAGGTCGCGGTGGCGTTTGCTCCTTCGACAATCCGTTTGATTGTCTTTTCGGTCTCACGGACTGATAGACCCTGCGAAATTATATTTTGAGCGATTCTCCGCTGTATGTCCGGGTCGTCAACGCCAAGCAGCGCCCTGGCGTGCCCCATCGAAATTTTACTTTCTTCAACGAGCTGTTGAATGTCTTCGGGTAGACGGAGCAGGCGGAGATAGTTCGTGATGAAAGTCCTGTCGCGACCGACGCGTTGGGCCACCGCTTCCTGGGTCAGATTGAGTGTCTCGATTAGACGCTTGTAGGCGTAAGCCTCCTCGATTGCGTTCAACTCTTGGCGTTGAATGTTTTCGATCAGCGCCAACTCCAGCATCTTCTCATCGGGAATCTCACGTATGACGGCGGGGATGCGTTGCAGCCCGGCGCGTTGGGCAGCCCGCCAGCGGCGCTCGCCGGCTATGATCTGGTAACGCCCGCCCTCGATCTTGCGCGCGAGGATCGGCTGCACTATGCCGTTGATTTGAATGGAGCGCGTCAACTCCTCCAGTTGGGCCTCGTCGAAACGGGTTCGCGGTTGGAGATGATTAGGCTCTATGAGGTCTATGTCAACCTCTACGAACTCTTCAGTGTTGGTCGTCGGCTTGTCCGACAGCAGCGCGCTCAAGCCCCGACCCAACGCTCTTCTGGTCATGGCTCATAATCTCCTTCGCTAACTGAAGATAACTCTCCGCCCCACGGGATCGTATATCGTACAAAATAATAGGCTTACCGTAACTCGGCGCTTCCGCCAGGCGCACGTTGCGGGGGATGACTGTTTCAAGCACCTGGCGACCGTAAAAGTCCCTCAAGTCGTTGGCGACGGCGGACGAGAGATTGGTTCGCTCGTCATACATCGTCAATAACAGCCCTTCGATTGCCAGGCTGGGATTTAGCGAGCGCCTGATGCGGGCCAGTGTGTCGAACAACTCGGTCACGCCTTCAAGAGCGTAGTATTCACATTGGATCGGCACGAGCAGGGAATCGGCGGACGTTAAGGCGTTGAGGGTCAGCAGTCCGAGCGCGGGCGGGCAGTCAATGATGATGTAGTCGTAGGCGGCGCGTAGGGGTTGTAAAACTTCCTGAAGTCTAAACTCCCTGCGCTCGACTTCTACCAATTCAACTTCCGCGCCGATTAAATTCTTGTCGGCGGGCACTACTTTGAGCAGAGGCAGTTCCGTATTTTGTGCCACGTTATCAATCGGCTCACCCAGTATGAGGACGTGATACAGACTCCGGCGGAAACTGCCTCTCTGTATGCCTATGCCGGAGGTCGCGTTCGCTTGGGGGTCTGTATCAACCAATAAGACGCGCTGTTCTGAGGCGGCCAGGGCGGCGGCTAGATTAACGGCCGTTGTTGTCTTGCCGACGCCGCCCTTCTGATTGGCGATAGCGATTGTTTTGGCCATTTATTCAATCAGGATTCATGCTGCTTTAAACCCTGCGGAACTTATCATAAACCTCAGACTCTTGCCAGAACTTTATCCTTACACACATACGGAAAAGAGGGCTACACGGCGTTTCACGTGTCACATTCCAGGAATGTGACACGTGAAACAGTCGGATCAGGTGGCTTTTTAGGCGGCGCGACGGAGTTTTAAATAGACGAGCAGCAGGGAAGCGGCGGCGGGCGTTAGACCGGGAATGCGCCGCGCAGCCCCGAACGTGACGGGGCGCACGCGTTCGAGCCGTTCGGCCATCTCGTGTGAGAGACCGCTGATGCTGCGGAAATCGAGTGTTGTGGGTATCGGCAGTGCGTCGTGGCTGTACAGTCTGTCCAGACTGGCGCGTTGGGCGTCTATGTAGCCAGAATAAAGCAGGTCGGCGAGAACCGTCTCTAAATCAACGAGACTAAAGCTGTTACGGGTACTCGCCGGCAGACAATCGTACAAGATCGAAGGGGTAACATTGGGTCGGTGGGAGAGTTGCGCCAGAGAGATTGATTCGCCAAGCGATTCTCCGACTTGCTGGCGCAGCGGCGCGTATTCGCTGTCAGACTTGCTAAACTTCGTGCTCTCAAGGAGATTACGCAAGTTGCTCAGCCGCAGCCGACGCTCGTTGAAATGCTCCCACTCCGAATCGCCCAGCAGTCCCAGGTCGTGTCCGTAAGGGGAGAGGCGGGTGTCGGCCGTATCGTGGCGGAGCGAGAGCCTGTGTTCGGCGCGCGAGGTGAACATTCTGTAAGGCTCGTCAACGCCGTGCGTAATCAGGTCGTCAATCAGGACGCCGATATAGGACTCTTCTCGGCGGAGACGAAAGCCTTCCTTGTTCTGCGCGAACAGAGCCGCGTTGATGCCCGCGATTAAGCCTTGGCAGGCAGCCTCTTCGTAGCCGGTCGTGCCGTTGATTTGACCGGCAAAGAATAGTCCTCTGACCCTCTGCGTTTGCAGAAACGGCGTGAGTTCTCTGGGGTCTACGAAATCATATTCGATGGCGTAGCCCGGACGGATAATGCGCGCCTCTTCCAGTCCAGGGATTAGGCGGACTAAATCCTGCTGCAATTCCGCGGGCATGGAGGTCGAAAAGCCGTTCAGGTAGACTTCCGTCGTGTTATGTCCTTCCGGCTCAAGGAAAAGTTGGTGTCTGTTCTTGTCGGGGAACTTAACTACCTTATCCTCTATGGAAGGGCAGTAACGCGGCCCGATGCTCTTGATTTGCCCGGAATAGAGGGGCGATTCGTGTATGTTTGAGCGGATGACGTTGTGCAGACGCTCGTCTGTGTAACCAATGAAGCAGGTAACTTGTGGCTGCTCAATCGCTTGCGTCTGGAAAGAGAAGGGCGTGGGGCGTTCGTCCGCGGGCTGCGGCTCAAACTGATCCCAGTCAATCGTGCGCCCGTCGAGTCGCGGCGGCGTGCCGGTCTTCAAGCGGCCGACCGGGAAACCCTGTTGTTTCAGACTGTTAGCCAGATCAATTGAGGCCGGCTCGCCGGCCCGACCCGCCGTGTAGGTGCGCCGACCCGTATGGATTAGACCGTTCAGGAACGTCCCCGTTGCGACGACCACGGACTCGGCTCGTAGGCGGCGCGTATCCTGCAACTCGACCCCGCGGATTTGCCCGTCTTTGATGATGAAATCAACCACAAGGCCTTGCCGCAGATGGAGATTCGGCGTCGCTTCGAGCGTGTGCCGCATTTCGGTGCGGTAGAGTGAACGGTCGGCCTGGGCGCGCGGGGCTTGGACGGCGGGGCCGCGCGAGCGGTTGAGGAGACGAAACTGAATCCCCGTGCGGTCAATGACGCGTCCCATGATGCCGCCGAGCGCGTCTATCTCACGCACTATGTGACCTTTAGCGATGCCGCCGACCGCCGGGTTGCAAGACATCTGCCCGATCAAATCGAGGTTCAGAGTCACGAGCGCGGTCTGCGCGCCCATGCGTGCGGCGGCCGAAGCCGCCTCACAGCCGGCGTGCCCCGCACCGATTACGATCACGTCGAAGCGTTCGTCAAAACTCATGGCTACTTCCCGATGCAGAAGGTGGCAAATATCTGGGAGAGCACGTCTTCGGGCGTAGTCTCGCCGGTGATCTCCCCAAGGCAACGCAACGCTTCGTACAGACCGACGAGGATCAAATCCTCGCTCCGCTTTAATCCCACCAACTCCTTCGAGGAGCGAAGCGCGTTGGTCGTGCGCCGCAACAGATCGTAATGCCGGGCGTTGCTAATCAGAAACCCGCCTTCATTAAAACCGCCCGCGACGAAAGGCTCAAGCATGGCGGCGCGAAATTCAGCGAAGCCGTCGCCCGTCTTCGCTGAGATAGACAGGACTTTGGAGCCGTTAAGCTCCGCGCCGTTCGCGGGCTTGAACTCCGGTAAATCCATCTTGTTCAGAACGATAAGATGCCTGACTTCGCCCAAGTCAGCCAGAATTTTCCTGTCCTCACGGCTAAACTCTTGCGTGCCGTCGAGGACGATGACGACTAGGTCGGCATCGGCAATCGTCCGCCTCGTCCGCTCGATTCCGATCTGCTCTATCGGGTCGTCGGAAGTGCGGACGCCCGCCGTGTCAGTCAGCAGGAAGGGGACGCCGCTGACGTTAATCAACTCGCTTAAGCTATCACGAGTCGTGCCCGGAATGCTAGTGACGATAGCCCTGTCATTATCCAGTAAATGATTGAATATACTTGACTTACCTACATTCGGGCGACCTACGATGGCGACATTCAGCCCCTCCTTCAGCAGCCGGCCAGAGCGGTAGGTGGCGGCCATATTCTCCAACTCGAACAGCAGACGAGAAAGCTGCGCGTCGATCCGTTCAAACACCAGATCGGGCAGATCGTCTTCAACGAATTCGAGCGCCGATTCGAGCGGGACGATGATGTTCAGCAGTTCATCCTTCAGCGGTTGGAGACGGGCGGAGAGTTCGCCACCGAGTTGGCGCGCGGCTTGGCGGACGGCGGCGTGCGTCCGCGCGTCAATCAGGTCTCGGACTGCTTCGGCTTGACTCAAGCTCAGACGCCCGTTGGCGTGCGCGCGCAGGGTGAACTCGCCGGGGGTGGCGGGGCGCGCGCCGAACAGCAGGAGCGCGTCCATGACGTGCAGGAGCAGGACGGGCGAGCCGTGACAGCTCAACTCGACCACGTCTTCGCCGGTAAACGAATGCGGCGCTTGAAAATAAGTGACGAGCGCGCGGTCTACGATTTCGCCGCTGTCTGGATCGACGATGGGTTGGAGCGTGACGCGGTTGGGTTCGGGCGCAAACTGCTCTTTGCGTAAGAGTTTGCGCGTGAGTTCGAGGGCTTGCGCGCCGCTCAGGCGGATGACGCCGATGCCGCTACGACCCGGCGGGGTGGAGAGGGCGACGATTGCGTCCGAAGCCGGCACGGTCAGTGAACTACAAAACGCACGGCGGCGCGGCAAAAGAGACGAGCCGGGGCTTGCTACTTCTTCAAACTCACTTTGAGCCGGCGCGCGTTACCCTCGCCCACCGATTCCGTGTGCAGATCGGTTTCCTGCGCCAGCGCCAGGTGAATGACTCGCCGCTCGCTGGCGTCCATCGGCCCGAAGGTGAACGGCACGCCGTTGGCGCGGACGCGTTCGGCGGCAAGGCGCGCCATCGCTTGCAGCTCGGTCACGCGGCGGGCGCGAAAGTTATGCACGTCGCAGACGATGCGTTGGTTGTGCGTGAGCCTGCGGCCGTAGATTTGGTTGACCAGATGTTCGACCGCGTCGAGCAGTTCGCCGCCTTCGCTGCGGAGCAGCGCGGAGTCGGGGCCGGCGAAATTGATCAGGCAGCCGTCCTCGGTCTCGGTCGCCGTGGCCTTGATGCCGAGGTCTGCGCTGGCAAAGACCTCGTTGAGAAAAGTCTCCGCTTGCTGACAAGTTTCGCCCATCTCAAGCTCCTGTCAAAACCTCGAACAAGCCACCGACGCCGATTCATTAAGCAGAACTAAATCGGCTCGTCACCGCAGAACCAAACACGCCGAGCAGTTCGGTTCGACGACCTCGCCGTTCAAGCGGCGGCCGCTTTGCGCGAGTCCACGGGCGTGCGTGGCGCGCGCGCGCCCTTCTTGCCGGGCGGCTGCGGCTCCTCGTCGTCCTTCGACTTGAGCATACGGTTGATCAGCATCTGCTGCCCGAAGCCCACCAGGTTCGCCATCAGCCAGTAGATGAGCAGCCCCGACGGCGCAGACCACATGAACCAGAGCATCATGCCCGGCAGCATCACCGCCATCATCTTGCGCTGTAACGGGTCGGCCGAAGGCTGCGGCGTAATGAACTGCAAGACTACCATTGAACCCGCCATTAGGAACGGCAGGACGTGCGTCGTGTCGGCGGCGGAGAGATCGGGCAGCCAGAGGAATGAAGCCTGGCGGAAGTCAATCGAGATTGTGATCGCCGTGTAGAGCGCGAACAGGAACGGCATCTGGATTAGCAGCGGGAGACAACCGCCCAGCGGGTTCGCCTCCTTCATCAGACGCAACTGCTCCATCTGAAGTTCGCGCAGACGCGGATCGTTCTGCTTCAGCCCCTTGATCTTCTCCTGCAACTCCTTCATCCGCGGCGCGTGCAACTGCGCCTTCTTCATGGCTTTGGTCGAGCGCCACTTGAGCGGGAAGAAGAGCGAGTAAATGATGATGGTGAAGAGGATAATGGCGACGCCGTAGCTGCCCGTCCACTGGTTCAGACGCTTGATGGCCCAGAGGATCGGCACGGCCAAGGGGCGCGTGACGGGGCCCATCCAGCCGTAGTTGATCGAGCCTTCGAGGTCAACCGCGCGCCCGACCACCTGCCCGATCTCTCGGCTCGCGGCGGTGAGCAGGTAGTGATCTTTCGGGCCGACGTAGACGGGCGTCGGCGTGCCGTCGGCGGGCACGTCGAGCAGCCCCGTGATCAGAAAACGATCTTCCTTCTTGCCGTCGTGCTCGTGCTCGTAACGGACGGTGCGATACTCCAGCCCTTGCGCCGGCTTGGCCGGGATCGCGAGCATGGCGAAGTATGTGTCGCCGACGCCGGCCCAGTTGACCGTGCCGCCGATGGTCTCACGATCCGGGTGTTCCTTCGCCTCGTGGACGCTCTTGCCGTAGTAGAGATGCACCTTGCCGTCCACCTCGGCCATGCCTTCGGGCGCGACCGAGTAGAAGGTGTACTGCGGCAGACCTTGATCGCCGATGCTCGGGCCGAGTGCGAGTTTGACGGCCGGCACGGGCTGCCCGCCGCGGGCGAGTTTAGTGCCGAGCGTGACGCTGTAAGTTTCCGCGTTGAAGCTGAAGCTCTTGACCGCCTCGACGCCGCTCGCTTCATCGCGCAGCGTCAGCGTGACGGTCTTCGACTCGCCGGGCTGAAGTTCCAAGCGTGCGTCGCCGCTGTTCGTGTCAACGCCGCCGAGCTGAAAATTCCTGCTCGCGAGCAGAGCATCAAGATTCTGATCACCGGTGACGAGACGGAACGGCGTCGAGCGCGCGTCCTGACGCACGTTCTCCGGCAGACTTTGTAGATTCTGCTCGGACGGAATTAACTCCAATCGCTGTGGGTTGTCTTTCCCGCCGCCGACCGAGTGAAGCAGTTTGCCCGTGTCCTTGTTCTTCTTGATGACCCAACTGGTCGCCACGGCCCCGCGCGTGTCGAGCTTCACCTCGTAGAGCGGCGTCGAGACCGTCAGCGTGCGCTGCGGGGTGGTGTCCGGCGTTATCGCGATGGGAGCGGGCGTCGGTGCGCTCGTCGCCGGGTTGACGCTCGCCGCCGGGTTGGCGGCTTGCTGCGCCGAGTTCGCGTTATCCTGTTGCGGGCGGGAACGTTCGACGAAATAAGTCCAGCCGAAGAGTATGGCGGCTGACAAAACGAAGGCTAAGAGTAACCGCTTCTGTTCCATTCAAGTAACTCAGGATACGAACGAAAGGCTCCAGAGTGCCGACTTTCTGCCGCCTCAACGAACCGGGTCGTAGCCGCCTGGGTGAAAAGGGTGGCAGCGCGCCAGCCGCCGCACGCTCAGCCAGCCGCCGCGCAAAACGCCGTAACGCGAAACGGCCTCGTAGGCGTACTCCGAGCAGGTCGGCACGAAGCGGCAGGCTTGCGGCAGCAGCGGCGAAATCGCCACCTTGTAAGCCCGCAGCAACGCTAAAAGGACGTACTTCACAGGTTTAGCTGGCTAGCCCGAGCGCCGACCGCGTTCTCGTCACGCGCCTGACGGGCCGCGATCCCTTGAAAATCTTCGAGCACGGCGGCCAGTTTGACTCCGAGCATGGAACGCTTGGCGTTGAGCACCCAGTCGTAACGCCCCTTCGTCCCCAACAACTCCGCGGCGCTCAGCCGGAAGGTCTCACGCAGCAGACGCTTGAGCCGATTGCGATCCACCGCCCGCCGGGCCGTCTTGCGCGAGACGGTGACGCCGAGCCTGTGCCGGCCGGCGTCGTTGCGGCGCACGAAGGCGGTCATGAGACGGCCGTCGTAGCGCTTGCCCAGTTCATAAACGATGCGAAATTCAGCAGAGTTGCGTAAGCCCGCCGTGTGCGACAAGAGTTAACGTCCTTGGCTCTCAGTAGTGTGCCGGCGTCAGGCGCTTGCGCCCTTTAGCCCGCCGCCGCTTCAAGACCAAGCGCCCGCTCTTCGTCGCCATCCGGACGCGGAAGCCGTGAGTCTTGGCCCGGCGACGGTTATTCGGTTGAAAGGTTCGCTTCGGCATAGTCGTCTATCATCTCCTTTGACGAAAAGAGTAAGACTAACTTCGAGGGGCGCTTATGTCAAGAAAGTAACACCCCGTTCGCACCCGCCCAGACAGGGAAAAACGGCCGATTGTGCCTCACTCAAGCCTCCAAAGATAATTTAAACACGATTTACCATACTGCCCTGAAATGATTCACTTTAACAGACTCACTGGTAAATCCGGCTTAAACCGGCGTTCCCGGCCGCCCTATTTTCTGAAGCTAAAATGCCATGAAAAAATCCTGTGGATTTCTCTTGCATTACGGAGCCGGATTGTGCTAGTCTCCCGCCCGTTTCGCGGTTGGCAATTCCCCGTAAACAATTGAAAATTCTACATTTAAAGTAGTTCTTTAAGTTCCACAGAGATTTCCACAGCCCTGTGGAAATCTCTGTGGAAAACTTTAAAATCAGGTAATCTTCAGGGCTAAAACGGATGCGCTTTCAACGTTTTCCCAGAGGTTGATCAAGACATCGCTTGAAAGGTTCAACAAAGTCATTATGTATTCTTTCCAGTCAATCCCTTGGAATGCTTCGGCGGTCAAATCTCTTCCCACGAAGGGCTAATGAGATGAGCACAGTGATCGAGACTAGAGTGTGGAACAGCTTGTTGCAGGCGGTCGAGAAGCGCCTGAATCATCAGAGCTTCGAGACGTGGATTCGGCCGATCCAGTTCGACGGTTACGATGAAGCCCGGCACGTGTTGCACCTGCGCGCGCCCAATCAGATAATCAAAGACTGGGTCAGCACGAACTATTCGGAAGTGATTAGCGACTCGCTGGCGGAGTTGAACCTGGCGTCTTACCGTGTTGATTGGACGGTCGAGGACAACGAAGAGGCGACGGGTCAGACCGCGCGGCTGGAAAAAGAGGCGAGCTTCGACCTCAGTTCCGACGAACCGGACAACGGTCGGGTCAGCAATTCCGCCGTCTTCACGCTGCTCGAAGCGGCGCAGTCGGACGGCTTAGCGCCCAGCGCCACGAACTTCGTGGACATAGAGCCGCTGGAGTTGTCGCTCAACCCCAAGTGCTCGTTCCAGACATTCGTCGTCGGCTCTTGCAACCAGTTCGCCCACGCGGCGGCGCTGGCGGTGGCGGAAGCGCCGGGCAAGACCTACAACCCACTCTACGTCTACGGCGGCGTGGGGCTGGGCAAGACGCACCTGATGCACGCCATCGGCCACTCGATCAAGGAGCGCAACCGCTACCTGCGCCTGTCCTACATCTCGGCCGAGAAGTTCATGAACGAGCTGATCAACGCCATCCGCTACGACAAGGCGCAGACCTTCCGCGAGAAGTACCGCTCGATTGACGTGCTGCTGATGGACGACATACAGTTCATGGCCGGCAAGGAGCGCACGCAGGAGGAATTCTTCCACACCTTCAACGCGCTCTACGACGCGCAGAAGCAGATAGTCATCACCTCCGACTGCCCGCCGCGCGAGATTCCCACGCTGGAAGAGCGCCTGCACTCGCGCTTCGAGTGGGGCTTGATCGCCGACATGGAGCCGCCCGACCTTGAGACCAAGGTCGCGATCCTGAAACGCAAAGCCGACCTCGACGGGGTCGTCCTGCCGGACGACGTGGCCTTCTTCATCGCCAGCAAGGTCAAGAGCAACATACGCGAGTTGGAAGGATCGCTCGTCCGCCTGATCGCCATCTCGTCTTTGCGCGGCGTGCCCATCTCGAAGATGCTGGCGCAGGACGCCATCCGCAACATCGCCGAAGACGACCGGCCCGGCGGCATCACCATCGAGGACATTCAACGCACCGTCGGCGCGCACTACCGCTTGCGGATCGAAGACCTCAAATCGAAAAATAATTCCAGGCAGGTGGCCGTGCCCCGCCAGATTGCCATGTACCTGTGCAAGCGTCTGACCAAGCACAGCTTCCCGGAGATCGGGCGCGAGTTCGGCGGCAAGCACCACACGACCGTGATCCACTCGGTCGAGAAGATCGAAGGGCTGATTTCTAAGGATCAAAATTTCCACAGGGTCGTGAGCGACCTTATGGACAGTCTTTGCAAGTAGTTAGGGGAAAATGGGGCTGAAAGTTTTCCACAGTACGGTTTTCGGCTTAGTCTATTGCCGTCAGAGACTTAACCTTGAGTTTTCCACATTTCCACAGGGGGCCTCAAAAGGGGGGCTGTGGAAATGTGGAAAACTTCGTGCCCGGCGAAGTTTTCCACAGAAGCGGAAAGTTTTCCACAGCGATTTCCACAGGGGCTGTGGAAAACAACTCTTTTGCTCACAACAGTAAAGTGGGTTTTCCACATTTCCACAGGCCCTACTACTACTACTATATATATAAACAAGATATTAAATTAGAGATAGTAGGAAAAGGCGCGAGTTGAAAACGTCGCTTTGCCGTATGACCTTCTGAGGAGCATGAAAGATGGAATTCAACATCAGCAAGAGTGCGTTGCAGAAAGAGCTGGGGTTTGTTCAGGGTATCGTCGAGCGCAAGAACACTATTCCCGTCCTGTCGAACATCCTCATCGAATCCATGGGCGAGAACGCCATCCGCTTCGTCGGCACTGACCTCGACACGACGCTGCGCTGCGAGACCGAGGCCGAGGTGACGACGCCCGGCTCGATGTGCGTGGGCGCGCGCAAGCTGTTCGAGATCGCGCGCGTGCTGCCGGACGCGCCGGTCAACTTCCGCAAGGAGCCGAACAACTGGGCGGCGGTCAAGTGCGAGCGGTCGAACTTCCGCATCGCCGGCGTCGAGCGCGAGAGCTTCCCGGAAGTGCCGGCGCTGAGCGCCGCCACGGTGAAGATGCCGGCGCAGGTGCTTAACACTTTCATCAGCCGCACCATCTTCGCCATCACGCTCGAAGAGTCGCGCTACACGCTGTCGGGCGCGAAGTTCATGCTCGACAAGAACGCGGGCGCGCGCATGGTCACGACCGACGGCCACCGCCTCGCCTACATCGAGCGCAAAGACCTCGGCAACGGCGCGCCGCAGATGAGCCTCGACGCGCTCATCCCGCGCAAGACTCTGGCTGAGCTGACCAAGCTGACTGCCCAGTACGAGGGCGAGATCGGTCTGGGCGCGGACGAGAACCACATCTACTTCGAGGTCGGCCCGCGGCTCCTCATCTCGCGCATGTTGACGGGCCAGTTCCCGAACTACGAGATGGTCATGCCCAAGGGCAACGACAAGTCGGCCGTCTTCGACAGCACGCAACTCGGCCAAGCCATCCGCCGCGTCGCCCTGATGGCCGACGACCGCTCGCACGCCATCCGGCTGCAACTCGTCCCCGGCAACCTCAACATCAGCTCGCAGACCGCCGAAGAGGGCGAGGCGACGGAGACAGTCGCCACCGAGTACGCTGGCGAGGAGACCGAGATTGGCTTCAACGCACAATACCTCCAAGAATTCCTCAGCATCGTCAGCGACGGCCAGGTCGCCTTCGAGTTCAAAGACGGCAACTCGCAGGCACAACTCCGCCCCGTCGGCGACACCGACTACGACTACCGCTACATCGTCATGCCGATGCGCCTGTGAGCCAGCCACACGCCGCCGCACAGCCAGGACGAAGAGCCGCCGTTAAGTTCTCACGGCGGCTCTCTTCGCGTACATGCCGCTGCACAGCCAGGCTCGGAGTAGGCGTGCGCGCCGAAGGCGTGTCGCGGCGGGGGCGTGTGTTAGAATCCCGGTATGCTGCTCGAATCGCTGGAGGTACACAATTTCCGAAATCTGAGCGGCAAAGTCTCATGGGGGCCGGGCCTCAACCTCATCTGCGGCGACAACGGGCAGGGCAAGACCAACTGGCTCGAAGCCCTCTACCTCTTAGCCACGACCAAATCCTTCCGCACGACGCGCCCGCAGGAGACCATACGCTTCGACGAAAACCTCGCCGTCGTGCGCGGCGTCGTGGCGCGCAGCCGCGACGTGCAGCGCGAACTCCAAGTCACGCTGCAAGGCGTCACCAAGACGCTCTCCGTCAACGGCAAGCGCGAGCCGGTCGCCCGCTACCTCGGCCAACTCCACACGGTCGCCTTCACGGCCGACGAACTCGAAGTCGTCCGCGGCGGCCCCGACGCACGCCGTCGCTTCCTGGATCGCGGCGTCGTCTCGCTCCACCACACTTACGTCCAGACGCTCGCCGATTACCAGCGCGTCCTCAAGCAGAAAAACCGGCTCTTGCAGGACGCGGCGGACGCCGAGCTGAGCGTCGCCGAAACGGCCGCGCGCCTTGAGCCTTGGAACGAGCAGATCGTCGCCTTAAGCGGCGCGATCCACCGCGCGCGCACCGACTACGTCGAGCGACTCAACGAAGCCCTTGAGCGGCGACTCTTCGGGCACGAAGAGATAACAATCCGTTACGTCTCGGCGCTCGCCGGCAAGGGCGATCTGGCGGCTTACGAGGAGCTGATCGCGGAGCGTCTGCGCCTGCGCGTACAGGCGGAACTCGCGGCCGGCTACGCGCTCATCGGCGTGCACCGCGACGACCTCGAAATCCTGTTCGACGGGCGGGACATACGCTCTTTCGGTAGCTCCGGCCAGCAGCGTAGCGCGTTGATTTTACTTGACTTAGCTGCGATTTCGGTGTATCATTCGTGGCACAGTGAGTACCCACTCTTCCTGATGGATGACGTGGACGCGGAGCTTGATCGCAAGCGGATCGGACACTTGCTGGAATATCTCGAAGGGCGCACGCAGACGTTCGTTACGACCTCGAAAGAGAACCTCGTGGAGCAGTTCGGCGCGCGCGCGCACGTGGTCGAAATAGTGGGCGGTGAGGCCCGTCTACTTAGTCCGGCGGTCGCCGAAACTTCGACAGTAACGGCCGGCACTTCGAGCATCTAAGCTGGTGACAAATTCGCTAAAGGCGCGTGCTCCCGGCGGGCAGTTTTAGTGTGAGAGTGACGAAGAGGAGACGATTTTGTCCACAGTAATTTCAGGCACGGCAGGGAACAAAAAGAACGTGGCTTACAACGCCGACACGATCACCGTTTTGGAGGGGCGCGACGCGGTGCGCAAGCGCCCGGCCATGTACATCGGCTCGACCGGCGACCTGGGGCTGCATCACTTGGTTTACGAGGTTGTTGACAACTCTATTGACGAGGCGCTCGCCGGCTACTGCGACACCGTCGAGGTGACCATCCACATGGACAACTCGCTGACGGTCGTGGACAACGGCCGCGGCATCCCCGTGGACTACCACAAGCAGGAGCGCAAGTCGGCGGCCGAGGTCGTCATGACCAAGCTGCACGCGGGCGGCAAGTTCGACTCGAACGCCTACAAGGTGTCGGGCGGCTTGCACGGCGTCGGCGTCTCCTGCGTCAACTTCCTGTCCGAGTGGCTGCGCCTCGAAATCTGGCGCGACGGGCTGACCTACGAGCAGGAGTACAAGCGCGGCATCCCGGTCACGAAACTCGAACAGACCGGCAAGACGCGCAAGCGCGGCACGAAAGTCACCTTCAAGCCCGACGCAGAGATTTTCGAGGTCACGGAGTTCAGCTTCGACAAGCTGTCCGAGCGTCTGCGTGAGAAGGCCTTTTTGAACAAAGGCGTCCGCATCACCATCCGCGACGAGCGCGAGGCGACCGAGCGCTCGCACGAGTTTTACTACAAGGGCGGCATCGCCGAGTTCGTCAAGCACCTCAACAAGAACAAGGCGGTGCTGCACGACAAGCCGCTCTACTTAGAGCGCGTGGCGGATGCGCTCTCGGTCGAGGTGGCGATCCAGTACAACGACGCCTACGACGAGAAGGTCTACTCCTTCGCCAACAACATCAACACGGTGGACGGCGGTTCGCACCTCTCCGGGTTCCGCTCCGCCCTGACGCGCACCATCAACGCCTACGCACAGTCTTCCGGGCTGGCCAAGAACTTCAAAAGCTCCCTGAGCGGCGACGACGTGCGCGAGGGGCTGGTCGCCGTCATCTCCGTCAAGCTGCCGCAGCCGCAGTTCGAGGGGCAGACCAAGGGCAAGCTCAATTCGGACGTGAAGGGCGCGGTCGAGTCGTTCCTCAACGAGCGCCTGACCGAGTATTTCGAGCAGAATCCGACGGTCGCAAAGAAGATCGTCGGCAAGGCGATTGACGCCGCGCGCGCCCGCGAGGCCGCGCGCAAGGCCCGCGAGATCGTGCGCAAGGGCGTCATCGGCTCGACAATGCTGCCGGGCAAGCTGGCCGACTGCCAGGAGCGCGACCCGGCGCTCTGTGAACTTTACATCGTCGAGGGCGATTCGGCCGGCGGCAGCGCCAAGCAGGGGCGCGACCGGCGCAACCAGGCCGTGCTCCCGCTAAAAGGTAAAATCTTAAACGTCGAAAAGGCGCGCTTCGACAAGATGCTCAGCCACACCGAGATAAAAACGCTCATTACGGCGCTCGGTACGGGCATCGGCAAAGACGATTTCGACCTGGGGCGGCTCCGCTACCACAAGATCGTCTTCATGACCGACGCCGATGTGGACGGCTCGCACATACGCACGCTGCTCTTGACCTTCTTCTACCGGCAGATGCCGGAGTTGATCGAGTCCGGGCACGTCTACATCGCCCAGCCGCCGTTGTTCAAAGTGAAACGGGGCAAGCGCGAGGAGTATATTAAGGACGAGCGCTCCCTCGTGCGCTTCCTGATGCGGCAGGCGACAAGCGAGTTGAAGGTCAAATCGGCCTCCGAGGGGATAGTCGTAGAGGGACGCGAGTTGGCGCGGGCACTTGAGCAGATGGTCGAATTCAAGCGTTATTGCGAGAAACTGGTGCGCCGCCTGGGCGGCGACGAGCGCCTCCTCCAACTGCTCCTGGAAGCCTTCGCCGGGCGCGACGGCGTCTTGCGGCAGGCGCAGAACGCGAACCTGCGGGCCGTCTTCCAGGAAGAGCGCGGCAAGCTGATCGGGCGCGTCGAGGCGCGGCTCTCGAAGGAAGGCTACCGCACAGACCTCTCGACGGACGAAGAGCACGGCATGTGGGAGATCGAAATCTCCACGCAGGGCGGCGGTAAAATCTTGATAGACTGGGAGCTTGCCAGCCACGTCGAGTTTCAGAAGGCGGTCGAACTCTACGGCAAGCTGGAAGAGAATTTGGCCACACCGCTCGTCATCGGCGAGAACGGTTCGAGCGAACAGGTCGAGACGCGCGACGAGTTGCTTGAGCGCGTGCTCGCAGCGGCGAAGAAAGACCTGACAATCCAGCGCTACAAAGGTCTGGGCGAGATGAACCCGGAGCAGCTCTGGGAGACGACCATGAACCCGGAGAAGCGCACGCTGTTGCAGGTCAAGATCGACGACGCGGTGGAGACCGACCAAATTTTCACGGTCTTGATGGGCGACGCCGTCGAGCCGCGCCGCCGCTTCATCGAAGATAACGCTTTGGATGTGAAGAATTTAGACATCTAAGCGCGGGCCTGCGGGCGGGCGCGAACTGAGTAAGTTTGACACAGCGCGCCCGCTCGCATAAAATGTGGTCCTTTCCTCCTGTGGATCTTGTCCGCTGCATGCAATTCGCGCGTGCAGCGGATTTTTTTGGCCCGCAGCGTCCGCCCGAACCGCCGGCCCCGGCTTCGAGCGGAGAGCTACGTTTTACTTGTTGCCGCTCTTGTCCGGGAACTGTTCGTCCAAATCGATCCGGTCGTTTTTATTGGCCTCCAACTCGCCGTAGCGGCCGCCCGGCGCGTACTGTCCCGACTCGCCGTAGTCCACAGAGCGCCGGTCGTTGGCCGGGTTGACCTCTTCGACCGGGTTCGGCGTCGAGTCCGGGCGCAAGTCCGGGTCGCCCGCGGGTTCGGTTGTGGATTTGGTCTGGTTGTCGTTCGCCATGCTTGTTCCTCCCTGGGCTGAAAGATTCAGTTCGTGTCCGGCTGTTCGCGAAAACGCTGGACGCGGAAACGGTAAAACCGTAGCGGCTCGTCCGGGCGCAAGCCGGCCTTGCGGGCCGCGATGTCCACCTGCTGCTCGACTGTCTCGACCCCTTCAATCGCGGGCAGCAGCAGCCCGCGCCGCCGGTTCTGCTCGTCCGTGACGATGACGCCGTACGTGCGTGGGTCTAGTTCCTGGGGGCGCGTAGGTTCGGGCGCGGAGAGCACGTCAACGGAGAAGCGCAGGTGCGGCAACTCGGCGGCGGCGACGGGCGGGAAACGAGGGTCGCGCGTCGCGGCGCTGACCGCGTTGGCGAGCACCTCTTCGAGCAGCGACGGGCGGGCCGGCTCGATGGTGCCGATGCAGCCGCGCAAGTCGCCGCCGTCGGTTTTGATCGAGACGAAGCAGGCCGCCGGTTGCAGCAGCGGCGAGTCGGCCGAGACCTCCGGCGGCGCGAGCACGGCGCGCTCGCTGGCGTAAAGCTCGACGGCGCGGCGCGCGAGCCGGGGCAGGTCGGCGAAGCCCGGATCGGCGAAACTCTGATGAGCGACGCTTTGATCAGCGCCGGTCACGTCGTCCATCCTCGCGTTCCGCGCCGGCACGCTACGATTGCTCGACATTGTCAGCCACACCCTTCACGCCCCGCGCGAGTTGCGCCACCATGTAGCCGACGCCGAACGGGGCTTCGTAGTGTAAGACCTCGGAGGCGGGCGCGAGTTCGCCGGCCGCGCCGACGGCGACGAGCAACGAGCGGTAGCCGCACTCGCCCGCCAAGCGACGCAGGTTCTGATCCACGTTAACGATCCGTTCGGGCGCGGCGTCATTGATCGCGCCCACTATCTCTTCGTCGAACAGGTGCGCGTCCGGGTGGTAGCCCGCGGGCGCGCCGGGCTTGAGGCGGTGGCTGAGGTCGCCGCTGGCGACGAAGGCGACGGCGCGACCCAACTGCCGCGCCGCGCGCGCGACCGCCGCGCCGAAGCGCACGTGTTCCTCGTTGCCGAGGAACGTGTAGCCGAGCGCGACGACGCGCCCGCGCCAGCCGTGGCGCAGGCAGAAGTAGAGCGGCACGGCCGTGCCGTGATCGAGTTCATGCCCGCGCGGGAGGCGCAGCAGCGCGAAGCCGTCTTCGGCGGCGGCGGTCGCAATCGCGTCGAGCAGTTCGGCGTCGAGCGGCGCGCTGACGGTCGCGTCGGGCGCGCGGAAGTTGGCGAAGTCGCCGCGCAGCAACGGCTCGTCGTAGGCGACGAAGGCGTGGGGCGCGAGCGGCGCGTGCGGTGAGATGAGCACGAGCGTCTCCGCGCCGCTCTCGTTGATGCGCTCGGTCAACGCGCGCATCGCGTCGAGCGAGCCGCGCACTTCGCGGATCGCTTCGCGCCCGACTTCGGGCACCATGATCGGCGGGTGCGGGGCCACGCCGACGAAGACGATGGAGCCGCTGCCAGTCATCGCTAGTCTGCGCGAGCCGGGCGTTGCCGGTCGCGCGAAAACACGGCGGGCCGAAGGAACACGCGCGCACGCGCTTGCGCCGCTGACCGTTTAACCTTGCGTTCGAGGGATGGGCGGATTTTAGCACAGCGCGCCGCCGCCAGCGCAACGCGCGGGGCCTGGGATGAAAGACGGCGCGCGGTGTTGTAGGATACGACGCGCCTTGTGCGGGCGACGCGAACGACTCGGACGCGCGGAAGCGCATGAGCTGCTTTCTCGATGAGCGGAACAGACGAACAACTTTTCGACGTGCTGATCGTGGGCGCGGGCCCCGCCGGGTCGTTCGCGGCGGAGCGGCTGGCGCGCGCGGGCGCGCGCGTCGCGTTGTTCGACGGGCGGCCGGCGGGCGAGCCGAAGGCGTGCGGCGGCGGCGTGACCTCGAAGGCTTTGAAGCTGTGGCCGCACCTGCTCGAAGCGGGCGCGCGCACGGTCGAAGAGGTCGAGCTGTACGCACCCGCGGGCGCGCGCGTGCGTCTGCGTCTGCGCGAGCCGTTCGCCGTCTACTCGCGCACGGCCTTCGACGCGCACCTGCGCGAACGCGCGCGCGCGGCCGGCGCGCACGTCTTCGCCACGCGCGTCTCGCTCACGGAGCGCGCGGACGACTCGCAAGCGTGGACGGTGCGCGCGCGCACGGGCGAGCGTTGGCGCGGGCGCGTCGTGGCGGCGGCCGACGGGGCGAACAGCGCTATTGCGCGGCGGCTCGCGGGCGCGCTGCCGAACAGCGAGATGGAAGTCGCCTTCGGCTACCGCGCGCCGCTGCCGCGCGCCGACGAAGCGCCCACGGTCGTCGCCTTCCTGCCCGGCTGGGCCGGCTACGCCTGGGCGTTCCCGCGCCTCGATCACGTCTCGTTCGGCATCGCCACCACGCAGGACGCCTTCGCGCACAAGCAACTCGACCGGCTGCTCTGGCGCTTCATGCGCGGCTACTACCGCCAGCGCGCCGACCCGCGCGCGCCGCTCTGGGCCGAAGAGGTTGACGGACTCGATCAGGCGTGTGAGTTGGAGACGAGCCTGCGCGCGTCGGTCGAACGCTACGCGGCGCGCATTCCGGGTCTCACGCCTGAGACGTGGGACGCACGGCGCGTGTGCGGCCACGACTGGGCGCTGCTGGGCGACGCCGCCGGCTTCGCCGACCCGGTGACGGGCGAGGGCATCTACTACGCGCTGCGCTCGGCCGAGTTGTCCGCCGACGCGTACCTCGCGCACGAACTCGAAACTTACGAGGCGCGCTGGCGCGCGGACTTCGGGCGCGACCTGCGACGCGCCGCGCACATGCGCCGACGCTTCTACGGCACGTTCCTCGGCGGCCCGTTCACCGCGCGCATGATCGAGTTCGCGCGCCTGCACCCCGGCATCCGCCGCACGCTGCGCGAGCTGGTCGCGGGCGATCAAGGTTACGTCAACCTCAAACGCACGCTCGCGCGCCGCGCCGTCTGGCCGCTGTAGGTGGTTTTGCGGTTGAGTGTAGCGGGCGAAAAGATCAACACAGAGAGTCTTACTGTGGCCTCTGTGTCTCCTCTGTGTACTCTGTGTTAAAACGGCCGCGCGCCGCACGCAACCGCCAGAGTAGCTAGGACGGTGGCTCCTCATGCTCGATGCCGAGCAGGAGGCGGCGGGCCTTTTCGAGTGCGGCGGCGTTGTCGAGCACGAGGTAGAGGAGCGGGAGCACGCGCGCGCGTTCGTCGGCGCTCGTCTCGGCCAGGGTGGCCAGAAACTTCGGGATGTCGCGCACGCCCTGGACGATGTAGAGCGCGAGCCGCTCCGCCTCGATGCGCTCGCGCCCTTCGCGCAAAAAGATCGCGATCAGTTTGCGCCGCACGTCCTCGAACATGTCGAACTCGCTGCTGGTGTCTTCGATCATGGCTCAACCTTGGCGACCGTCGGGCCGTCGCGTTCGTCAGCGGCGAGGTACGTGCTGATTGTAACCGAGCGGGCGGCGCGTGTGCGAGGTCATAACGCGTCGGGTTGCGTGTAGGGCGCGAGCCGGCGCTTGAGTTCCGCGGGCACGCCGACGCTGTCGAACGTGTTGCGGCGCACGGCGACGAGGACGAAGTGGGCTTCGGCGACCAGTTCGGCCGCGCCCTTGCGCCGCACCTCGAAGTTCAGCCGCAGAGACTTCGTGCCGACGCGCCCGACGTAGACGGCGACTTCGAGCAGGTCGTCCAACTGCGCGGCCTGGCGGAAGTCGCATTCGAGGTGCGCGCGCGGCAGCCAGATGTCCAACTCGTCGAAGGCGCGCCCGTAAGGCAGCCCCGCCGCGCGGAACAACTCCGTCTCGGCGATCTCGAAGAAGCGTATGTACGCGCCGTAGAAAATGATGCGCGCCGCGTCCACGTCGCCCCAGCGCACGCGCTCCTCGATGCGAAACTTCCAAGGCTCCTGGCCCGCTGCGCTCATCACGGTTCGGGGTCGGCTAAGAACTGCGCGAGCGCGCGGTTGAACTCCGCCGGGCGTTCGAGGTTCGAGCAGTGGCCCGCGCCTTCGATCCGTTCGAGGCGCGCGCCGTGAATCTCGCGCCGCATCAACTCGGCGTCCGCGGGCGGCGTGATCGTGTCTTCGCTGCCGACGAGGATCAGAGTCGGCGCGAGGATGTCGGGCAGCAGGTCTCTCTGATCGCGGCGCAGGGCCATGCCGCGCAAGGCGGCGGCCGCGCCCGCGGGCGGCGTGGCGAGCATCATCGCGCGCAGCCGCGCGACCACTTCGGGCTGCTCCGTGAACGTCGCGGGCGCGAGCATCTTGGGCAGCATCGCTTCGACGACCGGCTGCATACCTTCGGCTAGTGCGCGTTGCGCTAACGTCTCGCGGTTCGTGCGCGCCTCGTCCGTGTCTCCTTGCGGGCGCGTGTCGGCGAGCACGAGCGCGCGGACGCGACGCGGGAACAGGCGGTAGAACGCGAGCGCCACGTAGCCGCCCATCGAGAGACCGCCGAGCGCCACGCGCTCCAGCACCAACTCGTCGAGCAGCGCCGCCACGTCGCGCGCCATCTCGTCCATCGTCGCCGCCTCCGCGCCGTCGCCCGAGGACGCGCCGAAGCCGCGCAGGTCGGGCGTGATGACGCGGTAGTTTTCCGCCAGCGCGGCGGCCTGCTCGCGCCACAGCGAGCGGTCGAAGGGGAAGCCGTGCAACAGCACCACGCCCGCGCCCTCGCCCGCCTCGTCGTAAGCCAACTCCACCCCGCGCACACGCACTCTGCTCATCGCCCGTACCTCGCAAAAACTGTCGGCTGTCGGCTCGCAAACCGTCAGCCCGCGGTCGTCGCCCGCGGCCCGCCGAGTCGTCGCGCGAACTGCCCGCGGGTCGCTTCGGAGGCGCATAAATGCTGGGTTATAATTGGCTCGTTAGATAACACGCGCCGCGCTTCGTGGTCAAACAAAACGCCGCGCCGCGCATCTAAACAGAGCACCGGCCGACAAGACTTCACTCCCGCTTTCGGCGTCGGTGAAAGGGCTTCAACACACAACGGAAAGGCTAACACGATGACGACTAAGAAGCAGACGAAAGTGACTTTCACGCCCGCCGAGCAGCGCGCCGCGCGCAGCGAGCGCATACAGGTGCGCGACGCCGAACCCTACGGCTGGCTCGCCTTCTCCGAAGGCGACGCCGCGCAGACCTATCACCTGTTCCGCAACCCCGACACGCGCCGCCTGGTCTGCACCTGCGCGGATTTCATCTACCGCGGCGACGCCGAGCCGCGCTACGAATGCAAGCACATCTCGGCCGCCCTCAAACACATCGCGCGCCAATACCTCGCGCACGAGTACGACCCGCACCGGCAGTACGCACGCAAGGCTGCGTGAAGCTGGGGCCGGGAAAAGATCAACACAGCGGGCACAGAGGAGACACAGAGTTCACAGAGCTTTTACTGTGCCCTCTGTGCCTACTCTGTGCCCTCTGTGTTAACCCGGCCGCGTGCTGCCACGCACCCGCAAAACCATCTTGGGCCGCACGAGTATGACAACTGATTCCGGCCTGCTTTTCATCCGGCGCTCAACGCTTCCCGGTAGACCCGCTCGGTCTCTTCCAACATCCGCGGCAGGCTGAAGCGCGCGTAGGCGGCGCTGCGGGCGGCCGCGCCCATGGCGGTGCGTTTGTCTTGGTCGGTGAGCAGTTCGACCAGCGCGTCGGCCAGCGCGGCGGCGTCGCCGACGGGGACGAGGCGGCCCGTCACGCCGTCCGCGACGATCTCGCGCGAGCCGTCGGTCGCCGTCGCCACGACTGGCACGCCGCGCGCCATCGCTTCGACCGTCGCCAGCCCGAACGCCTCCGCGCGCGACGCCGAGACGTACACGTCCAAGGCCGCCAGCAGCGGCGTAAGCTCGGCGACGCGGCCGAGCAAGCGCACGCTGCTTGTCAGATCATTCGTAGCGATCAACTCTTCGAGGCGCGCGCGCGTCGCGCCCTTGGCGGAGGTGTCCGAGCCCGCGATGAGAAAGGCTACATCGGTCAGCCCGCGCGCGTGCAGGCGCGCCACCGCGCGGAGGAGCAGGTCGTGCCCTTTGACCGGCGTCAGAGCGCCGACCGTGCCGACGAGCAGCGCGGCGTCGAGCGACAGACGTTGGCACAACTCTGCGCGCGCCCGCGCCGGCTCGACTCGCGGCGTGCGCACGAGGTCAATGCCGTTGGGCACGACGCGGATTTTGTCGGCGGCGAAGACGCGGCGCGCTCTGAGTCCATCGGCGACCGGGCCTGAGACGGCGATGACGCGCGCGACGTTGGCGAGCGCGATGCGGTGCAGGCGTTTGAGCGGGAACGGGACGTGGCGCGTGAGGACGAGCCGGGCGGCGGGCGCGCGGCGCACCGCGAGGGCGGCGAGCGGGTAGTCGCGCGCGAGGTGCGCGTGGACGAGTTCGATCCGTTCGGCTCGAATCAGGCGCGCGAGCGCGAGCGCGCTCGGCACGTCGAGGGCGTTGCGCAGCGACAGCGTGAAGACGCGCGCGGCGGGCAGGTTCGCCAACTCGGCGCGGAGCGGCGAGGCGGGCGCGAGCGCGGCGTAGACCTCGTGCCCGCGCGCGGCGAGCGCGTTCGTCAGATCGGCGAAGTGGCGTTCGCCGCCGCCGAAGGTGCGCGCCGAGTTGATCTGGAGGATGCGCAAAAGTTGACGCTGTTCAGCCGCGGTCGGGCGCGGGCGCGGCGAGCGGCGACTCGTCGTAACGCGCGAGCAGATCGGCCGGGGCTTGATAAATGCGGACACAGCCGGCGGCGCGCAGCTCCGCTTCGGGGAAGCCGCCGCAGAGCACGCCGACGGTGCGCAGGCCGGCTTTGCCCGCGGCCTCGGCGTCGTAAGGCGTGTCGCCGACGACGAGCGCCTCCGCGGGCGCAACGTCGCCGAGTTGCGCGAGCGCGGCCTCGAAGATGTCCGGGTGCGGCTTCGACTTGTCGGCGTCGTCCGACGAAGTCTCCTCCTCGACGAGATCAGAGATGTTGGCGAGTTCTTTATAGACCTTCAGCTCGTCCTCTTTCGCGGACGACGCGAGCGCGATGCGCTTGCCGTCGCGCTTGATACGCTCGAACAACTCGCGCACACGCGGGAACGCGCGCACGCGCGGCATGTACTCGCGCTTGAAAAGATCGCCGCGATACTTTTCCATCTCCTCGCCGAACTCGTCCAACTCTTCCTTCGAGAAGAAGACCGGCATCAGTTGATCGCCGCCCTTGCCGATCTGGTGGCGCACGTCCGCGAAAGGTATCTCGCGCCCGAAGTGGCGGAACGCCTCCTGCCACGCCCGCGCGTGCAGGTCAACCGAATCCACCAGCGTCCCGTCAATGTCGAAGATCACAGCTTTAAGCATCGTCAGTCGTCCCCCTTGTCCGTTGTCCGTCGTCAGTGGTAGTCGTACTCGTTGCGGCGTTGGCCTGTCGCCTCTTCAGCCCGCGGCGTGCGCCGAAGGTACAACGGACAACTGACCACTGACAACTGACCACCGACCACTGACCACTGACACTTGTCGAGACGACGCGGGCGGCGTTTGTTCCGCTTTGGTACGCCGCCGGACGCGGCGACGTTTGACAGCCCGCGCGCCTTTAATTCAACATGCGCGCAGACTTCCCCCAGATTCCCCCGCCGCTGTGTGCGTCGGCACAACGTTTGCCGCCAACTCCCTGCGCACAAGCTTTCAAAGCGTCGCCGTCTGCCCTCGCGGGCGCGCAACCGAGAAGGAGCTTTCAGTCATGGCTAAACTGGTGACGGGACTTTTCAAGACGCGGGCCGCGGCCGAGGCGGCCGTGGACGCGATCATCAAGCGGGGGTACACGCGCGACGACATCAGCGTGCTGATGTCCGACGCGACCAAGACTAAGGAGTTCGCCATCGAGTCGGGCACGCGCGCCGCGGACGGAGCGGCCGTGGGCGGCGCGGTCGGCGGCGTCGCGGGCGCGACGCTCGCGGCTATCGCGGCGGTCGGCACGAGCCTCGCGCTGCCGGGTCTGGGCCTCGTCATCGCCGGGCCGATTGTGGCGGCGCTCGCGGGGCTGGGCGCGGGCGGCGCGACCGGCGGTCTGATCGGCGCGCTCGTCGGCGCGGGCATCCCCGAACACCGCGCGAAGGTCTACGACGCGGGCGTCCGCGCCGGCGGCATCCTGATCGGCGTCGAAGCCAAGACCGACGAGGACGCCGACAAACTCGAACAACTGCTCACAGACCTCGGCGCGGAGAACGTGAGGCAGGAATAAGGGCTGAGAGTTGAGGGATGAACGGGAACAGAAGGCAGGAGTCAGAAGCCAGAAGCCAGAAGGAGAGGCGGCTCGCGCGCTCGTCCTCATTCCGGCTCCTGACTTCTGGCTTCTGACTCCTGCCTTCTTCCTCCCTCACTACTGAGGTTCATCATGCACAGGGTCGAGCGGGTGATTGAGATTGACGCGCCGGTGGAGCGCGTCTTCGAGTTGTTCAGCGACTTCGAGAGCTTCCCGCGGTGGATGCGGCACGTGCGCGAGGTGCATCGCTCGGGCCGGCGCTACACGCGCTGGCGCGCCGACACGCCGCTCGGCATGGACATCGAGTGGGAGGCGGAGACGACCATCTTCGAGCCGGATCGCCGCATCGCCTGGCGCTCCGTGCGCGGCGACGTGGAGACTGACGGCGAAGTCGTCTTCAGCGAACTCGCGCCGCGGCGCACACGCCTGCGCATCGTGCTCGGCTACGCGCCGCCCGCCGGCCGCCTCGGCGACGCCTTCGCGCGCCTGCTCGGCCGCGACCCCGCCGAAGAGTTGCGCGAAGACCTCCAACGCTTCAAACGTCTCGCCGAGCGAGCCGACGGCGGACGCGGGCGACGCAGCACACCCGCGCGCGCCGACTACGAGCGCCGCCGCGCGGATTACGAACGCGGTCGAGAAGATTACGAAGGCCGCGCCGTTGCGCGCGCGCGCCGCGCCGAGCCGCGCTCGGACGAACGCTACTACCAGGACGTGCTCGACATGCGCGGGCGCGACGAATTCGATGGGCCGCCGGGCGACGAATTTGATGAGTCGCCGCGGCACGCGCGCGCCGACGAACCGCGACGTTCGTCGGCGCGCGCACGAACACGTGACGAGTACGCACGCTCGTATGAAGAGTACGACGAGGAGCGGCGCGGCTCGTCTGCGCGCTACGGCGAGGACGTTGAGTTGACGCGCGAGCGCCGCTTCGACGAGGCGCTGCGGGCCGCGCGCCGCAGCCAGACCGAAGCCCTGCGCCGCGCGCAGCCGCACCCGTCCGCCGCCTGGCGGCGCATGGTCGAAGCCGAGCAGAGGATCGAGCGTGAAGCGGGCAGGCGCGACGAAGACAGGCGTGCCCCGCGCGGCGGGCGGCACGAACGCGAACGCGCGCCGGGGCGCAGACCCGACGACGAGCGGCCACGCCGCGGGCCGGAGCGGCCGCGTTACGCGATGACGCCGCGCGAGCGCGAACGCGAACGCGCCGAGCTTGGTTGGGATCGAGAGGCGCGCGCCTACCTCCTGCGCCGCCGCGTGGACCGCCTGATCGACGAAGGCCCCAGCCACGACTGGCGCAGGTGGGAGTGAGGGTAAAGTAGAAGGGCGGAGGGCGCAGGGCGAAAGTTAGGACACGCCTGCGGCGTGAATCTGAAAAACAGATTCAGAGCCGTTAGGCTCTGTCCTCACTTTCGCCCTGCGCCCTCCGCCTTGCGCCTTTACCTTCCGACGGCGTCGCCGATGTCTTCGATGGCTTCGCCGACTTTGCGGCGGGCCGTGCCGAAGCCTTCCTGGATTTTGCCGCCGGCGCGGTCGGCCTCGCCTTCGGCTTCGAGGTCGCGGTCGCCCGTCGCCTCGCCCACCTTGTCTTTGATCGCGCCCTTCGCTTGATCGAATTTGCCCTCAACCTCGTCTTTGTTCGGTATGCCCACGTTCGTCACCTCCTCAGGATTCGCTCGTGCCGGACGCGGGCGGGGCGGGAGCGCCCGTGCCGTGTCGCGCCGGCTCGACGAGGCGAGGGGGCAACGGCCGTGCCAGCCGGGGCGCGTGGGCGCGTGCGCGGCGGTGAAGTGGCGGCCTGTGAGCGCGATGCGGGCGGACGCGCGGCGCGGCGCGGGGCGACGAGGCGGCGGCGCGCGCGTCCGTTTCCATACGCCGCGCCGCGCCCGCGCCCTGTCTTCGGACACGCGGGTGCGATAAAAAAAAGCGGGCGCGTCGCCGTGAGCGACGCGCCCGCCGTGTAAGGTCACGAACGTTACGTTAGTGACCGGAGTGTTAGAAGCGGAGCCGGAGGCCGAGCTGGATTTGCAGCGGCGCGCCGGGGTTGTTCGTCAGGATGAAGTTGCCGTTGGTGTCGCGAATCCGCAGGAAGGTCGGGTTCGACGGCGCGAGCACCGCGCCCGTGCGCTCGTTGACGCCCGTGTTGCCGTAGTTGGTCGCGGTCGTCGAGGCGAGCGAGATGTTGTGGAAGTCGAACAGGTTGAAGACCTCGAAGGAGGGCGACAACTCGAAGCGCTCGCCCAAGCGGAAGTCGCGCTGGATGCGCAGGTCTACGTTCTTGAACTTCTGGTTGCGGAAGGCGTTGCGCTTGAGCGAGACGCCGGGCGCGAGGTACGGCCGGTCGTTGAAGTTGCCGGCGTCTTGGTTGAGATCGCCGGTCGTCGTGCTGGTGCAGACCACGGCCGCGTTCGAGGCGCAGCCGCCGGCGCGCAGCGGGTAGATCGTGGTCGTGGCCGCGTAAGCGGCGTTGCGATCCGCGGCGCTGATCGTGCCCGACGGCGTAAAGTCGGCGGGCGCGATGATGCCGCTGACGCTCACGTCAATCGGCGGCGCGGACAGGAAGCGGCCCGTCGCCGCGATCTCGAAGCCGAAGGGCGCGTGGACGACCGTGTTGAAGACGAACTGGTGCCGGCGGTCGAGCGCCGAGAAGTTGTACTCGGGTTGCAGGTTGAACGCGTTGTCGTACTGCGCGAACGAGGCGTTGCGCTCGGTCGAGTCGGTGTCCAGGTTCTTCGACAAGGTGTAGAAGGCGTCGAACTGACCGAACTTGCGGCGCAGTTGCCCGCGCACCGTGAAGCCGCGGTAGAGCGAGCGCGCGGCCGAGTCGCGCACTTGCAGGAAGCCGGAGTTGCCGAGCGCGGTCAGTGGCCGGTTCTGCACCACCGAGAAGGCCGTGGCCCCGCTGGACGACACGATGCCGAAGAACGGGCGCATGCTCGCGTCGTTCGCGCGGATGACCGGCGCGGGCAGGTCGTAGTCGCGGTTGAAGTTCAGGTGGACGGTGTTGACGTAATCGAACGTCGCGCCCACGGTCAAGCCGCGCATGATCTCGCGCTCGACCGACGCGCCGAACTGCGTCGAGCGCGGGTTCTCCAGATCGTTGGCCGAGGCGATGACCTGCAAGCCGGTCAGCGGGTTCGGCGTCGTGCCGCCCGCCGCGGCGATGTTCGCCAGAATCTGGTTGAACTGCGCGAGCGACAGGATCGGCAGGTTGTCGAGCGTAAAGTTGTTCAGGTTGATGCCGATGGACAGGAACTGCTTGTAGACCGTGTTGAGGCTCGTCGGCACGCCCGAAGTCGGCAACTGCACGCGCAGGTCGCCCGGCGGCGTGCGGAAGTTGTTGATCGGGCCGGCGAGCGTCAACAGCGGCGTCGCGGCGTAGTAGACGCCGCCGAAGCCGCGGATCACGCCCTTGCCGTCCTTCCACGGGTCCCAGGCGAAGCCGAGGCGCGGGGCCCACTGGTTGGTCTGGTCGGGGATGCGGCGCGGGTCAACGCGCCCGAGCGGCAGGTTGGCACCGGCGACCAGATCGGTCAGCGCGTTGTTGGTCGTCTCGGGGTCGGGCAGCAGTTGCGCCTCGTAGCGCAGCCCGTAGTTGAGCGTGAAGTTCGGCCGGATGCGCCACGAGTCTTGGAAGAAGCCGGCGAACCCCGGCGAGGTCAGCGTGGCCTGCCCGTTGCCGATCTGGCGCTGGTAGCGGGCGGAGGTCGAGTCGAAGCGGTTGGCCGGGTCGTTCGTGCCGCCGGCGTTGCCGACCGTCAGGATTTGCAGGATCGTGTTGGCCGAAGTCACGTCGGTGCCGGACAGGCCCGAGAAGGAGAACTGCCCGAACTGCCCCTGGGCGAAAACCTGGCTCGCCTTCGCGTAGTTGATCTCGCCGCCGAACTTGAAGGTGTGCGTGCCTTGAATCTTCGTCATGTTGTCGGCGAGCTGGATGCGGTAGTCGCTCTCGGTGGTCGGCAGGAACGAGACCGTGCCGAACGTGCCGAAGCCGGCCTGCAAGAGCGGCGACGCGACGTTGGCGAGGCGCGGCCGGCTCTCGCGCGAGTACTGCCCGCGCAGCTCGTTGACGAGCGTCGGGTTGAAGAAGGTGTTCAACTGCCCGACGACCGTGTGCTGGTTGTCGCCCTCCGTGCCGTTGTTCGACAGCGCGCTGTTGGTGGTCGGCTGGAGCGACGTGCCGGCGGTGACGGCGTTGAGCGCCGTGTTGGTGCTGTAGTTGTAGCGGACGTTGAACTGGTTCGCCTGGTTGATGTTGAAGTCGAAGCGCGTCAGGAAGGCCTTGGCGTTGTTGGTCTGCTGGTAGGGGCCTTCCAGCCCGAACGCGAAGTTGAGCGCCTCTTCCGTGCCGGGGCCGCCGACGCGCGCCCCGGCCGCGGTGGTGAGCCGCAGGTTGGGGAAGAAGACGGAGCGCGTCTGGTGCAGCCGCTGCTCCTCGTAGGCGACGAAGAAGAAGGCCTTGTCGGGCCCGCCGTAGAGCGTCGGGCCGCCCTCGCCGAAGGCGGGCCAGTACATCGGGCCGCCGACGCTGCCGCCGTACTGCTGCTGCGTGGGCGCGGCGACCTGACCGAAGGCGTTCTTGTGCGCCAGGTTGCGCGGGCGGTCAACGTAGAACGCGCCGCCGTGGATGTCGTTCGTGCCCGACTTGGTGACGGCGTTGACGACGCCGCCCGTGGAGCGGCCGAACTCGGCGTTATAGCCGGAGGTGACGACCTGGAACTCGCGGATCGCGCCCTGCGGGATGGTGAACGCGTTGTTCGAGCGCTCGCCGCCGCGCAGGCCGCCGAAGAACGGGTTGTTGTAGTCCGCGCCGTCGATCTGCACGTTGGAGTTGATGCCGCGCTGGCCGACGAGCGAAATCTGCTGGCGCACGGGGTCGAGCTGCGCGCTCGGCGTCAACAGCACGAAGTCCTGAAAGCGCCGCCCGTTGATCGGGAGCTGGCTGATCGAGGTCTCGTTGATGTTGGTCGGCGTCTGCACCTGCGTCGTCTCGACGCTGGCGGCCGTGACCAACACCTCTTCGGTGACGGCCTGCACGCCGAGCGCGATGTTGGCGGGCAAGTCCGAGCCGACCTCGACGCGGTAGCCGGTCTGCGTGAACTTGCCGAAGCCTGTGGCCGTGACCTCGATGTTGTACGTGCCCGGCTTGAGCTGGAGGGCGCGGAACTCGCCGTCCTCGTTGGTGGTGAATGTCTGCGAATAGCCGATCTCCGGGCTGGAGACCGTCACGCTCGCGTTCGGCACGGCCGCACCCTGCGGGTCTTTGACCGTCCCCACGATCTGACCCCCGGTGGATGTCGATTGGGCGTTGGCGTGGAGCAAGCCGAACCCTAGACAGAGCACCGCGAGCGTCAGCGCGCAGGCTGAGCGGAGTAGGGGTGTGTTCGACATAGTTCGTCCTTTTCTACTTTCGGTTGTTGCTGCTGGTTCGGGCCACTTACCGACTGCCGGTCACCCTGCCCGAAGATGTTTGCGGTTTACGCTGTGCGGTATGGAATGACTGCTCGCGTAAAGCAAGCTTATAACATAACGGCGGCCGGCTGCGCGAGTCCGGGCGCGGTTACGGCGCAGTTAAATACTACAAACCGCGCCGGCAAGCAAGGCCGCGCGTCGCCACAGCACACGCGCTCGCCGAACCAGCTCACAGCGACCCGAAGAACAAGCTCACGTCCGTTTGGAAAACAAGCTCGCGCGTGCCCGGAGAGCAAGCGCGCGCACACGTCCGTCGCCCCCGCTCACCGCTACTTCCTACGCACGCGTTACTTCGTTCACACGCCCGCGTTACGGCACGCATCTGCTGTCAATGCGGGCCGTGAAGCGCCTACACAGGCGCGCCGGGTGCGAAGCAGGTAACAGGCCGCAAGGACTGCGGCGCGGGGAGACGTATGGCTTACGCGCCGCGCGCCGGCTTTGTTTCAGCCGGCCACGCGTGGATTCAGCAAGCGCCGTGCGCGACGACCGGGCGCGGCACGCGAGTTGAAAAGAGGTAAGGGCGTTGGGAACGAGCAAGGGGATTTGAAACGAGCAAGGGCGGACGCGGCGCAGCCGAGACAAGGGGAGAGTCGGCTGCGTGCCGCGCCCGCGGGCGGCGGCGGGGCGTTCGGTCTCGGCCGACGCGCGGCGGAACAGCGCGCGCCGCGTCCCGCCGCCGCCCCGCCCGGCCCGCTTAAAGCGGGTCGCGCCGGCTAACAGATTTAAGAGGTTCGCGCCAGCTTACGGATTTGCGCCAGAGGGGGGAAACTAGGGCGCAAACGTCGGCCGCCCCGGCGGTCTCCTTGAGAGGAGGGAGGCTCGCCGGGGCGGTTGTACGAAACGGCAGAAGACAGGAGACAGAAGCCAGAAGGCAGAAGATGAAGCAAAGCTTTCTCTTCTGCCTTCTGGCTTCTGTCTCCTGTCTTCTCACTCAACTTCAGACCCGCTCGACGATCATCGCGATGCCCTGCCCGCCGCCGATGCAGGCGGTGGCGAGACCGTAGCGGCCGCCGCGGCGCTTCAGTTCCAGGAGGACGGTGAGCACGAGGCGCGTGCCGGTCGCGCCCAGTGGGTGACCGAGGGCGATTGCGCCGCCGTTGACGTTGGTGCGCGCGCGCTCAAGCCCGAGTTCCTTCTCGACCGCGAGGTACTGCCCGGCGAAGGCCTCGTTGACTTCGATCAGATCGATGTCGGCGAGCGTCAGTCCGGCCCGCTCCAAGGCCTTGCGCGTCGCCGGCACAGGCCCGATGCCCATCACGTCCGGCTCGACGCCCGCGTAAGCCCAACTGACGATCCGGCCCAACGGCGCAACATTGCGCGCGCGCACGTAGTCCGCGCCCGCGACGACGAGCGCCGCCGCGCCGTCCACGATGCCCGACGCGTTGCCGGCCGTGACGAAGCCGTCCTTGCTGAACGCGGTCGGCAGTTTCGCCAGCACCTCCAACGTCGTGTCGGGCCGCAGGTGGTCGTCCTGTTCGACGACCTTCACCCCTTTGCGCGTCTTCACCTCGACGGGCACGATCTCTTCGGCGAACAGCCCGGCGTCCTGCGCGCGCTTCGCCTCCTGCTGCGAGCGCAGCGCGTACTCGTCCTGCTCGGCGCGCGTGATCTCGTAGCGGCGCGCGAGGTTCTCGGCCGTGCCCGCCATGGTCGTGTTGCAGTAGGTGTCGAGCAGCGCGACCATCAGACTGTCTTCGAGCTTACCCTGACCGAGTGCGAAGCCGGAGCGCGCGCCGTAGATGACGTGCGGGGCCATGGACATGGACTCCATGCCGCCGACCAGACATGCGCGCGCCTCGCCGAGCATGATGAGCTGCGCGCCGGAGACGATTGACTGGATGCCGCTGCCGCAGAGCCGGTTGACGGTGAGCGCGGGCCGGTCGGCGGGCACGCCCGCCTTGAGCGCGACGTGGCGCGCGCCGTAGATGGCGTCGCCCGAAGTCTGCAAAGCGTTGCCGATGATGGTGTGATCGATCTCGTCCGCGCCGACGCCCGTCGCCGCCAGCGCGCCGCGCGCCGCCGCCGCCGCCAGATCAATCGCCTTCACGTCCTTGAGCGCCCCGACGTACTCCGTCATCGGCGTCCGCTTCCCGCCTAAGATGAACACCTCGCCAGCCATGATTTTTAGTTCGACCTCACAGATAAGAATTTGCCCACGGGGAGAACAGGCGAGAGTAGCAGAGCGGCGCGCGGGGCGTCAATTCAAGCAGGATTAGTTAAAATTTCGGGTTAGAGAGACGTGATGATGGGGGCTAATCAGCCTCGGAGTCGGAACGCTGATCGGCAGCAGGCAGCCCTTTATTCATGCGCAATAGCCGATTTTCAACTTCGAGGAGGAGCCTTGCGCGCTCGGAATCAACTCTTTCTTGTGAGTGCCTAAATTCTTGAACTAGCAGTTGTACAACAAGCGACAGGTCGCGCAACTCTTGAGACAGGTCGCGCAATTCCTTGCGAATATTTTTCAACTCGGACTCATACCGCCTGAGGTCTTCCCCCAGCGTAATAACGCGCCGGGCCACACCCAAGAGGGTTGACCACATACTCATCGAGTTAAAAGCTTTGCGATAATGTTCCGTGTATCAGCGATAATGACCCGTGTTTCAACCCCGAGTTGTTCCACTTCTTCCCGGTCGGCCTCCATCGCTTCGCGTATTGCGTCCACACGCTCCATTGCCTCGGCAATGCCCTGCCGGGCTTCCACATCATCGGCCTCGCTTTCAAGCTTATCCAGTAGGACTATAACATGGGGGGAATAGCTTGATGTAACTCCTGAGAGTATTCTTTCCACTTCCTGTCGCACCATCTCCTGCGCCTGTCGCAACGCTTCATGTGCCGTTTGAATCTCGCCTGGTTCTTCACGTCGCTCCTCTGCGTGCTCTGCCATTATTACACCTCTTAACAGTTAATATCCGCCCCTGCGCCGGTGTTCCAGTCTAGCTTGTCGGGGACATACGGCAATATAAGCGACTCTGAAGCTGGCTAGCAATTTATTTGCTAGTCGCTGAACCTGTGCGTGGCGCGGTAGCGGTGGAGGAGTTCTTCGAGGAAGCCTTCGTAGGTGAACTGGGCGGGGTCGAAGGTGGGTTGGAGTTTGTAGAGGAGCGGCGTGGCGACGCGCCAGGCCATCCACTGGCGCGGGCCGTCGGCCAAGTCCCAGCGGCGGCGCAGGAACGCTTCGATGACTTCCACGTCCGCGGCGCTCAGGCTGTTGGCGTCGCCCTCGAAGGGCACGGGCTTGAACGAGCGGCGCAGGGCGGCGTCGCTCGTCGGCGCGTTGAAGACCTCGGCGAAGGTGGGCGCTTCCGCCTCGCGCTCGCGCACGACGACCGTGCCCGCGACCAGATCGCCCACGCGCTGATCGCGCGCGCTGGCGAAGACCGAGACCAGCCCGACCGAGTAGAACGGGAACGGCATCATGTCGAGCAGCCGGAGCAGGTTGCGCGCCGCCGCCTCCCAGAACGTGACGGGCCGCCCGTCCTCGCGGATGACGCGCAGCCGCAGCATCAGCTTGCCCGGCGTCTGCCCGTTCCACAGCCACTCGAAGAGCGCGAAGTAGCCCGACCAGATCAGAAAGACGACGACGATCAGAAGGGCCGTCACCCACTTGGGCGCGTCCGCGAGCCGACTGCCGAAGTGCCCCAACAGCCCCGACCATTCGAGCGCGAGGACGACGATGAGGATCGCCATGGCCTGCAAGCCGTGATCGACCGCGCACGCGAGGAAGCGGTTGCCGATGGACGCCAGCGCGAAGTGCAGCGGCACGCGCTCCGGCGTCTCGATAATCAGAGTCTCGTCGGTCGGCAGGGCGGTTGACATCGGCACACGAATCTCAGGCAGTCAGTCCGCCGCTAACAAACTTTGCGCACCTCGCTGGCGAGGCGGCCGGCTCGCACGTCTATGACGACCTCGGCGTTCTGGGTGCGGGCGAAGGTGTCGAAGGCGGCGCGCTCGACCGCGGCGACCAGTTCGGTGTGCAGTCCGCGCGCGCCCGTGCCGCGCCGCTCGCTGCGCGTGACGATGTGTTCGAGCGCCGCTTCGGTGACGACGAGTTGCAGCCCCTCGCCGCGGAACTCGTTCTGGAACTGCGGCAGCACGTTCTCCGTCAGGATGCGGCGCAGGGTCGCGCGCGGCAGCGGCGGGAAGGTGACGACGCGCGCGAACCGGCCGATCAACTCCGGCAGGAAGCCGAACTTCTGGAAGACCTCGACCTCGTCGAGCGTGAGCTGCTCGCCCTCGTCGGCGGACGCGCCGCGGAAGCCGATGCCGGCGCGGCGCTCGCGCAGCAGTTCGTCTAACCCTGAGAACGCGCCGCAGGCGATGAACGGGATGTCGCGCGTGGCGATCTCGGCGCGCTGCCCGAAAGCCGAGAAGCCGTAGTCCATCGGCACGGAGACGACCGAGTTCTCTAACATGGCTAACAGCTCGCGCTGCACGCCGTAGCCGGACACGTCCTTGGTCGTGCCCTGCCCGGCGAAGCGCGCGCTGCTGCCCGACGCGGCCAGCTTGTCGAACTCGTCGAGGCAGACGACGCCGCACTCGGCCAGATAAGCATCATCGCCCGCGGCGGCGACGAGGCGCGTCAGCACCGTGCGCACGTCGTCGCCGACGTAGCCGCTCTCGGTGAAGCTGGTGATGTCCACGACGACGGTCGGGAGTTTGAGGAAGCTGCGGAAGAGCAGTTCGACGAGGAACGTCTTGCCGCAGCCGGTCGGGCCCATGAGCAGCACGTTCTGCTTGGGCGGGAGCGTGCGCGGCGCGACGCCCTCGACGTGGATGCGCTTGAGGCGGCGCACGTGGCGGTAGGCCATGAGCGCGAGCGCGCGGCGCTGCTCGTCCTGCCCCTTGTAGCCGAGCCGCTCGATCTCGGCGGCGATCTCGGCGGGCGGCGGCAGCGCGAGCGCGGCCAGGAAGGCGCGCCGCGCCTCGCCGAAGTGATCGAGCAAGGCCTCGGCGTCCGACCGCTCGTCGTCGTCCTGTTCCGGCGGGAAGCTCATAAATCGCCAGCGTCGTTTTTAACCACGAAGACGCGAAGGACACGAAGAGGGAAGACGCTCTTTCTCTTCTTCGTGTCCTTCGCGTCTTCGTGGTTAATCTGCTTCATCATTCACACGCCGCGCGCGCGGAAGGGAGCGGCGCGGGACGCCCGTTAGAGTAGCGCATCTGCGCGCGCGCGCGCTATCCTCGGCGGCGCGAGGTGCGGACGTGACGGACGGGACGGGCGCAGACGCGAAGACCGAGACGACGGCCGAAGAGGGCGCGACGGCGAACCCGCTCGCGGGCGTGTCGCTGTCGTTCCTCGGCGTGGGCGTGATGGCCGAGGCGATGATCGCGGGGCTGCTGAAGGAGCGTCTGGTCGCGCCCGCGCAGATCGCCGGCAGTCACCCGCGCGCGGGGCGGCGCGAAGAACTCGCCGCCAAGTACGGCCTGCGCGTGTTCGAGAACAACCGCGCGGCGGCCGCGTTCGCGCACGACGAAGACGGCGCGGCCGGGGGCGACTCCGCGGGCGCGTCGGCGCAAGCGGCGCACGACTCCATCGTCGTACTCGCGGTCAAGCCGCAGAAGCTGCACGGCGTCTTGCAGGAGTTGAAGGACGCGCTCAGGCCCGAGCAGTTGGTCGTCTCGATCATCGCGGGCGCGCGCCTGGAGACCATCGCGGGCGCGCTGCTGCACCCGGCGGTCGTGCGCGCCATGCCGAACACGCCCGCGCAGATCGGCCAAGGGATGACCGTCTGGACGACGACCGCGCAGGTCGCGGACGCGCAGGCCCGCCAGGTGCGCGCCATGCTCGGCGCGCTGGGGCGCGAGATGCGCGTCGCCGAGGAGCGGCAGATCGACATGGCGACGGCGTTGAGCGCCACCGGCCCGACTTACATCTTCATGCTCATGGAGGCGCTCGTGGACGCGGGCGTCCACCTCGGCTTCTCGCGCGAGGTGGCGCGCGAGTTGGTCGTCCAGACGATGCTCGGCGCGACGCTCTTCGCCCAGGAGTCGCACAAGCACCCGGCGGAGCTACGCAACATGGTCACGTCGCCCGGCGGCACGTCGGCCGAAGCCATCTACCAGATGGAGAAAGGGAGCTTGCGCACCGTCCTCTCGAAAGCCGTCTACGCCGCCTACCAACGCGCCGTCGCGCTGGGGCAGAAGTAAACGCCCCGCCATCCCGGCGCGCGCCGCGGCGCTCCGGGCGCGCGCCGCTACTTCAGGTCTTTGAGCACACAGATGAAGTGGTTGCCGCCGATCTGCTTGATCAGCCCCTCCGGGTTCAGGCGCACGAGCGTCCGGCGCACGGAGTCGTGTTCGTTGCCGCCGATGGTGAGCGCGTAGCGGCCGGCGGCGTCCTCCCCGGTCTCGACCACGATGGCCGAGTGCGACTCGTAGTGCCGGTGCGTCCGGGCGAAGGCGAAGTCGAAGCCGTTGCCGCTGCGGTTGTTCTGGATGATGTCGCCCACGGCCGGCCCCTGCGCGCTGATGTCGAAACCCTGGAAGACGCCCGTCGCGTTGAGCGCGTTCCTGATGGCCTCGAAGACGAAGACGGAGTGCGCCGCGGCGAACTTGAACTCGGCCGAAGTGGCCCCAGCCTGTTTGACGCACCACGAGACGAAGATGGCCGACCACGCCACGCCGGTGCAACTGGTGAAGCCGACACCGGTGAAGCGCCGCAAGTCCGTCCAGTATTTCTTGATCTGCCGGCACAGCACCGGGTCGGCCTCGTTGATCATGTGGAACCGGTCGTGCTGATCCTGTGCGACGGCGGCCAGTTTTTTCGCGAATGTCGAAGGCATAGACGGTCTCCTCAAGGATGCGTAGGTTCGGGCGCGCCCGCCGGGGCGGGCGACTCAATAGTAAATGCCGGCGGCCGGCGAAACGTTTCGCCGGCCGCGCGCGTTGCGCGTTGTATCAAGTGGCTTCCTTGACCGTTTGTGAAATCGCGTGCTAGATTCATTTTCTTAAAGGCATACAGTTTTCGCCGTCTGTTGTAGCAATCCCCCGGCTCCGACTAACTGAAGAACTATGATCTGCCTGGCGCTCGCTGAAGGCTCTATCCAACTCGTGCCCGACGGGACGCTCGTCCTGCATATCGCCGTCATCATCCTGATGGTCTACGTGCTCAACGCGACGCTGTTCCGCCCGGTCAACCGCATCCTCGCCGAGCGCGAGGCGCGCGCGCGCCGGGGCACGGGCGCGGCCGCCGACATCATGCGCGAGGTCGAGGCGAACCTGACCCGCTACGAAGAGACCTTGCGCGCGGCCCGCGCCGAGGGCTACCGGCTCTTGGAGCAGGAGCGGGCGGCCGCCTTGGAACTCCGGCAGGAGCGGCTGGGCGGCGTGCGCGCGGAGGTCGAGCAAAGGATCGACGCCGAGCGCGCCGCGCTCGCGCGGCAGACCGAGCAGGCGCGCGCCACGCTCACGTCCGACGCGCGGCGCATCGCCGCCGAGATCGGCTCGCAGATTCTGCGCCGCTCCGTCAGCGCGTGAGCGCGCGGCGCGCTTCGAGCTTGGCGCGGCTTTAAGTTTTGACGCAGACGTTTATGACCGGCACGTTCAGCACCCTCCTCTTCCTCTTCGCGCAGACGGGCGCAGCGCCCGAAGCCTACCCCTGGTACAACTACCCCGGCTTCGAGGCGTGGAAGTTCATCAACCTGTTCCTCTTCGTCGGCGTCATGATCCTCTTGCTGCGGCGGCCGCTCGGCGCGTCCATGAAGGCGCGGCGCGAGTCGATCCGCAAGGAGTTGATGCGCGCGCAGGAGGAGCGCGCCGCCGCGCTCGCCAAACTCGAAGAGGTGAACGCGCGGCTCGCGCGGCTCGACGAGGAGACGGCCGCCTTGCGCGCGCAGGCGACGGCCGAGGCCGAGCAGGAGCGCGCGCGCATCGCGCGCGCGACCGAAGAGGAGGCGCGCAAGCTACAGGAGCAGGCGCAGCGCGAGATCGAGCGCGCGGGCAAGGCGGCGCGATTGGAGTTGCGGCGCTACGCCGCCGAGCAGAGCGTCGGGCTGGCCGAGGAGTTGCTCCGGCGCGACATGCGCCCAGAGGACGACGCGCGGCTGGTGCAGTCTTACGTCGAAGAACTGGGAGGGCTGGGCCGTTGAGCGCGCAGGCGGTGGCGCGCCGTTACGCGACGGCGCTGGCGGACGTAACGCTGGCGCACGACGAGGCGCGCAAGGTGCAGCAGGAGTTGGGCGTCTGGGCCGGGCTGATCGAGGCCAACCCGCAACTCGCCGCCGTCTTCCGCAACCCCGTCCTCGCCTTCGACCTGAAGCGCAAGGTGCTCGACGCGCTCATCGCGCGCACCGCCCCGCGCCCCACGACGGCCAACTTCCTGCGCGTCCTGCTGCGCAACCACCGGCTCGCCGACCTGCCCGCCATCAACGAGGGCTTCGCGCGCGTCCTGGACGAGCGCGCCGGGCTGCTCTCGGCGCAGGTCACGACGGCGCGGCCCGTGGACGCGCGCACGCAAGAAGCCCTGCGCGCGCGGCTCGCGCAGTTGACCGGGCGCAACGTGCGCCTTGAGTTCGCCGTGGACGAGGAACTGCTCGGCGGCGTCGTCACGCGCATCGGCTCGACCCTCTACGACGGCTCGGTGCGCACGCGCTTGCAGCGCATCAAGCACCAGATGGCCGGAGAGTAAAGCGTTATTGGTTATTCGTTATTTGTTCTTCAGTCTCACGGCCTGCGTTAACACCTTGGCCGTAGCCATCAGAAGCAAATAACAAATAACCACTAACAACTAGCAGATTAAGCTTATGGAACCCATCAGAGCCAACGAGATTAGCGACATCATCCGCCAGCAGATCGAGAACTTCGACGCGGGCGTGACCGTGACCGAGGTCGGCACGGTGATCAAGGTCGGCGACGGCATCGCCGAGATTCACGGTCTCGACAAGGTCATGGCCGGCGAGTTGCTCGAACTGCCGCACGGCGTCCGCGGTCTGGCCCTGAACCTTGAAGAAGACAAGGTCGGCGCGGTGCTCTTCGGCGAGTTCCAGAAGGTCAAAGAGGGCGACACGGTCATGCGCACCAAGCGCATCATGGAAGTGCCCGTGGGCGAGGCGCTGGTCGGCCGCGTCGTGAACGCCCTGGGGCAGCCGATTGACGAGCGCGGCCCCATCGTGACCAGCGAGTTCAACCCGGTCGAGCGCATCGCGCCCGGCGTCGTGGATCGCCAACCCGTGAAGGAGCCGTTGCAGACGGGCCTCAAAGCGATTGACGCGATGGTGCCCATCGGGCGCGGCCAGCGCGAACTGATCATCGGCGACCGCCAGACGGGCAAGACGGCCGTCGCGCTCGACACGATCATCAACCAGCGGGGCAAGGACGTAATCTGCATCTACGTCGCCATCGGGCAGAAGGCCTCGACCGTCGCGCAGGTCATCAAGACCTTGCAGGAGTTCGGCGCGATGGACTACTCCATCGTCGTCAGCGCGACCGCCTCCGACCCGGCGGCCATGCAGTACCTCGCCCCCTACTCCGGCGCGGCCATCGGCGAATACTTCCGCGACTCGGGCCGCCACGTCCTGACCATCTACGACGACCTCTCGAAGCAGGCGGCCGCCTACCGCGAAATCTCTTTGCTGCTGCGCCGCCCGCCCGGCCGCGAGGCGTACCCCGGCGACGTGTTCTACCTCCACTCGCGTCTGCTTGAGCGCGCGGCGAAACTCTCCGACGCGAAGGGCGGCGGCTCGCTCACCTCGCTCCCGATCATCGAGACCCAGGCCGGCGACATCTCGGCCTACATCCCGACCAACGTCATCTCGATCACCGACGGCCAAATCTTCCTCGAAGCCGATCTCTTTAACGCCGGCATCCGCCCGGCCATCAACGTCGGCAACTCGGTCTCGCGCGTCGGCGGCTCGGCGCAGATCAAGGCGATGAAGTCGGTCGCCGGCACGTTGCGGCTCGACCTCGCGCAGTACCGCGAACTGGCCGCCTTCTCGCAGTTCGGCTCCGATCTGGACAAGGCGACGCAGGCGCAGCTCGCGCGCGGGCAGCGGCTGACCGAGATTCTGAAGCAGCCGCAGTACCAGCCGATGCCGGTCGAGCAGCAGGTCATGATCATCTGGGCCGCGACGAGCGGCTTCCTCGACGACGTGCCGGTCGATCAGGCGCGCCGCTTCGAGTCCGAGTTCCAGCACTTCGTCGAGAACTCGCGCCCCGGTCTCGCCGCCGCCCTGCGCGACAAGAAGGCGCTGACCGACGACATCAAGGCCGAACTGAAGACGGCCATCAACGACTTCAAGCAGACCTGGAACAGCGCCCCGCCCGCGCGCACCGACGCCACCGCGCCCGCCGCGCCGGCCACGGCCGCCGCGGGAGCGTGAAAAAGGAGAAGTCAGGAGTCAGAAGCCGGAAGCCAGCATGAATAGCTGGCCTCTCGTCTTCGACGAAAAGCCAGCTTTTCGTCTTCCGGCTTCTAGTCTCCTTCTGGCTTCTGGTTTCTGACTCCTGACTTCTAAAGTTATGGCTAATCTCCTCGACTTACGCCGCCGCATCCGCTCGACGAAGAACACGCAGCAGATCACGAAGGCGTTGAAGATGCTGTCGGCCGTGAACCTGCGGCGCGCGCAGGAGCGCGTGGTCAACGCGCGCCCGTTCGCCCGCAAGATGACGGAAGTGCTGACCGACCTGGCCGCGCACACGGAGGAGAACTACCACCACCCGCTCCTCGACGCGCGCGGCGACAGCCGCTACCTGCTCGTGCTCATCACGGCCGACCGCGGCCTCGCGGGCGCGTTCAACGCGAACCTGATCAAAGCCGCGCAGTCCTTCATCGCCGAGCACGCCGGGCAGACGGTCGAGTTGATGGCGGTCGGGCGCAAGGGGCGCGACTTCTTCCGCCGCCGCCCCATCCAGATCGTGCAGGAGTACATCGGGCTGACCGGCAAGGGGCGCATCACCTACCCGGAGGCCGTCGAGTTGGCCGGCGACATCATGCGCCGCTTCACCGAGGACGAGGAACTGGACAAGGTCTTCGTCATCTACAACGAGTTCCGCTCGGTGCTCTCGCAGCGCGTGGTCGTCGAGCAACTGCTGCCGGTTTCGCGCGCGGAGGCGGAACGGGAAGAGGGCGCGGAAGGCGGCGCGGCGGCCGAGTCGTTCGTCGAGTACGTCTACGAGCAGCCGGCGGCCGATATTTTCGGGCAACTGCTGCCGCGCCTGATCGAGACGCAAATCTTCCGCGCGCTCCTGGAGTCCATCGCGTCCGAGCAGGGCGCGCGCATGACGGCGATGGACTCGGCGTCGAAGAACGCGGGCGACCTGATCAGCTCGCTCACGCTCAACATGAACCGCATCCGCCAGGCGGCCATCACCAAGGAGATCATCGAAGTCGTCTCCGGCGCGGCCGCGGCGTCGTAGTGAAGAAGTTCAAGGTTCAAAGTTCAAGGTTCAAGGTTCAGCACGCGACTAACCTTGAACTTTGAACTTTGAACCTTGAACTTTTCCCAACCTTCTTTATGGCCACGGCGACGCAGAGTGAGATGCCGGCGGCGGGGGGCGCGGCGTCTTGGCGCGGGCGGCTGGGGCGCTACGGGCCGCTCGTGGCGTGGCTGGCGTTCATCTTCTTCGCCTCGACGGGCGAGATGTCGGCGGCGAACACGTCGCGCATCGTCGGCCCGCTCCTGCGCTGGCTCTACCCGGCCATCACAGAGGCGCAGTTGGCCGCCGCCCACTTCGTCGTCCGCAAGCTCGCGCACTTCACCGAGTACGCCGTGCTCGCGCTGCTCGCCGCGCGCGCCTTCCGCACCTCGACGCACGCGCCCTTGCGCCGCCGCCGGCTCATCATCGCGCTCCTGCTCGTCGCCGCCTACGCACTCTCCGACGAGTTCCACCAGTCCTTCGTGCCCACGCGCACCGCCTCCGTCTACGACAGCCTGATCGACACGGCGGGCGGCGCGACCGCGCTCCTCCTCCTCGCCCTCCGGCAGCGCCGCCGCGCGAAACGGAGACTCGACAAGCGGCCCGATTTCGCGTAAAGACTTTGGCCGATGGCTACCGAGACGGAACTTGAGCGCGAGCCGCAACTGATCCGCGGCGTCGGCCTGGCCGGCGCGACGACGCTGAACATGATCGACATGATCGGCGTCGGCCCCTTCATCACCATCCCGCTCATCGTCGCGGCGATGGGCGGGCCGCAGGCGATGCTCGGCTGGCTACTGGGCGCGCTGTTGGTTGTGTGTGATGGATTAGTTTGGGCCGAACTGGGCGCGGCGCTGCCCGGTTCGGGCGGCTCGTACCGCTACCTCGCAGAGATTTACAACCCGCGCGGCTTGGGCCGCCTCATGTCGTTCCTCTTCATCTGGCAACTCACCTTCAGCGCGCCGCTCTCCATCGCGTCGGGCTGTATCGGGCTGGCGCAGTACGCGACCTACATCTTTCCGGGCCTGGGGCGCGAGACGAAGGTGACGCTGCCCGTCCTCGGCAACGTCGAGATCAACGCCCTGCCCGTCGCGCTCGTCGGCATGGCGACGGTCGCCATCGCGGTCTTCCTGCTCTACCGCCGCATCACGCTCATCGAACGCTTCTCGAAGTTCCTCTGGGTCGTCGTCATGCTGACGATCCTGTGGATCATCTTCGCGGGCGCGACCAACTTCCAACCGGCGCGCGCCTTCGACTTCCCCGCCGGCGCGTTCACGCCGCGCCCGGAGTTCTTCACGGGCTTGGGCGCGGCGCTGCTCGTCGCGGTCTACGACTACTGGGGCTACTACAACGTCTGCTTCTTCGGCGGCGAGGTGAAAGACCCTGGGCGCAACATCCCGCGCGCGGTGCTGCTGTCGATCCTGTTCGTGGGGCTGATCTACATCGTGATGAACGTCTCGATCCTCGGCGTCATCCCTTGGCGCGAGTTCGCCTCCACGGCCAACACGCCCGCGCAGCGTTACGTCATCTCGTCCTTCATGGAGCGGCTCTACGGGCGCTGGGCGGGCCTGCTGGCGACGGCGCTCATCATGTGGACGGCGTTCGCCTCCGTCTTCTCGCTGCTGCTGGGCTACTCGCGCGTGCCCTACGCGGCGGCGCGCGACGGCAACTACTTCCGCGTCTTCGCCCGCGTCCACCCGCGCCACCGCTTCCCCTACGTGTCGCTCTTGACGATGGGCGGCATCGCCGCGCTCTTCTGCTTCCTGCGCCTCGCCGACGTGATCGCCGCGCTCGTCGTCATCCGCATCCTCGTCCAATTCCTCGCCCAGATCGTCGGCGTCATGGTCTTACGCACCCGCCGCCCCGACCTGCCGCGCCCCTTCCGCATGTGGCTCTACCCCGTGCCCGCCCTCGTCGCCCTCGGCGGCTTCCTCTACGTCCTCATCTCTCGCAAAAACTTCCTCAAAGAAGTCCGCTACGCCGCCGTCCTCATCACCGCCGGCCTCATCATCTACCTCCTCCGCGCC
The DNA here is from genome assembly GCA_036389395.1 of Pyrinomonadaceae bacterium. Lineage (GTDB taxonomy): Bacteria > Acidobacteriota > Blastocatellia > Pyrinomonadales > Pyrinomonadaceae > QHXQ01. The sequence goes on from DASVPY010000114.1 coordinate 51,043, forward strand.
CGCGCCCGCCGCGAATGGCCCTTCGGCACAACTACGCGCGCGCAGGCCGAAGGATAATTGGACTACTGAAAGTTGCGGCCCGGCGGGTGAGCTATAGCCGCGAGATTTACGATAATTAACGCGAGACGTAAGACGAGCGTGTTAGGGCCTGTCAAAGATTAGACCCTTTATCTTCAGCTTTCAAATCACGCAGCAATTTATCAAACGCCTTTTGATATGAGTCGAGTTGCTTCCACTTGCGGAAGTCACCTATGTTGCGTGTATTCTTGATGAGAGCAGGCCAGCCCATATGAATCTTCATCACTGAATCGTCTAAGCGAATAGGAAAGAGCACAATGCGTTTCTCCTTGCGCTCACGGCTTAAAGCCGTCTCTACTTCTTGCTCTACCCAATCACTCGCGACAGAGTATTTTGAGAGTACAAGCAACAACTTGTCATGTACTCTTATTGACTCATCTATATCGATTCTAATTTTCCCTCCTATTTTTAAATCCTCCGAAGCTAACCAACAGCGTACGCCCTTAGTCTGTAAGTCAACATAGAGTCTATCAGCGAATGGTTGGTTTTTGCTCGAATAGCTAATGAAACAGGAATAGAACTGGATTGGGCGTAATGTAAGGGAGCGCATGTAGGTTATGAAATCCTCCGGGACACCTGCGCGCCGAAGAAACAATTCAGGGATGTCGCCGCCTGAACGGTAGATGGTATCTATACCAACCGTTGAAGGGGCTAAATGCCTTAGAGTTAGGAGTCCTTTAACGTGATGTAATCCGACATCACCAAATGTCGTTAATCCTACAATCGACCCTTCGAAATTCGCTTGATCAAGGAAGGAGTTAGTTAAATTAGCTCCTCTAAGATCTGCACTATAAAGATCAGCTCCACTTAGATCGGCGCGCAACAGGTTGGCATAGCTTAAATCCGAATTTCTCAAGTTACTGCCCACAAGATTCGCATTACTTATAGCGCTTTGCACTTGCATTGAGACTGCGACTTACGCCACTCATTAGCCCATGAGGGCGTACTCGACCGACTTGCGAGAGAAGATTGTGCTCGCCTACGAGGGCGGCGAAGGCACATTCGACGAGATCGCTGACACCTTCGGCGTCGCCCGCTGTACGGTCGGGCGGTTGCTGAAACTGGCGCGCTCGGGCGATAGTCTCGCACCTCTGCCGCACGGCGGCGGCTACCCCGCCTCGCTCGACGACAGACGGCTGGCCCTGCTGCGGG
>DASVPY010000115.1:0-10791 GCA_036389395.1 Pyrinomonadaceae bacterium
GGCCCCTGCCGTCTTCGCGGCGGGGCGGCTCGGGGATAAGCGGTTCGATAACCGCCCATTGCTCATCAGTTAGTTCTTCGCCTCGTCGGTTCGCCATGCCTGAGCGTAGCACGACGAGGTATTTATGAGACTGTTTCTAGACACTTTGATAAATGAGTATGAAAACGAAGTAGAAAAGGTGCAACAAACGCCGAAACAAGATGTGGCTGATTACCTGCGACGCCTCCCAATATTTGGAGATTTTGCTAAAGCTACGCGGAGTGCGGAGCAGACAAATTATGGGAAGATGTTTTTAGTAGAGTCATACCGCCCAGCTGTAGAAGAAATTAGAAAAGAAGTGCTTCTAGCTCGCGAATTGGATATAGGAGGTGAAGATATTTCATCACAGGCTACAGAGGTGTCTGGTAACACGCCATCTAACAACTCATTCAACCCGACGCCTCGATAGCATTCTTTTCATGTTGCTTCCTTGCGTCGAATCTTGGATGCTATTCGCTCGGCGCGGGTTAATTCGAGCGTTAGACGCTAGCACTGATGGCGGCGTTTAGTAGGATGAATGAAGACGTATGTCGCGGCGAGCTGGCTGCGCGCATAGAGCGACTTATCGGCGCGAAGGTAGAGTCATACCGCCGTGTCGAGGGCGGCTATACCCCGGCGCTGCGGCTGCTGTGCAAGACGACCGAAGTCGGCTTCTTCGCCAAAATCGGGACGACGCCGGACACGTGTACGGGGCTGCGTCGTGAGATTCACATTTACAATTCCTTACGTGGCGACTTCATGCCGCAGTTTGTGGCGGCGGAAGATCGCGAGTCCGAACCCATCCTCATCATCGAAGACCTCTCACGGCAGCATTGGCCGCCGCCGTGGGACGAGCGGCAGATTGATCTGACCTTGGCGCAAATCGCTGCGCTGCATAACACGCCGGCCGCGGTGGAAACTTACGCACAGGTTTACGGCGTGGGTGAGGCGACTTGGCGGGCGGTCGCCGCCGACCCGGGGCCGTTCCTGGCGCTCGGGTTGGCTGACGCCGGATGGCTTGAGGCGGCACTCCCGACCCTCATACAGTATGCAGAGAGCTGCCCCACCGCGGGCGAGAGCCTGTCGCACTGGGACTTACGCAGCGATAACATCTGCCTCACGGCCGAGCGCGCCGTGTTCGTCGATTGGAACTTGGCTTGTCTGGCCAACCCCAGACTCGATCTCGGCTTTTGGCTGCCCAGTCTGGCTTATGAGAGTGGGCTTGTACCTGAAAAGATTTTACCCGACGCGCCGGAAGTCGCGGCTTGGGTCTCCGGCTTTTTCGCCGCCCGCGCTGGCTTGCCGGAGATAAGCTATGCCCCGCGCGTCCGCGCGGTTCAGCGCCGGCAGCTAGAGACAGCACTGCCCTGGGCCGCGCGCGCTCTAGACCTGCCCCCTCTGCCGATTAAAGGACTGGCATAAAGGACGAAGCCGCGCCGAACAACGACACGCCCCCGACGCTACGGCTGCCCGAACCGGAGCTTGTACTCTGTGGAGTTCAGGAACGCGTTGATGATCTCGCGGAAGGAGACGCCGCGCCCCAGCGCCGCCAGGTTCGCGTCGTAGCCCGCTTGGTCGGGCTTGCGCCGCAGATACCCGTAGTACTGCATCCCGACGAACGCGCTGTTGAACTCTGCCGCGTTGACCTGATCGCTGTCGGCTATCGCGCGGAAGACCTGCGCCCGCGTGAGCGTGCCCGCCATCAGCCGCGTGACCAGGTCGGTCTGCGTCAGCGTCACCTTCGCCGCGCCGTCCGGCTGCGCCGGGTCGGGCGTCGTGATACTGGTCAGGTTGTAGCGCCCCAGCAAGGCTGCCACGTACTGCTGCGGCGTCAGACTACCGTAACTGGTCTGGAACTCCTGCCGCTGCGTGAACGACGTAGCTAGCTGCGCCTTGCGGGCGAACACCTCTTGCGCCGTCGCGCCCGCCACGAAGCTCATGTCCGCCGTGATCTCCGGGTACTCCGGCAGCCGGTTGAACGCCAGCCGGTAGAAGCGGAAGACGTAGAAGCCTTTGAGCTGGAACTCCGGCGAGCCGAAGAACGCGCCCGACACCGCGATCCGGTCGCAGTCGGTGTTCACCGCCGGCCCCGTGTTGACGTCCGCGCAGCGCCGCAGCACGCCCGTCCACGGCTCGCCCGCCTCCGGCTCGCGCGACAGGAAGTCGAGGTACTGCTGGCGGACGAAGAAGGAGTAGGTCTGCGGCCCCTGCGTGACCACCGGGTTGAGCGCCCCCGCCGGGTCGTTATCGGTGATCGTGACGGTGGCCACAGCCGGCGTGCCCAGGCTGACGCCCGCGGGGCCGGACAGCACGACCTGGAAGGTCTCGCTGCCTTCGGCGTAGCCGTCGTCGATGACCGGCACGGTGATCTGCTTGCTCGCCTCGCCCGCGGCGAACTCCAACGTGCCGACCACGGTGGCGAAGTCGCAGCGGGCGTAGGCCCCGCCGCGGTTGTTCGCCTGGTCGAAGCAGCCGACGGTGAACGTGTCGGTGTCGGCCGTCCGGTAGGAGACCGTGGCGGGGCTTGCGAGCGCGCCCGTGCGCGTCACCGTCAGCGTCGCCCGCCCGGCCTCTTCCGCTACCGTGTAGGCGGGCGCGGCGAACTGCACGCCCGCCGCCGCCTCGTCGTCCGTGATGGTGAGCGTCAGCCGCCCCGGCGCGCCCAGGCTCGCGCCGCTCACCTGCCGCAGCACCAGACTCAAGCCTTCCGTGCCTTCCGCCAACGTGTCATTCAAGAGCGCCACGGTGAAGCTCTTGCTGGTCTCGCCCGCGGCGAACTGTAACGCCCCCTGCGTCGGCGTGTAGTCGCACTGCGGCAGGGCCACGCCGGGTAAGGTCTGCGTGTCCGTGCAGGCGACGTTCGCCGCGTTGTCCTCCGTCGCGTAGGTCAGGGTCGCCGCCCCGAGACCGATGAGACCTGTCCGCGTCACGGTGATCGTGACCGCGCCCCCGTCCTCGCGCGCGACCACGTCGCTTAAGCCGAACTGGAAGCTGCTGGTCGTGAGCGCCAGGTTGTCGAAGATGGCGTTGCTGCCGCCCGCGGCCGGCGCGGCCGTGCCCGCGGTCAACTCCACGGCCAGCCCGGTGACGCTCTTCTCCAGCGTCCGGCGGAAGCGCTCCGTGTAGGTCTGATTATCCGGGCTGGTCTCGAAGACGATGGCCGGAACGACCGCCTCATGCCGGAAGCGCCAGAAGCGGTGCGCCGCCGGGTCGTAAGGGAGGACCTGCTGCGTCAGCACGCCGCTGATCCTGATCTGGAAAACGAGCACCAGCGTCGTGGCGTCGAGCTTACCATAGCCGGCGCGCGCGAGCGCGGCGCGCACCTCCGGCGGCGCGCTGCCCGCGGGCATGACCACGAAGCGGTAGTTGTTCAGACTGTCGCTGCCGATGGCGAAGGCCGTCTCCGCGCCGCCCGTGGCCGCCTGTACGACTTCGACGCTCGCCTGCGCGCCCGTGAAGTCGTATGACCTGACCGAGACGTAGCCGTTGTAGTGCGCGCCGCCCACCCCGGCCCGCGGCGTGATCGTGAGCTGCCCGCCCTGCTGCGTGACCGAGACCTGCGGGTCGAAGGCGGCGGCGGGCTGCGTCAGCGTGCCGAGGTTCCACTTGGCGGGGTCGCGCTGCGGGCCTGTGAAGTCGTCGGTCAAAGGCGGCGTCGGGGCGGGCGCGGCCTGGGCGAGGGCGGCGAAGTTGGCGACCTGCGCGGTGGTCACGTTCACAAAGTCGGCGCGGCGCGTGGCGAAGAGCAGGACGGGCGAGGCGACCGTCACGCTGTAGTTGTTGCCGGCGCTGACCGCGAAAGTGTAGTTGCCGGCGGCGTCCGTCAGTTGGGTCTGCGCGCCCGCGCCGGAGAGCGTCACGACCACGTCGCGCGCGCCCGCGCCCGTGGCGTCCGTCACCCGCCCGCTGATCGTCAAAGCCCCGGTCACCGTCCGGCAGGCGGAGAACTCAGACGTGTTGCCGTTAGGATCGGTCGCGGTCGCCGTCACCACTTGCCCCGCGCTCGTCGCGCTCGGTAGCGTCGCGTTGATCGTGGCGACACAACTCGCATCGGTCGTGACAGTGGCCGCGCCGAGGTAAGTCTGCCCTTCGCCGTTGCCGGCAGCGTCACAGGTCGGGCTGCTGAAGAACTCGACGGTGAACTGCGTGTTCGGCGTCGAGTTAAGCGTGCCTTGCACGGTCGTGTTGCCGCCCGCACTCACGGCCGAGGTCAACACGGGGAAGTTTTGCAGGTTGTTCGGCCCCGTGTCCGGGTCGCAAGCATCGTTCGGGGTGAGACCGTTACCGGCTAGATCAATGCCGAGACTGCTGTTCGAGAAGATAGAGTTGGCGCGGATCGAGTTGCCGGTGCCACCGCCCACGCCGGTGCCGGCATTCACCCTCACGCCGTCACGCGCGTTAAATGCAATAACATTCCCAGCCCCGGCCGCCGCCCCGCCGATGATGTTGCCCGATGCCCCGCCAGTGTTGTTGAAGCTGGCACCACTAATGAACACGCCGTCGGTTGAGTTGCCCAGCGGGGCTGTGCCGCTGACATCAGTGCCGATGTAGTTACCTTGCACTAAATTCCCGGTTGCAGCGCCGCCGGAAATTTCAACCCCCGCACCAAAGTTGCCAGAGATTACGTTCCTGGCTCCGGCAGCGGTGCCGCCGATGATGTTGTTTGTGCTAATCGTGCCCTGCCCGAGGATTACACCATTGGTGTTACCTATAGCAGCGGTCCCAGCAGCATTAGTGCCGATGAAGTTGCCCTGTACCGAGTTCCCCGTCGCATCGCTGTTGATAAAGACGCCGGCAGTGCCATTACCGGAGATCACGTTACGCGCCCCAGCTACTGTCCCCCCTATGACGTTACCACTAGCGAGACCATTCACGAATATGCCGATGAAAGAGTTACCGAGCGCCGCAGTCCCGGCGGCGTTGGTGCCGATGAAATTGCCTTGCACCTGATTGTTCGCGCTAACCTGGCCGTTACTGTTACCCGAAATCGAGATGCCACTCTGGTTATTACCCGAAATTACGTTCCGAGCCGCCGGGCTCGTCCCGCCGATCAGGTTATTAGATGAGGAGAAGACGGCTATGCCTCTGGTAACGCCGTTACTCGCGGCGACGGTGCCGGCGGGATTGGTGCCAATAAAGTTACCCTCTATTACGTTCCCGCCGTTCCCCTGTAAGACGATGGCATAATCCTGGAAGCTACCAATGAACCGGTTGATTACAAGCCCGCGCACGGTACTGTTTCCGGCCGTGATCGTTAAACCGCCGGCAAACCCGGAAACGCTCCCCATAGGGATGGCGCTTCCGTCCAACTCTACTAACAGGACAGCATTATCCCCGTTCGAGAGCGTATTGGGGCTGGAACCCGACTGAGTATAGCCGTCAATGACCACCGGATCGGTGATTGTCGGCAAGAGGGATGTCAGCCTAACGGTCTGCACGCCTGTGCCCGCGATGTTGAAGGCGATGGTCTGCGTGCCGGCCGTGGCGTTCGCGTCGAGGATGGCCTGGCGCAAGCTGCCCGCGCCGCTGTCGTTCGTGTTGATCACGGTCAGGGTGTTGGCCGGGGCCTGCGTGTTGGTGAGCGTCACGTTGGTGGCGTTGTAGGCGGCGCTGACGGGGCCGGTGACGGAGGAGAACGTGCCGGTGCGCGAGGCGAAGGTGAGCGGCTGGAAGGTCGCGCCCAGGGCCGGCGCGAAGCCGTTAATGTAGCTGACGGCGAGCGTGCCGTTGAGCGAGGCCGCGCCGGTGGCGTTGAGCTGGTCGTACTGCGTGCAGGGGGTCGCGCCGCCGATCTCGACGTTGAGCGTGCCGGCGGCGGTCTGCGTGTAGCTGCCGGTGATGTTGAGACAACCGGGCGAGCCGCCGACGTTGACGGTGGCGGCGTTCGACAGGTTCGCCGCGACCGTGCCCGCGCCGGAGAGCGTCGCGCCGGAGGTGAGGCTGATCGTGCCGCCGGCCGAGAGGTTGCCGCCGGCCAGCAGGATGCTGCCGCCGCTCTGCGTAAACCCGTCGTTCTCTCTGAACGTGCCGGCGCGCAGGTCGAGCGTGCCGGAGTTGTTGAAGTTGAAGCTGGCGTTGAAGCCGGTCGTGCCCGCGCCCGCGCTCTTGCGGAAGGTCGCGCCCGCGCTGTTGGTGAACGTCGGCACGCTGCCGAAGTTGAAGTAGGCGAAGGCGAAGTCGGCCTGCGCGTCGAAGAGCGCGCCCGCGTTGTTCGTGATGGTCGAGCCGTCGCCCGCGCTGATCGTGCCCGTGCCGGTGACGGTGATCGTGCCGTTGTTGACCAGGCGGTGGCCGCCCGAGCCGGAACTGCCGTGGAGCAAGCCCTTGCCGCCCGCGCCGGAGATGTTCACGGGGAAGTTGGCCGCGATGGTCGTGACGCCGCCGCCGCCGCGCAAGGAACCGCCCGTCCAGTTGAAGACGCCCGCGCCGGTCAGCGTGTGGACGCCGAACAGGTTGCCGCCGGCCAGTTCCAACGTCGTGTTGACGTTCTGCGTGCCGGTCATCGTCACGTCGGGCCCGGCGAACTGCACCAGCCCGCCGCCGGTCAAGGTCGAGCCGTCGTTGAAGGTGTGGTTGGCGTTGACGTTGTTGAAGAGGAGCGTGCCGGTCTGCACGTCCACCGTGCCGCTGTTGACGAAGTTGAACTGCGCGAACGTGGTCGCGCCCGCGCTCAGGCGCTTGCGGAAGGTCGCGCCCGCGTTGTTGGTGAACGTCGGCACGGAGCCGAGGCCGCCGTAGACGAACGAGGCGTCCGACTGCACGTCGAACACAGCGCCGGTGTTGTTCGTGATGGTCGAGCCGTCGATGGCGCTGATGTTGCCCGTGCCCGCCCACGTCACCGTGCCGTTGTTGACGAGCCGGTGGCCGCCCGTGCCGCTGGTGCCGTTGAGCAGCCCCTTCGTCGCCGTGCCGGCGATTTGGACGGGGAAGTTCGCGGCGATGGTCGTGACCGCGTTCGCGCCGCGCAAGGAGCCGCCCGTCCAGTTGAAGACGCCGGAGCCGGTGAAGGTGTGGACGCCGAACAGGTTGCCGGCCGCGAGCGTGAGCGTGCCGTTGATGTTGATCGTGCCGCTGAAGGCCGGGTCGGAGCCGTTGATGACGACCGCGCCCGCGCCCGTGATCGTCGTGCCGTCGGTGAACGAGTGGGCGGCGCTCGCGTTGTCGAGCGTGAGCGTGCCGGTCTGCACGTCCACCGTGCCGGCGTTGACCAGGTTGAACTGCGCGAAGTTGGTCGCGCCCGCGCCGCCGCTCTTGCGGAAGGTCGCGCCGGCCTGGTTGGTGAACGTCGGCACGCTGCCGAAGTTGAAGTAGGTGAAGGCGGCGTCCGACTGCGCGTCGAAGACGCCGCCGGCGTTGTTCGTGATGGTCGAGCCGTCGCCGGCCGTGATCGTGCCCGTGCCAGTCCACGTCACAGTGCCGTTGTTGACCAGGCGGTGGCCGCCCGTGCCGCTGCTGCCGTGCAGCAGCCCCTTCGTCGCCGTGCCGGCGATGTTCGTCTGGAAGCCCGCGGCGAGCGTGGTCACGCCGCCGCCGCCGCGCAACGCGCCGCCCGACCAGTTGTACGCGCCGGAGCCGGCGAAGGTATGCACGCCGAAGAGGTTGCCGCCGCTCTGGTTGAACGCGCCGTTGATGGCGTAGGTGCCGGTGAGCGTCGTGTTGCCGCCGCTCTGCGCGTACACGCCGGTCGCGGCGATAAAGCCGCCGTCGGTGACGGTGAGCGACTGCGCGGCGTTGGCGAGCGTCTGCGTGCCGACGCTCGCGGCGCGGCCGATGGTCAGCGTGCTGACCGTGGCGTTGACGTTGAGCGTGACGGTGTAGTTGCCGTCCAGATCAATGACGGCGTTGTCGCTCGCGCCGGGCACGCGGTTCGCGCCCGCCGCGTCGCGCCAGTTGGCGGCGACGTTCCAGTTGCCGCCCGCCGGGTTGATCCAGTTGACGGCCTCCGCCGCCTGGCACGGCGAGAACTCGGAGGTGTTGCCGGCGGGGTCTGTGGCGGTCGCGGTCACGACTTGGCCGCCGGCGACGGCGGCCGCCAGGGTCGCGCTGATCGCGGCGTTGCCCGCGCCGTCGGTCGTCACCGTGGTCGTGCCGAGGAAGGTCTGCCCCTCGCCGTTGCCGGACGGGTCGCAAGCCGGGTTGCTGAAGAACTCGATGCGGAACTGGGTGTTCGGCGTCGAGTTGAGCGTGCCCTGGACGGTCGTGTTGCCGCCGCCGGCCGGCGCAACGGTCGTGAGCGCGGGGAAGTTCTGGCGGTTGTTCGGGCCGGTGTCGCCGTCGCCCGCGTCGTTCGGCGTCACGCCGTCGGCGTTGAGGTCTATGCCTAAGCCGGCGTTGGCGAAGATCGAGTTCGAGAGGATGCGATTGCCCGTGCCGCCGTCGGTGACGACGACGCCGTTGTTGCCGTTGTACGCGACGGCGTTGCCGGCCCCGGCGGCCGTGCCGCCGATCACGTTATTTGAACCTTGGCTGATGCGGACGCCGGTGCTGCTGTTGCTGCCGATAGCCGACACGCCGTCCGCGCCCAGGCCGAGGTAGTTGCCTTCGACGACGTTGCCCGTCGTGCCGACGCCGACGATAGAGACGCCGGCGTTGATGATGTTACGCGCGGCGGCGGTCGTCCCGCCGATCCGGTTGTTCGGCGCGTCCTGAATGACCACGTTATTGCCGAGACCTAAAGCCGCGTTGCCGCTCGGGTCTGTGCCGATGTAGTTCCCCTGGACGGTGTTGCCGGTGGTCGCCCCGCCGCCGATGAATATGCCGATCCCGTCCAGGTTGCCGGAGATCACATTGCGCGCACCGGCCGTCGTCCCGCCGACGGCGTTGTTCGTGGCCCCCGCGGCGATACTCACCCCGAACTCGCTGGCGAAGTTGCCGCCGTTGCCGTTGCCGATTGCGGTCGTGCCGTCGGGGGTGAGGCCGATGTAGTTGCCCTGCACCGTGTTCTGGGTCGAGCCTGCGCCGCCGATGGCCAGCCCGTTGCCCCGGTTGCCGGAGATGACGTTGCGCGCCGCCGGGGTCGTCCCGCCGATGAGGTTGTTGGCCGAGTCGGAGACGCTCACCCCGGTGCTGTTGCCTTGCCCGGTGGTGCCGGCCGGATCGGTGCCGACGATGTTGCCGGAGATAACGTTACCGCCGCCGGTCTGCAAGTTGATCCCGCTGCCGAACTGCCTGACGATCAGGCCGCGCACGGTGCTGCCGCCCGCCGTGATGTTCAAACCGTTGCCGCCGAGCGCGGTTCCGTCAAGCGCGATCAGTAGCACGGCGTTGCTGCCGGTGGCGAGCGTGTTCGCGCTCGCGCCGGGCTGCGTGTAGCCGTCTATGACGACCGGGTCGGTGATGTCGGGCAGCGCGGTGCTGGGATTGATCGTCCGTACGCCGGAGCCGGGGATGTTGAAGGCGATGGTGTCTGTGCCGGGGCTGGCGTTGGCGTCGAGGATGGCCTGGCGCAAGCTGCCCGCGCCGCTGTCGTTCGTGTTCGAGACGGTAATGAGTTGCTGGGGGCCGGCCTGACACCTGCCCGCGCTCTCGGCGTCGTAGATGTTCTTGATTTCGGCCGGCGTGAGGGCGCGGCTGAAGATTTCAACCTCATCAATCAGGCCATTGAACGGAGTCCCGCCGTTTTGATCCGCACCGATTCGTAAGGGATGATTATTAGCGGGGATGGAATTGCCAGCCGACTGGCTGCAAGCCAAGACACCATTTCTGTATATCTTGGCCTGCGAACCATCATAGGTGGCCACCACGTATGTGAACGCATTCAGGGGGATACTTTCTGCGTTACAGTTAAGATCGATGGGGTTTCCGGCCGCGAACCGCGGGACGGGTAACCCCTGGTCGTTAGGCCCGATGTCCAGAAGATAGCCGTCATTTGTTCCTGCCGTTATCTTATCTACAATCCTGCCGGTTGCGGACAGCGGTTTCACCCAAGCGCCAATCGTTATCTGGTTCGTAATGACAAGACCCGGCCCGTCCGGCACCTGAACAAAATCATCTACGCCGTCAAAGCTGAACGCCTGCCCGACGAAGCCGGGTGCGAACGTCGCCCCGTTTTGTGGCGCGCCGTTGTTCCCGCCGACAATATCGTTAGCGTGCCCCTCGGCCGGATACCACGCCACCATATTCGGGGGCGGCGGCGCGCAGTTGAGAAGCGTCTGCCAGGAAGGTTCTTCATCCAAGGCTGGGTTGTCGGCGAGACGGCCCTGCGCCGTGCCGTCGGCGTTCATCCCGTAAATCTCGAAGTTGCCGCCGCGGTCGGATGCGAACGCGAGTTTGCCGTTCGCCTGGAGGGAGGCGGGCCGGACGCCCACGCTTGGCGGACTCGACTGCTCCTGAACTGGCCCGAACTGAGGCCACTGTTGCTTGTCTAGCGCCGCGGCGGCGCTGCGGTACGTGCGCAGTGGGCCGTAGGCGGCGAACGCCGCAAGCCCGGCGAGCGCGAGCGCGGTGATGACGGGCCTGGCCCGGCGCAGGTAGCTTGGGGCGGAGACAGGGCGTTGCATACTCTCTCCTGAAATGAGGACGGTGTCTTAGCCCGTTGGCGGTCAGACGCAGTTGGCGGCCCCGAATTGGATTACGCGCCGCGGGGCCGCCTTGGCCCCGCGGCGCGCGAAACGCGGTTGCTAGTTCGTCGGCCCGAACCTGAGCCGGTACTCGGTCGAGTTCATGAAGCCGTTGACCATGGTGCGGAAGTCGCCGGGGTGGCTGGTCAGGTAGTTGACCCAGTTGTTGAACCCGCCCGTGTCGGGCGCGCGCCGCAGGAACCCGTAGTACTGC
>DASVPY010000116.1:0-29784 GCA_036389395.1 Pyrinomonadaceae bacterium
GAAGTTCAAAGGGATGCGCCGCTCAACTTTCTATTTGCATCTGAAGGAGTGTGAGTTCAGGTTCAATCATCGAGACGAAGACCTCTATCAACTCCTTCTGAAAATCACTAGATCAGCCTTCGCTATCTAGTCATGACCCTACTTTTTAAAGTCCGCCTTTGACTGGGCCAAGCCAGGCGAGCTGAAGGCCAAGCAGGCAAGCACAAACGCGGTCGCGAGCAGATTACTTCTGATGTCCATGACCGACCCCTCCCCTATTTATCCCCTGGCGGCGTACCTCGGCTCTGGCAAGTATGCGCGTGCGGCCCGTTAGGGGCAACTCACGCTCACGTCCACATCGACGCCGTTGAACATTCTGCCGCAACCTTGCTTGCCGCTCACCCGCCAATCGTTAATCCGCACGGTGGGTCTCTGGGTGGCGGACAAGACGATAAACAGTTCTTGCGTATAGGTGGCCAGGTTGAAAGGCATTACATGCGTTACCCCGACGGGCGCGTCAATAAAAGTCCCGTCCGACTGCGTGTAGCCCGATGGCGTCACCTCCGTATCAAGGTTGTCCGACCCACCGGACTGCCCATCGACTACAGCGTTCACCAAGTTCTCTTTAATGCGCATGGTGGTCGCAATGGGTTGCGCCGGCGTGGCCTGATCGAGAACTTGATAGCGAATGCTGAGGGCAAAGCCGTATGGCTTGCTCGGCGGTGCGCCATTAGCCGTCTGCCCCGGTAAAACCGTAGCCGATAGGACGCTCAAGGAAGTGGGTACCTGGACGAAGAAGTTGACGGCGTTGCTGGTCTGCCCGCCGGCCGTGACGGTGACGGCGTGGTTGCCGGGGCGGCCCGACGCGCTGCCACCGCTGTCACGGTGTCAGGAAATCCAGCGAGTAATAATGTTGTCCGGGCTTACACTTGATCTGCTTGTAAACCCAGACGCCCTGCCCCTGCGCCCGCGCGATGGCATTCAGGGTTTCGAGGACGGAACAATTATGGCAGGCGACATCGAACCGGCTGCTCCTGCTTTGTGCCGCCGTAGGGTTGGCCGGATCGAAATAACCGAGCCCGCCCCTGAACAGCCGCGCCCCGGTCTGCGGCTGCCGACTTTTCACTTCCGGCGCGGCGAGCAACATGGCTAGCGCCTCGGCGGCCGAACCCACTCGCTTTGCCTCGAAGTGCGCCACCTTTATGTCCAGCAGCGGCGCGCTCTGCCGGCCGCGGGCGATTAGGTTAACGACGCCGGCCCGGCGCTCCACCGTGTACTGCGGATCGAACGTGACGATCTCTTTTAACCTGTCCTCCAACGATGAGGCGTGAGATGAGAGCGGCTGGACGGCCGGCTCCGCGCAGGCAGGCGCGACCACGATCCCGCCCGGCGCGCCCGCCGTGATGAGCGTCTGTACGAAGATGGTGGCGGTCGGCACCTTAATGGGCACCGGTTCCTGCGCCGGGCGTGCCGCCGCCTGCACCACGCCCGTGGCGGTGCGGCCAGGCGGCGCAGACCACAGCAGCAGCCCTGCCAGCACAAGCGCCAGCGCCAATCGGTATATCAGCTTTGCTTTCATGCCCCCGCCTCCGTCGTACTTGGATGAGCTAAGGCGTGGTGATGGTGGCATCGACGAGCAGCGTCCCGGCGATATTCCGGCCTCGGCGGATGTGGACAATCGTGCTGAGGGGGAAGTTCCTGGCCCCGCTGGTCACGAAAAAGCCCAGATCGAAATTCTCGATTAGCCCGGCCGGCACGCATTGCGGGGAGGGGAAGGTTACGCTCTGTATGTCTGTCAAGGCCAAGCCGGGGGGGACAGTACTCGTGTTTCCAGTCGGCGGGCTAAAGGGGCCGGTATAGCTGGTAAAGGTTTCGGTGACGGTGTACGCCTGCAAGATACGTTGCCCCGCCTGATCGAGCAGATAGTAGGCATAATTCCGGTACACGCCGCACTGGCCCGTACCTTTAACTTGCCCGTTCAAGTCTACGACATCTCCATTAACCGGAGTTTGGAGCGGGCCGACACCATTCTGCGCCCCCTGCACGTCGGCCGGGACAGCCTGGCTGGGCACTTGGACGAAGAAATTCATATTGTTGCTGGTCTGCCCGCCGGCCGTGACGGTGACGGCGTGGTTGCCGGGGCTGGCATTACTGTCAATGTTGAAGGTCACGTCAAGTTGGAAGTTGTTCGAGTTCCCGATGTTGATCGTTTTGGTGATGCCGGAGCCGCCGATCTGCACGTCCGGGTTGAACTGGAAGCCGCTGCCCTGGATGATGACATGCACGGAACTGCCGATTAGCCCCCGCGCCGGGCTGAGGCTGTTGATGCGCGGGCGCACGGTGATGGGCGCGGTGAACTGGACCAGGTCCTGTGCATAGCGGCAGTCGAAGCCGTCGTCGAACTCGTAGCCGTACCAGTAGTCGAACCACCAGAAGGTGTCACCGCCCGCCAGCCCATTCTGCTTCAGCCAGCCGTTCGCCAGATAGCCGAGGCTGGCGATGTCACGATTGTCCACGGGGCCCCCAATATTGGTGTTGTAGGCGCTGCACGCGCCGGTCGCGCCGCACCACACCTCTTTCGTGTTGAGCACCTCGTAGCTGCCGGCGAAGACGACGTTGTTGCCGTCGATCTGGTAGCTCGGCCCGTTCGCGCCGCAGTTGGCCATACAACTGTAACTGGCGCTGACGCCCTCGGTCGCGCTCTGCACGGCCGCTCGCCCGATCAGGTGCGGCGCGTGCCCGTTCGGGAACCACCGCCAGCGAAACTGCCCGCTCGGCACATTCTCAGGCAGCACGTCGCCGTTCGCGTCCGGCACGCGCCCGTCCCGAAGCTGCTTGAGGTCGAACAACGCCGTCTCGCCCGCCGCGAGCGCGCGCGGGCCGAACAGGTACTTGCCACCCGGATAGTACAACTCGGCGATGAAGCGCGCCGGCTCGTCGCCCACGTTGGTCACGGAGGCGACCGTCTGATAGTCGCCGTCAATGCGCCACGGGTACGCGCCGCTGTTGCTGCGGTTCGGCCCCGGATCGCGCAGCGGCACGTCGTAGGTCGCGCCCGTCCGCGGCGCGTGCCCGGTGAGCGCGCCGATCAGACTGCCCGCCGGGCCGGAGTTGCCGATCTGCACGCTCACCGTCGCAAGGTCTGCGCGAGCGGCCACCGCCGCCATGAGCGGGTCTAAATCCAACTCGACCACCGCGCCGGGCGCGAGCGTGACCGGAGCCAACTCGACCGACATTCCTTCCTCGCCGGCGGCGGGGCGAAAGCGCGGACGCGCTTCGACCGGCGCGTTCGACGTGTTCTTAAGCACGATACGCGGGCTATAGCCGCGCAGCCGCACGCCCGTGGCAAACAGATGCGGCTGAACGACGCTGCGCGTGTCGTAGAAGCGGATGCTGCTGACGAGTCGGCCGTCCGCGGCCGTGACCAGCCCCACCGCCTTGAGACTGCCGGTGGGGCCTGTGTCACGAGCCGCACCGATGCAGGCTGTCCCTCCAACTGCTCGCGCAGGGTCAGCGCCCCGCGGGCGCGCAGGCGGACGTACTCGGTCGCGTGCGGGGCGATCTCAATGAGTTGTGGCGCATTGTCGGCGTAGGACAGTTCAGTGCTAATGGGCGTGTCGGTGCTATTACCGAGGGCGAGAACGCTACGCCCCGCGGCCGGCTGCCACCAGACCGCCTCCTGCACCGGCGAGCCGAGTCCGTTTAAGACCGAGAAGGTCACATCACTGCTGCCCCCGCGCTCCGCGCCGAGCAGCGTGAGTTGCGCCCACACGTCGTAGGCTTTGCCGGTGTAGCGCAGGGCGATGCCGCCCCAGCGTTCGCGCCCCCGCCGATGCTTAGGCAGCAACACTGCCATGTCCACCGTGCGAATCTCGGCCGGTTGCAGGTAGATAGCTGCACCGGCGACCGGCTCGCCCGCGGCGGTATAGAAAGTCGGGCGCACCTCCGTCACCGTCTCGGTACGGCTGTTGAAGACGATGCGCGCGCCGGCCGCCTCGGGCATGTCAATGGTCGGAGCGTAGATCGTCTGCGGCGTCGCGGCCATGCATTGGGGAATAGTGGGCGTTGCGGTGGCGCGCGGCGCAGACTTGGACGCGCTCGTTTGTGACCGGACGGCGCGGCTATGCTGAAGAACAACTGCGGTTAACACCGTAGCGAGCATGATAACGGCAAACAGGCGGATGGCGTGCCGCCGGGGCAGCTTGCCGAAGGCAAAGAGACGTAGCATGAGGGTGCTCCGGTCGTAAGTTGCGCCGCCCTGCCTGTGGCGGCTTTACATTGCGACTGCTGGTGATCGACTGAGGCGCAGCGAGCAGATGCCCGGCGAGCCGTTCAAGCGTGCGAACGAGATAACAGAGGACGGCCGGAAACTACACCCGCCGCCGATTAACTGTCAAGCAATAGCTTCACGGTCAGAGAGCCACTCATCGGCAGAAAGCATCTACATGGTGGCCGCCTCTACATGCTTTATTCACGCTCGCGTCTGCTTTAGACCTGCTAGCGTAACGGGGTTATCGTCTCGGCGTAGTAAAAAGAGTTTTCGGGCAATATTGCTGTTTGCCCGACAATTCAGTTTCCCGCCCGATAATTCAACGCAAATCCTCTATTGGCGGGCAAAGCCGCGCACCTCACGCCGGGCGGCGACACAAATCGGAAGTTGAACGACAGCAAGCTTGCGTTCACCACAGAGACACAGAGGGCACGGAGGGGGCCCGGAGGATTAATCACTTTAGGCCGCTGCCCGCCGCACGTCGGGCTTGACTTTTCCGCGCGCGCGGTTAGAGTCTGTCGTGCCTTCTCGGCCGGCATCGTTGAGACCATCGCCGCCTACCAGCAGGCCGCGCGCCTGGCGCGCGCGCTGCAACAGGCCGTCAACTTCTGCGGCGGGCGCGCCGCCGCGCCTTGAAGCGACCGCCGGCCGCTTCAAAGTGAGTCCGTGTCGCGGCGCGCCGCGCGAGAGCTTATGGAAAAGTACGATCTGATCGTCATCGGCTCCGGGCCGGCGGGGCAGCGCGCCGCCATCCAGGGCGCGAAGCTGGGCCGGCGCGTGGCCGTCATCGAGCGGCGCGAGGTGATCGGCGGCGCGGGGATCAACACGGGCACGATCCCGTCGAAGTCCATGCGCGAGGCCGTGATGCACCTGTCCGGCTACCAGTACCAAAGCATCTACGGCATGAACTACCGCGTGAAGGAGAACATCACGATTGCCGATCTCTCCTTCCGCGTGCAGCACGTGATCAAGACCGAGATCGACGTGACGCAGGCGCAACTGTCGCGCAACGGCATCGCCGTCCTGACGGGCCGCGCCAGCTTCATCGACGCGACGCACGTCCGCGTCCAGAGCGCGCGCGGGCAGACGGACGAGTACGAGGCCGGTCTCATCGTCATCGCCACGGGCACGCGCCCGGCGGCGAACCCGGCCGTGCCCTTCAACAACCGCACCATCATCAGCAGCGACGAAATCTTCTCGCTGCCGCAACTGCCGCGCACGCTCATCGTCGTGGGCGGCGGCGTCATCGGCGTCGAGTACACTTCGATGTTCGCGGCTTTGGGCGTGCGCGTCATCCTGATCGAGAAGATGCCGCGCCTGCTCACGTTCGCCGATCAGGAGATGGTCGAGACGCTCTGCTACCACCTGCGCGACAACCGCGTGACCTTGCGGCTGAACGAGGAGGTCGAGAGCGTCGAAGAGACGCCGGACGGCGGCGTCGTGGCGAACCTCAAGAGCAAGAAGCGCGTCTCCGGCGACGCGCTGCTCTACGCCGTCGGGCGGCAGGGCAACGTGGACGAGTTGAACCTGGCGGCGGCCGGTCTTGAGTCGGACGCGCGCGGGCGCATCCCCGTGGATGCGGAGTACCGCACGAAGCAGTCGCACATCCTCGCGGTCGGCGACGTGATCGGCTTCCCCAGCTTAGCCTCGGTCTCGATGGAGCAGGGGCGCATCGCGGTCGGGCGCGCGCTCGGCGCGCCGGTACACACGGAGCCGGGCAGCTACCCTTACGGCATCTACACGATCCCTGAGATGTCCTTCGTCGGCAAGACCGAGGAGCAGTTGACGGACGAAGACGTGCCTTACGAGACGGGCGTCGCGTACTACCGCGAGATCGCGCGCGGGCAGATACGCGGCGACACGACGGGCCGTTTGAAGCTCATCTTCCACCGCGAGACGCGCGAGATTCTGGGCGTCCACATCATCGGCGAGGGCGCGACCGAAATCCTCCACATCGGCCAGGCCGTGCTCGTCCTGAAAGGCACGGTGGACTACTTCGTCAACACGGTCTTCAACTACCCGACCCTGGCCGAGTGCTACAAGGCGGCCGCCTTCAACGGTCTCAACAAGCTGACGCGCTTCGGCGGGTTGCGCTGAGGCTTGGTTACTCAGACTTGAAAGTATGGCGTGGGGCGGCGCACCACGTTCAACGCGCGACACGACAGAGGGGTTCGCTATGACGCTGACAATCGGCGTGCTCGCCACGGAGCACATCGCGGTCGGGTTGGTCGAAGGGCACAGGCTCGTGGGCGCGCTGCGGCGCTTCCCCGCGGACGAGAGCGCCGCCGATCAGTTGGGCGGGATGCCGGCGCAGGAGATCGTCGCCGCGCTGGCCGAGCAGATCGCGGCCGCCGCCGAGGGGCGCGACATCGCGGCGGTCGGCGTCGGCTTCCCCGGCGTCATCCGCGACGGCGTCGTCGAAGACTCGCCGAACTTGCACCAGGTCAAAGGCCAAAAGCTGCGCGCCGACCTGACGGCGCTGCTCGGCGCGCGCGGCTTCGACGCGCCCGTCGAGATCGTCCACGACGCCGACGCACTCGCCGCAGGTCTCGCCGCGACGCGCGCGCAGCTCGACCGCGTGATCCGCGTCTGGGCGCTGATGGGCAACGGCGTGGGCTTCGGGCGCTACCCCATCGCCGAGGGCTACTGGGAGGGCGGGCACTCGGTCGTGACGCTCGACCCGAAGGAGAACTTCTGCGGCTGCGGCGGGCGCGGCCACCTCGAAGGCATCATGGGCAACAACGCCATCCGCCGCCGCTTCCTCGACCTCGAACCCGAAGAGGTCTTCTTGCAGGCGCGCGAGGGCGACGAGCGCTGCGTCGCCTTCGTCAAGCTCTACCACCGCGCGCTCGCCGCCGCCACCGCCACCAACATCCACATGGAAGGCCCCGGCCAGTTCTTCATCTCCGGCCCCAACGCCCGCTACGTCCAACTGAACCTCCTCGAAGCCTACCTCCACGACATGATCAAGATGAGTCCCCTCCAGGGCAGCCAACTCGAAATCGTCTCCTCCTCCGACCAGACCGTCATCGTCGGCGCAGCCGTCAGCGCCGCGCAGACCGCGGCGAGCGCCGGTGACATTTAGATTTTGCGCGCGGGGGGCGGATTTAGGATAGGATAGCGGCCTGTTATGACGAGCCTTGAGCGTTACGTCGGGCAGGTGCTTGACGAGAAGTACAGGCTGGAGCGGCTGCTGGGGCAGGGCGGCATGGGCGCGGTGTATCTGGCGACGCACCTGGGCACGGAGCGTTACGTCGCGCTGAAGCTGATCACGCCGCAGTTCATGCGCAACGAGGAGTTCGTCGAACGCTTCAAGCGCGAGGCGCGCGCCGCCGGGCGCTTGCGCCACCCGAACGTCGTGGACGTGACCGACTTCGGCTTCGCGCGCACAGACAACGAGCGCGTCGCCTACCTCGTCATGGAGTACCTCGACGGCTGCACGCTCGGCGACGTGCTCGCCGAAGAGACGCGCCTGCCGCTCGACTGGGTGGTGGACATACTCGAACAGGTCTGCTCGGCCGTCCACGAGGCGCACCAGCAGGGGATCGTCCACCGCGATCTCAAGCCCGACAACATCTGGTTAGAGCCGAACCGCCTCGGCGGCTACCGCGTCAAGGTGCTCGATTTCGGCATCGCCAAGCTCGCCGAAGCGGGCGCGGCCGCCGAGACGACAGGCGCGCCCCCCGCGGCCGCCGCCCAGACGGCGACGGGAACGGCCGCCGCAGGCCCCCTGCCCGAAGTCGCGCCCGCTGCGCCGCCCCCCGCCGCCGCAGACCTGACCGCGGACACGCTCTTGCAACCGGCCGGGCACAGCAAGCAGCCGGGCGCGCAGTCCGACGTGCGGCCCGGTGAGGCCGCGCCCGCCGCCGCGGACGACGCGGGCGAAACGCGCCTGTTCCCCGCGCAGGCCGCGGCCCACACGGCCGCCGCCGCCGTGCCGCGCGTGACGGCCGCCGGCGCGGACGCCGACAAGACGCGCATGCTCGAACGGCCGACGCAAGTCGCCCCGGCCGGCGCGCAGGCCGCGGCGCGACCGGCCGCCACGGCCGCGGCCGCCGGCCTGACGCGCGTCGGCGCGCTCATGGGCACGCCGCTCTATATGTCGCCCGAACAGTGCCGGGGCTTGCGGCTCGACGCGCGCTCGGACATCTACAGCTTAGGCGTCATCGCCTACCAGATGCTCGCGGGCGCGCCGCCCTTCGCGGGCGACACGCTGAAGGTCATCGAGCAGCACACGGCCGACGAGCCGCGCCCGCTGCGCGAGCGCAACCCGAAGGTGCCGAAGCGCGTCGCGCACGTCGTCATGTCGGCGCTGGCGAAAGACCCGGCCGCGCGGCCCGTGTCGGCCGCCGCCTTCGCCGCCGCGCTGCACGCGCACGCCGAAGGGGTCGGCGCGCTCGTGCGCCGCGCGGTCGCGCTCTACAGCGAGCACTTCCCCAAGTTCCTGCGCCTGTCGCTGGTCGCGCACATCCCCGTCATCCTGCTGATCCCGGCGGCGATGCTCTTCGCCGTGTACGTCCAGTCCTGGCCGAAGGGCTTGCAGTTCACGGTCGGGGCGCTGCTCGGGATGCTGCAAACGGCCGCCAACTTCCTCTCCGCCTCGGTCATAGTCGGCATGACGGCGCTGATGGTGACGCAACTGCACGTCGCGCCGCACAAGCCGCTGCAACTGCGCACGGCCCGCGCCGTCCTGCGCCGGCGCTGGCGGCCCTACCTGCGCACCAGCTTCGGCGTGGCCTTGCGCATCATGCTCGGCTACGTGCTGCTCGTCATCCCCGGCCTCATCATGACCGTCCGTTACGCGGTCTACGGGCCGGTGGTGTTGATGGAGGGCTTGGAGAAGAAGCCGGCGCGACGGCGCGCGCGCGAGTTGGCGAGCCGTTCGTGGCGCACGGTGATCGCCGTGGCCGCGGTGCAGATTTGCATCCCGATGATCATCGGGGCCTTGGCCGGGGCGCTGTCGGGTCGCGCCAAGATGAGCACGCACGGCTCCGTCGCGTTCAGCGTGCGCCACCTGCCCGCCTACCTCGTGCCGCTCTCCAACATCCTCATCGTCCCGCTGACCGCGATCATGATGGCGCTGCTCTACCTGAAGATGCGGCAGATGGGCGGCGAGAGTTTGGGCGAGACCTTAGCGCAGTTCGAGACGGTCGAGCCGGTCAGCAGCCGTTGGCAACAGCGCATGCGCACGCGCCTGACCGTCACGCCCGTCAGCCGCAGCAAGAACTCGGCCAGCGGCCCGAGTTGAAAACAACGACTCGGCAAACCGCGCTTGGCGTTCTTACCTTTGCGTCTTTGCGTGAGGTCTTTCTTCCGTAACGAAGAGCCTCACGCAAAGACGCAAAGAACGCAGAAGCAGGCGGGTCG
The DNA here is from genome assembly GCA_036389395.1 of Pyrinomonadaceae bacterium. Classification (GTDB taxonomy): domain Bacteria; phylum Acidobacteriota; class Blastocatellia; order Pyrinomonadales; family Pyrinomonadaceae; genus QHXQ01. The sequence continues at coordinate 9,617 of DASVPY010000116.1, forward strand.
CTTTGCCTTCCGCGCGCGCCCGGCCGTATGCTTCCCCGCGTCCCGCCGTTGCAGCGCGCCGCGCCACGTCGCCCGCGCCCCTTTTGAAACCGACAAAGACATGAGCCTGACCAAACTCACAACGTGCCTGCTCGCGGCACTCCTCCTCGGCCACGCCGCCCCACGCGCGGCCCGCGCGCAAGCCGCGCGCACCGACGGCGCGAAGCTCGGCCACGCCGCCGCGCAGACGCGCGCGCCGCAAGGCTTCGTCGCGGGCGAACTGCTGGTGCAGTTCGCCGACGAGAAGGCGATGCGCGCCGCGCACGTCGCGCGCGCCGCCGCGGGCGCGACCGTCCTGCGCGAGTTCGAGTTCGCGCCCTGGCAGCACGTGCGCCTGCCCGCGGGCGCGGACTTCAGCCGGGCGCTCGCGCGCTTCCGCCGACTGCCCGGCGTCGTCGCCGCGCAGCCCAACTTCGTCTACCAACTCGCCGACACCACGCCCAACGATCCGCGCTTCGCAGAGCAGTACGGCCCCTTGAAGATTCAAGCGCCGCTCGCCTGGGACACGACGACGGGCAGCGCATCGGTCGTCGTCGCCGTCGTGGACACCGGCGTCCTCTACACGCACGCAGACCTCGCCGCGAACATGTGGCGCAACCCCGGCGAGACGGGCACGGACGCGCAGGGGCACGACAAGGCCACGAACGGCGTGGACGACGACGCGGACGGCTACGCCGACGACGTGTACGGCCTCGACACCGCCAACAACGACGCCGACCCGCGCGACGACCACGGGCACGGCACGCACGTCGCCGGCATCGTCGGCGCGGTCGGCAACAACGGCGCGGGCGTCGCGGGCGTCAACTGGACGGTGCGGCTCATGGCGCTCAAGATTTTCAACCAGAGCGGCATCGGCTCGTCCGCCACCGCCATCGGCGCGTTGCAGTACGTGCTGATGATGAAGCGGCGCGGCGTGGACGTGCGCGTGACGAACAACAGTTGGGGCGGCGCGCCCGAAGCGCCGGCTTACGACGCGGCCCTGCGCGCGGCCTTCGACGCGCTCGGCGCGGCCGGCGTGCTCAACGTCTGCGCCGCCGGCAACAACGGCGCGAACAACGACACGACCCCCTTCTACCCGGCCGGCTACGACGTGGCGGCGCTCCTGTCGGTCGCCGCGTCCGATTCGAGCGACAACCGCGCCGGCTTCTCCAGCTACGGCGCGACGACCGTTGACTTGGCCGCGCCCGGCGTCAACATCCTGAGCACCGTGCTCTCCGGCGGCTACGGGAATCTGAGCGGGACTTCGATGGCCTCGCCGATGGCGGCGGGCGCGGCCGCGCTCCTCGCCGCGCGCGATCCTTCCTTGAGTCCGCTCTCGCTCAAAGCGTCGCTGATGAACGCGGCGGACGTGCTGCCGCAGTGGACGGGGTTCGTCCGCACGAACGGGCGCTTGAACGTCGCGCGCGCGCTGCAAACGTCTGTCGTCTGCACTTACAACGTCACGCCCACGAGCGCCTCGTTCAACGCGAGCGGCGGCGCGGGCAACTCGATCAGCGTGACCGCGCCCGCGGGCTGCGACTGGGTGGCGCGCACGAACGCCCCGTGGCTCACGCTCAACTCCGGCGCGGACGGACACGGCGGCGGCGCGCTCACCTACACCGTCGCGCAGAACGACGGCCCGGCGCGCACCGCCACGCTCTTCGTCGCCGATCAGATCGTCAACGTCACGCAGGCCGCCGCCGCGCCGCCCGACCCGACGCCCACGCCCGTCAGCGCCGGGCAGGTCATCATCAGCGAGTTCCGCATGGACGGCCCCGGCGGCGCGGGCGATCAGTTCGTCGAGCTTTATAACAACACGGCGCAGCCCGTCGTCGTCTCGACGGACGACGGCTCGGCCGGCTGGGCCTTGGTCTCCGCGACCGACGCCACGGGCGCGCTCGCCGCGCTCTGCGTCATCCCCAACGGCACGGCCATCCCCGCGCGCGCGCACTACCTCTACACGCCCGCGCGCGGGTTCACCCTGCCGACCTACGGCGGCTCGACCACGGCGGACGCGACGGGGCCGGCCATGTTCTCCGCGCCGGCCGGCGTGCCCTTCGCGGGCGTCGCACTCTTCCGCACGGCCGCGCCGGCCAACTGGACTGCGGCCACGCGCCTCGACGCCGTCGGCGGCACGCAGAGCGCGCCGCTCTTGCGCGAGGGCGCAGGCCTCGCGCAGAACTTCGCCTTCGCGTCGGACGCGCAATACAGTTGGGCGCGCGCGCAAGCCGCGGGCACGCCGCAGGACACGGACGACAACGCGGCGGACTTCCAACTCGTCTCGGTCAAGGGCGCGCCGCTCGACGGCGTGCCGGCCACGCTCGGCGCGCCGGGGCCGGAGAACGTGGCGAGTCCGGGGCAGCGCAACGCGACCGTCAAGGCGGCGCTGATCGATCCGGCCGTCGCTTCGACCGCGCCGCCCAACCGCGTGCGCGATACGACGGCGAACGTGTGCGGCGGGCCGAACTGCGCACTCGGCACGCTCACGATCCGCCGCCGGTTCAAAAACGGCACGGGGCGGATCGTCACGCGCCTGCGCTTCCGCATTGTGGACATCACGACCGCGCCCGCGCCCGCCGGCACGGCCGACCTGCGCGCGCTCACGTCCGCCGACGAGACGGTCACGACCAGCCTCGGCCCCGTCACCGTCAACGGGCTGACGCTCGAACAGCAGCCCACCCAACTCCTCGGCGGCGGACTGAACTCGTCGCTCACGGTTCAGCTTCCCGGCGGCACGCTCGCGCCCAACGCCTCCGTCAACGTCCAGTTCACCCTCGGCGTCCAACAGGGCGGCTCGTTCCGCTTCCTCGTCAACGTCGAGGCGCTTCCGTAGAGCAGGCAGACAGGAGCCAGGAGTCAGAAGCCAGAATGAAGAGCCGGCCTTTCATCTTCCGTCCAAGAGTCTTCTCTCGGCTGCCCGCTTCCGGCTCCTGCCTACTGCCGTCTGCCTACTGCCTACTGGTCACGATCTTCTGGCTTCTGACTCCTGACTACTGACTACTGCTCCCATGTCCCCGCCGCCTCAGCACCGATTCCTGGCTCACGGGTACTTGGGCGCAGCCATCATCGTGTTGGCGGAGGCGTTGCTCATTGCGGGCGAGCCGTTCGTGAGCCACTGGATCACGCCGATTGCCTGGACGGGCTACCTGCTGCTGACCGACGCGCTCATCTACCGGCGCACGGGGCGCTCGCTGATGGTGTCGAACCGGCTGGAGCTGCTCGTGCTCGCCTGTATCTCCGTCGCGTGCTGGTGGCTGTTCGAGTTCTACAACACGCCGCGCTTCTGGCGCTCAGACATGGAACTGTGGTGGCACTACCACGACATCGTGCGCAACCCGTACCTGCGCCGCGTCGGCTACGACTGGGCGTTCGCCACCATCTTCCCCGCGCTCTTCCAGACGGCCGAGTTGATCAGCCTGCGCTGGCGGCGCGCCGACGCGCCGCGGCCCGCGCCCGCGCGCCCGCGCCCGCGCGCGCCGCTCTACGCGCTGATCGTTTTGGGCGCGGTCGGGTCGGTGCTGCCCTTCGTCGTCATCTCGACGTGGCTCGTGCCGCTCGTGTGGACAGCGCCGCTCGTCCTGCTCGATCCGCTCAACGCCCTGCGCGGCTGGCCCGCGCTGACCGCCGACCTGGCGCGCGGCCACTGGCGCAGGCTCGCGGCCTTAGCCTGCGCCGGCCTGATCTGCGGCGTGCTCTGGGAGTTCTGGAACTACTGGGCGCTGTCGCGCTGGACGTACACCGTGCCCTACCTCGGCGACGTGAAAATCTTCGAGATGCCGGTGCTCGGCTACCTCGGCTACCCGCCCTTCGCCTGCGAGTGCTGGGCGCTCTACGTCTTCCTGCGCTCGCTCCTCGGCGGCCGGCCCGTCGGCGCGCAGACGAGCGCCGATCAGATCGTGATCGATTTGCAGTGAGACAGGTTCAAGGTTGCAGGTTCAACGTTCAAAGTTAACCGCGCCTTGAACCTTGAACCTTGAACCTTGAACTTTGAACCTTGAACTTTGAACCTTGAACTTTGAACCTTGAACTTTGAACGTTAAAGGACAAGTTATGAAACCCTCGCTCCTGCTCGCCGCGTGCGCGCTCTGCGCGCTGACCGCCATGACGACTCTCGCACAACAGACGAACGGCACGTTCACGACCTACGTCGGCGGCAAGCCCGTCGCCGTCGCCCGCTTCACCATCACGCCCGGCGCGGACGGCGCGCTCAAGACCGAGTCCGAGATCGGCGCGCCCGACGGCACGCGCCCGCCGCAGAAGGGCGTGACCACGGCGGCCGCGCGCCGCCCCGTCAGTTTTATTGTCACGAGCGGCAGCGCGCAACTGCTGGCGGCCGAGTTCGGCGCGACGGGCGTCAAGCTGCGCGTCACGGGGCAGCCCGAACGCGAGGTGGCGTCGAAGGCGACCATGATCTTGGAGAACCTGTTCTGGGAGCAGTTCGCGTTTCTGTTCGCGCAGTACGACGAGGCGAAGGGCGGCACGCAGAGTTTCGTCGCGTTCCTGCCGAGCCAGGGCATTGATTATCCGATCACGGTCGAGCGCACGGGCACGCCCGAATACAAGGCGGGCGCGCAGACCGTCAAGACGCGCCGCTACCACATCCTCGCCAACGGCGTCCTGCCGCTTGAGGTGTGGACGGACGAGGCGGGCGTGCCGCTCCTGTGCGTGAGCGAGCCGCAGCAGTTGCGCGTCGTGCGCCAGGGCGCGGAGCCGCTGGCCGAAGTCGCGCTGACGAAGCCGGCCGAGTACCAGCCGCCCGCCTACGCCGTGCCGACGACGTTCCGCGAGCAGGAGGTCACGGTCGGCGCGGGCACGCAGTGGGCGCTGCCCGGCACGCTGACGTTGCCGGTGGGCGCGGGGCCGTTCCCCGCCGTCGTCCTCGTCCACGGGTCCGGGCCGAACGACCGCGACGAGACGGCGCTGGCGAACAAGCCGTTCCGCGATCTCGCCTGGGGCTTGGCCTCGCAGGGCGTCGCCGTGCTGCGCTACGACAAGCGCACGCGCGTCTTCCCGAAGGAGGTCTCGGCGCTCGCGGGCTTCACGGTCAAAGACGAGACGGTGGACGACGCACTCGCGGCCGTCGCGTTGCTGCGGCGCACGCCGGGCGTCGATCCCAAGCGCGTCTTCGTCCTCGGGCACAGCCTCGGCGGCACGCTCGTGCCGCGCATCGGCGCGGCCGACAAGGACAAGACAATCGCCGGCTTCGTCGTCTTCGCCGGTGCGACGCGCCCGCTCGAAGACGAGTTCGTGCGCCAGTACGAATACATCTACGGCCTCGACGGCCAGATCACTGCGGCCGAGCGGCAGCAGCTCGACGAGTTCCGCCGCCAGGCCGCGCGCGTCAAGCAGCTCACGCCCGCCGACGCCGCCGCCGGCAAGGAGCTACTCATCGGCGCGCCGCCCGCCTACTGGCTCGACCTGCGCGGCTACAACGCGCCCGCCGCCGCCGCCCGCCTCCCGCAGCCCTTCCTCATCCTCCAAGGCGAGCGCGACTACAACGTCACCATGGACGCCTTCCGCGACTGGCAGCAGGCTTTGGCCGCGCGCAAGGACGTGACCTTCAAAACCTATCCCAAGCTCGACCACCTCTTCCTCGAAGGCGCAGGCCCCGCCACCGACGCCGACTACGCCCGCCCCCGCAACATCCCCAAGTACGTCATCGACGACATCGCGGCGTGGATAAAGAAGGGCTGAGGGCTGAGGGCTGAAGAAGGAGCTGGGAGTCAGGAGTCAGGAGTCAGGAGGCGAGACAGAAGGCAGTAGAAGGCAGGACGGAAGGCCGAAGATGAAAGGCCGGCCTTTCATTCGGGCTTCCGGCCGCTGTCTCATTCCGGCTTCCGGCTCCTGACTCCTGTCTGCTTCATCCCTCAGCCCTCAGCCCTCAGCCCTTCCCCGTTTGAGTGTTCGGGCGCGAGCGGCTACACTGTGCGGTTTGCGGCGGGGGGATTTTTTGCTTCGAGGTGATGATGAGTACTGTGGAGACGGAGTTCGAGCGTTTTCTGGACGGGCACGACGAGGCCGACTGGGCGGCGACGCTGAGCGAATTGCTGCCCGCCATCCACGAGGTTGATCGCAACGCCACGCGCGTCTGGTTCGCCTTCTTCCCGCTCGCGTTGCAGCGCGCGCTCGCCCAATCGGACGACCCCGAACGGCTCGCGCAGAAGCTGCTGCTGCAAGGGCGCTACCGACTCAAGGATCAGATCGACACGGCGCACACGTTCGTCTACGGCCACCGCTTCTGGCCCGAGGTCAAGGGCGCGGTCGCCGCGCACGCCGCCGCGTTCGACGCGCGCGCGCCGCTCGCCGCGCAGATACGTGATGTGGCCCGCGCGGCCGCCGCGCCGCGCCGCGCCGACGAGTCTCTGCTCGTCGGCATCACGGCCGTCGCGTTCATGACGGTGCAGCAGGTCGGTCTCGCCGCGTTCAAGGCGACGCCGGGCGCGGTCGCGCTCGACGCGAAGCAGGCGCGGCGCACGCCCGAACAGGTGCTCGCCGCGCGCGCGCGCGACGACAGTCAAGGCCTCTTCGGCTTCCTGCGCACGACGGACAAACGCTGGACGGTGGTCTGGGACGAGAACGAGCCGACGGCGCGCTTCCAGATGATCAACGAGCAGGAGGTGGCCTCGGCCGCGGCCACCGACAAGCGCGACTGGTGGCAGCGCGACCCGCGCTGCACCGTGGGCGAGGGGCCGATCCCCGTGCAGTGCCGCTCGGCTTCGTGCGGCACGTGCTGGGTCGGCGTGCTCGGCGGCGCGGAGAAGCTCTCGGCGGTGGCGGAGCGCGAGCGCAAGGCGCTGCGCCTGTTCGGCTACGTGGACACGGACGAGCCGCGCCCGCTCATCCGCCTCTCGTGCCAGGCGCGCGGCACGGGCGCGCTCTCCGTCGTCATCCCGCCTTGGAACGGCGTCTTCGGCAAGTACCTGCGCGCCCAGCGCGAGCAGCAGCCGACGGAGCAAGAGGCGGTCGAGGCGGGCGCGTGAAGGAGAGTAACCACGAAGACACTTAAGACTCGAAGAGGACAGGCTGTTTGCTCTTCGTGCCTTCGTGTCTTCGTGGTGAGTTTAAGACTGATGGCTAAGGCGGACTCGAACGGCGGGGCGGAGCGACCGCCGGTGCTCGCGCGCGACGCGGGGGGCCGGGTCGCGCCCGGCGCGCTCGCCGACGTGATCGAGTGGTTCCTCGATCACGACCCGCGCGTCAACGTCGTCCGCCACCCGCGCGTCGAAGAGTTGTTCCAGTGGAAGCAGGCGCAGAGCCGCGCGGCGGGCGAGGGCGTCTACGAGTTCGACAACGCCGAGGCGCGGCTCGCCGTCGGCATCGTGCAGGCGGTGGTGAGCAACGACGGCGAGCGCGAGCTGCACGCCTGGATCGCGCAGCTCTTAAACGCGCTCGACGAAGCGGCGCAGACCAACGAGGAGCTGGCGCACACGTACCAACTCGACGCGGGCGCGGCGTCGGTCGTCGCCGAGGCGGCGAAGCTGCCGCACGAGCGCGGGCGCGAGGTCTATTTGACGTGCTGCTGGCTGGAGACGCTCTGCACGGCCGAGGTGCGCGTGCTCGGCTGGGTCTACCAGGAGTTATACGGGCGCGCTTTTCATCCGAACAATTTTGCCGCCGGCTGATCTCGCAAGGGGGAATCATTTAATCATGCCTGAAACCAGACCGACCTACACGAACAACTCGCAGACGCTCGTCGTGGACGCGAACGCCTTCAGCTTCGAGACCGTCGAGCAGGAGAACGGGCACGCCACCGTGGTGCGCTTCCCGCTCAACAACCCGCAGGTGCGCCCCGGCGACGTGCTGCTCGTCCTCGACGGCACGGACATCCACTTCCACGGCATGATCGGCATCGTCAACGAAGACGGCACGGCCGTCGCCACCGACCGCCGCGGCTCGCTGCTGCCCGCGACGGTGCAGTAACGGGAGAAGTCAGGAGCCAGCAGCCAGCAGCCGGAAGAAGGCAGCACGGCCTTTCCCTTCCGGCTTCTGGCTCATTATTCCTCATTCATGGCTCCTGAATTCCGGCCTCTGTTTCTATCTTCTGGCTCCTGCCCTCACCTCATCCACCGCCAGCGATCCGCAAAATACGTGGGCGACCCCGTGGGGTGCGTGCGCCGCCATTCTTCGTAGCGGGCGCGGAGGCGCTCGTAGCGTGTGTCGGAAGAGGCGAGCGGGCGGTGCGGGAGCGTCTGTAGGAAGCGCTCGACGCGCCGGACGTGGTGGCGCGCGAAGCGCCAGTCGTAGCGCCCCAGGTCGTAGAGGTTCGCCAGCCCGTAGCCGGTGATGCGCCCCGTGAGATCGACGTACGGATCGAAGTAGCTCCAAGCGAGTTGGCGCAGCGTGCGGAAGAGGGGCCGGCGGCCGTGCAGCCCCGTGTCGCGCGAGCGCGCGAGCGCGCCCCACAGGCCGCGCCGCCGGAAGACGAAGACGACGTGGTCGAGCTTGTCCTGTGATTCCAGATCGAGCAGGAGCGGCGGGTAGCCGTGCTGTTCGAGGATGACGGCGGCGGCGAGCGCGGCCTCCAAACAGTGCGCCTCGTTGTGGCGCACGACCTCGCGGAACGTGCGCAGCGTCGCGCCGCACGGCTCGCGGTTGTAAGGCAGCGCCGTCAGCCAGCGCTGCACCTGCGCGGGCGTCCGGTGCGTACTGATGAGTTGCCACTCGCGCGGCGTGAAGGCGGCGCGCGGCGGCCGCAGGGCGTTGTCCGTTGTCCGTTGTCCGTTGTCCGTCGTCATTCGTCTGTAGTCAATTCGCGCCCGGCCGTCAACCGCTCCAAGCAGCCGGCCGTTAGTTTCCGACGCGCTGACCGCCACCTTCGTCTTAGCCTTCAACGCACGCTGAGAGTACAACGGACAACTGACCACGGACAACGGACGTTTTCCCCTTTGCCTTTCGCGCGCGTTGCGGTAAAGTGCCCGGCCGGCACGGCCACCGGTTCCTCGTTCACAGCCCTGTGACGCCGTTCAGTAAGGAGTCAGAAACAGCGATGCCCAACAGCAGTTCCGCCGACGAGTCGCAGCCCGCTGCCGCACTGCCGCTCTACCAGAGCCTCGACGAAGACCAGATCGCCGAGTTGAACGCCAAGCTCGAAGACGTGACCTACGAGGCCGGCGCGATCATCTTCCACCAGCACGATCCGGGCGACGCCGCCTACATCATCCGCTCGGGCCGCGTCCGCATCTGGACGCACGACGAGGACGCGCGCGAGGTCACGCTCGCCTACCTCGGGCCGAACGACTTCTTCGGCGAGATGGCCGTGCTCGACGGCGGCGAGCGCTCCGCTAGCGCCAGCGCCGAAGAGGAGTCCGTCCTGGGCCGGCTCAGCAAGGCGCGGATGCAGGAGTTCCTGCTCGCGCACCCGCAGGCGGCGCTCCTGATGATCCAGGAGATCGGCAAGCGCCTGCGCCAGACCAACAAGCTCGTCACGCAGCGCATCACGCGCAACGTCAACGTCGAGATGGACGAGAAGATGACGTTCGGGCAGCGCGTGGCCGACAAGGTCGCCTCGTTCGGCGGCTCGTGGACGTTCATCGGCCTCTACTCCGGCTTCCTGATCGCGTGGATGATCGGGAACACCTTCATGCTCGCGCGCATGGGGCGCGGCGAGAACGGCGCGCAGTTCGATCCGTACCCGTACATCCTCCTGAACCTGATGCTCTCGATGACGGCGGCGCTGCAAGCCCCGATCATCATGATGTCGCAGAACCGCGCGGGCGAGAAGGATCGGCTCGCCGCCGAGAACGACTTCCGCGTCAACCTCAAGAGCGAGTTGATGCTCGAAGAGTTGACGCGCCGGATGGACAGGTTGCAGAACGTGCAGATGGAAGAGGTGCTGTTGCTGGCCCGCCACATCCGCCAGGACGGCGCGCCCGCCGCCGCGGGCAACGGGCAGTGAGCGCCCCCGACTTGATCGCGCGCACCGATGATGTTATGAATCATCTTTAATTACGCAGCCCCTACGACCTCGACGGACAGCCCGGCCGCGGCGGCGGCCCGCACCGCGCGCTCCGTTTTTTTGCACGCGCGTGCGGGCACGACCGAACGGGGCGCGCCGATCAACCGAAACCAGCAGGGCCGAATTTTTAGCCGACAGGGAAAGATTTCCGTGAGCAGAAGCAGACGCACGACGCCGCCGGGGCAGCCGGCCCCGCAACGCTCCAACGCCGAGCAGGAGGCGCACAACGCCGCCGAACGCCTGCGCGTGCAGACCGACGAGGCGCTCGCCGCCATGGCCATGCGCGCGCCCGACGCGGCCGACGAACTCGAAGCCTACGCCGACCGCATCGAGCGCGCCGCCCGCGACCTCTCGGTCGCCCTGCGCGACCTGGCCCGCCGCCGCCGCGGCATGAACGAATGAAACAATGGTCGGTGGTCGGTGGTCAGTTAAGAGTTCGACGTTCAAAGTTCAAGGTTCAACGTTCGCTGCGTGACCTGGCTTTGAACGTTGAACCTTGAACTTTGAACTGTCTCCCCACTGACCACCGACCACCAGCTTTTAAGGAGAAGCTTATAATGGCAGCATCTGTGTTGACGAAGGAGCAGGGCGGGCCGGAGGAGTTGGGGCGGCGGCGCAGTAGCGTGGGGCTGGAGACTTACGGCATCACGCAGGCGTCGCGCGTCTACTGGAACTTGACGACGCCCGAACTCTACGAAGAGATCGTGCGCCGCAACGAGGGCGTGCTCTCGGCCGACGCCGCGCTGCTCGTGGACACGGGCGAGCACACGGGCCGCGCCGCCAAGGACAAGGCCATCGTGCGCGAACCCGACAGCACCGACAAGGTCTTCTGGGGCGAGGTCAACAAGGAGTTCGCGCAGGAGCGCTTCAACGCCCTGCGCGACCGCATGATGGCGCACACCGCCGGGCGCGACCTGTTCGTCCAGGACACCTTCGTCGGGCACGACCCGCGCTACCAGTTCCCCGTCCGCATCGTCACGGAGCTGGCCTGGCACTCGCTCTTCGCCCGCACCATGTTCATCAACAAGACGGAGGCGGCCGCGGACTTCAAGCCCGAGTTCACCGTCATCAACGTCCCCAGTTTCAAGGCCGACCCCGAACGCGACGGCACGCGCGCGCCCACGTTCATCCTGATGGACTTCAGCCAGCGGCTCGTGCTGATCGGCGGCACGTCCTACGCGGGCGAGACGAAGAAGAGCGTCTTCACGATCCTCAACTACGTGCTGCCGCAGCGCGGCGTGCTCTCGATGCACTGCTCGGCGAACGTCGGCGACGCGGGCGACGTGGCCGTCTTCTTCGGTCTCTCCGGCACGGGCAAGACGACGCTGTCGGCCGACCCCGAACGCCGGCTCATCGGCGACGACGAGCACGGCTGGTCGGACGACGGCGTCTTCAACTTCGAGGGCGGCTGCTACGCCAAGGTCATCCGCCTCTCGCCCGAAGCCGAGCCGGACATCTACCGCACCACGCGCATGTTCGGCACGATCATGGAGAACGTCGTCTTCGATCCCGTAACCCGCGTGCCCGACCTCGACGACGCAGCCAAGACCGAGAACACGCGCGCCGCCTACCCGCTCGCCTCGATCCCCAACATCCAACCCGAAGGCTACGCCGGCCACCCGCAGAACATCATCATGCTCACGGCCGACGCCTTCGGCGTGCTGCCGCCCGTCGCGCGTCTGACACCTGAGCAGGCCATGTACCACTTCCTCTCCGGCTACACGGCGAAGGTCGCGGGCACGGAACGTGGCGTGACCGAGCCGGAAGCGACCTTCTCGACCTGCTTCGGCGCGCCCTTCATGGTCTTGCACCCCGGCGTCTACGCCAAGCTCCTGGGCAGCAAGATCGAGGAGCACAAGGCGGCCTGCTGGCTCGTCAACACGGGCTGGTCGGGCGGCCCCTACGGCACGGGTCAGCGCATGAAGATCGCCCACACGCGCGCCATGATCCGCGCGATCCTGAACGGCTCGCTCGCCGCCGTCGAGACGCAACCCGACCCGGTCTTCGGCGTCCACGTGCCCACGTCCTGTCCCGGCGTCCCCGCCGAAGTCCTGACGCCGCGCAACACCTGGCCCGACGCGGAAGCCTACGACCGCAAGGCCCGCGAACTCGCCCGCCGCTTCAACGACAACTTCAAGAAGTACGAATCCGGCGTCACCGAAGCCGTCCGCGCCGCCGCGCCGAAGGCCGACTAACGACTAACGCAGAAACGCGAAAGACGACGAGGGCGACGCTGCTGTAGCGTCGCCCTCGTCCGCTTTTCCGTCGCCGGGCCGCGCGGCGGACGCGTGTGCCAGCAACGCCTTCATCATCTTTGCCGGCGTCAGAACCTGAAGGCGACGCCGAGGCTGCCTTGAAAGTTGTGCGTCGTGTCGCGGCGCGAGGTGACGACGGCCGTGCGTGTGGGCAGGTTGATGGGGACGAGGTGCGCGTCGGTGCGCAGGATGGTGTCGCCCGCGTCGAAGCGGACGACGGTGCGCGCCGACGGGTAGAGTTCGACCACGCCGCCCACGTCGAAGGCGAAGTCCGTGCGGGGCGCGCCCTCGAAGCAGCCGACGGGCGGGGGCACGATGGCGATGCAGCCGCCGCCCGCGCGCGGGCGCAGGTCGCCCTCGGCGAAGCGGACGAAGCCCGGCCGCGCCTTGGCGAACAGGCCGACGGCGTCGAAGCGCTTGCCGGCCTTGACGCCGAACAGGCCTTGCAGCTTGCGCCCGCCGTTGAACTTGTCGTCTGTGAAGTCGCGCTCGCGCGGGAAGAAGTTGACCTCGGCTTCGAGCGCCACGTTGGGCGTGACGTTGTAGCCGACGCGACCGCCGAAGCCCGGCTCGGTCGAGCGCCCGTCCGTGGTCGAGGTCTGCGTCGGGCACGGCGGGGTGGTGCAGGGCAGGATGGTGACGACGCTCGCGCGCCCGTTCGTCGCGTCGAGCACGGAGAACTGTGCGCCGACTTCGAGCTTCCTTTCGTCCTGCGCGCGCGCGCCCGCGGCGCACGCGACGCCGAGCAGCAGCGCGCCGCCCAGCAACATAAGTCTGCGAGACATGATTTCAAACCCTCCCTGATTTTTCGTCTGTCGTCTGCGCGCGGCGCGCCGGTGAGAGACGGCCGGCCGCTCGGCGCGCGGTCATCTTTTCGTTACCACCTTCGACCGAGGCAAACACGATGCCGCGCGCTGATCTTCCACGCGTGCCGACACAAACGGCGGCCCGCCCGCCACTTGCGCCGCCGCCGCGCGCACCACGGCCGGCGGAACGACGCCCTCTCGTTTCTCGATTTTTGAATTTCTCCATCCGCCCGGATGGCGCGCGGCGACGCGAGACTTCGACAAGTCGGTTCGCAGCGCGTCACGACGCACCGCCAACTGACGGAAAAAGGCGGCGGCCCGCCGTCCGCCGCGCATCTTTTCGCTTGACCGCGGGCCGGGTCTCGCGTAAGAAAGGGCGTGCCCCGCGCGCCGCCGCCCCGAACGCCTGCCGGGCGGCGCGCCACGCCAGCAGTCCCCGACCCGCGCCGCGATGGAACGAAGAGCTACAGACACGCGCCGCGCGCCCAAGCGGCGCGCGCCCCGCACGCGCCCGGCGCAGGCCGACAGCGTCACCGCCCTGCGCGCCGTCGTCGAGACGGTGCGCCGCGTCATGCGCGCCGACACGGCCAGCGTCGCGCGCATCTCGCAAGCCGACCGGACGATCACCTGGGCCGCGCGCAGCGGCTTTCGCGCCGCGGCCGAGCCGGCGGCCGACGAAGTCGTCCTGCCCTTGCGCGGCATGATGGCGGAGAGCGCGGCGGCGGCCGAAGGGCTGCTCGTGCTCGCGGGCATCGGCGCGCGCGCGGAGTTGCCGGCCGAAGAGTTCCCGCTGCACGCCGCCGAGGGCGTGCGCGACGTGGCGCTCGTGCCGCTCAACGCGCGCGGCGCGCGGCTCGGCGTGCTCGTCGTCGGCTACCGCGCCGCGCACGAGTTCACGGCTGACGAGCGGCAGACGCTCGAAGGTCTGGCCGAGATGGCCGCGCTCGCGCTCGACAACGCGCGGCTCGTCGAGACGGTCGGCGCGAGCAAGCGCGTCTGGGAGCAGACCTTCGACGCGATCCCCGACGGCATCATCGTCCACGACGCGCACTTGCGCGTCACGCGCTGCAACGCGACCGCCGCGGACGCGCTCGCGCTCGACGCGCCCGCCGCCGCCATCGGGCTGTCGTGCGCCGACGTGTTCGCGCGCCTGTTCGGCGAGCGCGCCGCCGCTTTCCACATGAGCCGCGCGCCCGGCGCGGCCACCTCCTTCGAGATACAGGCCGAGGACGGCCGCCGCTACCTCGTCGCCGTCGCGCCGCTCGAAGAGTTCGACGGGCGCACGGGTTGGAGCGTCATCACCTGGAGCGACGTGACGGAGCTGTCCGAGGTGCAGGAGCAACTGGCGCGCTCGCGCCGGCTCGCGACGACCGGCCAACTCGCCGCGGGCGTGGCGCACGAGATCAACAACCCGCTCGCCGCCGTCACGACCTGCGCCGAAGCCGCCCTGCGCGACCTGCGCCAAGCGCCCGCGGAGGTGCGCGCCTTCGCCGCCGAGCGCAACTGGTCGTTCTACCTCGAAGAGATCGTCCGCCAGGCTTTGCGCTGCAAGGCGATCACGCGCGGCTTGTTAGACCTCGCGCGCCAGCGCCGCGCGCGCCGCGCGCCGTGCGAGTTGAACGCGCTCGTCGAACGCGCGGCCCTCGTCCACGCGCAACGCGCCGCCGAGCGCGGCGTCACACTCGCCACCGAACTCGACGCCGCGGTCGGCGAGGTCGCGACCGACGAGGCGATGGTGCGCCAGGTCTTAGACAACCTGCTGACGAACGCGCTCGACGCGGCGGGCGCGGGCGGGCGCGTCGTCGTCAAAACGGCCGCGCACGGCCCGCGCGTCGCGGTCGAAGTCGCCGACACCGGCCCCGGCATCGCGCCCGAACTGCTCACGCGCATCTTCGAGCCGTTCTACACGACGAAAGAAGCGGGGCAAGGATCGGGCCTCGGCCTCGCCATCTCGACGACGCTCGCCGAAGCCCTGGGCGGCGCGCTCACCGTCGAATCCAAACGCGGCGCGGGCAGTTGCTTCCGTCTGTGGTTGCCGTTGCGAACGCCGGAGGCGGAGGAGAGATAAGCCTGTGTCGCCGCCCGTTCATCGCTCATCGCCCGTCACTCGTCGTTTCAATCTATGACTCGAAAGATTCGTGTATTGGTGGTGGATGACGATCAACTGTTGCGGCAGTTGGTGACGGAACAACTCGGGCGCTCCGGGTTCGAGGCGGCCGCGGCCGCGTCGGGCGAGGAGGCGCTCGCGGTGTTGGCGGCCAACGACTACGACGTGGCGCTGCTCGACATCCGCATGACCGGCATGTCGGGCTTAGCGGCCTTGCGCGAGATACGCCGGTTGGACGATCCGCCCGAAGTGATCATGCTGACCGCCGACACGTCGCTCGGCACGGGTCTCGAAGCGATGCGCTACGGCGCGTACGACTACCTGACCAAGCCCGCCACGCTCGACGAGATGGAGGCGCTCGTGCGCAAGGCGGACGAGAAGCGCCGGCTCGTGCGCCAGAACGCGGGGCTGCAAGCGGCGGTGCGCGCGCCGCAAGCCGCCGAGGACGCGCTGCCCGCGCTCGTCTACGCGAGCGCCGCGCTCGCCCGCGTCGTCGCGCTCGCCGACGCGACCGCGCCGCTCGACTCGACCGTGCTCGTCACCGGCGAGTCGGGCACGGGCAAGGACGTGCTCGCGCGCTACATCCACCAGCACAGCCCGCGCGCCGACGCGCCGCTCATCACGGTCAACTGCGGCGCGCTGCCCGAAGCCCTCTTCGAGTCGGAGTTCTTCGGCCACGAGCGCGGCGCGTTCACCGGCGCGAGCGCCATGAAGCGCGGGCTGATCGAAGCGGCCGAAGGCTCGACGCTCTTCCTGGACGAAGTGGGCGAGCTGCCCGCCGCGGCTCAGGTCAAACTCCTACACCTGCTTGAGCAGGGGCGCTACCGGCGCGTGGGCGCGACGCGCGAGCGCGCGGCCGACGTGCGCATCATCGCCGCGACCAACCGCGACCTCGCCGCCGACGTGCAGGCGGGCCGCTTCCGCGCAGACCTCTTCTACCGCCTGAACGTCATCGTGCTGCACGTGCCGCCTCTGCGCCAGCGGCGCGAAGACATCCCGCCGCTCGTCGAACACTTCCTCGCGCTCTACCGCGCGCGCTTCGGCCGCCCCGCGCTCGCGCTCGCCGCCGACGCACGCGCACGCCTCAACGCCCACGACTGGCCCGGCAACGTACGCGAACTGCGCAACACACTTGAGCGCGCCGCCGCCCTCGCCACCACCGACACGCTCGCCGCCGACCAACTGCTCCTCAACGACAAAGGCCACACGGCCGCACCCCACGCCGCGCCCACCGCCGACGCCACTTCCGCCGACGCACCCACATCCGTCGCCGCGCCCAACGCCCCGCCGCCCACGCTCGAACAGCTCGAACGCCAACACATCCTGCGCGTCCTCGCCGAACAGAACGGCAACCGCGAACGCGCCGCCGCCCTCCTCGGCATCTCCGCCCGCACCCTCTACCGCAAGCTGCGCGAGTACGAGTTGAGCGAACGCGCCGCCGAGTCGCGTTAGCCTCCGCACGCGCCTGACAACCTTTGCGCGCATGACAAACTGTCGGCGCACCTGACAAAACGTCAGCCGCGTTTGTCGCCGCGCCCGGCGGCGCGCGGCGCGGCGCGTTCTTCCCCGTCGCACTTAACCTCAATTATTCCCCCGCTTAGTTCATCGTCTCCCGCCCGGCCGGCGCGCGGTACGCC
Source organism: Pyrinomonadaceae bacterium (assembly GCA_036389395.1). GTDB lineage: Bacteria > Acidobacteriota > Blastocatellia > Pyrinomonadales > Pyrinomonadaceae > QHXQ01. The sequence goes on from DASVPY010000116.1 coordinate 26,395, forward strand.
AGTTGTTATGATTCGGGGCGGACGAGCTTGCCGGGCTGCACTCATTCCTGCCAGGGTTACAAAGCGAGCGACAAAGTAGATGGCGCGCGTGATGATCTGCGACGACGACCAGGAGTTGGCCAACCGCATCGTGGCGGCCCTCGAAGCGGCCGGGCACGAGGCGGAAGTCTGCCGCCACACGATGGACGCGCTGCGCGCGGCCGAAGCGGGCCGCTTCGACCTGCTCGCGCTCGGCCTCGACATGGCCGGCTTCAGCCGCGCCGGCGCGCTCGCCGCCCTGCGCGAAGTCGCGCCCCGCGTCCCGCTCATCGCCCTGCACACGCGCCCCGTCGAGATCATGCAGGCCGCGACGCAGGCCGGCTTCGCCGCCGTCCTGCCGCGCACGCTCGCCGTCCGCGACTTCATGTACGCGGTCGCCTGCGCCCTGCCCGCGGCCACGCCGCGCGCCGCGCGCAAGCTCCAGGCGCGCCGCAGCGCCCGCGCCGGCCGCCGCAACCCCCTGACCTGACCCCCACAAGCCAGACCGTTAAGAAGGAGACACGTTATGACGAAGTTGAAGAGAAAGATCGGCACGCTGCCGCTGGCCGCACTCGCCCTGCTGGTGCTCGGCGGCGCGGGCGTCTTCGCGCAGCGCAACTACGTGGCGCGCGAGCACGCCAACGCCGCGCAGCCCGAAGTGCGCGTCGCGCTCGCAGGCGCGGTCGAGCGCGCGGGCGCGCGCGTCGCACTCGACAAGGCCGGCGATGTCCACCCCGGCGAAGTCCTCGCCTGGACGATCACGTCCGCCAACGAGGGCGACGGCGCGGCGCGCGACTTCAAGGCCGTCGGCCAGATTCCGGCCGGCACGGTCTTCGTCGCCGGCAGCACCACCGCCGACGGCTCGGCCAGCGTCACCTACAGCATTGACCACGGCAAGTCGTTCAGCCCGCAGCCGACCGTCGAGGAGCGGCAGGCCGACGGCACGGTCAAGCGCGTCGCCGCCCCCGTCTCGATGTACACGCAGGTGCGTTACGAGTGGGCGGACGCCTTCGACGCCGGCCAGAAGCTGACCGCCGCCTACAAGGTGCGCGTCAAGTAAGGCGCGACGCGCGCGTCCCCCGCCCGGAGCCGACCCCTTACAGCCGCGACCCGCGGCCCACCTTCCGGCGCGGCGCACTCCCCAGACAATTTTCGAGGAAGAAAGATGAGAACCCTATCGCAGACCCGCACGACGACCCGCGCGCTCCGGGCGTTTCTGACGCTCGCGGCACTGGTCTGTGCCGCCGGGGCGCTCCCGGCACTGGCGCAGACTCCCGCCGACACCATCATCTCTAACACCGCCACCGCCACCTACACCGACGGCACGCCCGGCAGCCCGACCTACAACGCGACCTCGCCGACCGTCACGGTCACGGTCGCGCGCGTGGCCGGTCTCACCATCTCGCCCGACGGCGGCTCCGTCCCCAACGTCGTGCCGGGCCAGCAGGGCGTGGACTTCACGTTCACCGTCACGAACACGTCCAACTACGCCAACAACGTCCTGTTCCTCGCCGGCAGCAACTCCATCGTCGTCGGCGGCTCCGCCACCATCGCCATGGCCGTGATTGACGCCAACGGCGACGGCCAGATCGACAGCAACAACGACGGCAACGTGGACGCGGGCGACGTGAACATCCGCAACACCGGCGCGAACGTCTCTTACGGGCCGGTCGCGCGCAACGGCTCGTTCCTCGTCATCGTCCGCCTGAACGTCAACGCCAACGCCGCCTCCGGCAGCAGCGTCTCCGTCACGCTCGGCGACGCGCCCGTCAACGGCCTGCCCGGCGACACCACGCACGACAACGTCCGCCCCGCCGGCAACTCGGCCAACGAAGTGCGCACCGACACCACGGGCGCTGCGCCCGTCGGCGGCGAAGCGGAGGCGCGCGGCGACGCCAGCACCACGGTCGAGAACGACGCGCAGCTCCGGCTCGCGCTCAACGCGCCCGGCGGCCCCGTCGCGCGCGGCGCTGACATCACCTACACCTGGACGCTCGACAACACGGGGCTGCGCGCCGCCAACGCGATCACGCTGCCCGGCGTCGCGGGCGCGCCCGGCACGGGCGTCTTCGTCATGGTGCCCATCCCGGCCAAGACCGTCTTCAAGAACGTCGGCACGCTGCCCGGCGGCGTGACCGTGCTCTACTCGACCGTCGCCGGCCTGCCCGATCCGCTGACCGCGGGCGCGGGCTGGCAGACCGCCGCGCCGGCCGACCCGACCACCGTCAAGCGCGTCGCCTACAACATCGGCAACACGCTCGCCGCGGGCGGCACGTTCGCCAACCTCCAGACGGTCGTGACCGTCAACGCCACGGCCGACACCACGACGCCCGTCTTCGAGATCGGCGACGCCTTCGCCAAGAACCGCGTCAACGCGACGATCACAGATCAGTCGGGCGACGCCGTGGTCAACAAGGGCGACGGCAACGCCAACTACGACGAGCCGAAGATTTATCCTTCGGGCCCGCCCGACGCCCCCAGCGCGACGCAGGGCTACCAGTTGCCGACGACGCTCTTGCAGGTCGGCGCGGTGTTCATCGGCCCCGCGGGCGCGCCGCGCCAGGCCGGGCCGAACAGCACCAACGACGACTTCACCAACCTGAGCACCAGCACCGGCATCAACCGCCCGCCCGGCAGCGCGACGAACGCCGCCGGCACGGTCACCTTCACCAACACGGTGGAGAACGCCGGTAACGCCAACGACACGTTCACGCTCTCCGCGCCGACCGTGCCCGCCAACTTCCTGGTCGAGATCAGCACCAACGGCGGCACGTCTTACACGACCGTCTCCGGCGGCGGCTCGACGACGCTGGCCATCGGCTTCGGCGCGACCGCCAACGTCCTCGTGCGCGTCACCGCGCCCGTGGGCGTCAACGTCCTGACCGGCTTCGACAACGTCATCCGCGCCGCCTCCGGCATCACGCCGGCCGCGACCAACGACACGATTGACCGCGTCTACACCGGCTTCCTGCGGCTCGACAAGTCCGTGCGCGTGCTCGACGCGCCCAACGGCAACGTCGCGCCCGCCATCCCCGGCAACTACATCGAGTACACGATCTCTTACCAGAACGTGGCCTCGGCGGACGTGCCCGGCAACCCGAACCTGACGGCCAAGAACGTGCTCATCACGGAGGACGGCAACTTCAATCCGCCGACGAACACGAACAACTGGGCCACCTACTGCACCTACCTGCTCAACTCGGCGGTCGATCCGGGCGGCACGATTGGCGGCAACGCCGTCAACTCGACCGTGCTGACCGACAGCGTCACCACGGTGCTGCCGCAGGCGACGGGGACGTTCAAGTTCCTCGTCCGGATCAACTAACCAGAGCCGCGGCGCGCGCCGGGGCGTGGTTTTGGCCCCGGCGCGCG
>DASVPY010000117.1:0-91573 GCA_036389395.1 Pyrinomonadaceae bacterium
TGATACAAAACGCGGGGAGCAACTACTCTGAACGTTGAGCCGAGCCGAGCCGAGCGGCGTCACGAATAGTTCCGTGCCTTCCGGAATACTACCTCCTCAAGCAACTCAATTCTTCCGCCCCGTACCACGGCGCGAATCACATTGGACATTTCCACATCTCCGATGACGACAGCCTATCCCCCCTACTTTTCAACCAAGAGCCTAGCGCCAGCCGACCGAGCCGCGCACCGAGTCGATGAGTTTCGCCGGGTCGTAGCCGACGCCGTCCTTGAAGACGGTCTCGACCTGCTCGATGTCGTTGATGTTCGCCGAGGGGTCGCCGCGCACGACGACGAGGTCTGCGAGCTTGCCCGGCGCGACGGTGCCGACGCGGTCTGACTCGCCGAGGAACTCGGCGGCGCTGAGCGTCGCGATGCGGATGGCTTCGAGCGGGGTGAAGCCGGCCTCAACTAACAGGATGATCTCGCGCTGGCTGCCGAAGCCCGCGAGCGCGCCGCCGTTGCCCGTCGGGTCTGTGCCCGCCATCAAACGCCCGCCCGCCCGCGCGAACATCAACTCGAACTGCATCTCCTTCTTGAGCGCCGCCGCCCAAGGCGAGTTCTTCTGCTCGGCGGCGCGCGCGCGAGAGACGAGGTACTGCGCGCGCGCGTCCGGGGTGAGCGCGTCGAGCACGCGCTGTTGGAGCGGCGGGCGGTCGGGCAGGAACGCCTCGAAGACCGCGAGCGTCGAGGTGACGGCGACCTTGCGCGCGACGAGGTCGCGGATCATCTCGCGGACGGGCGCCGAGTCGAGGTCGAGTTTCGTGAAGTTCGTGACCGTCTCATTCTGCGCGGGGCACACGTCCGGCTGCTTGCCGGGCACGAACTCCGTGTCGATGAGGGCGCCGTGTTCGAGGTTGTCGATGCCGAGCGCGGCGGCCTCTCGGAAGCCCACGGCGCAGAGGTGGCCCGTGACCTTGATGCCGCGCTTGTGCGCTTCTTCGACCGCCGCGCCCAGCTCGGCGCGGTTGATGTACATGTAGGCTTTGAAGGAGGTGACGCCCTCGTCGGCCCACTGTCTGACCATGCGGCGCGCGTCTTCGGGGCCGGTGAGGACGTGGAACTGCGTGGCGAAGGCGCCCTTGCCGTCGAGGTACGGGCCCGTGACGTGGACGCGCGGGCCGGGGATGCGTCCCGCGTCGATCATCTTCTTGATGTTGAGGTCGGTGTAGGGCTCGACGCTGCCGGCCGTGCGCATCGACGTGATGCCGCAGGCGAGGTAGAGGCGCGGGAAGCTCCAGCCCATCTCGTTGAAGAGCGCGAGCCTCCCTGTCGGATAGAACAGGTGCTCGTGCATCAGGACGAGCCCCGGCATCACGCTGCGCCCCGTCATGTCGAAGACCTTCGCGCCCTCGGGAACCTTCGCCGTTGACGAAGGACTCACGGACTGAATCTTCCCCGCCGAGATGACGACGGTCTGGTCTGACATCGCGGCCGCGCCCGTGCCGTCGATGACGCGGACGTGAGTCAGTGCGACCGCCGGCGCGTCGACGCTGACGAACCTCAAAGTCTCCTGCGAGAGTGCCGGCCGCTGCTCTTGCGTGAAGGCTGCGCCCGTGAAGACGAGCAACAGGCACAGGCTGAGGATGAACTTCCGCATCTCAAGTCTCCTTGTAGAACAGCGGGTCAGAACCGCCTGCGGTAGCGGGCGGCCCTTTGCAAATCGTCAGTTCCGGGTAATCAACGGCCACCCGCTACCGCGGGTGGTTCTGACCTGTTCGCTGACGGTTTCTTAATTTCTGTGTGCCGCGCCATAATAGCAGCATCCGCCGGGGAAGCGTTCTCAAACTTAAAGGGCTCAAAACGGAGGGAGTGATGGGTCTGAGGAAGAGACTGTTCGCGGTTCTTTTGTCGGGGCTGCTCTTGTCAACGGCGCTGCCGACTCATACGAAGGCGCAGCGCACGCAGAAGCCGCCGCTGCACGGCCGCCACTGGATGGCGATTACGGGTAAGCCCCTGGGCGCGACGGCCGGCGCGATGGTCTTCCAGAAGGGCGGCAACGCCGTGGACGCCGCGTGCGCGATGATCGCCGCCACCGCGACGCTCTGGGACACGCTCTCCTGGGGCGGCGAGACGCAGGCGCTCATCTACAACCCGCACACGCGCAAGGTCATCGGCGTCAACGCACTCGGCGTCGCGCCAACAGGGGCCACGCCTGAGTTCTACAAGGCGAAAGGCTTTCAGTACCCGCCGGAGTACGGCCCGCTCGCTGCCGTCACGCCGGGCACGCCGGGCGGCATCATGGTCATGCTCGCAGAGTACGGCACGCTGAGTTTGAAGGACGTGCTTGAGCCGTCGCTCCGTCTCGCGGACGGCTACCCCATCGAGGCGCAGCTCGTCAACACCATCGAGCGCGAGAAGAAGCGACTCAAACGGTGGCGCTACGCGCCCGGCGTCTTGCTGCCGCACTCGGGGCAGGAGCACGAAGCGCCGGAACCGGGCGAGGTCTTTCGTCAACCCGAACTCGCGGCCACTCTGCGCAAGCTGGTCGAGGCCGAACAGCTCGCGCTCAGGCAAGGGAAGACGCGTAAGGAGGCGATCTACGCCGCCTACGCGCGCTTCTACAAGGGCGACATCGCGCGCGAGATCGTGCGCGGCGTGCGCGAAGAGGGCGGGCTGTTCACCGAGGCCGATCTGGCCAACTGGCAGGTGCGCATCGAAGAGCCGGTCAGCACCACTTACAAAGGCGTAGAGGTCTACAAGCTGACGCACTGGACGCAAGGGCCGGCCATGCTCCAGGCGCTCAACATCCTTGAGAACTTCGACCTGCGCGGCATGGGCTACAACAGCGCGCGCTACATCAACACCGTCTACCAGGCGATGAGCCTCGCCTTCGCCGACCGCGATTTCTATTACGGCGATCCCGCGACGCCGCCCGCCGAACCGATCCGCGGGCTGCTGTCGAAAGACTACGCGCGCGCACGCGCCAAGCTCATCAACCCGGAGCGCAACGAGCCGGACATCGCGCCCGGCGATCCGTACCCGTTCCAACAGCAGACCAACCCTTACACAGACCTGCTCGCGCGCTGGCACACGCGCCCGACCGCGAACCCCGCTTCGACGCCAGCGCCCACGCAGGACACCGTCCGCCCGCCGAGTCCGACTCCTGCGCCGCAGCCAAAAAATTCGGACGAAGAGTTCATGCGCGCCTTCTACGCGGGCACGACTTCGGTCGAGGCGGCGGACGCGGAAGGCTGGGTCGTCTCGGTCACGCCGAGCGGCGGCTGGGTTCCCGCGGTCATCGCCGGGCACACGGGCGTCGGCCTGAGCCAGCGCGCGCAGAGTTTCGTGCTCGACGCGGCCGAGAATCCTTTTAACGTGATCGCGCCCGGCAAGCGCCCGCGCGTCACGCTCACGCCCACGCTCGCGCTCAAGGACGGCAAGCCGTTCCTCGCCTTCGCCGTGCAAGGCGGCGACAGTCAGGATCAGAACCTGCTGCAATTCTTCCTGAACGTCGTCGAGTTCGGCATGAACGTTCAGCAGGCGACCGAAGCGCCGAACATCAACAGCTTCCAGATGCGCAGTTCCTTCGGCGCGCACGAGACGCGGCCGGGCCGCATTCTGCTGGCCGAGTCCGCGCCCGCCGACCTGCGCGCCGAACTGAAGCGCATGGGCTACGACCTGACCTTCGAGGCGCGCACCTCCGGCCCCATCAACGCCATCTACTTCGACCAGCGCCACGGCACGATGTGGGGCGGCTCAAGCAACCACGGCGAGGACTACGGGATCGCCTGGTAGCCGCGCGCCGCACGGCGCAACTTCATCAGCAAGGGGACAACTTCATGATCACGGTCGCTAATCGCATCTACGTCCGGCCCGAGTACGGCGCGGCCTTCGAGGCGCGCTTCCGCGAGCGCGCGGGGCTGGTGGACAAGATGCCCGGCTTCATCTCCAACCTGGTGCTCCGCCCCGTCAACGAGGGCGACCCTTACGTCGTCTTCACCGTCTGGCAGAGCCGGCAGGATTTTCTGAACTGGGTGCGCTCCGACGCCTTCGTCCGCGGGCACGCGCAGTCCGGCACGCTGCCGAAGGAAGCCTTCACCGGCGCGAACGTGCTTGAGCTGCACGAGGTCGTGCAGGACTCCGCGCGGCCCGAGCTGACGCCGGAGCCGCCCGGCGGCCCCTTCAAGTTGCACTAGCCGGTAGTCATATCAAAATCAGGTCTGTATAATCGTTTCGTTCCCCACCCGCCCCCGTCGTTGCCGTCCTTTTGCCGTCGTTCGGATAAGTGTAGCTATGCCCATCGACCCTCCGCGGGAGCAAGCACCAGCTCAAGAGACAAAGAAGGACTGGATCACCAGCTTGCAAAGCCCGGAGCTGGCCCCCTACTGGCTCGCCGCCATCATCGAGTCGGCCGACGACGCCATCATCAGCAAGACGCTCGAAGGCCGGATCACGAGTTGGAACAAAGGGGCCGAGCGGCTCTTCGGCTACACGGCGGACGAAGTCATCGGAAAGCCGGTCACGATCCTCTTCCCGCCCGAGCACGAGAACGAAGAGCCGACCATCTTGGCCCGGCTCAAGGCGGGCGAGCGCGTCGAGCACTACGAGACGGTGCGGATGCGCAAGGACGGCACGCTGCTCGACATCTCACTCACCGTCTCGCCGATCCGCGACGCGGACGGGCGCATCATCGGCGCGTCGAAGGTCGCGCGCGACATCACCGAACAGAAGCGCGTGCGCCGCGAACTCGACGAGAGCGCGACGCGCCTGAACCTCGCCATGGCGGCCGCGCACCTCGGCGACTGGAGCTGGGACCCGAAGTCCGACGTGGTCACGCTCTCCGAGACCGCCGCCCGCATCTTCGGCGTCGAGCCGGGGGTACACATGACCTGGACGCAGGTGCGCGAACTGCTCCACGAGGACGACCGCGAGCACGCGCGCGTCGCCGTCGAGCAGTCGCTGGCCTCGCACAGCGATTACGACATCGAGTACCGCGTCATCCAGGCGGCCGGCTCGGAGCGCTGGGTCTTAGCGCGCGGGCGCGGCCTCTACGCGGACGACGGGCAGGTCACGGGGATGCTCGGCTTCGTGCAGGACATCACGGAGCGGAAGACGACCCTAGAGGCCTTGCGCGAGCAGACCGAGGCGCTCGCCACCATCAACGAACTCGGCCAGTTGATCTCCGCCGAACTTGATCTGCACAAGACCGTGCAGACCGTCACCGACGCGGCGACCGAGTTGACGGGCGCGCGCTTCGGCTCCTTCTTCTACAACATACTCGACGAAGCCGGCGCGTCCTACATGCTCTACACGCTCTCCGGCGTGCCGCGCGAAGCGTTCGCCCACTTCCCCATGCCGCGCGCCACAGACCTCTTCGGCCCGACCTTCCGCGGCGAGGGCGTCATCCGCATCGCCGACGTGAAGCAGGACCCGCGCTACGGCAAGAACTCGCCCTACTACGGGATGCCCGAAGGCCACCTGCCCGTGGTCAGCTACCTGGCCGTGCCCGTCGTCTCGCGCTCCGGCGAGGTGATCGGCGGGCTGTTCTTCGGCCACCCCGAGCCGGGCGTCTTCACCGAGCGGCACGAGCGGCTCGTGTCGGGGCTGGCGGCGCAGGCGGCGATTGCCATGGACAACGCACGGCTCTTCGAGGCGGTCGCGCTCGCGCGCGCCGACGCCGAGCAGGCCGCGACCGAGAACGAACGGCTCTACCGCGAGGCGCAGGAGTCGAGCCGGCTCAAGGACGAGTTCCTCGCCACCGTCTCGCACGAGCTGCGCACGCCCCTGACGGCCGTCCTCGGCTGGACGCACATGCTCCGCACGGGTCAGTTCAACGGCGACTCGACCGTCAAGGCCTTGGAGACGATTGAGCGCAACGCGCGCGCGCAGGCGCAGTTGATAGACGACCTGCTCGACATCTCGCGCATCATCACCGGCAAGCTCAGGATTGACGTGCGCCCGGTCAACCCGAACGCTTTCATCGAGGCCGCCATCGAGGCCGTGCGCCCGGCGGCCGAGGCGAAGGGCGTGCGCCTACAGAAGATCATGGACACGAGCGTCGTCGCGGTCGCGGGCGACCCCGTGCGCTTGCAGCAGGTCATCTGGAACCTGCTCGCCAACGCCATCAAGTTCACGCCGCGCGGCGGGCGCGTGCAGATCACGCTGGAGCGCGTGAACTCGCACCTGGAGATCGCCGTCAGCGACACGGGGCAGGGCATCGCGCCGGAATTTTTGCCGCACGTCTTCGACCGCTTCCGCCAGGCCGATCAGCGCACGACGCGGCAGCACGGCGGCATGGGTCTCGGCCTAGCCATCGTGCGCCACCTCGTCGAGCTGCACGGCGGCACGGTCGAGGCCGCGAGCGCGGGCGAGGGGCAGGGCGCGACCTTCACGGTGTATCTGCCGGTCGCGCCCATCTACCAGATGGATACGGAGGGCGCGCGCGTCCACCCGGCGGCGCGCTCGTCGCTGCCGCGCTACGACTGCGTGGAACGGCTCGACGGGATGAAGATATTGGTCGTGGACGACGAGCCGGACACGCGCGAGTTGCTGCGGCGGGGCCTGGGCCAGTGCGGCGCGGAGGTGACGGTCGTCGGCTCCGCGACCGAGGCGCTCGAAGCGTTGCGCGCCAGCCCGCCCGACCTGCTCATCAGCGACATCGGGATGCCGAACGTGGACGGCTACGATCTGATCCGGCAGGTGCGCGCGCTGCCGGCGGAGGCGGGCGGCGCGTCGCCGGCCATCGCGCTGACGGCCTACGCGCGGGTCGAGGATCGGATGCAGGCGCTCAGGGCCGGCTACCAGATGCACGTGCCCAAGCCGGTCGAACTGGCCGAACTCGTGACCGTCGCCGCCAGCCTCGCGCGCCGCAGCAGCAACGGCGACTGAAGCGGCCGACGTGATCTCCACACTCTCTGCCGGGAGCGCGGGCATCCCTGCCCGCCAAAGCGTGCTTCAGCACGCCTAAAAGTTTACGGCGGCACTCAACGGTTGAATGCCGCCGTTTCCTTTCTTCGCGCAGACGCGCTCCCGTCCGCTACGTTAAGTCTCTTCCGTTTGCTCTTGCTAATGCGCCGCGGCTCTATCGGCTGCCAGTCGTGCGCGTTCGCGGATCGCGCGGATGAAAGAGTCGCAGGTTCAAAGGCGGGGGCGGCGAAAGTCTGTCGCACTTATACCACGTTTCGGGGTGGCGACACATGGCGGAGTGCGTCCTCTGTACAACACAATCCGGCTGCACTAAACTCTGCTGCATACGAAAGCCTGCCACCGGCGGCCGAAAATCTTGCGCGTCCGCGTGTGGTGGGTCTGCTTAAATCCGAGTTGCCATCGTTCTTCATCAAACGTGGGGTCGCGGCGTGGCGCTCGCTGGTAGTGATCAAGGGGCTGTATGCAGGAACTTAACGGCGACAGTAGCAACGGCCTGATGCTCGTCGGCATCGGCGCGTCCGCCGGGGGCGTGGACGCGCTCATGCGCTTCTTCGAGCACACGCCGGTTGACAGCGGGCTGGCGTTCGCCGTCGTCCTGCACACGTCGCCGGATCACGAGAGCCGCCTCGCCGAAGTGCTCCAGATGAGGACGGAGATGCCGGTCACGCAGTTGACGAAGACCGTCCGCGTCGAGCGCAACTGCGTCTATTGCGTCCCGCCCGACGAGCACGTCGCGCTGGCGGGCGGTCACATCAGAATCTCGGAGTCGGGCGCGACCGCCCACCAGCGCGCGCCGATTGATCTCTTCTTCCGCACGCTCGCCCACGCCTACAGGGACAAAGCTATTGCGGTCGTGCTCACGGGCGCGGGCGCGGACGGCTCGCTCGGCCTCGGGCGCATACGCGAGGAGGGCGGCGTCTCCATCGCGCAAGACCCGGCGGAGGCCGAGCACGCCGCCATGCCGCGCAACGCGATTGCGACCGGCTGCGTGGACTTCGTCCTGCCCGTCGCCGCGATCCCCGATAAGCTCGTCTCGCTGCGGCAGAACGCCGAGCGCATCCAACTGCCGCCGGCCGACGTGCCGCCGCCCACCCACCAGGAGAATGCGCTGCGCGAGCTGCTGGCGCTGCTGCGCGCGCGCACGCGGCACGACTTCACCAACTACAAGCGCGCGACGCTCCTGCGCCGCATCGAGCGCCGCTTGCAGGTCACGGAGTCCGAGGACATCCCCGCCTACCTCGAACACGTCCGCCGACGCCCCGACGAGTTGCAGGGCCTCCTGCACGACCTGCTCATCAGCGTCACCAACTTCTTCCGCGACCCCGACGCCTTCCAGCGGCTCGACAGCGAGATCGTGCCGCGGTTGTTCGAGGGCAAGGGCGCGCACGATCAGATACGCGTCTGGGTGTCGGGCTGTGCCACGGGCGAGGAGGCTTACTCCATCGCCATGCTGCTCGCGGAGCACGCCGACACGCTCAGCAACCCGCCCGCGCTTCAGGTCTTCGCCAGCGACATAGACGAGGGCGCGCTCGCCAGCGGGCGCAACGGTCTCTACCCGCACACGATTGCCGCGGACGTGTCGCCCGAACGGCTCAAACGCTTCTTCGTCCGCGAGGGGCAGTACTACCGCGTCCGGCGCGACCTGCGCGAGGCGGTGCTGTTCGCGCCGCACAACATCCTGCGCGACCCGCCCTTCTCGAAGCTGAACCTGGTCAGTTGCCGCAACCTGCTCATCTACATCAACCGGCAGACGCAGGAGCGCATCCTCGAAATCTTCCACTTCGCCCTGAAGCCCGGTGGCTTCCTCTTCCTCGGCACGTCCGAGACCACCGAAGGACTCGCCAGCCTCTTCACGCCGGTCGAGAAGAAGTACCGCATCTTCAAACGGCGCGACGGCGACGCGGCCTTGAAGGGCGCGCTCGGTATGCCCGAACCCGGCGCTTGGCAGGCGCGCCCGGCGACGCTCCCGCCGCCGCCGCCGCCGGGCGGGCGCGCAGAGGCCGCGAGCTTCGGCGAGTTGCACTACCGGATGCTCGAAGCCTTCGCCCCGCCGAGCGTGCTCGTCAACGCCGACTACGACATCGTGCACCTGTCGGAAGGGGCCGGCCGCTACCTGCGCTTCGCGGGCGGCGACCCGTCGCGCAACCTCCTGAAGGTGGCGCACCCGGACCTCCGGCCCGACCTGCCCTCGCTCCTCATCACGGCGGCGCATGAGGGCGGCGCGGCCCGCCGCGTGCCCGTCAAGCTCGACGGCGAGTCGGTTTACGTCCGCGTCTCAGTGCGCCCGTTCGACGCGGCGCAGGCGCAGCCCGGCCTGCTGCTGGTCATCTTCGAGGAGCAGGCGGAGCCGGCGACCGCCGCCCCGGCCGCGGCCGTGCGGGAGAGCGCCGCGGGGAGCGAGGCGGGCGCGCTCGCGCCCGTCGTCCCGCGGTTGGACGAGGAGTTGGCGCGCACGCGCACACGCCTGCGCACCACGGTCGAGGAGTACGAGACCTTGACCGAGGAGCTGAAGGCCTCGAACGAAGAGTTGCAGGCGATGAACGAGGAGTTGCGCTCGGCGTCCGAAGAGTTGGAGACGAGCAAGGAAGAGGCGCAGGTGGTCAACGAGGAACTGACCGCGCTCAACACGGAGCTGCGCGAGAAGATCGAAGAGATCATGCGCGTCAACTCAGACCTCCAGAACCTGCTGGCCTCGACCCACATCGCCACCCTCTTCCTCGACCGGCACCTGCGCGTCCGCCGCTACACGCCGACCGCGCGGGATCTGTTCAACCTCATCCCCGGCGACGTGGGCCGCCCGCTCGCGCACGTCACGCACCGACTCGACTACGCCGAACTGGTCGGAGACGCCGAGCGCGTACTCGGCAACCTGGAGACGGTCGAGCGCGAGGTGGCGACGACGGACGGGCGCTGGCTGACCGCGCGCCAGACGCCCTACCGCACCACCGACGACAAGATCGACGGCGTCGTCCTCACCTTCACCGACATCCACGAGCGCAAGGCGGCGGAGGAGCAGTTGCGCGCGTCGGAAGAGCGCCTGCGCCTCGTCGTCCAGACTGCCGAGGACTACGCCATCATGCTCCTCGACGCGGCGGGGCGCTTCACGAGTTGGAACCGGGGCGCGGAGAAGATGTTCGGCTACACCGAAGGGGAAATCGTCGGACAGCCGGGGGCCAGCATCTTCACGCCCGAAGACCGCGCGGCGGGCGTGCCCGAACAGGAGTTGCGGATGGCGGGCGCGGAAGGGCGCGCGTCCGACGAACGCTGGCACGTGCGCAAGGACGGCTCGCGCTTCTACTGTAGCGGGGTGATGGTCAGCCTGCGCCACGGGCGCGGCTACGCCAAGATCGCGCGCGACCTCACCACCCAGAAGCAGGCGCAGGACGAGTTGCAGAGCGCCTGGACGGATCTGGACAAGCGCGTGCAGGAGCGCACGGCCGAGTTAGCTTCAGCTAACTCGGCCATGCGCGAGGAGGTCGGCGTGCGCCGCCGCGTCGAGCAGGAGCGGCTGGAGCTATTGCGCCGCATCGTCTCGACGCAGGAGGACGAGCGCCGCCGCATCTCGCGCGAGCTGCACGATCAACTGGGGCAGTCGCTCACCGCGCTGCGGCTCAAGCTCGAAGGCTTGAAGGGCGAGGCGGGCAACCGCTCCAAGCTCCAGGCGCGGATCGCGGAGTTGATAGAGATCGCGCAGCGGCTCGACTCGGACGTGGACTTCCTCGCGTGGGAACTGCGCCCCTCTGTGCTCGACGACCTGGGTCTGATCGTAGCCCTCTCGAACTACGCGCACGAGTGGGCTAAGCACTTCGGCGTCGAGGTCAACTTCCACTCGGCGGGCCTGGGCGACGCGCGCCTCGCGCCGCTCGTCGAGACCAACCTCTACCGCATCGCGCAGGAAGCCCTGAACAACGTCGCCAAGCACGCCGCGGCCACGAGCGTCGATCTGCTGTTGGAGCGGCGCGGCGACCACGCCGTTCTCATCGTCGAGGACGACGGGCGCGGCTTCGACCCCGACGACGCGCAGGCCCCGGCGGGCGGGCGCGGCATAGGCTTGGTCGGCATGCGCGAGCGCGCGGCGCTCGTCGGCGGCACGGTCGAGATCGAGAGCGCGCCGGGCGAGGGCACGACCGTCTTCGCGCACGTCCCCGTCAAGTCCGCGCAGGCCGACGCGCTCGCGGGCGCGGAGGCGGAGGCGTGAGCGAGCCCCGCGGGGGAACGGGATGAGCAAGCTGCGCGTCTTTCTGGCCGACGATCACGAGGTGCTGCGCGAGGGGCTGAAGATGCTCGTCAACGCGCAGCCCGACATGGAGGTGTGCGGCGAGGCGGCGGACGGGCGCGCGGCCGTCGCGGGCGTGCGCGAGCTGCTACCGGACGTGGCCGTGCTCGACGTGTCCATGCCGGAGTTGAACGGCTTGCAGGCGACCGAGCGCATCAAGGAGTGCTGCCCCGACGCGCGCGTCCTCACGCTCACGCGCCACACCGACGACGGCTACCTGCAACTGCTCCTGAAGGCCGGCGTCTGCGGCTACGTGCTCAAGCAGAGTGCCTCCGGCGTGCTGCTCGCGGCCATCCGCGCCGTCTCCCAAGGGCAGACCTTCCTCGACCCCGCCATCACGGGCAAGATCGTCGGCAGCTACGTCGCCAAGGCGGCCGGCCGGGGCTTGACGCAGGCCGAGCCGAGCGAGCGCGAGCGCGAAGTGCTGCGCCTGATCGCCTGGGGGCACAGCAACAAGGAGGTCGCCGCGCGGCTCGACCTGAGCGTCAAGACCGTCGAAGTCCACAAGGCCAACGCCATGCGCAAGCTCGGCATGCGCAGCCGCATAGACATCGTGCGCTACGCGATCCTGCAAGGCTGGTTGCAGAACAACTGAGAAGCCGGAAGCCAGTAGCCGGTAGTCAGTAGAAAAAAGTCTCCTACTGACTACCGGCTACTGGCTTCCGGCTTCTGGCTCAAATGCAAAAGCGGGCCGGTTTCGAACCTGTCCACCGGCCCGGCTACCAGCCCGGAGGTCGGGTTAGGGACCCTGACCCGCGATCACATGCGCAATACGCGTCGCGGATGATAACAACGGCGGGCTGTGTTGTCGGTACAGGTTAATACTTAAGCCGAACATATTTCGGCGGCTTTCCGGCACGCGCCCCGCTCACATTCCCCGCGCGCCGACCCGAAACCGGCCCCGCGCCGCCGGCTTTAGCCCGTAAGGGATAATCCTTATCCGTCTCTCACACCTTCCCAATAGCCCGCCCCGCGCCGGTGTGAGATAAACGTTCTGCTAAGGATCGGATCGAGCAGGTCGGTCTCCTGCTCCGGACAGACCGGAAGACCGACCGCTTACGTGGCACGCCGCGCGCGGGCGACGACCCGGCATCGAGCAAGATGCGCGAGGGACAGGTCGGTTCATACGCGCCCGTCGTATAACCCCCGCAGATTTTCGCAGCCGAGCGCCGCCGGACGAGTCCCCCTAACTCGATCCGCGTCGGCCTTCTCACGAGCGTGATGGATACACCGTCGCCCAACCTACCCGTCGCGGCCGCCGCGCCAGGTTTGTCCTCATGCACGTAAGAAGGTGGGTGGCACGCAGCGTGGAACTCTGCAAAGCTTTCCGAGGTGTCGCCGATGAAAGAGATGTTGACTAACAAGATATTAACGGGTCTGCCCGACGCGGAGTTCGCGCGCCTCATGCCGCTGCTCGAACCGGTCTCGCTCACGCCCGGCGCGCGCCTCATCGGCGCGGACGAGGTGGTGCGGTTCGTCTACTTCCCCGAAGACGCCGTCATCTCGTGCCACGCCGACATGCAGGACGGCAAGTCCGCCGAGGTCGCCATGATCGGCAAGGACGGTTTGACGGGGCTGCCCTGGCTGCTCGGCGCGCGCCCGGCGGCCCACTCTTTGAACGTCGCCGTCGGGGGCAGCGCCCTGCGCGTGCGGCGCGCGGAGTTGGAGCGCGAGCTACAGCGCGGCGCGGCGCTGCGCCAGGCGCTGCTGACTTACGCGGGCGAGTACGTCACGCAGGTCGCGCAACGCGCCGCCTGCGCCGTCCTCCACCGCACGGAGCAGCGGCTCGCCGTCTGGCTGCTGCTGGTCACCGAACGGCTCGACGGCGAAGCGGTCGAGATCACGCAGGAGCGCATCGCGCAACACCTCGGCGTGCGGCGCGCGGGCGTCACCGTCATCGCCGGCGAGTTGCAACAGCAAGGCGTCATCAGCTACTCGCGCGGCAGCCTCCGCGTCGTCAGCCGCGAGGCGCTCGAAGCGGTCGCCTGCGAGTGCTACGGCGCGCTCGCCGCCGCGCCCACCAAAAGCATCTACACCTGAGAACGCACCGGGCTGAGTGCGGAACAGTACAGACTCGGCAAGCCCATCCCTGCTACAACGGGCGCAGGCTGCGTTCCGGCGGGAAGGGCTTTAATGAACGACTCTGGGAGGGGAACCCCGACGATCTTGATCGTCGAAGACGTGGACTGGATTCGCGGGGGCATGCGGCGTTCGGTCGAGGAGCACGGCTACCGCGCGCTGGTCGCGGCGGACGACGCGGAAGCCGCCGCCGTCGCCGAGCGCGACGCGCCAGACGTGATCCTGACGGAAGAACAACTGCCCACCTTCAAGGCCCTGTTGGCGCTCGTCCGCGCGCACCCCGCCCTAAGGCACACGCCGGTCGTCATCGTCAACCCCGACGCCGAAGACGGCACGCGCCTCGGCGACGCCCACGTCCTCCCCGACTACGACCGCATCGCCGCCCTGCTCGCAAACTCGCGCCACTGAGTTAACCGGCAGAAAAGATCAACACAGAGACACAGATGTCTTACTGTGGCCTCTGTGTCTCCTCTGTGTACTCTGTGTTGAACCGGCCGCGCGCCACACTCAACCGCAAACCGCTCCGTTAAGAAAACAAAACCCGGCCGTCAGAAGGCCGTGCTATCATGCGGGCCGGTGCTTTATGACGACGGTGCTGAGTCCGGCCGAGGAACGCGTCCTGCTGCAAGGCGTCAGTTGGGAGACCTACGAGCGCCTGCTGGCCGACCAGCGCGACAGGAGCGCGCCGCGCCTGACCTATGATCGGGGCCGGCTTGAGATCATGAGTCCTTCCGGCGAGCACGAAGAGATCAACGACCGCTTCAAGTACTTCGTCCTGGCCGTCGCCGAAGAACTCGACCTCGAACTGCGCAGCTTCGGCTCGAAGACCTTCAAGCGCGCCGACCTGGCGAAAGGCTTCGAGCCGGACTCCTGCTTCTACATCCAGAGCGTCGAGCGCGTCGCCGACACGCGCGACCCCGACCTAACGCTGCACCCGCCGCCCGACCTCGTCGTCGAAATAGACCTGTCCCACCCGTCGCTCGACAAGCTGCCGGTCTACGCGCAGGCGGGCGTGCCCGAACTCTGGGTCTACGACGGCCGCGCCGTCACCATCAGCGTGCTGCGCGGCGACGCTTACGCGGCGACCGAGACCAGCCTGGCGCTGCCGCCCGTGACCGCGGCCGTGCTCACGCACTTCATCGCCGAGGCCAGGGACGTGAAGCTGCGCGCGTGGCTCCGGCGCGTGCGCGAGTGGGCGCGCGCGGCCTGACTAAACTTTCAAACCTCGTGACGGGAATCATCGAGCCTTACGGCGGGCGTCTGGTCGAACTGCTGACGGAGGCGGCCGCCGCCGAAGAGTTGCGCGCGCACGCGCGCACGCTGCCGCGCCTCCAGTTGACGGCGCGCAACGCGTGCGACCTTGAACTGCTCGCCACCGGCGGCTTCTCGCCGCTCGCGCGCTTCCTCGGCCGCGCCGACTACGAGCGCGTCCTCGCGGAGATGCGGCTCGCCGACGGCACGTTATGGCCCGTGCCCTTCACGCTCCACGCCGAGCGCCGCCCCGACCTCAAGCTCGACCGCGATGTCGCACTCGTGGACGCGCACAACGAACTGCTGGCGGTCATGCGCGTCGAAGAGATTTACGAGTGGCAGTTAGAACGGGAAGCACGCGCCGTCTGCGGCACGACCGACGTGCGCCACCCGCTCGTGGCCGAGATGCACGCCTGGGGGCCGGTCTACCTCTCGGGCCCCTTGCGCGTGCTGGCGCTGCCGCGCCACTACGACTTCACCTCGCTACGTCTAACGCCCGCGCAGGTGCACGCGCGGCTCGCGGCGCTCGGCGCGGCCAACGTCGTCGCCTTCCAGACGCGCAACCCGCTCCACCGCGCGCACGAGGAGTTGACCGCCCGCGCGGCGCGCGCCGTCGGCGGCACGCTCCTGCTGCACCCGGTCGTCGGGCTGACCCGGCCGGGCGACATAGACCACTACACGCGCGTCCGCGCCTACAAGGTGCTCGCCGAGCGTTACTACGATCCGGCGCACATGCTGCTCGCGCTCCTGCCGCTGGCGATGCGCATGGCCGGCCCGCGCGAAGCCCTGTGGCACGCGCTCATCCGCCGCAACTTCGGCGCGAACCACCTGATCGTCGGGCGCGATCACGCCGGCCCCGGCCCGGACTCGCAGGCCCGCCCCTTCTACGGCCCGCACGACGCGCAGGAACTCGTCGCGCGTCACAGCGCCGAGACGGGCGTGCGCCCGATCCCTTTCTCCGAGTTGGTCTACCTGCCCGCGGAGGATCGCTACGAGGAGGCGGCGCGCGTGCCCGCGGGCACGGCGACGGCCACTTTGTCGGGGACGGAGGTGCGCGAGCGTTACCTGCGGCGCGGGCGCACGCTGCCGCGCTGGTTCACGCGGCCCGAGGTGGCCGCCATCCTGCGCCGCGCCTACCCGCCGCGCGACCGGCAGGGCTTCTGCCTCTGGTTCACGGGCTTGAGCGGGGCGGGGAAGTCCACGACCGCTGAGGTGTTGGCCGTCAAACTCCTTGAGCACGGGCGGCGGGTGACATTACTTGATGGCGACGTGGTACGCACGCACCTGTCGCAAGGTTTGAGCTTCAGCAAAGAGGATCGCGACATCAACATCCGGCGCATCGGCTACGTCGCTTCGGAGATCGTGCGGCACGGCGGCGGCGTCATCTGCGCGGCCATCAGTCCGTACCGCGCGACGCGCAACGAGTGCCGCGCGCTGGTCGGCGCGGAGCACTTCATAGAGGTCTTCGTGGACACGCCGCTCGAAGTCTGCGAGCGGCGCGACACCAAAGGCATGTACGCACTCGCGCGCGCCGGCCGGATCAAAAACTTCACCGGCTTGGACGACCCCTACGAGCCGCCGCTCGACCCCGACCTCGTCCTCGACACCGTCAACCACTCCGCCGAAGCGAACGCCGAACGCGTCCTGCGTTACCTGATCGAGCAAGGCTTCGTGCTCGCCGCGCCGGCCGACGACGAGCAGTCTGGCGCATATGTTGACGGCGCGGAGGCGACGCGAGTTTAGTAACCTGTAGCCGAAGAAAAGATCAACACAGAGGGCACAGAGGAAGCACAGAGGACACAGGGAAGAGCAACCCTCTCTGTGTCCTCTGTGCTTCCTCTGTGCCCTCTGTGTTACATCCGGCCGCGCTAGAGCTTGACGCCGAAGAGGCGCGCGAGGCGGTCGAGGATCGGCCCTAAGATCGGCACGGCGAGGCAGCCGCAGCCGCCCTTGCCATCCGTACCGCCGGAGTGGCCGACCTCTTTGCCCTGCACATAGACCTTGACCTGCGGCGTCGTGCCCTCCGGGTAGAGTAGGGTGCGCGTGTAGCTGCCGTCCGGGTGGCTGATGGTGTCGCCCTGGAACACGCCGTTCGTGCTGGTGAAGCGTATGTCGGGCGTGCGGAACGGGCCGAGGTATTCGCCGCGCTTGTCCTTGGGGACGACCGTGACCTGCGCCGCCAGGTAGCCGCGGTGCGGCGACGCGATGCCCTGGAAGGTCAGCGTCGTCAGCACCGCGTCCACGTCCACGCCGACCCAGCGCGAGACCGTGAAGGTGTCGCTGAAGGCGCTGCCGTCGGGCGCGTTGCCGCTGACGGTGAAGCGGAACGTGTAGGTTCCTTCCTTGAAGGTGTTGGCGAACGTGTTGGCGTAGCGGCCGTTGCCGGCCGGCCCGTCGTCGTGCGCGCCGTCGTCGTGCAGCCGGTTCGTGCCGTCTATGAAGAAGCCGGGCGGCGTGACGACGGCCAAGCCAGCCTTCCCGCTCCGCTCCAACAGGTATTGGAACAAGGCCAACTTGGCGGTCGGCGGCTCGAACCCGCGTTGCGGCGCGCCCGTGGTCGAGGTCGTGACGACGGGCTGCGGGGGCGGCTGCGGGATGGTCGTCACCTGGAACTGCTGCGCGGCGGTGGCGAGGAACGTGCCGA
This sequence comes from Pyrinomonadaceae bacterium, assembly GCA_036389395.1. Classification (GTDB taxonomy): domain Bacteria; phylum Acidobacteriota; class Blastocatellia; order Pyrinomonadales; family Pyrinomonadaceae; genus QHXQ01. The sequence goes on from DASVPY010000117.1 coordinate 17,159, forward strand.
AGCCTTCGCCCGGCGCGGCCAGCTCGACGACGACTTTCGCGCCCGTGACGGGTTGGCTGCCCGCGCCGATGCGCGCCTCGATCTTCATGGGCTGGCCCGTGCTGTACTGCGCGCGGTCGAAGACGATCTCGGTGCGGACGTTCAGGTCGCGCGCCGCGATCACGCACTTGTTGGCCGCCGGGCTGAGCGTTTGCGGGTTCGCGCCCGACATGCGGCGCACGCGCCACTCCGTGCCCGTCGCGTTCAGGTTGCCCGCCGTCAGATCAATCACGGAGGTGATGTGCGTCCCGCGCGCGTGCTGCGTAACGCTGACGGACTCAAAAGCCCCGTTCGTGCCGGAGGCGCGCTTGCGCACCTCCATCTGTTGGCCGGCGGCACTCAGCGTCAACACGATGGCGAGCTTGCGGTCGCCGGCCGAGATGTGGAAGTAGGCGGCCGGCCCCGCCCCGCCCGGCTCAGGGTCGGGTTGCATGGGCGAACCGGAGACCACAGGCATCATCCCGTTGACGTTGTTGGTGAGCGCCTCGCCGAAGGTCGAGAACAGGTCGCCTGAGTCGCTGATGAGCCGGTAATAGCCGAGCGGTGCTGACACGTCGCCATAGGCCAGATCGCTGAGCACGTCCTCTTCGACTGAGCCGAGCGCGCCGACGCCGACCGTGTAGAACCAGACGTTCTTGCCCGTCCCGGTGAAGACCAGTAGGTTGCGCGGCGCGTTGGATTTGATGTTGTCGAAACGATCAAGAAGGGGAGGGGCGGTCGGTTCGGGCGCGCTGCTCACGCGCACCGTGCCCGTGTTCTCGTAGCCGTCGGTCATCAGCAGGACGGTGTAGACGGTCTGCGCGGCCACGCCGCCGAGCGCCACCATGCGGTTCAACCCGCGAATGATGGCGTCGCCGAGGTTGGTATTGTCGCCGGGCGCGCCGAGGTTGATCGTGTTCAGGTCGGTGAGCGACGGCAGCGCCTTAAGCGAGCCGGCCGGCGGCGGGAAGATGACCTCGGTCGCGGCCGCGATTGAGGCTTGCGTGTGGTCAACGTGATACGGGTAGGTCGAGTCTTCAAAGACCTCGATACCGACGCGCTCGTTGTTGTCCAGACCTTGCCGCAGGGCGACATAGAGGTCGAGCCAGATGTGCGCCGCCTTGACCGTGTTCGCCCACTTCGTCCCGCCCATGCTGCCCGATCTATCGAGCACCAACAGGGTGCAGTGCCGGCGCGGCGTGGCGTGGACGGTGGCGGTCGTGGTGTTGGTGAAGACGCCGCTCGTCGCCGTGCAGGTGTAGACCAGATCAACCGCCCCGCCTGCGAGCGCGGGGATCGTGATCTGCTCGCGCCGCAGGCAGGCCGGCGTAATGCCGTCGGACAACGTCGTGGCCAGATTGACTCCCATGCCCGGCATGACCGAGATGCTACCGCCGGTCTGCGCCCAGTCTGACGTGACCTCAGAGCAGGCGGCCGCGCCGGTGGCCGGCACACGGCTGCGCTTGGCCCGCGCTTCGAGTTGCACCATCTGAGTCTCGCCCGCGTTCTGCAACGCCAGCACCGGCTCGATGAAGGGGTCGGCCTCGATGGCCGTGACGCCCGCGTTGTTGCCCGGCTGGACGTTGACCGTCACGCCCGCGGCGAGGCCGCTGATCTTGAGTATCCAAGGCTCGTTGATAACGAGGTTCGCGCCGGCCTGATCGTCCACGGCGAGGTCGAGCGTCGCGCCGCCGCCGGTGGTCTGCCAGACGATATGCCGGTTGGTGATGTTCGCGGTCTGCTGCGCGGGCGCGGGGAAGGTGATGGGCACGACCGCGCCGCCGGCGCGTTCGAGCGTGACGGTCGCGGCGGCGACCGGGGGCGCGAAGGTGACCTGCACGGTGGCGGCCGCGGCCGGGTCGAAGAACGAGAGCGAGAGATCGGCGTGGACGCGCGTCGAGTTGGCCACGCTGTAACCCGCGCCCGACGGCGTGATAGTTGGATTCGGCATGATAGCGCGCTCCTTTGGTTACGAATCGGACGGCCGCTGAGGCGCGGCCGGGCCTTGCGCGGCCCGGCCGCGCCTCAGATGTTGTTGTAGAGCCGGCGGGTGAACAGTTCGCCGTTCACGCCGATCAGGCGCATCCAGAGCAGGTAGATTGTACCCGCGGGGCCGTTGAGCGCCAACGAATTGCTGTCGTTCTCGGGCGCGCTGGTGAGCCGGTAGTGCGGCCCCCAGTTCGAGGTGTTGGGATCGAGGGTCGTGTGCCAGATGTCCTGCGTCGTGCCGGGGGCGTTCACGCGGCGCGAGTAGAAGAGCCAGAGCGTGCCGAACGGATCGAGCAGCGCGTAAGGGGCCGAGGTGATGAACTGGTTGGTCTCGGGCACGAGGCTGATGGCGTCCCAGGTGTTGGTCGCCGGGTTGACCAGGCGGCGGTAGCAGATGCCGCCCGGCGCGGCCTGGATGGCCCAGAAGAGGCAGAGCGTGTTCGTACTGTCGAACACGAGGAAGGGCGCGGTGTCCGGGTTGGTCGAGTCGTGTGTGAAGAGGTTGGCGGGCGCGCCGCCGAAGGGGATTTGCACGGTCTGGATGTCCTGCGCCTGCGTGCGGTAGGCCACAAAGACGCTGTTGGCGGGGCCGCGGACGGCGTGCAGCTCGAAGGGCGTGGTCGGCACGCTGGCCGCCGCGCCGCCGAGCGCGGTCTTCGGGTTCGGGAAGCTGTTCGAGCCTACGTCGTAGCGGTTGAACTGCCAGGCCAGGCCCGTCTCCTCGTGCCAGAAGACGATGGCCTGCGTGCCGATGTTGACGACGAAGGGCGCGCGCTGGCGGATGGCGGCGTCGTTCGCCACGGGCTGCTCGGCGGCAATCGCAAGCGACGTGTAGGTTGGGCCGCGGCGCAGGTGGATGTCCTCGTTGGTCGCGCCGGTCTGCGACTCGTAGACGAGCAGGAGTTGGCCCGTGTCGAGCAGTGTGGCGTGCGGGCTGCGCCGCTGGACGCCGGTGGTGAGTTGGGTCGCGGGGCCGAAGACGGGGCTGGCGGCGTTCGGGTCGAGCCGCGCGCCGAAGACGTGCGTGCCGCCGGCGCGGTCGGAAGTCCAGAAGGTGACGATGCCGCCCGAGGCGTCGTTGAGCGTGGCGCGCGCGATCTGATCGTTGCCGGGGTGCGCGGCGATGGGCTGCTCGGCGGTCATGGGGATCGTGCCGCGCAGCAGCGCGTTGATGGCGCTGCGCAGGCTGACGACGGGCCGGCCGAGGCCCTGGCGATAGCCGGTCGGGGCCGTGCCCAAGGTGTCTTCGATCAAGTGCGCGGGCGGCGTGAGCAGCCGCCGCTCGCGCACGTCCACGACATCGCCGATGTTGACGAGCGGGTCGCCGGTGCGGCGGGCGATGGTGGCGAGCGCGTAGTAGCTGTGCCCGCTGGCGTAGTCAATGCTGCCCTGAGAGGGCACGGTCGTGCCGGCGCGCACGCGCACCACCCACTCGCGCTTGAAGCGCACGCAGCTCTCCGTGCCGAGACCGGGGTGGATGAGCGTCGCGTCTTCGTTGGAGGTCACGAGCCGCTGCCACACGTCGAGGTAGACGGTGGCGGGGCCGGTGATGTTGGGCGGCGGCGTGATGACGGTCGTGCCGAGCGCGGCGGCGAGCGTCGCGGCGTTCGCGTGGCTGTTGTGCAGGGGCTGCGAGACGAAGGTGATGTCGGAGTCGATCAGCACGTCGAGGCCGTCCACTAGGCAGCGCCCGACGTGGCGCAGGCCGCGCTCGACGTTACTCGTGCCGGGCGGCGGCGCGGGCGCGCCCGCCTGGATCGTGAAGTCGTTGGCCGCGCCCGTGCCGACGACGTGGAAGCCGTCGTTGCCTTCGGGCACGCCGTCGCCGACGAACCACTTGAGGAAGGCGCGCAGCTCGAACTGGCGGATGTCCTCGCGCTCGTTCTCGTCGGCGTCCACGATGACGACGCCCTGCTGCAAGCGGACGCCGACGTAGCGGCGCAAGGGGTCGAAGGTGTCAGGTGTCATCAAAGCCATGGCGCGAATCTCCTTGAAGCTCAGAACACCAGCCAGACGGTTCGTTCGAGCGTGCTCGTCGGGTCTTTGACGATGGCCGGGTGGGTCACGTAGTTGATGAGGACTCTGGTCGCGCCGAGCGTGCCGAAGAGGCCGAACTCGCGCAGGGTCAGGTTCGGGTGGTTCGGCCACGGCGAGGGCGGCAGACCGGGGCCGAGCTTGGCGACGATCTGGATTTTGCTGGTCGGCGTCGCAGAGATCGCGCCGGTCGTCAGGTCGAGGAATTGAATGTCGAGGTTGGCGGGCGTCACCTCGAACGGGAAGGGATCGACGAGCGCGGTCTGGGCGGGCGTGGCGGGCGGCGGCCCCGGCGGCAAGTCCCAGGCCGCCAGCCCCGCGCCGACCCACATGCCGCCGATGCCGGCCGTCGCGGGCGCGCCGCGCATGAAGGCGGCCAGCAGCCGGCGGCAGTCGGTGACGATGGCGTTCGTGCGCCACGGGCGCGCCCACACGACGCGCCCGTCCGCGGCGCGCAGCACGTCGCGGTAGCGGCCGTGCAGGTGTTCCGTTACTCGTACGTCGGGCATAACTCGCTCCTCAACTGGGCCGCTCACTCGAAGGGCGGGAAGAAGGTGCGCCGCCGCAAAGAAGGCGGGTTCGCCGGATCGGCCGACACGTGCCCCAGCGTGTTCGACAGGATCATGATGACGTTCATCTGCGGGGCCGGCGCGGCGGCGTCCTCGCCCATGCCGGTGTAGAACTCGATGAACGGGTACTTGTCCTCGTAGCTCTCGCCGATCTCGACGCCCTTGCCGTAGACGAACTCGATGTCCACGCGCGGCGCGAGGATGACGACGACGCGCACGTTGATCGGCAGGAAGCGTTCGAGCACGGGCAGCAGCCGCTTGATCATCTGCTGCGACAGGGCCGAGTCGGGAATGGTCTGGCTCAGGTACAGCCCGACCGTGCCGCGCGTGTAGAACTCGTTGTCGAGCGGCGTGCCGCCCGCCGGGCGCTGCGGCGTGTAGTTGAGCAGGTCGCCCCACAGCGCGCGCCGCTTGTTGCGATCAATGTCGGCGAGCACGGCCGTGGTCGTGCCGGCGTAGCGGCGGAGCGTGCCGGCTTCGTTCAGCCGCGTGCTCCGCAGCACGGCGGGCAGCGCGGGGACTGCGCGCGGCACGGTCACGCGGTTGTTGACCTTGGGCAGCGGGTGGACGCCCGCGCGCGAGAGCGGCACGCTGCGGTCGCTGCGGTAGAGCAGGAGCAGCGAGCCGTCGGGCATCAGGACGGGCGCGGGCGCTTGATCGGCCTGCGCGCCGGCCGTGACGACCGCGGGCGCGGAGACGGTGTTGGCGGCGGGCGTGACGTTGAGCGCCCAGAGGTCGCGCCCGCCGTTGCGGTCGGAGCAGAAGAAGACGCGCAGGTCGTTCGAGGCGAGGCGCACGGCGGCCGGCTCGCGGTCGGCGGCGCGACCGCCGACGGGCGGCGCGGTGATCGCGACTTCGGCGTCCCAACTGTTCGTCGCCGGGTCGAAGACGCGGCGGCAGAGCGTCCAGGTGTCCGTGCCCGTGCCGGGCGTCTCAAGCCGCGAGAAGAAGAGCCAGATGCGGTTGGTCGCGTCGCGCACGGCGCACGGCTCGCGCGCGCCGCCCGGCGGCTCGCTGATGACCGTGACCGGCGTCCAGCTCGCACCGTTCCAGCGCGAGCTGACGATGCGCCAGTGCCCATCCCAGTGCTGCGCCCAGAAGAGCCAGACGACGCCGGCCGCGTCCACCACCGCCGCCAGGTCTGCGTTGCGCCCCATGAGCGCGGTCTCCACCGGCTGACTCTTGGCCCAGACGACCGCATCGCCCCAGCCGCCCGCCGCGCGCGCGTTCGCCGCGCCGAAGCCGAGACCGTGTGCCGCGTCCGAAGCTGCCAGATCAAGTTCGAGCAACTCGTCGCCGCTCGCGCCGAGCGTCTCCAGGAGGATCGTGTTGTCGGGCAGCGGCGTCGCGGCGACGTGCGTCAAGCGCGCGTTGAGCAGGGAGGCGAGCTGCGCCGCCGTCACGTTCTGCGGGGTGGCGAAGTCGGTCAGGGCGAACTCGACGCCGTCGGCATCAACCCAGTTGCCGCGCAGCACGAGCCGCGTGCCGGGTTTGATGACGAAGGGCTGCGCGACGCGGCCGCGCAGGCGCGCGGGCGCGGGCCGCTGCAACTGCCCGACGGCGTAGCGCAACTCGGTCGTGGCCTCGACGCGCAGCGACGCGTTCGGGCCGGTCATCGCCGTGTCAATCTGTATGCGCCCGTCGGGCGTCGCGGACGCAGTCGCGGCGGGCAGCGCGGCGTTGATGGCCTGCGCGGCTTCGAGCGCCGTGGCCGCGCCGTTGACGACAAAGTCGGCGGCCTTGAAGCGCACGACGACGGGCGGCTGGTTGTTGATCGAGACGCAGAACTCCTGACCCGGCGCGAGCGGGAACGGCGCGCGCTCCGTGCCGACGAGCATGGCGGGCAGCGCCACGCCGTCAATGGTCGTGCCCGTCGCCGTGTGGTTGCCGAGGCCGAAACCGAGCACGGGCGCGGCCGCGTTCGTGTGTACGTCGAGCCACGCGGCCCACAGTTGCGGCGGGTTTGCGGGCGGGATGATGGTGACGACCGCGGGATCGCTCTGCGCGACGCCGGGCGTGGCGGGCAGCGCGAACGACTCGCCCCACTGACCCTGGCGGAAAGTTTTGTAGTATATGCGCCCCTGCGGCTCTGGATTCAGGTAGGCGTGGCGCGCGGCCCGCTCCGCGCCGGGCAGAAGCGGGCGCAGGCGTTCGGGCGGCAGCGTCTCGCCGGGCAACAGCGCGTGCGGGCGCGGCTCGCCGCTGAAGGCGTCGAGCGCCAGTCGCTCGGTGCGCTGCGCCTGCGGATCGTTCGCCTCGTAGAAGAGGCGCAGGCGCGACGCGAGACCGGGCAACTGCTCCTGCGTCGTGCTCAGCCGGCCGCGCGGCGCGCCTTCGAGCGTGACCAGCGTCGCGTTGTAGTGCTCGACGCGCAGGGCGGACGACGCGCCGGTCATGTGCGACGTGAGCACGAGCCGGCCGTCGGCGCGCGCCTCGACCGACAACTCGGAGAACTCGCGGTTGAGGACGGCGGCGACTTCCGGCGCGGTCGCGGCGGCGATGTTGGCGAAATCGCCCACGCGCAGGCGCACCGCGACGGGCAGGCGCTCTTCGGCCGTCACCGCGAACTCCATGTCGGGGCGCAAGGGGAAGGGCGCGGCCGTCGTGCTGACGAGCGTGGCGGGGAGTGTGCCCGCGCCCGTCGCTTCGTCGTTGCCCTCGGCGAAGCCGAGCGCGGGCGAAGCGTCGTGCGGCGCGCGCCAGCCCGCCGGTTGTTCGCGGATGGCGAAGACGTTGAACTGCGGCGGCAAATTTGTGCGCGTGATGTTCTGCGCGAACTCCGCGACCTGCGTGTACCAGCCCGTGTAGCGGTTGACGATGGCGCGCAGGTTCGCGGGCGTGCCGACCGTGCGGTAGAGCCACGGCGAGGATTTGACCTCGTTGCGCTGCGCCGAGACGGGCAGCGTCCTGTCCGGCTCCCAGCCGAGCCACTGCGCGAGTTGCGGCAAGAATTGCGCGGGCGCGTTGTCCACGTCGTAGAGCTGGCGCAAGCCTTCGGCCGTGCTGCGCATCAGGTCGAGCGCGGGGGCGGTGGCGTGGAAGAAACGTTCGAGCGGCCCGCGCCCGCGCAGAGGCGGCGGCAGCGCGGCGAGCGCGGCGATGACAGCGGGCGGCAGCGCCGACAGTTCTTCGGGGGCGAGCCGGTCGTAGCGGCGGTGCGCCGCGGGCAGCAGGCGGTAGAGCCGTTCGGGCAGCGCGTAGTCGGCGGTGGCGAGCGCGTAGGCGCGCGCGCCGTCGGCGGCGTAGAAGGCCGGCGTGGCCCCGTTGTCCACGGCGAAGATCGTGTAGTAGTAAGTCGTCAGCGGCTTGAGGTCTTCGTCTACGAAACGCGAGATGACCGGCCCGCCGTGCGCCGCTTGACCGTAGACGACGACGCCGTCCGTTTGGTCGAGCGGGTAGGTGCGCTCGCGGCGGACGATGCGCAGGCCTGCGAGCGCGACGGGCGCGGTGAAGTCCGTGGCGGGCGGGTTCTGCCACGTCAGCGCGATGCTCGCGCCGGTCAGTTGTGGGGTGGCGCGCGCGCCCGTGACCGTCTTCATTGCTGCACGCCCCCCTGGATGATGGTGAAGATGGGCGGCCGGAACGACGGGTTGAGCGGGTTGATCGGCGTGTCGGGGTTGTCGCGGTAGCCGGCGCGCGGCAGTTCGTCGGGCGCGAGTTCGATGACGCCGTCGGCCTTCACGTCCGACAGGTTAGGGTCGAGCGGGTCGGCGAAGGTGCTGAACTTGAAGACGGTGAGCGACGAGACGTATTCGAGGCTCTGGATCACGTCGTAAATCTTGCTCAGGTAGATCGGCTGCCCGAACTCGACCGCGTCGAAGGCGAGGTAGTCGGCGACGGCGCGCTCGACCGCGGCGCGCACGTCCGACTGCGTGTAGAACGGTTTGGCGCGGATGATCGCGCCGAGGTAGATGTCCACGGGGCGCGGCCCCGTGATCTGCAACTCGGCGGCGAGCAGCCGGCGGCTCTCGAAGTAGGCGAGCAGATCGCGCACCAACAACTCGGACGGCGGCGCGACCTGACCCGAAGGCGCGACGTAGAGCACGACGCGGTTCCAGTCGGGCGCAACCGCCCGCGCCTTGCCCACGCCGGGCACTTGCATGGCGAGGTCTACGTAATCCTGGTTGGTGACGGCGCGCTCCTGCGCGCGGAAGAGGCGCGGCGCGAGCGTGCGCGCGCGGCGGAAGTCTTCGCGCTCCATGCCGCCCGCCGCGGCCTGCGGGTTGGTCGCCTCCTGCACCTGCGCGAGCGCGGAGCGGAACGGCGTGCCGGCGGGCACGTTGCCGCGCGCGCCCCCGCCGATGCGGTAGCGCGCCCGGATGGTGACGGGCGTGACTGACGTGCCGCGCGGCGGCACAGCGCCGTTCAGGCCGTCGCCGAAGAGCACGGCGGCCGCGCCGTCGGCGTCGTACTGCACGACGTAGTGATGATCCGCGGGGCTGCTCGTCGCCAGCGTCTCGACCTCCTGCCAGAGCACGGGCACGCCCGTCTGATCCGTGACCGAGACGAGGACGGAGCCGGCGATGACGGGCCGCTTGCGCAGCGCGTAGAGCTGGTTCGCGCTGCCGTCGGAGACCGCCAGCGGCACGTCCTCCTGCGTCGTGCCTTCGACCACGGGCAGCGGGAAGAAGTAGCGCAGGTTCTTCGAGTCGGCGGGCGTCAGCTCGTTGTTCTGGATGACGACGGCGCGCTCGGACTCGAACGTCAACTGCGTGTCGTCGGGGAGCGAGACGAAGAACTGCGTGCCGGCGGGGACGGTGACGGGCGGGACGGTGGTCGTCGCGTCGAAGGCGAGCCGCAGGTTGGCGGAAGCGGGCGCGGGCGGGCGCAGTTCGTAGCCGATCAGGCGCAGGAGTTGCGTCAGGGCGGCCGGCTCGTCGGAGGTGGCGGGGAAGAGGTTGCCGGCGATGCGCGTCTGGTAGTAGAGCGTGATGTCGCAGGCGTAGGCGAACAACTCGACGAGCAGCACGCCGAGGTCGCTCTCGCTGAAGTCCGTCCACTCGGGCACGCGCGCGCGGGCGAGCGCCAGCATCGAGTCGCGCAGAGACTCGTAGCCGATGTTGGTGTAGTCAACCGGGATGGGCAGCTCGTCAGCCATAAATTTGTGTTAGGCCAGTTGCAGGCGCAGCCGCCGGACAACGTCGCGCGGGTTGGCGCGGTACTCGATGACGATGGTCAGCACCTCTTCCTTGGAGACGAGGGAGAGCGGCGAAGTCAACTGCACTTCGGGCAGGAAGAGGCGCAAGGCCTGTTCCAACTCGTGCCGGATGAGCGCGCGCAAGGTGGCGTCGTTGGGCGCTTGCACGCGCTGGTGGACGCCGCCGCCGTAGGTGCGCAGCATCGCCCGCTCGCCGAGCCGCGTGCTCAAGAGGTGACGCACGTTCTGCTCGATCTTCTCGAAGTCGCGCGCCCGCCTGACGCCGCCGTCAAAGCGGAACGGGAACGCGAACCCTGTCAGCCGCTCGTCCATCTTCATCTCATGCGCGGCGCGTCTCGTCGCGCGCCCACTGCTCCGTGCTCCGTGCTCTCGCGCCTCCTGCGTTGTGCCCAACTATTCGAGCCGCCCCGCCAGGCTCGCGGGCGCGGGCGGCGGCGCGGCGGGCGGCGCGGGCACGTCGGCCACCTTCTGCTGCAACTCCTTTTCGGGCGCTGTCACCGCGTTCCAGGCGCTGAAGGCCTGCGCCACGCCCTGCTGCCACGTCGCCAGGGCCGTGAGCCACGCGCCCACGGCCGCGATCCACTGCCAGAAGGCGGCGTCGTCCGCGGCCGCCGAAGTCACGCGCGCCTTCGTCGTGGCGATGTCGAAAACGGCCTGACCGAAGGGGCGTATGTTCTTCTTCACCTCGTCCTTGTCGAGATTGGCGAGCGCCTTGGTCAGACTCTTGATCTTCTCCTCGTCGCCCTCCAACTGCGCTTGCGCCAGGTCGGCGAGGATCGGCACGCGCATCGCGTCTATGAACGCCTGCGTGCAGACCGCGTCGTTGGGGCCGAGGCCCGGCTGCGCCATCCGTCCAACCCTCCTTAACCCGGCAGACTCTTGAGCACGTCGTGCAGCGCCGCGATCTTCTCGTGCAGCGAAGCGATCACTTCCTTCAGGTCGGCGGCCGCGGACATGTCCATGCTCGGCGGCTCGATCTGTATGCCGGCGATGCTGCCGATGATGTTGACGATGCTGAGCAAGGGCGCGATAGGCCCGAGCGAGGCCATCGCCTGCGCCATGGCGATGTCGGCGTTCGCCGACGCGCAGTCGAGCGAGAGCGACAGCACGGGGCTGGCGATGGACGGGTCGGCCGCCATCTGCGCCTTGAGTTCGCCGAGCTGCGCCTGCAAGGCGATGACGCTCTCAAGCTGAGAGATGAAACATTCGAGGAACGTGATGATCAGATTCAGCACGCCCTTGATCGTGAGCGCGATGCCGGCCGGCGTGAGCGCGACGAAGAGGCCGGCGAGCTTGCCGATGGCCTCGATCAGATCAGGGCCTTTGATGAGCGGGTTGGTGGCGAAGTCGGCGAGCGCCTTCAGCACGCCGAGGATGTTCAGGATGGGCGCGAGACCGGCGAGCGCCGGCGAGAGCTGCGCCATCAGGTTCATCATGACGGAGCAGTCGGTCGGCATCCCGGCCGAGAAGTCGAGGAAGCCGCTCAGCTCCGCGCCGCCGATCAGCTTCACGTTGAACGCCGCCGGCACGTCCGGCAGACTGACGCAAGGGATTTCGATGCCAACTTCCGCCATCGTTATTTACTCCGACTGCTTCGTGCGGGTCTCTCCCAAGTCTGCGGCGCGGCTCAGATCGGGTTCGGTGATGGGGCGATGATCCGGCCGTTGATGGTGACGACCGGCGCTTCGATCACGATCATGCCGAGGCTCTTGATGACGATGCGCGCGTTGCTGATGATCTCGATGCCCTCCTGGCCGCTCTTGTCGTTCAGGAGCAGAATGTGGCCGGCGGCCGACTTGATCAGGCGGCGCTGCGGCGGCGAAACGCTCGCCTCCTGGGGCCACTCGCCCGGCACGTACTGCAACCCCGTCCACAACGGCAGCCCCGTGTCGCCGCCCTCGAACTCGACCCAGACCTTGTGCCCGATGTCCGGCACGAAGAAGTGACCGTAAGGGAGCACCGGGCGCGCCCACTGCGGGTCGTCGTCCGGGAAGATGGCGGGCACGGAGACTTTCACGCGCCCCAGTTGCTCCGGGTCGAGGTTGTCCGTGACGATCCCTGAGTATTTGCCGAAGTATTTATCGGGCATCGCGCCTCTTTTCTCGTAAACCAGACCCCGTTCTCGTCAACCCACAGCGCCCGCCTCAGCGGACGCACTTGAAGTCGGTCTTGTAGCCGTTGCTGTCGAGCTTGTGCGTGACGCTGGTGACGTACCAGTCGCCGTTGAAGCGGCTGTTCGCGCCGGTGACGGTGACGTTCGACTTGGCGCGCAGCCAGATGTTGCCGTGCGTGCTGCCGGAGGCGGTCATGCCCAGCCGGCGCGATTCGAGCGCGTCGTTCGTGGCCTCGATGTCGGCCTGATCCTGCGCGACGTGCCCGACCGCCTGGCGGCGCTTGGCCAGTTGCGCCTGCAACTCCTGCTTGCTGGCCGAGCCTTGCGCGTAGAGCGTGCGGATGCGCGGCAGGTCGCGCGCGTTGGCCTGCGCCAGCAGCGTCTCGTCCAGCGGCCAGGCGACGATCTCGGTCTGCTCCCGCTGCTGGCTCTGAATCCTGTTGCCCCTGTGATCCACGTCGTTGACTTCCTTCAGCCGATCTATGTAGCTGGTGCTGAAGCTGGGCGAGAAGCTGATCAGGTTACTCTGCGGGCCGCCGCGGTAGCTCAGGAGCAACTGCTCGGGGCGGCGCAACTTCACGATGGCGCGTTCGGGGATGAAGTAGAGTACCTCCTCGCCCGCTTCGTCGAGTTCGACGAAGCACTTGGCGTGGTGCTCCTTGGCCAAGTCTTGCAGGAAGGCCAGATCGGTCTTGCCGTCCTGGTTGATCGGGCGCTTGGCGGGCGGGTCGGGGTTCAAGCGCGCCTCGACCTTGGCGAAGCCGTTCTGCGTGCCGATCTCATGCACGATGTCGGTGATGGTGCGGTCGCGCCAGACCTTCTTCTTCTCGACGAGGCCCATCAGGATCGACTTGTCTTCGCCCTTGAGCGTCATGGAAGGTAGTCCGTCCTGCGGGTAGCTCATCTCGACCTTGGTGATCATGGCGCGCAGGACGAGCGCGTGCTGGCCCACGTCGTTGTAGCCGATGTCCACCTCGACGTAGCTGCCCTCGAACATGGCGTCGGCGTAGATCATGCGCGGGTCGGGGACGGCGAGCGAGACGTTGTCGGCCTGGCGGTCGTCCTCGACGACCGAGACCGAGCTGACCCAGGGCGTGATGTCCACGCCGCCCGCCGTCTTGATGTTCTTGTCGCCCATGACGATGTGGTAGTAGGGCGTGCGCACGTTCATCGCGTGTGCCCTCGGTGCTCCTAGAATTTGCGCGCCCGCGTGGTGCGCGTCGCCGCGCCGGCCGGCGGCAGCGTCAGCTCGTCGCCGGGCTTGATGTCGAGCGGGTAGACGACCGGGTTCGCGTCGAGGATGCGCCACCAGAGCCGCTCGTTGCCGTAGAAGCGGCGCGCGAGCTGATCCAACTCCTCGCCCGCGCCGACGCGGTGGCGCGCGCGCGCGCCCGGCGGCGTGTCGGGCACGAGCCGCAGGGCGACGACGGCGCGCACCGTGCCGTCCGGCGCGCGCACGCGCAAGACCGGCAGTTTGGCGAAGCGGGAATCGGGCTTGACCGGCATAACGGTTCGCTCAAGCGGGCGGCTCCGTGATGGTCTCGTAGGGCGAATACTCGACGAGCGTCACGGCCACGTCGGCGCGCAGCGGCGCGAGGTTCGACGCGAACAGAGTCTCCGTCACGTTCACCTCCGTCACGATGCACTCGACGACGCGATCCTGACCCAAGCCGAACAGGCAGCGCGGCGGGCTGGTGAACTGCTGCGTGTCGCTGTAGAGCGGGATGAAGCTCGCGCCCGCCTCCGTCCAGCTCAGCGTGTTCGGCACGTCGGTGCGCGGGTACAGGAACGCGCGGTACTTGTTCAGCTCCGGCAGAATCCCCAAGTCCGGGTCGGTGTCAATCAGCGTGCGCCGCTCGACCACCTCGTTGTCGAGGAAGCCGCCGTCGTCGCGGAACAGTCCGTCGAGGCGGACGGTGAAACTGAGCGTGCGGTCGCCGCCGCGGCTGTACTGGCGGATGGGCAACAACTGCGCGGGCGCGTTGACGGTCGCGTAGTTGACCGAGCGCTTGTCGGCGACCTGCGTCGGGTTGTACTGGAACTCGACCAGAATCTCCGGGTCGAGGCCGACGCTGCACAGGAAGCCGCGCACTGATGATCGCTGCGTTAACATCGCTTACGCCCGCCGCGCGCCCGCCGCTTACGCGACGGCCGGCGCGACCACCCCCATCCGACGTTTGTCGTCCACGGCCAGCGCCGCCAGCTTCTCTTGCAGTTGGCGGACGATCTCGTCCGTGATCCCCGGCACGGCGGCCGCGTCCATGTTCTGTGCGTTGACGGTGACGTTGATGCCGCCCGCTATGTTGACCGACTGATCCACCGCGCCGGGCGCGGCGGCCGCGCCGACGGGCGGCGCGCTGGCGGCGCTGTCGTAGGCGGCCGTCTCCGCGGTGTTGAGCACGCGCTCGCCCGCGTGCAGGAAAGCCAGCCCGTCGCCCGGCATGACGCCGCCGGTCTGGAAGCCGGGGATGCCGGGGATGCCGGGGATGCTGATGCTCGGCACTTTCGAGATCGCGTCCCACGCGGCCTTGGCGGCCGAGGCGACGGTGTTGAAGGCGGTCGTCAGGGCGTTCAGCGCGTTGGCCAGCGCGTTTAGCCCTGGCGTGGCCAAGTCGAGCGCGACGGCCATGCCGAACAGGAAGGCGGTCAGCATTGCCAGCCCGATGGCGATCTGGAACATCTCGCCGATGCTGAAGCCGGCGATGGTGCTCATCAACTGGCCCATGCTGTCCAAGACCATGCTCAGGGCGGGCAGGGCGGCGAGCGCCTCGTCGCTGAACAACCGCAACGCCAGCCCCAGCAGGCCGACGAAGATGACGATGCCGAGCAGCCCGATCCCGATCTGGATCATCTGGTCGGGCGTGAACGCCGCGATGGCCTGCGCGAGCCGGATGAGCGCGTCGAACAGCATCGCCAGCCCCGGCAACGCTTCGAGCACGTCGGCGTTAAAGAGCTTCAGGACGAGACCCAGCAGGCCGAGGAAGATGACGATGCCCAGCAGGCCGATGCCGATCTGGATCATCTGGTCGGGCGTGAACGCCGCGATGGCTTGCGCCAGTTTGATCAGCGAGTCGAACAACTGGCCGAGACCGGGCAGCGCCGCCAACACGTCCGCGTTGAAGAGGCGCAGGACGAGACCGAGCAACCCTAAGAAGACCACGATGCCGAGGAAGCCCAGGCCGATCTGAATCATCTGGTCGGGCGTGAACTTGGTGATGGCCGTCGCCAGCTTGATGAGCGCGTCGAAGAGTTGCGAAAGACCGGGCAGCGCGTTCAGCACGTCGGCGTTGAAGAGGCGCAGGACTAAGCCGAGCAGGCCGAGGAAGATGACGATGCCGAGCAGGCCCAAGCCGATCTGGATCATCTGATCGACCGAGAAGCCGGCGATGGCCTTGGCCAGTTTGATCAGACTGTCGAACAGCTTGTCGAGCTGCGGGATGACCGAGAGCACGTCCTTGTTGAAGAGGGCCAGGGCCTTCCCCAGCACGTAGACGAAGAGCGCCAGCCCGGCGAGCGCGATGACCATGCCGATGACCGTGCCGAGGTCGAAGCCCTTGAGCGCCTTGCTCAACTCGTTGACGAAGATGACGAGCACGCCGAGCGCGAGCGCGAGCAGCAGGATTTGCTTGAGGTCGAAGCCCTTGATGGCGTCGCGCAGCAGGTAGATGAAGGCGATGAGCGCGGCCAGCGCCAGGATCATGCCGAAGACGGCTTTTAAGCCGAAGCCCTCCAAGACCGCGCCCAGCAGGAAGACGAAGCCGACCAGCACGGCCAGCGCCGCCGCCAGCAGCAGCACCGCGCCTATCCCTGCGAGCAGCATCTTCAGGATGTCGCCCCAGCCGATGTCGAAGCCGATGGTCTTCTTGATGTTGACGTTGAGATCAATCGTGCCGGTGATCTTGAGGCCCGCGCGCAGCTCGGCCAGGATGGCCGAGAGCAGCCCGACGATCTGCGCGCCGATGGCGTCCACGCGCGCCGTCAAATTCACGATGGCCGTGTTGATGAGCGACAGCTTGGCCGAGATTTCGCCGAGCAGGCGGATGATGTCGTCGAGCTTGAGCGAGATGCCGCCGAGGTTGACGTTGAGGTTCAGGATCGCTTGCAGGATCGCGTCGAGCCGGAAGCTGATGTTGGCCGTCAGGTTCAGGACGGCGTTGAGGATCAGTTGCAGCGTCAGGTTGATGTTGGCCGTCAGGTTGAGCGTGGCGCGGGTGTTGAAGTTGATGTCGCCGAGCTTGATGTTCACCTCACGTATCTCGGTCAGTATCTGGACGACGAACTGCTGGATCGTGATGTTGGTCGTGTTGTTCTGCCGGAACCAGTCGTGCAGCTTGAGGAAGATCAGGACGAGGAAGGCGA
This sequence comes from Pyrinomonadaceae bacterium, assembly GCA_036389395.1. GTDB lineage: Bacteria > Acidobacteriota > Blastocatellia > Pyrinomonadales > Pyrinomonadaceae > QHXQ01. The sequence continues at coordinate 33,399 of DASVPY010000117.1, forward strand.
AGCTGCCGGCGGCCATCAGTTCGAGGAAGTCGAGGTTGAGCACCTGCACGGTGAACACGTCGGGGCGCAGGCCCCTGATGTTCTGCATGGCGTTCATGACGGCGGTCATGGTCTGGAAGCCGAGGCGCGAGAGCTGGTCGCCGCGCCGGCGCATGATCTCGTTCATGTCGCGCAGCATGGGCGTCATGGCGTCGGTCATCTGCTGCCCCATGGTGCGCATGTCGGGCGGCGTGAAGATCATGGGCATCATGTTGTCCATCGTGCCTGTCCTCGCTCACCCTCTCCGCTGCCTGACCTTAAGCCGCCGCCTCACGCGCTCGTGCGCCGGCGCGCGCGCTGCACTTCCTCGTTCTGCGTCTCCAACGTCTCGTTGAGCATTCGGACGAAGCGGCGGCGCTCGGCCGTCGCCAGCCCCATCACCTCGTCGTGGCCCCAGTGCAGGTGGTAGCTCAGAAAAAAGACCTCTTGCCGGAGTTGTTCTTCGCTTCCTGCCGCACCGTAAAAAAACCGGTCAAGTCCAGGGTCGTCTGGAAGGGCCGGCCGCAGCCTTCGCAGTCCACCTCGCGGCCCAAGTCCACGCCCGGCGCGTCGGCGCGGAAGGCGCGCTCGATGCGCGCACGGTCGCCCAGGGTCAGCTCCGTCATGATCTTCGTGCCGAGCGCCTCGCGCCGGTTCGCGGGCATATCGCCCATGGCCACGAGGCAGCGCGTCAGCAGCGCGTTCATGCCGCGCGACGGGTTCTCTTTGACGATGGAGGCGATCTTCTCCTCGTCCGCGCCGACGGGCAGGCGGAAGACCATCGTGCTGTAGAGTTCGCCGTTCTTGTCCTCCCAGCCGTCTTCGAGTTCGACGACGATCTCTTTGCGCGCGTCGTCTAGCTGGCGCACGGGCAGCTCGTCCAGGTCTTGCAGGGTGCGCGTGACTTCGCCGCAGATGGGGCAGACGTAAGAGGCTTGCAGCTCCGTGCCGAAGGTGATCTTGCGCAGTTCCAGCAGCAGGTAGTTGCGGTCGGGCGAGGTGAGCTGCGAGACGACGTGGCGCTGGACGGGCTTCAGCTCGCCGAGCTGGCGCAGGCAGCAGGTGAGCAGCTCCGTGACCATCGCGCCGCCGTTGTGGCGCAGCTTCTTGTCGGCCAGGATGGCCTCCTCGTGCCCCGTCATCTTGCGCAGGACGGCGCGGCGGTGGACGCGCCCGTCCTCGTCCACGTAGCCGACCGGCAGCTCGAACTCGAATTCGCGGACAGTCCTGTTCTCCATAACACTCCCTCTCGGTGCTCGCGCCCGCCGGGGCGCGCGGCGCAAGCGCCCTCTCGCCCGGCGGCGGCGCGGATTGATCGACCCGGCGCGCGCGCCGTGTGCCGCGCGCGCGACAAGCTCACGGCGGCGGCCTTTAGCCCACGCGCTCCAGCCCGTTGTGCTCGATCTCCAACGTCTGCTTGAAGAGGTTGGTCGAGGCCGCTTCGAGGTCGGCGAACTTCGACGACTTGACCCAGCCCTCGTAGAAGGCGAAGCGCAAGACCTCTTGGCCGTTCTCCAGCTTGATGATGGCCCCGTTGCGGCGCACCGACGAGCCGCCGCTCGGGCCGTTGAGTTGGAACATCTCGCTGAACCAGTTGCGGAAGAAGGCGTCGAAGAACGTGCCGTCCATGTTGCGCTCGATGACCAGCGTGTCGAACTTGACGATGCCGCTGGCGATCTTGCGCACGAAGGGCGAGCCGCCGTCGCTCTGCTCGATGGTGTCGGTCATGCCCTCGTTCAGCCCCGTCACCTTCGTCACGGGGCAGCGCACGCCCTCGATCTCGACGACGAACCCGTGCGTGCGGTACGACTCGGCGAATGTCAGTTCTGCCATGTTGAACCTCCGTTAGTTCAGTCCGCGCTCAGGCCTCGTCGGCCTTGGCGGTGCTCTCCTGCTGGCCGACGATGATGATGATCGTCTCGGCCGGCTTGACCGGGTAGAAGTAGACCTCGATCTTGAAGTTGCCGAGATTGACCTCCGCGGGCGGGTTGTTCTCCGGCCCGCAGATGACCGTGAAGACCTTGTCCGCCGGGTCTGACCCGAACGCGCCCTGCCGCCACAGGCCCAACAGGAAGGGCGTGACGACGTTGAACTTGACCATGCGCCGCAGCTCGTTCGTGTTCGGCTCCTGCGCGACGAAGCGCAAGCCCGTGCGCAGCGACGACTTGACGAAGTTGAACAGGCGGCGCACGTTGACGAAGAGCCAGCGCGTGTCGGTGCTCAGGGTGCGCGACGAATCAATGATGACGCCCGAGCCGGGCACGGCGCGGATGCCGTTGACGCTCCCGTTCTTGACGAGATCGGTGTGATCCACGTCCGTCATGTCGAACTCGACGCCGAGCACGTTGCGCAGCACGGCCTCGTCGCCCGCGGGCGCTTTCCAGACGCCGCGCTCCTCGGCGATGCGCGCGTACGTGCCGAGCACGTGCCCGACCGGCGGCACCCACAGGCGCGGGTTGCTGCCCGTCGCGTCCGCCGGGTTGACGATCTGTATCCACGGTGCGTAGAGCGCGCCGTAGACCTTGCGCCCGCGGAAGGCGCTCGCGTAGGTCTTGATGCCTTCGAGGTCGAGACCGCGCGGGGCCGCGCCGACGAACATCGCGTCGCCGCGCGCCTCGCAGTACGAGAGCGCGCCCGTAACGACGCCCGGCGAGGTGGACTCTGGGCAGGCGAGCAACTGTATGGCGACGGTGTCGAAGGCGTAGAGACCGGTGCGCAACGCCTGGTCGCCGAGGAAGTCTGCGTCCGCGGGCGTCGTGCCGTCGCTGCCGCCCGCGAGCGGCGTGAAGACGAGTTGGCGCGTCACGGGGTCGCGCACTTCGGCGGGCGTGTTCAGGCCCGGCGGCGACGCGCTCGCCAGATCGGTGACGGTGACGTAAGCAGAGCCGCGGTCTGGATCGTTCACGACGGCCGCGACGTAATAGTCGAGCGTCGCCTGCATCGTCACCGACTCGAAGCGTTCGACCTCCTGCCCCGCCCGGTTCACGATCAGATCGAATTCGAGCGTGACGACGCGCGCGGCGTTGGCGGGCAGCGCGGCGGGCAGGCCCGTAGTCCAGTTGATGAACTTGTAGCCCTCGGAGACCGCGCCCACCGCGCGGTAGACGCTCGCGCCGGGGACGGGCGCGGGGGCCGTCAGCCCGAGGTTCGTGTTGGCGTCGGGCGCGCCGCCGCCGGGCACGGCGATGGTCGAACCCGCGCCGTAACTGTTCGACAAGAGCACGAGCCGGTTCACGTCGTTGAGCGCGGCGGTGAAGCCGACGGCCTGGCGGTTGATGGCGGCGATGACCTCGCCCGGCGTGATGCTGGCGAAGCCGCCGACGAAATCGCTCGACTGGAACTGGATGGTCTGTGCCGCGCCGCCGTCCACGGCGACGATGAGCTGCGCGCCCGCGGGCAAGTTCGCCTGCATCGCGGACGCCGCGATGACGTGCCCGTGCGTCTCCAGTCGCACGGCCGAGCCGGGCAGCACGCCGCCGGTGCTCTGCAAGGCGGCGATGGTCGCGCCGCTGACGAGCGAGCCGGCGCTGTCGTTGTTGCCGGCCCCGAAGCCGAGCGTCGCGGCGGCCGTGCCGGCGACCGTCAGACGCGAAGCGGGGCCGGGCGTCGCGCTGGCGAGCAGCAGCCGGCGGTCGGGCGTGACGGCCGCGCGGTAGGCGGTCGTCTGCCGGCCGATGGCGGCGGCCACCTCTGCGGCCGAGGCCGCGCCGATGTTGGCGAAGTCGGACGTGTGGAAGGTGACGAGCGTCGCGGCGGCCGCGCCGTTCACCGTCACCTGCAAGGTCTGCCCGTCGGCGAGCGCGAACGGCTCGCTGGTCGTGCCGAGAATCTGCGCGCCGACGAGCGACGTGCCGCGCGGGTGATCGAGGACGGCGACCGAGAGCGCGTCGCCCCACGCGCCGGGGTCGGGCCGCCCGCGCTGCCCGGCGCGCACGCGCAAGGTCGCGACGGCCGGCGAGGCGCGGTCGTTCAACTGCACGTTCGACGCTACGGCGTCGCCGCGCGCCACGCGCACGACGTAGGCCTCCGCGCCGCCGTTGTCGAAGAAGCCGCGCACGGCGTGTGAGCCGAACGCCGCGTCCATGTGGCCGCCGAAGTTGGCGAGGTAGTCGGCGACGCCGGTGACGAACGTGGCCAGGTGCGGCACGCCGCGCTGGCTGCGCACGAGGAAGCCCGCGACCGAGACGGGCGCGGCGGCGATGGTCGGCGCGGCCCGCCCGTCCACCTCAAGCACATTGACTCCGATGTTGAATGCCATCGCACTGCCTCCTTACGCTTCGCTGGCGGAGCCGCCGCTCGGCTGTTGCCCGACGACGATCAGGATCGTCTCGGCCGGCTTGGCCGGGTAGAAGTAGACCTCGACACGGAAGTTGCCGAGGTTCACTTCGGCCGGCGGGTTGTTCTCGGCGTCGCACTTGATGGTGAAGACCGCGTCGGGCGGGTCTGACCCGAACGCGCCCTGCCGCCACAAACCGAGCAGGAAGGGCCGCACCACGTTCAGGCGCACGGCGCGGCGCAGTTCTTCCGAGTGCGCCTCCTGGCGCACGAAGCGCAAGCCCGTGCGCAAAGACGACTTGACGAAGTTGAAGAGCAGCCGCACGTTGACGAACCACCAGCGCGTGTCGGTGCTGAGCGTCCGCGAGGTCGTCACGACGATGCCGAGGCCGGGCGTCCGGCGTATGCCGTTGACTAAGCCGACGCGCACCATGTCGGTGTGCTGCACGTCGGTGAAGTCCACGGCCACGTCGAGCGCGCCGCGCACGAAGGCGGCGTTGCCGGCCGGCGCTTTGAAGATGCCGCGCTCAAGCTCGGTGCGCGCGTAGACGCCGAGCACGTGCCCGTCGGGCGGGACGAAGCGCGTGGGCGCGGGCCCCGGCGCGGGGTCGTCCACGCGAATCCACGCGCCGTAGAGCGCGCCGAAGACCTTGTTGGCCTGGAACTGCCCGGCGTAAGTCTTGACGGTCGCCAGGTACGCGCTCTCGGTCTGCGTGTAGTCGCTGCGGCGGCGCGGGACGGTGATCGCGCCGGAGCCGCGGTCGGGCGCGGAGCCGACGTACATGCAGTCGCCGCGCGCGGCGCAATAGTCGAGCGCGGCGCGCACGACCTGGAGACGCCCGGCGGCGTTCAACTGGTGCGCGTCGGGCACGGCGACGAGCTGCACCTCGGCGGTGTCGAAGGCGTAGAAGCCGGTCTTGAGCGCGGCACTGCCCGTGTAAGCGCCGGACGCGACCGCCGGCTCGGCGCTGCCCGTGAGCACGCTGTTGGAAGAGACCTGCGGGTTCTCGTCGCCGCTCGCGGCCGCGCCGCTGATGTCCGCCACCGTGACGTAGCGCGAGCCTGTGAACTGGTGGTTGATGCGGCCCGCCACGTAGTCGGGCGAGTCGGTCTCCATGCTCAACTGCGGCCACTCTTCGACGACGCGGAAGTCTTCGGTCGGCGCGGCCTGGTAGCGCACGACGAGGCGGAACTCGGCCGAGCTGACCTGCGTGGCGGCGACCGTGAGCGCCGTGCCGAGACCGCCCGTCCAGTTGATCGTGTTGCCGGCGATGCCGGTGACGCGGCGGTGGAAGGTGTTCGCGCCCGCGCTGAAGCGGACGACGCTGCCGACGCGCAGGCCCGCGACGGAGACGAGCTGCGCGCTCGTGTCGGCGGCGGCGACGGCGAGGGCGAGCGTCGTCGTGGCGCGCGGGTCGTCGCGCACGTCCACGCGCAGGCGTTCGCCCCACGCGCCGGGGTCTGTGCGCCCGCGGTAGCCGGCGGTGACGCGCAGGGCGGCGGCGGCCGGCGAGGCGCGGTTGTTGAGCGTCGCGGCCGCCGCGGCCGCGGCCGCGCCGACGACGCGGTTGACGTAAGCCTCGCGCCCGCCGTTCAGGAAGAAGCCGGCGACGGCGTAAGCCAGAAAGCCGTCCGTGCGGTGTCGCCCGAAGCGCTCGAAGAACTGTTCGAGGTTCGTGACGCGCACGGGCGCGTTGGGCACGCCGCGCTCGGCGATGCCGATGAAGGCGGCGACCGAGGTGGGGGCCGCCTGGATCGCCGGGCTTGCGCGCCCGTCCACCTCTATGACGTTCACTCCGACGTTCAAAGCCATAATCGCCGCTCCTTAACTGCGGGCCGGCGCGCGCGCCGCCCCGCCACACGAACTCACTGTTCGGACTTCGCCGCGAGCCGCACCGCGCCCTGCGCGATGAAGCGCTGCAACTGGCTGTTGCCGGCGTCGCCCGCCGCGAGCGGAACCGTGCCGCGCGCCGGCAGCACCGTCGTGCCCGACGCGAGATGGATTTCGATGGGGCTGGCCGTCAGGTTCTGCACCTCAAGCCCGCCCGCCTGCGCGCCGCGGCAGGCGAGCCGCGCCGGCTCGGCCCGGTACGGCTGATCGAAAGCGGCCGCGCCGACGAAGCCGAGGATCGCGGCCGCGTCGGTCTTGCCCTGCGCGCCCGGCTCGATCTCGACCTTCGACTTCAGCCCCACGGTCAGAGAGGTGATCGCGACGCGCCCGTCGCGCGTCACGTCCGCCACCTTCTTCCGCTTCATGTTGATGACCTTGCAGACTTCGGCCGCGGTGGCCGCGCCGGGCGTGATGCTGTCGTCGAACGAGACCTTGCGCCGCTGGTCGTCCACGTTGACGCTCATCTCGCTGCCCAGCGGCAGCGGGAACGGCTCGGCGGCCCGGCTGACGACGCGGGCGGCGCGCACGCCCTCGCCCTGCGCGGCGGCGCGCCCCAAGCCCAGCCCGAGCGCCGCCGCCGCGCTCGACGCCTCGACATCCACCTCCAAAGAGGTGTGCCCCCCGGCCGAGGCCGTCGCGAGGACGAGCGTGCCCTCCGCGTCGGCGGAGGCCGCGAGGCTGCCGGAGCGGTTGATTACCGAGGCGAGTTCTTCGGCCGTCGCCGCGGCCGGGTCTTTGAAGTCTTTGGCGTCGAACGTGACGGCCTCCCACGCGCCGCCGTTGACGCTGAAGACGAACGTGTCGCCGTCTCTGAGCCGGTAAGTAATCATAAGACGATCACGATCCCTTCCTGGTCGAGCGGCGCGTCCTTGGGCGCGCCCCAGACCTCGGCGTGCAGCGCGAGGGTCTGCTCGCGGCGCTGCGCCACCTCCATGCGCGTGCCGACGCGCACGTAGAGCGGCGCGATCTCGTCGAGCCGGCGGCGCTGTATGTCGGGCGGCGGCAGGATGGCGACGGGCGCGTGCGCGCCGTTGATGCGCAGCGGCACGTCCACGGAGAGACGCTGCGCGAGGAGCGTCTGGATCAGACGCTGCTGCACGCGCAGCGGCGCGAGCGCGGTCAACTGGTAGTCCACCAGGTAAGCGCGCGCCGCCGGGCGCACGCTGCACACGTTGACCGCGCCGCGCGGGCGGAAGCTGTCGCGCTGCGTGTAGTAGCCGGTGCGATCCAGGTCTTCGCGGAAGTCCACGACCGCGGCGGCGATTGAAGGCGCGGGCGGCGGCGGCGCGCTGACTGCGGGCGGCGACTCGAAGAAGAGCGGCACGAGTACCGTGACCGCGGCGGTGGCGACCGCGAGGTTGCCCGCGAGCGCGTCGCCCGCGGCGAAGGTGAGCGTCGTCGTGTTCGCGCCGGTGTTGTGCGCGACGCCGATCACATGGTGCGTCTCGACGCCCGCGCTGCCGCCCGTGATGCGAACACGCATCCCGGCGGCCAGGTCGCGCGTGAGCGGCAACACGATCTGCGTGTCGTTCGCGTTCGCGGGCTGGCTCAAGGGCAGGTTGACGAGACCGGGCAGAGTCAGTTGTTCGTCGAGCAGCGCGGCGAGCGCCGTCTCGACATCAACGAGCACCTCTTCGCGCACGGCGAGCAGTTCGTCCACGCGGCAGACGAAGGGCAGGTCGGTCAGACAGCGGAAGCGGAGGCTGGTGATCTGTGTGCGGCGATCCTGCTCGATGCCGATGCGGCGCTGCTCCCAGCGGTCGGGCGTGTTGACGGGCACGAACCAGCGGTGCTCTTCGCCGGGCAGGTCGCCCGCGTCGAGGTAGGAGAATTCGAGGAAGAAGGGCCGGGCGGTCGTGCCGTCGGCGGCTTGCGAGGCGCGCACCCAGAAGCGCAGCTCGTCGAAGTTGTTGAGGTTGAGCGCCGCGCCGGGGACGAACTCGGCGACGGCGTTGGTCGCGAGGGGCTGGGCGGTGAGCCGCATACTGGCCGTGCCGGCGACGAAGACGGCGGCGTCGGTCGCCGTCTGCAACAGGGCCGGGGCGAGCGAGGCCCAGGCCGGCTCCATGTCGTGTATGAGAAGGCTGCTCATTTAGGGCCGTCACATACCGCGTAAGAAACGCCGCCAGCAGCGCAGGCAGTGCTTGACGCGCCAGCGCCCGCTGAATGTCACGCCGACCAGCTTGAGGTGGTACATGACGAAATCGGGGATGCCGTCTATGTCCTTCAGGTAGCGGCGCTCGCCGCTGGGCACGTGCGTGATGTGCCCGTGGAGCCGGTCGGGGTCGGTTGTGCCCTCCGCCTCGTCGAGCCAGAGCTTCACGATGAAGGAATGAACTCTGAGATCAGGCAAGGCCATCGGCGACCCTACTCTTGTGACCAGCGCGGCGGCCCCGTCGTGTCCCGCCGCGACCCGCCCGTCCGGCGCGTGCGTGCGGCTATAACTAACCGAGCGCCAACTCGGCCGCGTCTCGCGCGCGTCTGCCGTTGCGTCTTTCGGGTTTTGGCGGGAGCAAAGTGAGGTCGGTGTTTGGAGAGAAAAGCTCAACACAGAGGGCACAGAGGAGACAGAGTTCTTACTGTGTCCTCTGTGCTCCCTCTGTGTACTCTGTGTTAACCCGGCCGCACGCCACACTCAACCGCAAGACGGCCCTACTGCTTCGCCGTCCTCATGCGCTGGGCGATCTTGCTGCTGTGCTTGTCGGTCTTGACCGTGATGCGTTGGACGTAGACGCGGGTCGTGGCGGCGTTCTCGTGATCCAAGGCTTCCTGCGTCTCCTGGAAGCTGCCGGTCTCTTCGGCGACGATGCGGGCGTAGGTGTGGCGCGTCTGGTGGACGTGAATCTGCGCGATGCCGGCGGCGCGGGCGTAGACCTTGAGGTTCTCGGCGAAGGCGCGCGAGGAGAGCGGCGCGCCGGGCCGGCCCCCGCGGTCGTGGCGCGTCCACAAGGGGCGCTCCGAGCCGAGCACGTTGGCGCGCGCAGACGCCGCGAGGTAGTCGGTCAGCGCCTCGAAGACGGACGCCTCGCCCACCTCGCGCCCGACGAACTTGCCGCCCTTGCGCCGGTACTTGATGACGAGCCGCCCCTCCCTGTGTTCGAGGTCTTTCCCGCGCAGCGAGATCACTTCGTTGCGTCTGAGACCCGTGAGGAAGAAGAAGAGCAGCAGCGCGTAGTCGCGCTTGGCGACGACCGAGCCGGCCGCGGCGCGCGCGCGCACCACTTCGATCAAGCGGCTCATTTCCTCATCGGTAAGCGCCTTGGTTGATTCCGTCTGGTAAGGCCGTGGGAAGCGCGGTCGCGCCTGCGCCGCCGGGTTCACACGCACGTGTTGGCCGAGGACGGGATCGGCCATCAACCACTTGAAGAAGGCCGAGACGCGCGAGACGCGCGCGTAGACGGTGGCGGGCTTCTGCCCCAAGGCTTCGAGGTGCGCGCGCCAGCGGGCCACGTCCGCCGGCGTCACGTCGCCGGGGTGCTTGCCCGCGAAGGCGAAGAAGCCGCACACCACCTGCACCTTGTCCTTGAGCTTCGCGGCGCGCTCGTAGGTCTCGGCCCGCGTCGAGCCGTCCGCCCAGAACTCTATCGCGCTGCGCAGCGCCAGCCCCGCGTCCGCACTGACAAGTGCCCGGCTTGCCTCTTCGCTCACGGCTCGTGACTCTAGCACGGGCAGCTACCAGTTCCTACCTTACGCGTAACTGACACCTGCCTGCGGCATGACGCCGGAGACATAGAGGGCTTCAGTCCATCCAGACCGCGGCCGCTATGACCGCATCGGCTGGTCGCCAGCCCCACGGCCTTTTACAGCCGGGCGGATTGGGGCGTTTTTATTTGTGTGAGGCAGTTGCGGATCACGTAACTAGTTCGTACCTTGAAGGAGGTTAGAAAGATGAAAGTTGAGTCAATCCGGTCGCGGATGCTCTTCGGGAATTTCTACCCTCAGGCCGGCGGTCAGCCTGAGGGCTTGAAGTTCTTCGTCAGTGCCACGGTTGCGCTCTGGGGCCCGCCCCTGTTCTTCTGCTACGTCATAGGCGATGTTTCGCCACTCTACGTCATCTTCTGCACACAGGCGTTAGGTCTCTTGAGCGGGGTCTTGATGTACTTGCGGCGGCCGGGCCCGGTCGCAGTCTGCGTCCCTGTAGACAAGTTCTTGGACACCGCGAGCGGCACGCGCGAGAAGGTGTGCCGCAAGGTCGCATAGGCAGTTTTCATACAACCGCGCGTCGCCGGTAAAACTGTAAGGGGCGGGGGAGAAGTTCCCCGCCCCTTACAGTTTTACTACGACCTCGCGTGCAACTTTCGACCGGCCGCGGGGCACGTCTAGAGCAAGCTTCAGTTAGATGTAAGGCAGGGCCGGTTCACCGCAGAGACGCAGAGGGCGCGGAGGGGGCGCTGAGAGGAACATTCTCTTCTCAGCGCCCCCTCCGCGCCCTCTGCGTCTCTGCGGTGAGTTCTTAATGCTCGGCTGACACCCAACTGAAAACTGCTTTAACTCCGGCCATAAACGCTAAGAGCGCGAAGCGACGCCGCCGCCGCAGGGCCGCGCAGAGGTTCAACCGCGCAGAACATTCCAGATAGCTTCTCAGCGCACCCGCCTCGTTCCCGCCGCGCTTGCACACACAGGGATGTGGGCAGCGGCGATCAAAGTCAGGTGCAGCTTGAAGGCGGGCGCGTGAGGCCGCTTAAGAGATGGATGGGTTGACCCGAGCGGGCGGCTAAAGTTCAAGCCGGGAATGCGCGCGACGCCGCCGTGTGGCTGAAGCGCCGCGCGCACTCGCCGTCGGATTGTGCGAGGGGAGGTGGCTGGCGCACCGGCCGTGCGCCGCCCCCCATGTCTACTGTTCCCCGAACCCAGCGAAGCTGTGCACGTCCGCCGCGACGGCTTCGTGCTCGCCGCCGTCGTCCGCCGCCAGCGGCGCGTCAGACCCGCCGCGGAGGCTGAGCAGTTCAAGGTATGCTTCCCTGCAAGAGAGACAATCCAGCAGGTGTTCTTCAAACACCGTTGCCTCTGGGTCTTCCAGCAGATCTGTGACGTAATCGTAAAGCAACCCGCGCACGGCGGGGCGGGTGCATACCGCTCGGGCCTTAGCCCGCGTAAGCTTGTATAGGTTGTTACTCATGGCCTAACCTCGCGACCGGTCGCAAACCAACGGAGGCGTTAGGCCCGCTTCACCTAGACACCCGTACCCGCATCACCATCGTCACGCAAGCTGTCACGGAACGCCCGCAGGGCGGCGTTGATCCATTTCTGCACGGTGACGTGGGAGCATTTAATCCCCATCCCGTTCAGTAGATCCCTGCTCTCGCGGGCGGTGTAGCCCTCAGTCCAGAGTTCCGCGGCGCGGTGGTGATTAGTGGACAGTGTCTCGGTGAATTCCAGAAATCGGGTGCGCAAGCACTCGCGCTCGAACTTGACGCGTGGGTCAGCAATGGGGAGGTCGTCAATCGGCACGTAGATGAGCGTCAGCCCCTCGGCCCACAGTTCTTTGAAGGGCCGGAGCTTGCCGCGGACAATGTTGAGCGATAGCACGAAGAACCAACCCAAAAAGTCTTGCTCGTTGGGGAAGGTCGTCGCGTCCGGCGCTCTGCCCGCCGCTTCACGTTTATGCCAATAGTCAATCATCCGCCATTGCGCCTCACTGAAGAGGTCTTCCACGTCGTAGCTGATGCCGAAATACTTGCGCATTAGCCCGCCGTACTTCGTACGCATGACATTCGCGCAGCATTGTTTCCCCCTACTCTGGAATTCGCGGTTGCCTGGTAAGTCCTCTATAGGTCTGCGGCCCGTCAGTATCGCTGACAGTAATGTCCAGAGCCTAAACCCGCCCTCCTTGCTCGAGCTGGATGCCTGGGTTGTCATCGCCACACCTCACTTTGGTGCTGTCAAAAAGCTCACTGCGCGCGCCGAATCCAGGGATGACTCGGAATGCGTAGGCGCGTTTTCTGCGGGTTGCTCGTGCGGTCGTGGGGGGCGACGCCTGAAGCGCGGTCTGTAGCGGTTGATGCTGTAACGCCGCCAGCAAGTTGTCCTCTGCCGGCGGCGTTCGGTGGTTGTTGGGCTGTGTCGCTGACATCTTGTCTCTCCTTGTCTATGTGTTCGCGGCCTGTAGTGTCGAAAGAGTGTTCGGAGCGGTTGACCCACTCGTTAATAGAAAAGGCCGCCGGGCTGCCGGTGTTAAGCGGCGCGCAGAATTTTTTCGCCGCGCCGAAGATTTTTTGCGGCCTGCTTAACAGGAAGGCGCGCGCCGGACTTTGTGTTAGTGACAGGCGCGGACGGGACGGCTGCTGATGACGCGCTCCCGGCTGCGCCGACTGACCGGCAGCTTTTATGCGTTGAACTCCAGGCTCAAGTGCTGCCGCTTGAACTGCGAGAGTGACTCAAACAGGAGGTAGTGAAACGTGAGAAACAAATTCTTCTTCGGCGTTGTCGTAGTGGTCGTGACGTTCTTCGTGTTCTTCATCTTCTTCCGCGTCGTGGCGCGGGCGCAGCCGGCGGGTAATGTGCCCATCGGTGTCGTGGTGCAGAACAGCACCGTCGAGACAAATCTGGTGACCGTGGGCCCGTTGGCGGCCACGGATCACAGCGTCGCGGGCGTTGGTGTGATAGACGAGACTGTGATTGGCAACAGCGGAGCACTCGTCGCGCACATCTGTGACGACGTAGTCGAAGTGGGCTACACTGATCTGCACTATGGTAACGACGATGACGCTGTCGCCGCCGTAATGCACCATGTCGAGGTCTTGGGCATGATGCACAGAGAGGTTGTCGTTTAACGGCCCGCAGAGCCTGCGAACGTTCTCGCAGTACCGTAGAGTTGCCAGTCACAAACGAGCCGTGCCGGCGTGACAAGACGCCGGCACGGCTCGAAGCCTGTTTGCGGCTGTTCTTTCAGATGGCGGGCCGAGTTGTTTTCTCTTCGTGAAGCCGGTTTAGAAGTCGAGGCGCAGGCCGAGTTGGAGTTGGCGCGGGTCGGCGGCGGCGGTGGGGCGGCCGAAGGTGGGGAGCGGCGTCGCGCCCGCGCCGAAGACGTTGTTGGGCAATTGCAGGTTGGCGCGGTTGAGCACGTTGAAGGCTTCGGCGAGCGCCTCCACGCGGACGCGGTCGCTCAGACGGAAGCGGCGGCTCAGGCGCAGGTCGAGCGCGGCGCTGTTGAAACCGCGCCCCGTGTTGCGCCCGACGCCCGCGGGCCGGTCGTTGACGTTCGTGTCGCCGTTGCGATCCGTGCCGGTCTGGACGTTGAACGGCAGCGCCGAGCCGGAGCTGAAAATGTAACCGAGTTGCCAGCCCGCGAGCGCGCGGCGCAAACGGGCGGCGTGCGGCGCGGGCGGCGCTTGGAGCGTGCCGCTCAAGGTCAGACGGTGGCGCTGGTCGTTATCGGCCGGCCCCCACTCGGCGCGCAAGTTCAAGTTGTCTTGCGGCGTGAAGAAGAAGGCGTTGCCGGCGTCGTCACGCGCGCGCGCGAGCGTGTAAGCGAGCCGCAAGGTCGCCCACTCGCCGGCGCGCTCGTTGAGCGCCACGCTCAACCCGTCGTAACTGGACTCGCCCGACGACTCGTAGCGGTTGACGTTGGCGAAGCGCGGATCGGGGCGGCCCAAGTTGGGTGCGGACGGAGAGGTCGGCGCGTTGACGTTGCGCGAGACGAGCAGGTGCAACCCGCGCAGGTGCAGGTAGCCGACCGAGAGCGCAGCGCCGCCCGCCAGTTCGCGCTCCGCCTGCACGCTCGTCTGCACGCTGTAGCTGTTCTCGACGCGCGGGGCGATGGTCGTGACGCTGACGAGCAGGCCCGCGGGAAAGTCCGTCAGCCGATTCGGAAACGCGGGCGCGCTTGCTTGCCCGAAGGAGAGCACCGCGACTTTGTACTTCGAGCCGTCGCGCTGCAAGGCGTTCGACGTGGCGCGCAAGGGCACGCGGTCGAAGTAGAGACCGAAGCTCGCGCGCACGACCGTCTTGCCGCCGCCCGGTGCGTAGGCGAGACCGAGGCGCGGCGCGAAGTTGTCGGCGTCGGTCGAGATCGGCGCGGGCAGGAGTTGCGCGTCGTAGCGCAGCCCCGCGTTGACGGTCAGGTCGCGGCGCGCGTGCCACTCGTCCTGCACGAAGACGCCGACGTTCGGGTTCGACTGAAACTGCGTCGCCGCGCCGAACGCCTGCTGGAAGGTGACGTAGCGGCCGGCGATGAAGTTGGCGAGCGACGAGAAGGTGTAGACGCCTTGCAGCGCGCCGGGGAAGTTGATGTCCGCGCGGTTGAGCAGGAAGTCCGCGCCCGCCTTGAACGAATGCGCGCCGCGCTGGACGGTGACGCTGTCGGCCAACTCGAACACGTCGAGCGCGCGCGCCGTGGGCGAGAAGGTGGCCGGGCCGAAGTTGGCGACGCCCGCGATGTTGACCGCCGGCCCGACGGTGTCGTTTAAGGGCGCGCCGAGGCGGCTGCGCGCGAACTGCGCGCGCGCCTCGTTGAAGGTGCGCGGCGTGAGCGTCGAGATGAGGCTCGCCGCCAAGGTCTGATCGCGATCCGTTAGCCCGGAGCCGCGGCTCGCGTCGTTCGTGCCGCCGACGTTGCGCGCGTTGGCGGCCGCCAGGTCGTAGAGGCTGTAGCGCGCGGCGAGCCGGTGCGCCGCGCCGAGTTGGTGATCGACGCGGGCGAAGAGGTTCGTCGTGTCGTAGCCGCCGGGGAACTCGCCGGTCTGCAAGCGCGCGCCCGCGTAAGTCGTTTGGTCGAGACGCGCGTTGACGGCCGCCGCGGCGGCGGGCGTGATCGTGACGATGCCGGCGTCGTGCCGGCGCGTCTGCTCGAAGTTGGCGAACAGGAAGGTGCGGTCGCGCTTCAGCGGGCCGCCGACGGACGCGCCGTACTGCGCCTGCGTCAGCGGGTCGCGGCGCGCGGCGAGCGGGTTGCGCGCGTCGAGCCGCTGGTTGCGGAAGAAGCCGTAGAGGCGGCCGTGCCAGTCGTTCGTGCCGGAGCGCGTCAGGATGTTGACGACGCCGCCCGCCGCGCGCCCGAACTCCGCCACGCCGCCCGCCGTCACCACCTGAAACTCGCGGATCACTTCTTGGCTGTAGAACGTGCCGGCCAGATCGGCCGCGTCGTCGTTCGCCGAGACGCCGTCAACGACGAAGCCGTTGTTCAAGTTTCGTTGACCGGCGACGGAGAGACCTTGACCGGGCACGGCCGAGGTCTCGGCGAAGCGCTGGTTGCTGCCGGTGTTGGCGCGCGCGACGCCGGGCGCGAGCAGCGCGAGGTCGAGATAGTTGCGCCCGTTGAGCGGCAGGTCGTTGACCTCGTGCGGCAGGATCGTCGCGGCGACCTGCGTGCGCGCCGTCTCGACGAGCGGCGCGTCGTCCGTCACGTTGACGCTCTCGGCGACGCCCGCCACGCCCAACGCGAGCGGCACGTCGAGCGCCTGCCCGACGGTCAGCGTAAGCTGCCGCGTGCGCGGCGCGAACCCGGCCGCCTCGGCCGTGAGCCGGTACGCGCCGACCGGCAGGTAAGGGAAGCGGAAGCGCCCCGACGCGTCGGTCGCGTGGCTGCGGCTCTGGTTCGTGTCGAGGCTGGTAACGGTGACGACCGCGCCGCTGACGGCCGCGCCGTGCGCGTCCTCCACGCGCCCGCCCAGCGTCGCCGCGGTCAAAGTCTGCTGCGCCGCGCCGCGCGCCGCGCAAAGCGATAGGAGCAGCGCGCCGATCAAGGCACGGGTCGCCGGGTTGAGTCTGCCGCGCATCCGTTACTGAGGTAGACGACTCCGGGCCTGGTCAACGCCTCTGTGGCGCGCGGACGATGTGGACGAGGGCCGGGACGTTACGTTGAAAGTGAAACAGCGCGCCGAGTATAAGCCAGCGCGCGCGCCGTTGTCAGCAGGAATCGCGCGTCAGTTCGCCTTGACCCAGCCGCCCGCGGGCGCGAGTTCTTTCTTCTCCGGGTCGAAGGTCAGGACGCTCGCGCCGGCCGCGCCGACGCGCCGGTTCGGGCCGAAGGTGAGCCGCGGCGTCAGCCCCGTGTCGTACTCGTAGAGACCTTCGAGCGCCGTGATGAATTGCTCGCGGGTCAGGTCTCTGCCCGCGCGCTTGAGGCCTTCGACGAAGACCTTCGCGGCGGCGAGCGCGGCGAGTTGCGAGGCGACGCGGCGCGGCGCGAACTTGTACTTCTCTTGCAGCGCGCGGAACTCCGCCAAGCCTTCCGGCGTCACGTCCGCCGGCACGGTCGGGAAGGTCACGAAGACATGGTCTTTGAAACTCGTCGGCACGGCGCTGCCGAGGTTCGTGCCCGACAGCGCGCCGAGCAGGAAGACGAAGGGCGTCCACTTGGCGGCCGCCGCTGCTTGCAGCAAAGGTGTCTCTTCGCCGTTCGGGCCGAGCAGCAGGACGCCTTCGGCGCGCGCCTGTTGTAGCTGCTCGACTAACTGCGCCGCGTTGAAGCTCCCGCGCGTGAACGTCTGCTTGAAGACGGGCGGCAGCCCGGCCTGTTTGGCTTGCTCGACGAACGCGTCGGCGGCGGCGTTCGTCAACTCGCCGTTCGCGTAGACGACGGCGAGGCGCGCGCGCTTCAGTTCGGGCCGGGCGGCGGCGAAGTTGGCGAGGGCGCGCGCCTGCTCGGCGAAGCCGGGCAGCAGGTAGAAGACGTAGCGGTTCAGCGGCGTGCCCGTCTGCGGCAACAGCGTCGCGGGGCCGACGAGCGGCGTGCCGGTCTCGGCCGCCAGCGCGGCCAGTTCCTTGTCCGCGCCGGCGCTGACGCCGCCGACGAGCGCGAAGACCTGCTCGCCTTCGAGCAGGCGGCGCAGGTTGGCGGCCGTCTGCGCGGCGTCCGCGCTCGCGTCTGCCGCGCGCAACTCAAGCCGCCGGTTGTAGACGCCGCCGCGGCTGTTCACGTCTGCGAAGTAGGCGTTGAGTACGTCGCGCATGGCCGCGCCGGTGTCTGCGAGCGCGCCCGCGAGTGGGAGCGGCGCGGCGACCGTGATGGCGTCGGCGGTCAGCCCCGGCTCGCGCTCCGTCTCGATGCGCTTGAGGTACGCGAGCAGGTCGGCCAGGTCTTCGGGCGCGAGCTTGTAGCGCGGCATGGCGACGAGCAGCGCGTTGCCCGCCGGGTCGAGACCGTTGACGACGGCGCGCACGAAAGAGGTTTCGTTGAACGGCCCGTGCTTGCGCCCGGTCGGGTGCGTGTGCCCGTCGGGCCGGGTCAGTTGCGACCAGGTGAGCGCGCCCGCCGTCACGCCGGCTTCCGTCTTGCCTTCGCCGCGCAGCCCGTGACAGCCGGCGCACGGCACGGTCGCCGCCGGCACGTCCAACTCGCCGACCAAGGCCGAGACCTCGCGCCCCGCCGCGCTCTCGCCGCGCAGGTAAAGCGCCTTGCCGCGCCGCTCCTGCGGCGTCAGCGGCGGCGACTGTGCGGCGTCGCCCGTGCGCAAGGTGATGACGGCGCACGCCAGCACGAGCAACGCCGCGACGATGAGCTTGAATGGTCTGCGCACGAGTGTTTGGGTGCGCCGTTAGTGTAGCACCTCGGCACGACCCGCCGGGAGCACGTTGACTCGCGGGCGGCTTTGGCATATCGTCGCGCGCGTCTTTCATGCGCTTAGCCCACTGAAGGAAGACGAAAGCGATGCTGATTCCAGCCCCCGCCGCGCAGACCGTCGAGCTGCGTTTCGCCCCGCTCACAGACCGCGACCACTTTGACCCCGCGCGCTGGCGGCGTGAGCCGTTGCACGCCTCGGCCGCGCAGACCGGCTTCTGGGAGTTAGACCTCGACGCGCTCGCGCTCGCCGACGGCGATTACGAATACGAGTTCGTCCTCGACGGCCACGCGGACGCGCCCGTCCCCGATCCCTTCGCCGAGGAGTTGGTGCGCTTCGGCAGTTACCGCGGTCTCTTCCGCATCCGCGGCGGGCGGCGCGCGCGCTGGCCCTTCTCGTGGGACGACGAACTGTCGGCGGGCGTGCGGTTGCCGAACAACAACCAGATCGTCATCTACGAGATGCCCCTGCGCTGGATGGCGGGCGAGGAGATACGCCAGGTCGGTCTCGGCACGTTCGAGCGCGTCCTCTTCGGCCACCTGGACACGCTCGCCGCGCTCGGCGTCAACGCCATCGAGTTGTTGCCCATACACGATTCGGCCGACACGCTCAACTGGGGTTACGGCAGCCGCTTCTTCTTCGCGCCCGACTTCGACATGGGGACGCCGGTCGATCTCAAGTGCTTCATCAAACGCTGCCACCAGCGCGGCATACGCGTCATCCTCGACGTGGTGATGAACCACGCGCGCGACTGTCCGCTCGAGGCGCTGGCTTACGACTGGTACTTCCTGCGCGACAACACGGAGGAGCCGGGGCACGACATGGACTGGGGCGGGCGTCTGTTCCGCTACCGCCGCGCCGCGCACGGCGACTTCTACCCGGCGCGCGAGTTCCACTACCAGATGGCCGAGTTCTGGGTGCGCGAGTACCACGTGGACGGCTTCCGCCTCGACGAGTTCAAAGGCATAGACCACTGGGAGTTCGTCCAGACGTTCCGCGAACGCGCGCACGCCGCCCACCGCGCGCAGTTCCCCGACCGCCCGTTCTTAGTCATCGCGGAAGATTCGTGGCGGCGCGCCGTCATCACGCAGGACGTGGCGACCAACCCGAACGGGCGGCGCGTGGTGGACGCGATGTGGCACTTCGCCTACCGCGACGAGGCGCGCCGGCTGCTGCGCGACGCCGTCACGACGCACTGGGGCGAGCCGGCGCGGAGCGCGCGCGTCGCGGCCGCGCTCTCGGGCCGCGGCTCTTGGGACGACATGAGCCGCGCGATGCAAGGCGGGTTCGGCGATCTCGCGCAGGCGGTCACATACCTGACCTCGCACGACGTGGAGCAGCCCGGTGAGCAGCGCATGATGAACTACATGTTCGGCGAGTTGCTGCGGCGGACGGGCGCGGGCGACGGATCGGTCGCGCAGGTGCGGACGCTGGTGGAGCGGATCGCGGAGCAGACGCCGGAGGTGCAGGCGGCGCACGCGCAGGCGCTCGATCAGGTGCGCAGCGGCTTCGCGTTGCTGCTCACCTCGGTGGGCATCCCGATGTTCCTCGCGGGCGAAGAGTTCGCCGACGTACACGACCTGGATCACACGGACTACAGGCTGAAGATGTCCGACCCGGTGGACTGGAACCGGCGCGAGCAGCCCGGTCACAAAACGCTGTGGCGCGCGGTCGGCGATCTGGTGCGCCTGCGCACGACGCACCCGGCGTTGCAGCGCAACGAGATCGAGTTCTTCTACTTCCACCCGGACATGGACGCGGACGCGGGCGCGCGCGTCTTCGCCTACTGCCGCACGGGCGGAGAGCCGCTTGGGCGCGACGGCCAAGTGGTGGTTATCGCCAACTGCGGGCGGCAGGACTTCCCGTCCTTCGATCTGCCTTGGCCCTGGGCTGCGGCCGAAGGCTGCGAGCGCGGCACGCCCGCGCAAGGCACACTCCCGCAGTTCCACCTCAACGAAAACCGCGTGACTCTATCACTCGCCCCGTTCCAGGTGCGCGTCTTTACCACCTGACGCAAAGGGGTTCATGGTTCGGCGGGGCGGGCGTAGACGTAGCCGACGCCGCGCACCGTCTTGATGCGCTCGACCGCGCCGATGCGCGGGCCGAGCTTCTTGCGCAGGTGGCTGATGTGCATGTCTATGCTGCGGTCGAGCGGCGACAACTCGCGCCCTAAGACCGACCGCACCAGATCGTCGCGCTGCACGATGCGCCCGGCCGCCGTCAACAGCATGAGCAGCAGATCGTACTCGACGTTAGTCAACTCGACGGTCGCGCCGTCGCGCCGGACGTGGCGCGTGCCCGTGTCCACCTCCACGTCGCCGACGCGGACGAGCACGGGCGGCGCGCCGGCCGCCGCCTCTTCGCCCGCGCCGGGGCGCGCGCGACGCAGGACGGCGCGGATGCGCGCGACCAGCTCGCGCGGGTTGAAGGGCTTGGGCAGGTAGTCGTCCGCGCCGATCTCAAGCCCGACGATGCGATCCACGTCGTCGCCGCGCGCCGTCAGCATGAGGACGGGCAGGCGCGCCACCCTGTCGGGCGCGTTGCGTATGCGCCGGAGCACCTCGAAGCCGTTGAGGCGCGGCATCATCACGTCGAGCACGGCGAGCGCGTGCGCGCCCGTCAGCGCCAGCTCAAGCCCGCGCTCGCCGTTGTTCGCCACTTCGACCGTGAACCCCTCCTCCGCCAGCAGCTCCGCCAACAGTTCGCACAACTCGCGGTCGTCGTCAATGATTAAGATCAGCTCCGTCACGCGACTTCCTAAACGACTTCTAAGGTTGCGGCCTATTTCTGCCTGCCCGCTTCGCGTTGCATGTGGAGGCGTGTGGCGGCTAAGTCTTCGAGCATGAGGTGCGGCGTCTGATCCGCGCCGAGACCTTCGAGACCGATGCCGACGCTCAGGCGGAAGTCGGGGCAGTCGAGCGCGTAGTCGCGCAGGTCTTTCAGGTCGCGTATGTCCTTCTCGCGCCAGTCGTAGGCGGCCGTCCAGGGGCCGGGCAGGTTCATCTGCGCCGCCACCATGGAGAGGAACTGATCCTTACTCTCCCAACGGCTGGTCGCGGCGTAGTTGACGCGGACGCGCGTCAACACTCCGTCGGTGAACTCCAACTCAAGCGTGTCCACGTCGGCCAAGAGCGGCAGCGTGAACGCGCGGCCGCGCAACTCCGCGCCGCGCAGGACGGCGCGCACGCGCCCCAGTTCGTCCGCCGCACTCAGGTTCATCGGCGGCAAGAGGGACGTGACTTGCGCCGCGGTCTGACCGAGACGCAGCGGGCCGAGGGTGGGGGCTTGCGCGCGGGTCAGGGTGCAGGGCTGGACGCGCGCGTCGGGCAAAGGCTGCGCGGGGCCGCGCGTCGCCGCCCTCTGCGCCGGGTCAACCTCAAGGCGTATGCGCGCCGTGTGGTAGTCGGTGATGGCTTGATAGTAGGCGAGGCGCGTGGCGGCGTAGTCCGCCTGCGCGTCGATCACGTCGGTGATCCCGGCGTTGCCCTGCTTGTAGCGCACGAAGACGAGGTTGAGGTTCTGCTGGGCCGCGCCCGCGGCCGTCTCGGCCGAGCGTATGCGCACGAGCGCCGAGAGCGCGGCGGCGCGCTGCGTGTAGAACTCCTGCCTGAGTTGTCTGAGCGTCACGTCGCGTTGCAACTCAAGCGAGCGCGCTTGCAGCCGCGCCTGCGTCTCGCGGCTCTTGCTGGCCCCGAAATCCCAGACGGGGATGTTGAGACTGATGACGGCCGCGCCGCCGGAGAACTGCCTGAGCCGGCGCACGTCGGCCGCGTCGAAGCCCATGTTCAGCCCGTAGGAGAACTGCGGGCGGCGGTCGCTGCGCGCGATGCGCGCGTCTTCGACGGCCGCGCGCTGCTGCGCTTCGAGCATGGCCAGCTCGGGGCGCTCTTTGATCAACTCGACCGTGTAGTCCATGAAGTCGGCGGCGGTGGGCACGTTCTGCGTAAGCCGCACGACGCTGATGTCTGTGGCAAAGTCCACGCCGGTGTAGACGCGCAACAAACTCATCGCCGCCGACTCCGCGAAGCGCGCCTGCTCCAACTCGTCGCGCCGCGCCGCGGCCGCGGAGCGCGCGCGTTGCACCTCCGACTCTTGTTCGGCCCGCTCGGCGGCCGCCTGCTCCGGGTCGGCCGGCGGCGCGGCCGCGCCGCGCTCGCGCAGCCGCAAGGCCACGTTGAGGAACGCTTCGGCGAGCGCGAGCGTCTCGTCGGCGAGGCGGCGCTTCTGGCGCGCGAGCACGAGACCGTAATAAGCGTCGTAGGTGGCGAGCGCGAGGTCGCGGCGGGCGACCTGCGTGCCGGCGTGCGCGGCGCTCAAGAGCGCGCGGCTGCGGCGCAGCGAGGCGCGCAGCCGCCCCGACAGGTCTATGGGGCCGGTGGCGTTCACGAAGGCCGTCGTCTCGTTGATGGCGCTGGCGCTGACGAAGCTGAACGTGAGCGGCTCGTCCGGCAGACGCACGCGCGACGGCGTCGTCCCCGTGTACCCCAGCGGCACACCGAACTGCGGCAGAAACGCCGCCCGCGCCTGCCGCACATCCTCCCGCGCGCTCTGCTCGTTAAGCTGCGCCTGCTGATACGCCGACGCATTCGCCAACGCCAGCCCCACCGCCTCCTCAACCGTCAACAACCTCAGCCGCGTCGTCGCACTCCCATAAGGATACTCATAATACGGCGGCGGCAACCCGCCCTGCGGCGCTTGCGTCGCAGTCTCCTGCGCACACACCGACCACGCCTGACAACACAGACCCAGCAGCACCAGCCACCGGCCTATCTTCGACCGCAAGAGATTGTTCACGCGATGCGCTCCCAGGCCGCGCTGACAGCAGAGTATGCACGCGCGCGGCAACTCAGAAAGGTTAGGTCACAGGCCCTGAGCTTGCAGGGCCAGCGACAAGTTGAGTCCGATAAGAAAGGCCATGTGCCGCTGGCTTGGCAGTGAAAGCCCTTTCTTTAGGGAAAGCCGGAGGTCTGCATGGAAAGTCACGAAAAGCAGAATGAACGGACGGATGAAAAGCCAAAGGCGCAAAAGATAAAGAGCGGGGTGGGCGGGCGCTTTAATTAGCCGCTTCATCGCGGGCCGTCTATGAGGTACTCATTTGAAGATGAGTAATTACCACGGGGTACTGACCCCAAAGTTGTGAGAATACGTTCCGGGTGCGTTAACGGCTAAATCCAAACCGCTCTCCACAATCGGGCGATATTGACCATCAAGATAGCCGACCTGACCAATACCCAGATCGGATTCATGGCCATCTGGCGTAACAAGGGTGTAACGAATTTCATGAGTAGCAGTTTCATCGTCGCTATACATACAGACCAAGATTCTGAGTGGCAGGCGGAAGGGAGGCATTTTAACCCGCATGTCAAAGTAGATGAGGCGACTCAGCACGCCCTCTACGTCGAGCCTGCCATCTTCGCGTTGGGTGATGCTCTCGCAGACGAGAATGTAGCAAAGATGCGGGAATGATTTATTTGTTGCCATGAGGCTGACCCTTCAAACGAAACTAGGCCGCTACCCGCGCCTTGCGCGTGCTGGCATTCCTGCGCGGTTTATTCCAGTAAGGGCTTTTGCACTTCGGGCAGACGCGCGGCTCGTTCTCAGCGTCGCGGGATATCCATTCGTGCTCGCAATGTTCACAACGGAAGCCCCAAACTTTGATTTAATAAATACTACTAAAATGGGATATAGGCAAAGCCACCTAATGAGCGGCGCTTAATCTTGGTTCGTGGTCACGGGGTCGCCGGGTTTGAGGTCGGGGGGCGGGGCGAGGATGACGCGTTCGCCGGGGGTGAGGCCGGAGGTGATTTCGAGTTGGTCGCCGGCGAGGGCGTTGACCCAGATGTCGCGGAGTTCGCAGTGGTCGCCGTTGAGGATGAAGATGGTGGCGGGCGCGTTGGGGCGTGGGTCTTGGCCGGCGGGGAGGGCGGCGCGCGGGAGCCAGACGGAGAGGGCGGCGGGGCGCGGCACGTGGACGTTGAAGGTCAAGCCGGGGCGGAGACTCGCGCCGCCCGTCACGTCGGCGAGGTAGCCGATGGTGCTGCTGGTCGGGTCGGCGACCGGGTCTATGCGGCGGACGCGCGCCTGTGCGTCCGCGCCGGTCTCGCCCACGGAGAGGCGGACGACTTGGCCGACGGCGAGGCGCGCCGCGCCCGCCTGCGGGACTTGGAACTTGATGACGAGCGGCGTGAGTTGCGCCAGCTCGAAGAGTTTGTCGCCCCGGACGACGCCCGTGCCCTGGCTGACGTAGCGGCGCGTGACGACGCCGCCGCGCGGGGCCGCGATCTGGCTCTTGGTCAGTTCGAGCTTGACGGCTTCGACGCGCGCCTGCGCGGTCTGCGTGGCGAGGCGCGTCTTCTCGTACTCGCTGGTGGCGGCGTCGAGCCGGTACTGCGCGCGCTCGACTTCGGCCTGGCTGCTGAGGCCGGCTTTGGCCAGTTGCAACTCGCGGTTCAACTCGTTGCGGTTGACGTTGATGAGCGCCTTGTACTGCTGCTCCTCGATCTGCAAGCGTCCGACTTCCAACTCGGCCTGGCGAAGTTGCGCGCGCTGCTCTTCGTCGTCGAGGCGCGCGAGCGTCTGACCGGGATGGACGCTCTGCCCTTCTTCGGCCGAGACGGCGACGAGTGTGCCGTCGCGCTGCGCGAGCACGAGCGCGGTGTTCTCGACGGCGAGCGCGGCCGGGACGAGTAGCTCGGCGGGCGCGCTCGCGCCCTGCGCCTCGACGACGTTGACGCTGACGGGCTGCGGCCCGGCGGGCGCGGTCGGGCCTTGCGCCGCGGCGGGCTGGCGTTGCGCGTTCACCTGCGAGTTCGCGCCGCAGCCCGCCTGCCAACAGCACGCGCACGCGGCGAGCACGCACAGGGCCAAGCTGTTACGATTCATCATTACCTTCCCAAGTCGTTTCGATCCGGCAGCAATAATCGCAAGCACCCGTTCATCATTACTTCATCGCAAGCACCCGTTCATCACCGCTTCATCGTCGCCGCCCAAGCAGTTCTGGTTCATCACTAGGTTCATCACTACTGGCATCGAGTTTTACTCGTCGAAGCTGGTTCGGGCAGTCGTTGTAGAAGAGACGTGACAAACGTCCTGCGTTATCGGACGTGGCAGTTGCTCAGTCGGTCGTGGCGGGCGCGAGCAGCGTGTAGGTGACGCGCGCCTTGCGGCGCTGCTCGGCGAGCCACTCCTGGAAGAGTTGCGTCTTGATCTGCTCGCGGGTCGCGTCGTCGAGCGCGCCGCGCTGGACGGCTTCGACCTTGAAGAGCACCCAGCCGCGTTCGTCTTTGAACGGGCCGACGAGCGCGCCGGCCTTTGCGCCGAAGACGGCCGCCTCCGCGTCGGCCGCCAGGTCGGCGCGGCGCACCGCGCCGACGTAGCCGCCCGCCGGGCGCGTCGCCGCGGCGCGCGAGTGCTGGCGCGCGAGGGCGTGGAAGTCGGCCCCGTCGTCCGTGATCTGTAGACGCAGCTCGCGCGCCACGTCTTCGTCGCCCGCGAGCAGCTCAGAGATCGTCGCCGTGTCGAAGCTGAGCCGGTTGACGGCGAAGTGCTGCTCGACCTTGTCGGCAGTCAGCGCCTCGCGCAGCTTGCGCGTGCGTACGTCCTGTTCGAGCCACGCCTCCCAGTCCTCGTAGGACAGGAAGTGGCCGGCGAGCCAAGCCTCGGTCGCGGCGGCGTCGTACAGTTCGCGCGCGGTGCGGAACTCGTCGGCCGCCGCTTGCAGTTCTTCGTCGGTCGGCTCGATGTCGCGGCGCGCGGCGGCCTGGCGGACGAGCGCGGCGTCGAGCGCGTCTTGGATAAACTGCAAGCGGCCCGCGACCTTCGCCGGCCGCAAGACCGCCGCGAGATCGATCTGCTCGCCGTTAACCTCCAGCGCGACCAGTTCGCCCGGCCTTGTCATAGACTACCAGCGCTCGCGCGGGGCGACGTTGCCGTCGGCCGCTGGCCCTAACGGCCCCTCCGCCCTCGTTATTTAGGTTCTCCCGATCTACTAACAGCCGTCGGGCTAATCGTCCCGGTGCGCCCGATGCCGCTGACGTTCATGCCGCCTTTCACCTTCTGCTGCTCCCCTTTACTCAACTGCTTCTCTTCCCGCTTGATGCCTTCGACTTTGACCTTACGCTCTTTCTTCGTTTTCGCTGCCATGAAGATTCTCCTTTCGACGTTGCTTGCGGTAACAGAACGTCAGCCGGTTTACGCTCAGCCTTGGCCTTTGAGTTTGCGGAACGGCTCGAAGAGTAGACTCAAGATGCTCTTGCGCTCGGTGACGATCTCTGCGCTCAGGGCCAAGCCAGGGCGCAGCGGCACGAGCTTGCCTTTGGCCTCGACGCCGGTCTGCTGCGGTGTGATGGTGACTTTGTAGAAAGACCCCGATGCGCCGTCCGTCTGCGCGTCCGGCGCGACCTCGCGCACGATGCCCTCGACCACGCCGTAGTCTTGAAACGGGAAGGCGTCGAGCTTGAGCTTGACCGGCAGCCCCGGTTCGACGAAGGCAATGTCCTTGTTCGGCACTTGCACCTCGGCGACGAACTGCGCGCCGGCCGGCGCAATCGTGGCGACGGTCTGCCCCGCCGCCAGCACCGCGCCGGGGCTGCGCACGCCGAGCGTCGTGATCGTGCCGGCGAGCGGCGCGTTGACGGTCGTGTGGCGCAGGGCTTCTTCGACGCCGTCGATCTCGGTCTGCAAGCGCGCGATGCGCGTCTGCTGTTCGAGCCGCTGGGCGGGCGTGCCCGTGGCGAGCAGTTGCCGGAGCTGCTGTTGATCCGCGGCCCACTCTTCGCGGAGTTTGCCCAACCGCAGGCGCAGCTCCGCGCCGTCCAACTGCACGAGCGGCTGGCCGCGCTCGACCGCCGCGCCCTCCTTGACCAAGACCGCCAGCACGGCCCCGCCACCTACCGCCTGCACCGGGCGCACGTTGCCTTCCGGCACGAGCGCGCCGCGCCCCTCGACGATCACGTCCACCTTGCCGAGCGCGGCCCAGACGAGCGCGGCGGCGACGAAGCCGACGACCAAATAGAGCAGCCCGCGCGCCGCCCACCAGGGCAGCGTCGCGATCACGTCGGAGACTTCGGGCGACGTGTCCGCCGCGGGCGGCGGCGCGTAAGCCTGGCCGAGCGCGGCCAAGTCAACCGCGTCGTTCGCTTCGTCTGTCTGTTGGGGCGGGGGCGCGCTCATGACTGCAAGACCTGCGCGGGCAAGTCGGGGTCGGGCGGTACGCCGGACATTCTACAGGCGCGCGCCCGGCTGTCAATAGACCGTTTTGACGTTTGGTGTCGGCCCGCCAACTGTACCTCCGCGACCCGGCCGTTAATGCGCCCGCGCGCCGGGCGCGGGATTCACCTTGCGCGCGCCAACTGCGATTCGTAGTGCCGCGTCAGCAGGTCGTAGATGACCAACTCCTGCGCGCGTTGGGCCGAGCGCAGGAGGCGGTTGGCGTGCATGTGCATGAAGCTCTGCGCGAGGTCGGACAGAGAGCGGGCGAGCCGGCCCGTCTGCGCGCAAGCCCTGAGTTCGCCGACGACGGGCGCGAGCCGCGCCGAGCGCCGGCCGAGCACTTCGAGACCCGGCGCGAGCGTGTGCTCGTCTTCGGCCCGCGCGGCGAGCAGTGCTTCCAACGCGCGCCGCTCCTGCCTGTGCCGTGCGCGCAACTGCTCGAAGAGGCCTTTATCGGCCCGAAACTCGCGGGCGAAATCGTCGCGCGTCTGTTTGACGAGCGCGCACTTCGCCGCGAGGTCGAAACCCAGATCAGACAGCAGCCGATCCATGCCGCACAGCGCGAGCCGCCAACGCTCGTCCGCGCCCTCGTCGCCCGGCTCAAGCAGCTCGACGATCTCCAACGCCGCCTCGCTGTCGGCGTGAAAGATGCGCTCCGCCAACTCGATCCCCTCCGCGCCGCCGTAACGCTCGACCTCGCGCTCGTAGGTGTCGAGCTGCACGCGCCACACGCGCCCGTCCGCCAACGCCCGCGCGCACGCCGCTTGCAGCGCGGGCAGCACGTCGGCGTGCAGCCGCGCCGGCACGCCCTGGAAGCGCACGCGCAAGTGCCACTCCGGGTCGGCGTAGCGGACGAAGAACCAACGCCCCGTCGCCCCGGCCGCCGTCAACTCTTCGACCAGCGGCCGCACCACGTCGCACAACACCCGGTCGGCCGTCGCCGCGCCCGTATAAAGCTTCGCGTACAGCCACTCGGAGCCGGGCGGGAAGATGAAGGGATGAGGGCGGAGGGATGAGGGCTGAAGCTGGACAGAAGGCAGGAGACAGGAGACAGGAGTCGGAATGAATAGGTGGGTTCCGGTTTCTCGTCCTGGCTCTAGTCTCCTGGCTTCTGGCTCCTGTCTCCTGCCTTCTAACTCATCCCTCATCCCTCCGCCCTCATCCCTTCCCTCGCCCTCATCCCTTCTTTCACACGGCACGACGAGTTCGTGGGTGAAGCGGCCTTCGGGGCCGCGGACGCAGAGGGCGTCGGGCGCGGGGAAGCATTCGGTGAGCGTCGCCGCTGTGCGCCCTTTGACGAGTTGGACGAACGACTCGACGCTCAGCGCGTTGTCGAGATCGACCGTGAGCTGGTGATCGCTGTCGGTCAGACGGACGAGGCGCGGCAGCCGGCGCTCCGCGCGCCAACGCTGCACCGCGCGGAAACGCGCCGCCGCGCCCGCCCCTCGGGCCAGCGCGCGCAACTCCGCCGCCGGCACGAGCCACGTAGCCAGCGCCAGCACGATGCGCCCCGCGACCACGCGCGGCAGGTACGGCGCGTGCCGCAGCGCGCCCCAATGCCAGCCCGGCGCGACCGCCACGCCCTGCGTCTGCAACACGCACAGGAAGCGGTAGAGGCCGAGCGTGTCGCGCCCGTAGTTGTGCGCGTTCGTCAGGCGCGGGATGACTTCGCGACCGAGTCGCGCCGAGCGCAGGCGCACGCGGCCGGCGCGCACGGAGACGAGCAGATCGGAGACGGGCAGTTGGCGTTCGCGCGCCGCGCCGGAGCGACCGAGGTAGACGATCTCGTACTCGCGCAGTGACGGGCGACAGATGACGTTGCCGATGCGCTTGCCCGGCAGGTGCGCGATCTCCGCGAAGACAGCTTCGGGCCGCCGCGCCTCTTCGGCGCGCAGGTGCGCGGCGACGTGCGCGCGCAGCACCGCGTCGGCGTGGCAGAAGCGCCCCAGGAGGTGCGCGCCCGAAGGCCCGGTCAGGGCTTCAAGCAACATCGTCACGTCGCCGCGTTGCAGTGCGTCGGCGGACGCCGCGCTCAGCACGCAGATGATCGAGAACGCGTCGGGCAGCGGCAGCGGCGACGGCTCGGCCAGTTCTTCGAGGTCGCGTGGCCCAAGCTCGATGCAAGTCGCGCCGCGCGTGAGCGCGTCCGAGAGCTTGCGCAGCAGCAGGCGTTCGCGCGCGCCCCAGTACGCTTTCGGCTCAGGGTCGTCGGGCAGCGCCAGCGTCCGCAGCAGCGGCGTGGCCTCGCCCGCGGCCGACGCGCCCGCGAAGCCCACGCCGCTCTCTTCGTCCAACGCCTCGACCAACGCCACCTCGCGCTCTTGATAACGACGCGTGAACCGCTCGACGAACCGTTGCAACTCGGCCTGACCATCGCGCCGCGGCGTGAGCCGATGCAACAACTCCGCGGCGCGCACAAGCTCCGCGAGCACGGGCGCGCCCAGCGTCAATCCGGGCGCTGGCTTGAGCAACTCGACCTGAAACAGCATCGCCGGGTTGAGCGCGGCCGCGTCGTCCGCTTCGGTCTCAGACGACGCAACAACGATCTCAGCCGACACACCCGCCGCGCCGTCGGACGCCGCAGCTTTAAACGTCGCGGTTTCAGACGCCGCAGTTTCAAACGCCGCGCCGTCGGCCGGTGACTCGCGGCGGGCCGCGGCGACGAGCGTCGAGAGATTGTGCGCGAGGGCGCGATAGCTGTCGGGCGCAGCGCCGGGGCCGTGTGCGTCAAGCTCAGCGAGTGCTTCGTGCGTGGCGGCGAGCGCGGCGGCGTAGGGGCGCGTGGCGGCGTGCGCGCGCAGTTGTGCGACGAGCGGTTCAAGCGGCTCAGGCCCGGTCACGGGCGGGGCGAGGTCGCTGACGAGCACCTGGTTCTCGATGAGCGCGCCGACGTACTCCGCGGCCTCCGCGTGCGTGACCTCTTCGTCCACGAGCGCCGCGGCCAAATCGTCCGCGCTCGCGCCCGCCAACGCGCGCGCGAGCGTCCGCTCAAGGTAGGGCGTGCGCTCGACGGCGACGAGGTGATAGCTGCGCCCCGTGCCGTCCGGGGCTGTGCGCGCCTCGACGTAGCGCACGCGCCCGGCGGCGACGTAGAGGCTGCTGTTCGGCCAGAAGCGTTGCAGCGACCGCAACGCGGGGGCGCGCGCCAGTGCGTCGGTCAGTTCGGCCAGGTACTCCATGTCGAGCCGCGTGTGGCGCTCGTAGCGTGCGCGCGGCGGCAGCGTGAGCGCAGTCGCGCGGGCGTTTGTGCCGGTGGAGATGCCGGCGAAGAGACCGAAGGGCGTGGGGCGCGCGGTCATGCGCGCGAAGTAGCGGACGAGGACGTGCTCAAGCTTGCGCCCGCGTTTCGAGTCGGGCGCGTCCGCCCAGAGGTGGAAGCGTTCGATGAGGTTGGGCGCGGTGACGAAGAGTGCGTCGCGCACTTCGGGGCGCGCGAGGGCGGCGCGCAGGCGTTCGCGCAAACGCGCGCAGTCGGCGGCGTACGCGCGCTCGAAGTCTTCTTCGTCGGCAGCGGCCTGCGCGGCTTCGAGGTCTTCGCCCCAGACGAGGAATTCGTCGAACGACAGGAGCGGCGTGCGCAGGACGAAGAAGCCGGCGGCGTGCAACGTCTCCCGGCGCTCCGCAACATTCATAAGTCACTCATAACTGGCCGCGCCGCGGCGCGCGTGCGAGGCGACTGCTCATGCTTGGCCGTCACTACAGAAGCTCGTAGGATTCGGGTCGACTGGTTTGCAAACAACTCCGCTGAGGCCACCGCCGCCCTTGACCCGCCGCGCCTCGCCGCCCGTCAAGTCTTTGACCCCCTCTTTGTCGAGCTTCAGCTTGCCGACTTTGACGCGGCCCTCTTTCACTTCCTTCTCGGCTGTCGGTTTTTTCTTCGTGACCATCTCGATGCTCCTACGCAGCGGTTACTTTACGCGGGCAGGTGGCTTAAAAGCGTCGTGCCCGCACGCCGCGCCTACAGAACGCCTGTGCCGCCGTTGCAGTAACTCGTGGGGACTGGGGCCGTCTTGTCGGGGGCGATGCCCGCCCCGCCTTTGACCCGTCGCGTCTCCGCGCCGCTCAAGTCCTTGACCGTCTCTTTGCCGAGCTTCAACCGGCCGACCTTGACGCGGCCTTGCTTGGCCGTCTTGTCGTCGGCCGCTTTTTGCTTCGTGACCATCTTCATGCACCTTTCTGTTTTAGCGAGCAAGGCTGGGGGCCGCCGTCGGCGCGGCGACGCGCCCTTGTGATTACGGCGCGGCGGCTATCGGTTGCGGCTCGAAGCCGAAGACCGAGTTGTCCGCGCCCGCGTCGAGCGGGCACGCGCCGAAGGCGAACAGCCCTGGCCCGCCGTTGATGTCGAACAGGAGGTAAGCCGGGCACTGTGTCTGTGCGTTGGGCGCTGCTGCGACGTTGATCGTCGCCGTGCCCTGTTGGTTCGTGCGAGCGGTCAAGACCATCCACTCCATGACGGTCTGCGCCTGCGTCGGCGCGTGAGCGCACAGAGCCAGCAACGCCGGTAGCAGCACGCGTGTTAACAGTTTCGTTTTCATGTCGCTCTCCTTGTCGCGCGCGCCGTCGTGGCGGCGCGCCGCGCGACCCTTTTTTTTACTATCAATGATGGCCGGGCCTTCGGGCGTTTCGTGGCGCGCCGTCCGGCCGGTTAGTTAGTGCGAAGCGGTCGTAGATACTACGCCGGGACGGGCGCAATCAGATGCGGGCCGGCGGCGCGGACAGGAGCAGGAAACGATCCCAGGCCGGCTCGACCGGCGTGCAGGCGGCGAGCAACGCCAACGCGACGCCGCCCGCGCCCGTGAGCAGCCCCGGCCCCGCGACCCAAACGTCCGTGCCCGCCGCGTCGGGCCGGTGCGTGAGGAAGCCTGCGAGGCGTTCGTCGGCGCGTCTGAGCGCCAACGCCCGCGCGAACCAGCGGCGCGCTGCCGCGCCCAACTCGCGCTCGCCCGTCGCCTGATACAGACGGTTGAAGACGTGCCCCAGGCCCGCCGCGCCGTGGCACAGCCCCGCGTCGCGCACGCCCGCGGTCTCAAACGAACGCCGGGCCGCGCGCCGCGCCAACGACAACGCCGTGCGCAGCCAGTCCGCCTCGCCACACGCACGCGCCGCCACGAACAACGCGGCCGCCACGCCCGCGTCGCCGTAACACCAAGCGAGCCGACAAGGGGCCGCCGCGCCGTCGGGGTTGAGTTTGTATACCGACTCACTGTCTTGACCGAGCCAGCTTGCGTAGGCCGACGGCGCGGCCTCGTCCGCCTGTTGACTGAGCAGCCACGAGACCGCGCCGTCGAGCAGCGTGCGCGCCTGCGCGCGCGCCACGCCGGCCGCGCACGCCGCGCCGAGCAGCGCGACGACGCCGGGTACGCCGTGCGCGAGGCCGAGGTTGTAATAGCCGCGCGGCAGTTGCGCGCGCTGCCGCGCCGGGAGCAGGTGCGGGCGCGTGTGCCAGGTGATGCCGGCGGGCGTGTGCTCGGCCGTCTCCGCGAGCCGCGCGCCGACTTGCTGCAAGAGCGCGCGCGCCGACGGGCGGGCGGCGCGTTCGAGCGCGTAGACGCCGAAGCCGACCAGCCCGTTGACAAGATCGTAATCCGCGCGCCAGGGCTTGCGCGCGAGGTGTCGGCGCAACGCGCGGTCAATCTCCGCGTGCGGGTCGGGCACGTCGGCGTCGAGCAGTTGGTCTTGGAGGTGGGCCGCGGCCCAGGCGATGCCGGTGAAGCCTGTGTAGAGCGCCGGCCCCATTGGCGCGGCGGTGAGCGCGGCGAGCGCCTGTGCGAGAAAACTGGCCGCGTTCTCGTCGTCGTCCAGACCGGCGCGCGACAGGTAGGCGCAGAGCACGGCGAGACCGGCCGCGCCGCTCGCCAGCGAAGCGTCTGTCAACTCCGGCGCAGAAGGGGCGGGCAGCGCCGCGACGATCTCACGCACCGCGGCGAGCGCCCGCCGCCGCGCCGCGCCGGCCAGCACAGGTTGCCAACTCATCGAAGGGCGTGCAACGTCCTACGCGCAGCCTTTGAGCACCGAAGAGGGCGTGTCGATCAGCCCTTGCACCTGGTTGAGATCGGCACCGCCGACGCCGCCTTTGACGCGGCGCTGCTCGCCAGGGCCCAGGTCTTTCAGCGTCTCTTTGCCGACGCGCAGCGGCTTGACCTTCACGCGCCGTTCGGCCGCCTCGTCCTTCGTCCGTGTCGTCGCTTTACGTACCATCTCGTCGCGTCTCCTTTACAGCAATGATGTGGGGCGTGTCCGCTCACGCCGCGCTGGCGGCTCGCACGGCAACAGGATTTGGAAATCGATCAGCTTGCGGAGCAAGCCCCTGCTGATTGTTACGCCCTGCTCGGCGGCGATGGCGGCGAGCACAAGCTTGGCGGGCCGTCCGTCGAAGTAGTGGAGCACGTCGAGCAGCGGCCGGGGCAACTCGACCGGGTCGAACCCGCTGTAGGAGCAGACGACGCCGGCATCTGCGCTGAGCCTGATGACGCTGAACGCGCCGACCTTGAGCGCCGCCGGCATCCCGGCCGCCGTGAGACGCCGGTAGGCCGCGCCGGTCAGCCGGGCCTGTAGGCGTAGCTCTGTGCCGCCGATGGCCAGCACGTCCGCCCACTTGAGCGCGCCCACCAGGCGGGCACACGCGCGGTAGTAATCCGCCTCGCGCCCGGCCCACGCGCCCCACAAAGCACGCCGCGCCGCAGGGTCGGGCGTGCCGTCGAGCGCGCGCGGATCGATCCCGCCGCGCGCCGCCCCCGCCGGCGCGAAGAGTTGCTCGAAGGCCGCGCCGCCGGGATCGAGTTCGAGCACGCACCAGCGCGCGAGGCTCTGCTCGGCGGCGGCGAGCAGCCGGTGGAGGGCCTGCCAGAAACTCTGGCCCGTCGCGCCGCGCTCGTACTTGCAGAACCACGTGGCGCAGACGGCGGCGCGGTGCGCCCAGACGCCGCAACGCCCGCCCGCCTCGGCCAGATAGTGCGGGCAGCGCAGCGCGCGACTCTGCCCGAATAGCGTGGTCGCGCTTTGTTCGTAGAGCAGGGCGAAGTCCGGCGGCTGGCCGAGGCCCAACGGCGTCGCGTTTATGCCGGCCCGCAGGCGCGCTTCGACCGTCGCGCGCCCGGCCGCGGCCGCCGGGTCGTCGTCGGTCAGGACACGCCCGACCAGGAAGTTGGGCAACTGCGGGATGTAAGCGCAGCACTTGGTCTGCGGGTTGAACCGGACTTCGCCGGCCGGCACGGTCTGCCCCTCGGCGGCGCACATCGCGCAGTCGTCGCAGGTCGCGTCGCGCTCGTGCGGCAGCGGGCCGGCGAGGAACTGCTCAACCCAGGCGGCGTAGAGCGGCGGCAGCGGGCTGGGCGGCAGGACGGGGAGTGGCCTCTTCATGTGTAGCCGTCAGGGTGGGGGCGGCCCGCGCCGTGGGCAGGCGCGGGCCGGTGTGTCGGTCAACTCAACTCGTCTTTGTGCGTAGACTTCAACGTGACATCGCCGAGCGTGCCGCCCTTGACCTTCTTCATGTCCTTGCCGGACAGTTTTTTGCTGTCGCTCGACAGGTCTTTAACTTTCACCCGCGTCTGCTTCGTGCCTTTCGTCTCTTTAGCCATGCCTTCCGCTCCTTTCTATTTGAGTCCGCTCCGGGGTTGTGTCGTTGAAGGTGCGCTACCCTCTGCCGCTAGGGTATTTATCGACGATGTTACTCTGTAGGTTGTGAATGAACGTCCCGCTGTTTGTTTGCGCGGGCGCACCGCCCTTGACCTTCTTCATGTCCTTATCGGGCAGTTCTTTGCTCTCGTCCGACAGGTCTTTAACCTTCACGCGCGTCCGCTTCGCGGTCTTCGTGTCCTTAGCCATCGTTCCCTCCTCATGTTGGTAAGTGTGTCTCGGTCGCGCCTGTGTCTGGCGGCCGGGCCTGCGGCCGGGCGGCGGCACGGGCCGCCGCCTCTGTCGCCGGCCGCCCCGGCTCGCGCCCGGCCCGTTCATCCTACCTACGTCGAGAGCGTGCGTTTCGGCTTCACCCGCGCGCGTGGGCGCGTGCCTGCGCGGGCGCGCTTCAGTTCTGGGTGGTGGACTTCTGCGCGTCGGACTGGCTTCTGGTGAAGCCGCCTTTAACCTTCTTCATCTCCCCGCCCTTCAACTTCTGCTGCGCCTTCGGCAACTCCTGCACCTCGACGCGCCCCTTCTTGCCGCCCTTGCTACTCTTTGCCATCGTCTCTGCTCCTTCGTGGCGCGCGCCGGCGGCGGCCAGGCCGCCGCCGGGGCGCGGTGGTTGACGGTCAAACGTCCGATTGATTCGCCCGCGGCCGCCCCTAATACGCGCCCGCGCAGGGCGCGGTTTGACCCGCGGCGTCAGCCTTCGAGTTGCTGGCTGTTGAGGTAGTAAGCGCCCGCGCGATTATGCGAACCGCTCAGCCGATCAATACTTCTCTGTCTTGTTTGCGCACGGCCGGGCGGTCGGCATGTGAGGGCGCGCGCAGCCCGCTCGCAGGTAGTGTGACAACGGCGACCGTCTGGCCGAGCATGTCGAAGAACTCGACGCTGTAGCCTGTTTCGCGCCCCGCCACGTCATGCCGCTCGACGACCGTGCCCACGTCACCAGCGCGCAAGCCTTCTTCGGGCAGGTCGTTCAACAGCACGACATCCTGGTAAAGCGTGAAGTCCAAAGTCCTACCTCCTTCATCAGTCAGGATAGAGCGTAATCAAGCGCGGGAAATCCGTCCCATCGTTAACCTGCCAGACGGCGCGCACGGTCAGATGCTTGCCGACCGGGGTCTGAAGAACCATCCGCATTTCATAACGCACTCCATAAGCCGTCGCCCGCGTCGCGTCCCCTCTTCGTCCAGGTGCGCGCGAATGTCCGTTTCTAATTGCCCCCAATTGTCCGCCGTGTAACCGAATTGTACAAGCAATCGCGCTTTCGCCCCGCCCCGCTTGTGTGCGACGTTCAACAGGTAGTCGGTCAATTTCTCTTTGGCAATGACGGCGCGCTCGTGGCTTGGAAGTTTCATCGAAGGTGGCTTCCGGGCTGCTTGCCGACGTTATGACGCCGACCTTTTGTTTACCCCTCCAACTGCTGGCTGTTGAGGTAGTAGTACATGCCCTTCTCTTCCATCAGGCTGTAGTGCGTGCCCAGCTCGATGATCGCGCCTTTGTCCATGACGACGATGAGGTCGGCGTTGCGGACGGTGGAGAGCCGGTGCGCGATGATGAAGGTGGTGCGGTGCTTGAGTATCTGATCGAGGTTCTGCTGAATGGCGCGCTCGGACTCGGTGTCGAGCGCCGAGGTGGCTTCGTCGAAGATGAGGATGCGCGGCTGTTTGAAGAGCGCGCGGGCGATGGCGACGCGCTGCTTCTGCCCGCCGGAGAGGCTCTGCCCGCGCTCGCCGATCTTGGTCTCGTAGCCGAGCGGCAGTTCCGAGATGAACTCGTGCGCGCCCGCCAGAAGCGCCGCGCCGACCACGCGTTCGAGCGGCGCGTCCGGGTCGCCGAAGGCGATGTTCTCGCGGATCGTGCCGCTGAACAGGAAAATCTCCTGCGGCACGACGCCGACCTGCGCGCGCAAACTTGAAATCGAAAGCTGGCGCAGGTCGTAGCCGTCGATCAGGATGCGCCCCTCGTTCGGCTCGTGCAGCCGCAGCAGCATGTTGGCGAACGTGGACTTGCCCGACCCGCTGCGGCCCACCAGCGCCACGGTCTGCCCCGGATAGACTTCGAGGCTGATGTTTTGCAGCGCGTTCTTGTCGGGGCGCGTCGGGTAGCGGAACGTGACGTGCTCGAACTTGATGTGCCCGCGCAGGTGCGGCGCGTGGATGAGGCCGGGCTTCGCCAGTTCCTCTTCGGGCTTCGCGTCGAAGACTTCGTTGAGGCGTTCGAGCGCGATGTTGACCTCCTGGAACTCGCGCCACAGATCGATGAGACTCAAGACGGGGCGCGTCACGTTGCCGACGAGCAGGTTGAAGGCGACGAGTTGCCCGACCGACAGTTCGCCCTGGATGACGAGCCGCGCGCCGTACCAGAAGAGGATGACCGTGTTGAGCGTCTGAAGGATGTTGCTGACGGAGTTGGCGGCCATGCCCGTCAAGGCCGCGCGGAACTCGACGTTGAGCGACTTGACGATCAGCCCTTCCAACTTCCAGCGCACGCGCCGCTCGGTCGCCGTCGCCTTGACCGTGCCCACGCCCGTCACAGACTCGACCATGTGCGAGTCGGCCTCGGCCGCCTTGTTGAAGGTCTCGCGGTACTGGCGTTTCAGGATGGGCGTCAGCCCGAAGGTCAGCGCCGCGTAGCCGGGCATGAAGAGGAGCGCGACGAGCGTCAGCTTCAGGTTGTAGTAGAACATCAGCCAGAGGTAGACGACGATCATCAAACAGTCGAGCACGACGGAGAGGGCGCGGCCCGTGAGGAAGGCGCGGATGCGCGCGTTGTCGTTGAAGCGTTTGATGATGTCGCCGACCTTGCGCTCCTCGAAGTAGCGCATCGGCAGGCTCAGGATGTGGCGGTAGAAGTCCACCACCATCTGCATGTCTATGCGGCGCGTGGTGTGGACGAGCAGGTAGTAGCGCAAGGCCGTGGTCGCCGTCTGGAAGACCGCGACGATGCACATGCCGACGAGCAGCAGGTTCAGCATCGCCACGTTCTTGTGCACGAGCACCTTGTCCACGATGACCTGCGTGAAGACGGGCGACGCCAGCCCGAACAGTTGCAGCAGCAGCGACGCGAGGAAGATTTCAAACAGCAGCGGGCGGTAAGGTTTCAGGAGCGGCAGGAAGCGGCCGAAGGTCGTCTTCGACTCTTCGACGCCTTCGAGCCGCGGCGTCGGCTGCAAGAGCAGCAGGTAGCCCGTCCAACCTTTCTCGAACTCGGCGCGCGACAGACGCCGCCGGCCGATGGCAGGGTCGGCGACGACGACGTAGTCCGCGCCGACCTCGTAGAGCACGATGTAGTGGTAGCCCTCCCAGTGGGCGATGGCGGGCAGATCGATCTTCGCGAGGTGCTCGTAGGCGGCGCGGATGCCGCGCGCGTGGAAGCCCAAACGCTCGGCCCCTTCGGCGACGCTGTAGAGCGTCGCGCCCTCGCGGCTCACGTTGACCAGATCGCGCAGGCGGTTGATGCTGACGTGCTTGCGGTAGTAGCGCAGGATCATCGCCATGCACGCCGCGCCGCAGTCCATCTCGGAGAGTTGCAGCAGCGCCGGGTAGCGGCGCGCGCGCTTCGGCTTGTAGCCGTCCGCCGCGGGTTCGGGCGCGGGCGGCAGTTCCTCCGTGGGCGACGCGGGCACGGCCGCCGCGGCCGCGGCGACCGCCGCCTGGCTGTACCCGGCCGCCATGTTGACCAGGGCCTCACGCACCTTCGGCGCGGCCGCGATGATGCGGTCGAAGTCCGCTTTCTCAAGCCGGAAGACGGAGGCAGGCGCGCGCGTGACGACGCTGGCGGCGCGCGGCTGCCCCGTGAGCAGCGCGAGTTCGCCGAAGGCGTCGCCCTCTTTCAGTCGGGCTAAGACTTTGCCGCCGTCGCTCTCTTTGACGACCTCGGCGCTGCCGCTGCGCAGGATGTAGAAGGCGTCGCCCGCGTCGCCCTCGCGGATGATGTGTTGGCCCGCGTCGAACTCGACGAGCTTGAGCACGCCGAGCAGGTCGCGTATCTCGGCGGGCGTGAGCGGCGCGAGCACGGTGCAGAGCTTGAGGAAGTTGCGGATCGAAGTCTCGGCGATGTACTTGCGGAAATACTCTTGCAGGTCCGGGCGCTGGGCGAGCAGTTGGTCGAAGCCCTCGCGGCTCAGGCGCAGCAGCGTGAGGTCGCTGGCGGCGCGCACGGTGTAGTGGCGGCGCGAGTCTGTGAGCAGCCCCTGTTCGCCGAAGTAGTTGCCGCGCGTGAGCAGCCCGACGGTGGTCTCCGTGCCGTTGTTGGTGGCGAGCACGCGGGCGCGGCCCGAGTAGACGAGGTAGAAGGCGTCGGCCGCGTCGCCGGCGCGGCAGACGGGCTGACCGAGCGAGTAGTGCACCAGCTCGACGCGGTCGGCGAGTTGCGTCAGGTCTTCGTCCGAGAGCACGGACAGGACGGTCGTGTCTTTGAGCAGCCGTTTGAGTTCAGTCAGATCCACTTGTGCAAGACACCTCCGCGCGCGGTGGCAGAGCACCGGCGTGGCGAGCGCGCGTGGCCGCGTTAACGGGCCGCGGATAAGGACGTGAAGGAGGAGGCTTTACCCTCGCGACACCGGCGCTGTATAAAGACGGGCCGCCCGGCGACCTGCCGGCGACGCGGGCGCAAAGAGCCGCGGGTTCGGCCGCCCCGTCGGTTTGGAGCGCGATGTTAGCACTCGCCCCGCGCCCTTCCAAGTTTTTTTAACGCCGCCGGGGATCGCTCAACCCTCCGTGCATCCTCTGAGTGCTCTGTGTCTCGGTGGTGAATTTAGGTTCAGCGGCATTAACCACAGAGACACAGAGGCCACAGAGGATGCACGGAGGCCAGCACTAAATTTTCAACTAGCAGCAGAGGATGACACCGTTGACTGATGGACTGCGGCGCGCGCGGGGCGTGCGTGTGCGCCGCCTGCGCCGCACGCCCTGCGTCCACGTGTTGGACGATTTGGCCGGCCCCGAAGAGTTGGCGCACGTCCTCGCGCTGACCGCCGACCCGCGCCGCGGGCGGCTGGTCGTCTGGTTCAACCACGAGCCGGACGGGCGCGCGGACGCGACCGCCCTGCACAAATCGCTGCCGGTCAGACGCGGCGCAAAGATCACGCTCACCAACTTCATCTATCAGCCGCTCGCCGCCGCGCGCCACCCGCTCAACGAGCGCGGCGCGGGTCGTTCGCAGCATCGCAATCCGAAGCAAGTCGACGCGAAACGAGCGGCCGGCGGCGCGGCGAAAACGCGCGGACGTGCGCGCGCTGAGTTCTACTGCGTCAACGACGGCGTGCCCGAAGAGACGACGCGGCTGCTGCGCGAGGCGTGCGCGCGGCGCGGCGTCGCGTACACCGAATTGCACGCGCCGACGTTCGATTACGATCCGGCGCGGCGCTTGCGCCCCGGCGCTCTGCTCTACTGCCCCGCGACCTCACAGGCGGCGCGCCGCGTCGAGCAGTTCCTCTACGCCGACGGCGTCGCCACGTTCTACGCCGACCCCGCCGGTCCGCTCTACGAGTGTGTCAACCCGCCGCTCGCGTTCGAGCGCGCCGGGCTGCCCGTCCCGCGCACGTTCAACTGCGCGACCACGAACCGCACACTGTTGCGCGGCTTCGTCGCGCGCCTCGGCGGCTTCCCCGTCGTGTTGAAGATGCCGGGGCGCGAGCGCGGCGTCGGCGTCATGCGCGCCGACTCATTCCCCGCCCTCTTCTCGCTGGTGGACTACGTGCGCGCGCTGGGCGGGCACGCGCTCTTGTGCGCCTACGTGCCCGCGGCCGTCCACTGGCGTCTGGTCGTCGTCGGCGCGCGCGTGGTCGCCAGTTATAAAAACTGCACCTACGAAGACGACTTCCGCACGTACGCGCGCGAAGAGTTGAGCGACTACGCCGCGCCCGTCAGGCGGGAGATGGCTGCGGTCGCCGTCCGTGCCGTGCGGGCGCTCAGACAGGAGTTCGGCGGCGTGGACATACTCGAACAGACGAACGGTCGCATGCACCTCCTCGAAGCCAACTGCCCCTGCTACTTCCCGCAGGCGCAACTCGTCGCCGGGGTGGACATCGCCGGCGCGATGATCGAGCACCTGCTGCGCAAAGCCCGCCGCCTGCGCCCGTTAGTTCGTCGTTGACATCGCGCGCGTTTGCGCATATAAGCGCGCCACCGCGGAAGCCTGATCGAATCAACCTGAGCGGAGGAGAAACGTCATGGGCGAAGAGCGAATCAACAAGATCAAGATTGACGACCTGCCGCAGCCGGAGCAGGAGCTGACGCCGGAGGAGGCGCAGAACGTCAAGGGCGGGCAGGGAGACGCCGCCGCGCGCACGGAGGAGCAGAGCCAGAAACGAGACAGCTCCCTCAGAGAGCAAGACACTAAAGCCGTGGGTGATTCTTCGCTGGCGGAGCGCGAGTCAGCGAAAAAAACAGCCTAGCCCGTGCCGAGGTTTCTTGAGTGTACCCGGAGCAAAGATCAACACAGAGGACACAGAGTTAGCACAGAGGGCACAGTAAAAAACTGTGCCCTCTGTGCTAACTCTGTGTCCTCTGTGTGAGACCGGCCGCGCGCGACAGGCAACCGCGAATCAACCAGCCTGCGTGCGCCGCCGGTTGGAGCGGCAGTTGGGGGCCTGGCAGCGGCAGGTCTCCGGGTGGAGCGGGTCGCGGTAGTTGATCGTGATCTCTTCGCCGGGCGCGATGTCGCGCAGGGCGAAGAAGACCAGCTTGTCGCCCGGCACGGTGCGCATGTAGGCGTTGGGCGCGCACGAGTGGTTGATGTAGGCGGTCGCGTCGCCGCCGACCGCGCCGTCAATCGCCACGTCTTCGTTCAACTGGATGACCTTGATGTCGCCCCTGGCTTCCTGCTCGCGTATGCGCGCCCAGATGCGCCGCCGCCCGCGCAGCAACTCGCCCGCGTAAGCCGCGATCTTGCGCCGCCGCTTCAGCGGCACGAGCG
Organism: Pyrinomonadaceae bacterium; assembly: GCA_036389395.1. GTDB lineage: Bacteria > Acidobacteriota > Blastocatellia > Pyrinomonadales > Pyrinomonadaceae > QHXQ01. The sequence continues at coordinate 74,835 of DASVPY010000117.1, forward strand.
TGAAGCAGCCGCGCCCGTAGATGCGACTCGCCCTGACCTCCAACGTCCCCAACGGCCCGCCCCTCCCTCCTTGAACTCGCGCCGGCAGTATAACGCAACACGCGGGCGACGACCGGCCGCGCTTGGCTAACCGAGCCGGTCGAGCCGGTTCAACTCGACGGCGCGCTGTGCGAGTCGGCCGCTGGCGCGGACGAGTTGCGCGAGGTCGGCGAAACGTGCGTCGGTCGTCAAGCCCTGCCGGTAGCGGTAGTAAATCTGCTGCACGATGCCGGCGACTTTCAGCAGCCCGTAGGCGAAGTAGAAGACAGGATCGCTGATGTCGCGTCCGCTACGGCGCGCGTAAGTGTCGAGCAGTTCGCGGCGGCTGAGGTTGCCGGCGCGCGTGGTCAGCCCGAAGCCGAAGCGTTGCCACTCGGCGGGGTCGTCCGGGTCAACCCAGTAGCTGAGCGTCGTGCCCAAGTCCATCAACGGGTCGCCGACCGTCGCCATCTCCCAGTCGAGCACGGCCAGCACGCGCGTCAGATCGTCGGGCGCGAGCACGACGTTGTCGTACTTGAAGTCGTTGTGAATCAGCGCGTGATCGGAATCCTTGGGTGCGTGTTCGGCGAGCCAGCGCGCGAGGCGTTCGATCTCAGGCACGTCGTCCGTGCGCGCGTTGAAGTAGCGCCGCGTCCAGCCTTCGACCTGCCGCGCGACGTAGCCCTCGCGGCGACCCAACTCGCCTAGGCCGGCCGCTTCGTAAGCGACGCCGTGTATCTCGACCAACGTCTCGATGAACGCTTCGGAGAGCCGGCGCATGACGGCGGGCGTGAGCGCCGCACCGGCGGGCGGGCGCGCGCGCAGGATGACGCCGCCGACGCGCTCCATCAAGTAGAACGGCGCGCCGAGCACCGACAGGTCGTCGCAGTAGAGCACGGGGCGCGGGACTTTCGGGTAGACGGGGCGCAGGCGCGACAGGATCAAAAACTCGCGCCCCACGTCGTGCGCCGTCTTCACCTGCGAGCCGAACGGCGGGCGGCGCAGGACGAACTCCGCCGCGCCCACGCGCACGAGGTAGGTGAGATTCGAGAAGCCGGCGGGGAACTGCGCGACTTCAAGCGGCCCTACGAGTTCGGGCAGGCGCGCGCGCAGGTACGCGGCGAGGCGCGCGGCGTCCAACTGCTCGCCGGCGCGCACGGGGCGGGGGCTGTCGAGCAACTCTGTGTCCACGTTCAAGGCTCCACGCACGCGCTAGATATTCACGTCCACGCCGTATTCGCGCAGGACGCTGCGCGCGACGACCGCCTTGTGTACTTCGTCGGGGCCGTCGTAGATGCGCGCCGCGCGCTCGTGCCGGAACCAGTAGGCCAGGACGGTGTCGTCCGTCAGACCCAGCGCGCCGTGAACTTGTAACGCGCGGTCGAGCACCCGCTGTAGAATCCCGGCCGCGAAGAATTTGATCAGCGAGACTTCGACGCGCGCCGCCGCCGGCCCGTCCCTGTCCATGCGTTCGGCCGTGTCGAGCACGAGCAGCCGCGCGGCGCTGATCTCGGCGCGGCTCTCGGCGATCCACGCCTGCACGATCTGGCGGTTGCCCAGCGGCACGCCGGGCGCGAGTTCGCGGCGCGCGGCGCGCTCACACATCAACTCGAAGGCGCGTTCGCAGATGCCCAGCCAGCGCATACAGTGATGCACGCGCCCCGGCCCGAGCCGCGCCTGCGCGAGTCGGAAGCCCTCGCCCTCGCGCCCCAACAGGTTGCTCCGCGGCACGCGGCAGTTTTCATAAACGATTTCGGCGTGGCTCGCGTAGTCGCTGCCCTCTTCGCCCATCACGCTGACGTTGCGCACGAGACGGAAGCCCGGCGTGTCGGTCGGGACGATGATCTGACTGGCGCGCCGGTGCAGGCGCGGCTCGTCCGGGTTCGTCACCGCCATGACGATGGCGAACGCCGCGCCTTCCGCGCCGGAGGTGAACCACTTGTGTCCGTTGATGACGTAGTCGTCGCCGTCTCGGACGGCCGTCGTGCCGAGCCAGGTCGGGTTCGAGCCGGCGTGTTCCGGCTCGGTCATGGAGAAGCAACTGCGCACGTCGCCGCGCGCGAGCGGTTCGAGGTAGCGCGCGCGCTGCGCGGGCGTCGCGTGCGCGAGCAACACTTCCATGTTGCCCGCGTCCGGGGCCTGGCAGTTGCAGACGTAGTGGCCGAGCGGCGTGCGCCCCAACTCTTCACTCACGTGCGCGAACGCGACGAGCGACAGCCCAAGCCCGCCGTACTCGCGCGGCAACTGCGGGGCCCACAGCCCCGCCGCCTTGACGCGCGCGCGCGCCTCCGCCAAGGCGGGCAACAACTCGCGGAACGGGCGGCGCAAAAACTCCCGCTCAAGCGGCCAGACTTCCGCGCGCAGAAAGGCGCGCAGCCGCGCCAACAAGTCCGCGAGTTCGTCCGAGACGGGCTTCATAAGTCGGCGGCTGTTGGCGAAGTCTCGCGCGGCGGCCGGTCGAGCGCCGCGGTGAGCCAGGCGGTCACGTCGCGCAGGCTTTCGAGGCTGACTTCGTGCCCCATCGGGTACTCGCGGTAAGTCAGCTCGACGGGCAAAGCCTCAAGGCGACGACGGACGGCACGCCCGTTCTCGACCGGCAACATCGGGTCGTACGTGCCGTGCGTGACGATGACGGGGAGACCTGCGAGCGCCGCCGCGTCCGGCTCAAGCGCGGCGAGGGCTTCGGGCAAACGCCCGCTCATCGCCGCGACGCCCGCGACAAGCTCGGGCCGCGTCAGCATCAACGCCAGGCTCATCATCGCGCCCTGGCTGAAGCCCATGAGGTAGACGCGGCGCGGGTCGGCCGCGTAAGCCGCGGTCAGCTCGCCGATGAACGGCGGCAGCATGGCGAGGCTCTGGCGCGCCTGCGCCACGTCGGCGGCGAGACCGCGCGGCGTGAACTCGATGTTGAACCAGCCGTACGCGCCCGGCCCCAACACGAACGGCGCGCGCGCGCTGACGACGACGCAGCGTTCGTCCAAATACTCCGCCAGCCCGAACAGATCGGCCTCGTTGCTGCCGACGCCGTGCAGCAGGAGCAGCAGCGGCGGCGCGCCCGCCGCGCGCACGAGCGGCTCGCGGACGAGATGCGTCAGAGAAAAGTTTTGCGCCACGCTTGTACCCGCCACCAAGTTTACGCGCTGGGGTTGTGTGTCCGGCGAGAGCAGATTAACACAGAGGGCACAGAGGTCACACAGAGTTCACAGAGCTTTACTGTGTCCTCTGTGCCTGCTCTGTGTACTCTGTGTTTCAACCGGCCGCGCGTCACTCTCAACTCGAACCTGACCTGCTACCTACGCGCCGCTGACGCGCCGGCCGTCTCGTTGATGACGCGCACGAGCGCGGACGGCGGCGCGAGGCCGTAGGTGCGCGTCCAAGTGCCGGCGGCGTCGTTGCCGATCAGGATCATGGGCGTGTGGTCGTTCTTGTCGCCGACGGCCGCGCCGAGCGCGGCGAGTAGTTGATCGATCTCCGGCTTCGCGCCGGTGACGAACGCCCAGCCCGGCCCCGCCTTGAATTTGTCAGCAAAACTACGGAGGCGTTCCGGAGTGTCGGTCGTCGGATCGACGCTGACCGAGATCAACTGCACGTCCTGGCCGACGCGCGCGCCCAACTCCTGCTGCACCCGGCGGAACGTGGCCGTGAGCGGCGGACAGATGGTCGTGCAGGTCGTGAAGATGAAGTTGATGGCGACCGTCCGCCCTTTCACCAGGTCGGTGTAGAAGCGACGCTGCCGGCCCGTCTGGTCGTAGACGCTCACGTCGGGGATGCGCGGCGGCGTGTTGTCGCGTTCGGGCGCGGGCTGCGCTGGCGCTGTGTTCGTCTCACCCGCGCTGGCCGGTTGAGCCTCTTTGGTGTCGGCGGTCGCGTCCGTCTCAGCCTGCTCCGCGCGCAGCGTCATGCCGCACTTCGGGCAGCGGCCCGGCCGGCGCGCGTGCACGTCCGGGTGCATCGGGCAGGTGTAGGTCGTCGCGGTCTGCGCGCGCTGTGCGGGCGCGGCCGGCGCGCGTTTCGTCCGTGCGCGCTTCGTCTGCGCGGACGCGGCCGGCGCGCACAGCGCGAGCGCGAGCGGCAACAGGGCGAGGCTGAGCTTACTACGCATGACGGTGCTACTCCTTGACGAAATCATACTCACTGGTTCGGACTCCCTGGCGCGAAACTCTAACCGCAAAGGCCGCGAAGGGGAAGGCAAAAGAACGCAAAGATTCGTGTGGCGTCGTGGTTATTCGACGATCACGCGGTCGCTGCCCGTGCGGCCGAAGGTTTCGGGGGCGTACATCTCTTCGGCTTTGGCGGGCGGGACGACGAACGCGCCGGGCGTGGTCGCGCGCGCGTAGTAGCTGTACTCGTGCGCGCCTTCCCACAGGAGCGAGGCGAAGGCTTCGGCGCGCTCGTCGCGCAGGTTCTGGTGCTCGTACCAGGGGCCGCGCCAGAACCAGTAGTGCGTGAGCACGCCGCGCCCGCCGCGGGCCACGCCCGTCTCTTCGTCCTCGCCGGGCACGCGCTCGGTCGTGGCGAGCGCCGGGTTCAAAGCCTCAAGCCCGGCGGGCAGCGCATCGACGAGCGCGACGTGGTAGCGCCGCGCCGGGTTGAACATCTCCAGGTGGACGCGGACGCGCGCGCCCGCCTTGACGTGCCAAGTGCCGGCGGCGTCGCGCCGCACGTCGCCCTGATCGTCCACGGCCTCGTAGGTGCGTTTGACCTCGAAGCCGTAGTCGGCGGCGGCGAGCTTGAGGCTCGCGGGCGCGTAGGTTGTGGCGACGCGGAAGTAGAGCCGGCCCGCGCCCTCTTTGGCGATGGTCAGGTTGGCGGGCGCGCTTGACGTGCGCGCGGCGAGCAGAGGCATCGGCAGCTCTAGCTGTTGCCGCTCGATGGTGCGCCCGCGGAACGCGCGCTCGCCCGCGAAGTCTGCGCCGAGCCAGACGCGCGCGACGAAGTCGGGCGTCGCCGCTTCATAAGTCTGGAAGTAGCGGTCGAGCGCGAGCAGGATGAAGACGTTCTCCTGCGTGTTCGACCAGCGCCCGCGCGTGCGCCCGCCGAGCAGGCCGCGCACGAGCTTCGGGATCAGATCGCTTTGCGGTTGATCGCCGATGAGCGCGTCGAGCAGCACGCCGTCGGCGCGGCGGTCGGAGTAGAGCACGGTGTACTGACCGTCGCTGTAGCCGTCGGCGAAGTGGGCCGCGCCGGCCGTCTCCGTCACGCGGTTGTTGAGATGACGGCGGACGGCCGCGAGTTGTTGCGCCGACGCGGCGTCGCCGCTCATGACGGGCAGCAGCCAGCCGAGCGCTTCGAGCGAGAGTTTTTCGACGCCGCCCGCCTCCGCGATCAAGCCGCGCGCGCGTGCCGGGTCTCTGTCGTCCATGAGCGCGCGGACGTAGAGCGCGTAGGCGATGATCGCGCGGCGCGCTTCGGGGCTGTAGTCGGCCGGGATGCGCCGCTCGATCTGGCGCAGGTAGTTGTGCGCCCGCTTCAGCGTCTCTTCGTCCACGGCGAAGTCTTTGCGCCGCGCGCGCGTGAGCGCGTGCGCGACGTGGACGGAGACGTAAGGGACGGAGCGCGCGCCGCGCCGCCAGAAGTCGAAGCCGCCGTCGTCGTTTTGCAGCGCGCTCAGGCGTGCGAGGTCGGCGGCGACCGCCGCGCGCATCTCCGCGGGCGCGGGCAGGTCTTTCGTCTTGAACGCGGCGAGCACGTCCTTGAGCGCGGCGACGGAGATGACGCGCGAGGCGAGTTGTTCGCTGCACTCGAACGGGTAGTGATAGAGGTAGATGACCGCGTCGGTCAACTCCTGCAACTGCGTCGAGGCGGTGCTGACTTCAAGACCGCCGAACGAGGGCACGGCGTCGGCGGGCGCGCGCACGGGCTGCGCGACCGCGCCCGCGTCGAGCACGCCGTAGGTGGCGAAGGCTTCGGTCGTGGCGGGCGTGTAGACGGGCAGCGCGACCTCGGCGGCGTCCGACTTGTCGGCCGCCGCGGCGACGATCTGAAAACTCGCCGTGCCGGGTTTGCCGGCGGCGACGGGGAAACGCACCTCGACGCGGTCGTGCGCCGGCACGTTGACGCGGCGGCCCGCGCCCGCGGTCAACTCGGCGTTGACGGCGCGCACGGCGACGGCGGCCGTCAGAGCCTGGTCGGTCTGGTTCTGCACGACGACGGGCAGCTCGGCGCGGTCGCCGAAGTTGAGGAAGCGCGGCGCGGAGGGGCGCGCCATCAGCGGCAGGCGCGCGGTCAAGGCGCTCTCACCCGTGCCCGCGAGCCGCCCGCCCGCGACCGAAACGGCCATGACGCGGTAGCGCGTCAGGTTGTCGGGCAGCTTCACGCGCACCTGCGCGCGCCCCGCGGCGTCGGTCGACACGGAGGCGGCGAAGACGGCGAGCGCGTCGAAGTTGCGGCGCAGGTTGACGCCGGGCCTGTCTTCGATGAGTTCCGCGACGTTGGTGTTGAGCGTGTCCATGTCCTCGCCGTCGCGGCTGCGGCTGGCAGAGCGGGCGTAGACCGTCGCGCGGGCCGCGTTGACGGAGGCGGGCGGCGGCGTGGCCTTCGGCGCGGGGAACTTGCCATAGGCCACGGGCCGCTCAAGCACGGCAGTGTCGGCCAGCTTGACGTGCTCGCGCGAGTGGTAGTCGTCCGTGGACTCCTCGCGCTGCGCGTAGAAGGCGCTGAGCGGATCGGTCAGCTTGTAATCCGTGAGCGCGAGCACGGCTTCGTCAACGACGACGACGGCCGTGTCCGTGCCGGCGACGGCGCGGCCCTTTGCGTCGCGCACCTCCACGTCCACGAGCGTCTCCTGCCCCGGCTCAAGCACCTCGGCGCGCGGGCGGGCCTGCACCGCCAGGCGGCGCGCGTCGGGCGGCACGCTCAGGTTGATCTCGCCCGAAGCGTAGGCGGGGCGCGGCGGCAGCTTCGGGCGCGCGTTGCCTGCGTCGTCCACGCGCGTCGTCGCGCCGACCAGATCGACCTGCACGAGCACGTTCGGCGTCAGCGCCGCGTCGAGCGGCACGCGCAGCGTGTAAGACGACTCGCGCATGGTGAAGCGCTCGGTGCGGAGCAGACCCGAACGGCGCAGCGTCATGACGCCTTCGGCCGGGGCGAAGGGCGACTGGACGAGGATTTCGGCCGTGTCGCCGCCCGCGTACGTCTGGCGGTCGGGGATCAGCTCGACCTTCTCCTGCGCGAGATCGCGGAGCGGCGGCCGCCGGCCGCCCGCGACCCACAGCGTCAACTCGGTCTCGTTCGGTCGCGCGCGTTCGTCGCGCACGCGCGCCGTCAGGCGATACACGCCGCCGCCGCGCGTCGGCAGGCGCACCGCGACGGCCTCGTTCGCGCTCTTGATCGTCTGCTCCTGCGTGTCCGCCTCAGTCTGCCGCCACGAGCCTTTCTCGAAGACGTAATCGAGCCGCACGAGCGTGAGCGCCACGTCGCGCCCGGCGAGCGCGCGCCCGTCCAGGTCTGTGACGATGACCGACAACTCGAACGGCGCGCCCTGCTGCACGAAGGTGCGCGCGGACTTGAGACCGACGTACACGTCGGCCGGGTGGACGAGCATGGTCGCGGTCGCGGCGAGCGTCTGCCGGTTCACGTCCTGCACGCTCGCCTCGGCGATGACGGAAGAGGGGCGCGGCGGCGTGACGCCGTCGAAGTCGAGCCGCAGCGTGTGGCGGCCCGCGGCGTCCGTGCGCCCTTTGAACGTGTGCTCGGTCTGTTCGTTGGCGGACGCGTCGGAGCGCCACCAAGGCACGAAGCGGCCGAACGTGTAGTCGCCGCGGTTGGGCGGCGTGTAGTTGGTCGGGACGGCCGTGACCGTCCAGTTGACTTCGGTGTCGGTGAGGCCGCCGCCCGTGTAGTAAGAGGCGACGGCGGTGGCGGTCGCGCTCGCGCCGACGAAGTGCGGCGCTTGCGAGGTGCGCGCCGTCAGCTCGAACTCGGGCCGGCGGAACTCCTCGACCTGAAAAGTGTGCGTGTGCGTGCCGCTGTCGCCGCCGAGCTTGAACTCTAGGTGCGCTCTGCCGAGGTGCATCGGCGCGGGCAGGCGCAGCGCGAGGTCGAAACCGGCCAGCGCGTTCAGCTTCGCGTCCCCGCGCGCGACCTCGTTGCCCTGGTTGTCCTTCAAGACGTAGGCGGCGGACTGGCCCGCGGCCGCGAACAGTTCCGTGTCGCCGCCGGGCGTGAGGTTGACGCGCCTGATCCAGCCTTTGACGCGCACCTCTTCGCCAGGCCGGTAGAGCTTGCGGTCGTCGAAGACGTACCAGGCGAGTGTGGTGGTTGCGTCCGCGCGCCGCCAGCCCGTCGCGCGGTCTTCGTCGTAGTAGTAGGGCGTGAACTCTTTGGGCAGCAGCGCCACGTCGTCGCCGCGGCGCGCGACAAGCAGCGCGTCGCCCTTACTCGCGTTCGCGTCTTTGAACGCGAGGCGTGCCGTGCCCTGCGCGTCGGTCGTCCCGTTCAAACCTTCGGGCGAGACGGAGAGTTGCACGCCCGCGAGCGGCCGACCCGTCGCCAACTCATTCGCCCAGGCGACGAGTGCGTTGTTGTCGGCGAAGGCGTCGAGCGCGATGCCGGTCGCCTGCACCCACGCGTCCACGCGGTTGTCCGGGCGGTAGGCGTAAACCCGCACGGGCGCGTTCGGCTCGTCCACGCCTTCGACCTGCACGAACGCCTGCCCGTAGCCGTTCGACAGTGCGGGCGACAGATCGACGAGCGTCTGCGTGATCTCGTCGGGCGCGGCCTGCACCTCGACGGTGCGCGCGTAGACGAGCCGGCCGGGCGGCGTCTGCGGCGTGTTGTCGCGCCGGTGGCGGCGCATTTCGTAAGCGCGGAAGCGCGGCCAGTCGGCGGGCGTGACCTTGTAGAGCGCGACCTTGAGGCGGCGGTAGTTGAGGCTGTAGACCGTGTAGGCGTGGCGCACGGCCGGGTCGAGCACGACGAGGCCCTGGCCGGCGCTGAAGACGGCCGGCGGGGCGGTGGCGACGTTGAAGGTGAAGCGCGTCTCGCCCGTGAGCGTCTGGCCGTACACGTCGCGGATGGTGGGCGCGAGCGTGACGGTGTAGGTCGTGTTAGCGCGCTTCTGGCCTTCGATCAAGATCATGTTGTAGCTGACGCCGATCTTCGCGTCGGGGATCGCGGGCGTGATCGTGACTTGCGCGTGGTTGAAGTTGTCGGCGTCGAGCTGGTTGTTGAAGTTCAGGTGCAGCGCGTCGAACGACGAGCAGCGCGGTTGATAGCCGCAGCCCCACTGCATGACGCGCAGCGCGCCGTAGGTCTCGAACTTGAACTCCTGCGGGAAGGCGGTCACGCGCGGCCCTTCGGCGGAGGGCGTGCCGGGCGCGACCGTGACGGTGACGCTCGCGTCGGGCGGCAGCGCGTTCGCCGTCGTGCCGTCGGCGTTGACGGCGCGCACGACGAAGCCGTGACCCGCGGGCGTGCGCTTCAAGAGTTGGCTGACTGCTTCGTCGGCCGCGCTCTCCGCGTCCGTGGCGAGTCGCAGGCGCGCGGCGGGTCTGAGTTGCAAGTGTTCGAGCACGCGCGCCGGCTCGACCCGTTGATCGAAGCCGAGGAAGATGAGCGCGGCGCGCGGCCGGCCCTCGCCCGCGGGGTAAGACTCGCGGAGCGTGGGCGGCGGCGTGGCGAAGCGGAACGTGCGCGCGGCGGCCAAGGTGTGGCCGAGCGCGTCGCGTGTGCCGGCGGGGACGTTGACCGTGTACTCGGTGGCCATCGGCAGCCGGCCGGTCTGCGCGTCGGGTTGGAAGACGAGCGTCTGCGTGCCGAGCCAGCGCCAGCGCCCGGCGGGCTGCGGCGTGAGCGTGACCGGCACGGCGGCCGCCGCTTCCGCTTGCGAAGTGACGGCGACCATCGGCTGCGAGAACGTGACGGAGACGGCCGGCGCGAGTTCGACCGCGCCTTCGGGCGCGACGCGCGTAACTTCGAGCGGCGCGTCGCCGGCCGCGGGCGCGCGTGTTGCGGCCGGCGCGGGCGCGGCGAACGCGGCGCGCAACGTCTCGCCCGCGCGCGGCGGCGGCAGACTGCGCTCGCGTAGTTTGAAGTCCTGCGCGTCGGCGGGCGCGAGGGGCGGCAGGCGCGCGAGCAGGCGTTCGGTCTCGGCGGCCGAAAGCTGCTCGGCGGGCGCGACAGCGTTCGGCGTCGGGCGCGGCGCGCTCTCCTCCGCGCCTTCGCTCAGACGGAAGCGCAGCCCGCGCTCGTTCGCGTCCGTTCCTTCACTGGTCTGCACGTTGGCAGTGGCGTCCGTGCGCGCGGCGGCGTGAGCCGGCGGCAGCGGTGCGGACGTGAAGAGAGTTGTGATGATCAGTGTGACGGCGAGGGCGGGCTTCTGGCGCATGTTGTGTCGGCCTCTGTCGGCGCTTCATGTCGGCGGCAACCGTGCGAGCGGCGGCCGTTGCCACGGCGTTCGGGTCGTAGGATGCACAGACTCGCGCGACAGGATGGACGAGCCGCGCAGGAACGCAAAGGACGTTACGACTTCTTGGAACGCAAAGGCTGTTACGACTTCTTACAGCAGCAACGTCTCGACGCGGTGCGCGTGTACCATCGCCTCGCAGGGCGACCAGGCGAAGACGGTGAAGCGCCCGTCTTGCGACGCGACGAGCGCCACCGCGTCGGGTTGATCCTGTACGAACTGCGCGGCCGACAGGTGGCGCGTGCCGCCGAACTGGACGGGGTGGACGACCGTGGCCGTGCCGCCGATGACCGGCTCGGTCAAGATCACCTGCTCGACCTGCGCGCCGCCGTCGCGCCGGCCGATCTTCGCGCCGAACGCGAGCAGCTCGTAGTGATCGTTGAGCAAGGCCGCGCCGTCAACGGCGGTCAGCCCCGCGACCGCGTCCACCGCGCGGCGCAACGCCTCCTGCCACTCGCGCCGTCCCTTCTCCGCCTCCTCCTGTCGCAACAGCTCCGCCAACTCGGAGAACGGCGGCGCGACCGAGTAGGGCGCGGGCCACACGATGGACTCGCGCCACGTCTCGGAGTCGCGCGGCACGACGAGCAGCGAGCCGCCGCGCCTGTGCGCGCGCATCGAGACGGCGAGTTGCACGAGGATGTTGAGCGCGTCGCCGCGCGCGGCGGACGAACTGAAGCTGAGCAGCGAGGTGAGCAACTCCGGGCAGTCGGGCAAAGCCGTGCCCTGTTCGTCCACCACCTTGATCTGATCGCCCTTGAGCACCGCGACGTTGACGAACTTGCCGGGGTCTTGACCGCGGCGGTACTTGATCACCAGCAGCCCCGGCTCGATGACTTCGACGACGAAGCAGAACTTCGGAACCGCGCGCGTCGTGCCCCAGACGTACAACCCGTCCATGTCGCGCCAGACGCCGAGGTGTATGCCGGGTCGTTCGACCGCGGGGGCGAGCTTCGAGAGCGCGCCGGGCGCGAGCGGGAGTCGGTGCGCGAACAGGAGCGGCTGCCGGGCCAGCGCGGGCGGGACGTAGGCGAGCGAGATGGTCGGCTCGTAACCCTCCTCGCGCCGCAGGCTGGCCCAGAAGGCGGCGTCAATGATCGCCTCGATGGTGTCGGCGTCGGGTTCGGGCGCTAAGTCTTGCTGGCCCTGCCGTCGGGCCGTCGCGATGTGGCGGGCGAAGCGCGCCTGCGCCGTGGGCGCGACGGCGCGCGCGGCCGGGTATGCCGGTTCCGTCATAGCTTCTCTGGTCGCAGTCATAGTTTTTAAGTCGCCGTCAGTTTCGCTGGGCGGCGGGCGGCCGGTACGTTGGCCGGTGCGCGCGATAGGTTGCCGCTCATGCTCGCCATCGAATGAAGACACGTCCGCTATCCGCCCCAACGCTTCGAGACCTCGCCGCTGTAGAGGTCGCGCTTGACCGCGATGCGCTGGACGTAGACTCTGGTGGTCGAACGGTTCTGGTGGTCGAGCGCGTTCTGCGTCGCCGTGATGTCGCCGGTGACTTCCGAGACGATGCGCGCGAACGTGTGCCGCGTGCGGTGCAGGTGGAAGCCTTCAACGCCGGCCTCTTTCGCGTACTTCTTCAAATTCTTGACGAAGCAGTGCGAGGTCAGCGCCGCGCCGGGTCGCCCCGCGCGGTCGTGACGCGTCCAGAGCGGCGCGTCCGTCTTGAGCGCTTGCAGCCTGTCGGCCGCCGTGAGGTAATCGAGCAGCGCCGCTCTGACCTGCGGCTCGCGCACTTCCCTGCTCCTGTAGTCGCCGCCCTTGGCGCGGTAGGCGACGACGAGCGTCTCGCCCAACTGCACGTCCCGCCCGCGCAGGCTGATCGCCTCCTGCCGGCGCAAGCCCGTCGCCAGGTAGAGCAACAGCAGCGCGTAGTCTCTACGCCCGACCACGTCGCCGGCTTGCGCGCGCCCGCGCACCACCGCGACTAACTTCCCGACTTCCTCGTCAGACAGCGCCTTCACAGATTCAGTCTGATACGGCTTCGGCGCTTTGGGCCGCGCCAGCCGCGCCGGGTTGCGGCGGACGTGCCGGCCCGTCTCCGGGTCGCTCATCGCCCAGGAGTAAAAAGACGAAAGCAGGCAGGCGTGCTGATAGGTCGTGCCCGGCTTCACGCCTTTCGCTTCCAGTTCGCGCAGCCAGCTTTGCACGTCGGCCGGCTCGACCTCGCCGGGCAGCTTCCCCGTGCGGCAGAAGAATGAGAGGACGATGCGCTGCTTATCCCGGAGCAGGTCTGGCCGCCGCTCGCCCGCGCCCGTCGTGGCCGCAGCCCAGAGCGCGACCGCGCCTTGCAACGCCACGCGCAGGTCTGCGTCGCGCCGCTGGAGGGCCGTACTCTCGGACGGTGTGACTATAAAGTGCTCCGCGTCGCTAGACATCAATGACCTCGGGCCATTCGAGGTCTTCCACGCTCACGTCCGCCGCGCGCGCGGCCGAACGCGCTACGACGACACGGGCCCGCGCCGGCTCTAGTTCGATGTCAACGCCCGCGCGCCCGTCCCTCACGCGGCGCTCTTCGTCCGGCGGCTCTTCGGCCCGCTTGACCGGGCGCACAGCACCGGGCGCGGGGTTCAGCGCGTACCAGGTGAGCGCCAGCGCCAGCACGAGCGCCAACAGACGCAGTCTAACAAGCCCTATCGTTCGACCCTCGCGCACGAAAAACTCTCTTCTCAAGCCCGACTGACCCTTTGCCGTGCCCTCATTTATACCACACTCTCGTGGATACACAACTGACGCGTTTGTGTACCCATCAATCACTTTCTCTAAAATTTCACCTGTTCGATAAGTCTTATTCGCGTAGTGTAACATCACGGTCTGCAAAACCTTGCTTTGACCTCGTGAGTCGTTACGGCACGCCGGCCACAGCTTGATTAACTCGCCGCACCCGATGCGACGCGCCACAGTTTGCGAGCACTCCGCTCTATAACCGGCGGCGCAAAGCTATGTCGCAGGCTAACGCGGCGCTCTAAACTCCGCGCCCGTGAAACATCTGCTCGCACGCCCGCCGTTGAAACATATGTGTTGACATCTATCCGTTTCCGATATAAAAGGGCGGCATCTCGACCGAAGGGATCAGTGGCCACACATGAACATTATGCGGGAAGATTTCGCGACCGAAACGCTGACCGCCGCGCAGAAGCGCCTCGGCGTGTCGCGCACCACCTTCTGGCGACTCCTGCGCCAGTATAACGTCGCCACCGTGCGCGACGTGCTCGACAGCCGCGCCAAGCGCGTCCGCAAGGATGACATAGACCGAATCATCGCCGACGCGGAGCGCGTCCGCAGAGGGCTTGCGGCATGAACACGATTGTCATCGCGGTCGCCAACCAGAAAGGCGGTGTCGGCAAGTCCACCACCGCCGCCTGCGTCGCCACGGAGTTGGCCCTGCGCGAATACACCACGCTGCTCATAGACGCAGACCCGCAGGCCAACGCCACGCAGATTTTCCTCGACCCGGAGAACGTCACGGACTCGCTCGCGGACGTGATCCTGGGCGGCGGGAGCGAGCCGGCCCACTCCATCCGCGAGAAGCGCGTCACGACCGCCATCCCACACCTGCACCTCGTGCCGGCGAAGCTCCAACTGGCCAACTTCGACCGCGAGAACCCTTTAGCCATCATCAAGTTGCGGACGGCCGTGCGCGAAGTCTCGGATCGCTACGACTTCGTCATCATAGACACGCCGCCCAACCTTGGGCTGCTGCTCACCGCCGCCCTGACCGCCGCCACGCACGTCCTGATCCCCATCCAGGCCGCCCCCTTCGCCCTAAGCGGCTACGACGATCTGATGGACGCGATCAAAGGCGCGCAAGGCGTCAACGAGCGGCTCGCCATCCTCGGCGCGGTCTGCACGATGTACGACACGCGCGTGGCGGTCTCCGGCAAGACGCTGAAGTCCATACAGGAGAAGGCCAAGGAGCGGCTCTTCAAGACCATCATCCACCGGCAGACCAAGCTCGAAGAGTCGCCCTCCATGCACCAGCCGATCCAGCTCTACGCGCCCAATTCGCGCGGCGCGGAACTCTACAGCGAACTGACGGACGAGATACTCGAACGCCTGAACATGTCGGCCAAGGCCCCGCACCTGAAGGTGGTTAAGAGCGATGCCAAGTGAGAAGAAGCCTAAACGCGTAATCCCGACCGTCATGCCGGGTCAGAAGGTCGAAGACGAAAGGCCTCTGGAAAAGCCCCTGGCGGCCGACCACCCGGCGTTGAAAATATTCGGGCAGGTGCAAGACGCGCTGGCGCAGACCGAGAAACAGGAGGGAAAACCGGCAGAAATCGAACAACGTACCCCACCCACGTCACCCACGTCACGTACCCCACCCACGCCACCCACGCCACCCACTGATAGCGGCGCGATAGCACCCCAACGCGACTTCACCAAGGTCGCTAACTCAATCGTCCGCGAGGTAGTGCCCGGCGGGCACTTCATCGGCAAGTCCAAACAGCTCTACGACTGTCTCTACTACCTGACGCGCGGCGCGGTCGTCGCCCGCCGCAGCATCACGCTCCCGAAGCCGACGCTCATGCAGAAGTCCGGCATCGGCTCCGAGCGCACGCTCTTAAAGAATCTGGCGCACCTGCGCGCCGTCGGGCTGGTCGAAGTCAACTACACGGACGGCAAGCACGAGGGCAACGAGTACACGGTCTTTCTGCCGGAAGAGGTGGGTTTGAGCGCAGCTTTGGCCCCACGTACCCCACCCACCCCACCTACCCCACGCCACCCACGCCACGTACGTACGGAACTACCCCCCGTACCCCCCGTAGAAAGTGGGGTACGTGGGGTGGGTTCCGCGCCTTTAGAATCAACAACTTCCGAGCAACACCAGACTTTAATACCAGACAATAGATCTGATGATGATGAGGCGTTCGCCGATCTGCTCGCAAAACTGCGACAGTTGAACCGCGATTTGACCGGCAGGGAGACGGGCGAGCGCGGCAAGTGGGGCGAGTTGGCCGATCTGCTGGCCGCCGAGTTGAAGATCGCCGCCGCGCGCACGGGTTCGGTCTCCTCCGTGCCGGCGTTCCTGACCGAGCACCTGCGCCGCCGCCTCTGGAAGAAGGACAAGGCGCAACTCGAACGCGAAGCGGCCGGCGCGCCCGAGCCGAAGCCGGACGTGGACGCCGCCAAGTGTCCCGACTGCGGCGGCTCCGGCTGGTGGTATCCACAGGGGCCGGAGCGCGGCGTGGCGAAGTGCCGGCACGCAAACCTGAGCGCGCCCAAGGGCGATGGTGAGACGGCGTAAGAGACCTTGATAAGACAGCGTAAGAAACTTTGATGAGACTGCGTAAGAGACTACTCGCGTCTGTCCTCGCGGGCCTGCTGATTGCGCCGTTGGGCGCGCGCACGGCTTACGCGCAGCGCACGCAGAAGCCCGTGCTGCACGGAAGTCATTGGGTCGCCGTCACGGGCAAGCCGCTCGCGGCCACGTCCGGCGCGATGATCTTCCTCAAGGGCGGCAATGCCGTAGACGCGGCCTGCGCGATGATCGCCGCCACCTCGACCATGTGGGACACGCTCTCCTGGGGCGGCGAGACGCAGGCGCTCATATATAACCCGCACACTGGAAAGGTCATCGGCATCAACGCGCTCGGCGTGGCCCCAACGGGGGCGACCGCCGAGTTCTACAAGTCTAAGGGCATGAAGTATCCGCCCGAATACGGCCCGCTCGCGGCCGTCACGCCCGGCACGCCCGGAGGCATCCTCGTCATGCTCGCCGAATATGGCAAGCTGAGTCTCAAAGAGGTGCTGGAGCCCGCGATCCAGATGGCCGACGGCTACCCCATCGAGGCGCAACTCTCAAACACCATCGAGCGCGAGAAGAAATGGTTAAAGCAGTGGCGTTACTCGCGCGCCACGATGCTGCCGCACGCGGGGCAGAAGCGCGAAGCGCCGGAGCCTGGAGAGATATTCCGCCAGCCAGAGCTGGCCGCCACGCTTCGCAAGCTGGTCGAGGCCGAAACAGCTGCGCTCGCCGCCGGTAAAAATCGCCGCGACGCGATCTACGCCGCATACGACCGCTTCTACAAGGGGGACATCGCGCAGGAGATCGCGCGCGGCGCGAAGGAGGAGGGCGGACTAATCACTGCTGAAGACCTCGCCAACTGGAAGGTGCGCGTCGAGGAGCCCGTCAAAACCACTTACCGCGGGATAGAGGTCTACAAGCTCACACACTGGACGCAGGGCCCTGCCATGCTTGAGGCACTGAACATTCTGGAGAACTTCGACCTCAAGGCGATGGGCTATAACAGCGCACGCTACATCAACACTATCTATCAGGCGATGAGCCTGGCCTTCGCCGACCGTGATTTCTATT
>DASVPY010000118.1:0-34812 GCA_036389395.1 Pyrinomonadaceae bacterium
CGCTTCTGATCGCCCCGCGCCCGCCCGTCGTCGTGCTTAAGAGTCTCCGGCCGCGTCAGCGCAAGCCGCGGACGAGCCAGCCGATGACGAAGAAGATGATGCCGAGGCCGATGATGACGTAGGCGAGTTTCTTGTTGCGCCGGCCGGTCTTGATCTGGTACGCGCCCGCCGCCATCGCCACCACCCCGAACAGCAGCACGAAGCCGAAGATGCCGTACATGAAGAGCAGCATCTCGGGCCCGCCCGTGAAGCGCGAGGTCGCGCCCGGCTCGTCCGAGTGCGAGACGATGCCTGTGACCACGTAGGTGATGTAGCCCATGAAGGCGGTGAGGAACAGGCCCAGGATGAAGAGCAGCCAGCCGAGCCGGCGCACCACGCTCGCCGTGCGCAGCTTCTGCCCGCACTGCGGGCACTGCTCGATCTCGTTGGTCGTCGTGTAGTCGCAGCGGTAGCACATGCGCGGTTCCGCCTGCATGTAACTCATCGGTACTGCTCCTTTCCAGTTTGTGGCCTCCTGCCGAGCGAGCATACTCTAGCGCAGACGCCCGCGCGCGGCTAGAATGAGCGGCGCTCGCGGCGCGGCCTCGCGGGCGCGCGGCGGGCCGCCGCGCCGAAGGTTTGATGGGAGGGCATATGGCCGGAGTGCTGGTGGCGTTGATACCTGAGCCGGGTGCGCCGGTCGAAGTGCGCGAAGTGCCGGCCCCGGAGTTGGAGGCCGACTCCGCGCTGCTGACCGTCGAGTTGAGCGAAGTCTGCGGGACGGACGTGCATCTGCAACAGGGGCGGCTGGCGGGCGTGCCCTATCCTCTGATTCCGGGCCACGTCGCCGTCGGGCGTCTGAGTAAAATCCGCGGCCGCCTGACCGACGTGGAGGGGCGGCCGTTCGCGGAAGGCGACCGGGTCACGTTTCTCGATGTCCACCGCACTTGTCATGCGTGCTGGCACTGTCTGGTGGCGAAGGCGACGACGCGCTGCCCGCGGCGCAAGGTCTACGGCATCACATACGGTCTCGCGGACGGCTTGTGCGGCGGTTGGGCGGAGCAGCTTTACCTCAAACCGGACACGCGCTGCCTGCGGCTCGGCGGCGTCGCGCCGGAACGATTCATGGCGGGCGGCTGCTCGCTCCCGACCGCCATCCACGCGCTCGAACGCGCCGAGGTCGCGCTCGGCGACACGGTGCTCGTGCTCGGCAGCGGGCCAGTGGGTCTGTCGGCCGTCATCCTGGCCCTGATGCGCGGCGCGCTCCGCGTGCTGTGCATCGGCGCGCCGGACGCGCGCCTGGCCGCCGCGCGCGCCGTGGGCGCGAGCGCGACGCTCAACTTCGAGGCGCACGCGGAGCAGGAGCGGTTGGCCTGGGTGCTGGCCCAGACGAACGGGCGCGGCGCTGACGTGACTATCGAAGCCACGGGCGCGCCCGTCGCGGTCGCCCAAGCCATGCGCTACACCAGAGACGCCGGCCGGGTCGTCGTGGTCGGGCAGTACACGGATCACGGCGAGACTTCATTCAACGCGCACCGCGATCTGAACCGCAAGCACCTGGAAGTGCGCGGCTGTTGGGGTTCGGACTTCGCGCACTTTTATCGCGGCGTGCAGATCATGGCCGACGCCGGCCGCTCCGCCCCTTGGGCGCAGTTGAGCCTCAAGCGTTACGGTCTCGCCCAGGCCGACGCGGCCCTGCGCGACGTGGCCGCCGGCCGGAGCGTTAAAGCCCTGATCGAGCCGGCGCGCGCCGTTGCGGGCGGCGGCGACAAACAAACGCAAGATTTTGCGGACGCGCGGGCGACCACTCTCGGCGAAGATGCCGCCTCCATCGTTCGGGCGGATTAACGCCCGAGCTCGTTTTAGTCAACACGAACTTAGGGGGGAAATTTTATGAGCGCAACAGCGACACAGGCACGGGCCGGCGCGTCGGGGCAGGCCGCGGAGCACACCGAGGGGACGGTGGCCCGCACCATCGAGCAGCAGACGGCGAAGCTGCCGTCCGATCTCTTCCTCTGGGCCGCGCTCGGCTCCATCGGCGTCTCGGCGCTGCTGCAAGTGAGCGGCAAGCAGAAGGTCAGCCTCTTCGTCGGCCAGTGGGTCGCGCCCTTCCTGCTCCTCGGCGTCTACAACAAGATCGTCAAGGTGGCCGGCTCCGACCAACTCAGCGCGTAACCGGCGCAATCATCCGGCACGAAACAGAAAGGCCCTTGCGCGCGCAAGGGCCTTTCTCGTTTCTTCGTCCCGCGAGCACCCGAATAGTCACTCAAAGTCTCACGGGTAATTCGTTGATTCTCACTCCGGTCGAATTACTGGTTGGGCGGCGTGCGGGGCAAAAGATTTGTCAGCGACACTCTATTCGGCGGCGCGCAACAAAGCACGCTCTACCTCGCGCGGGAACTCAAAGAAAATAAAGTAGTCTGCTGGGTAGAGATAATCTTCGCCCTCATTATCTATCACGCGCACATAATTAGATTGCGCCGCACTCTCGTCCGGCAGGATTTGGTAAATCTTGCGCGGCGTCAGTAAATCTGCCTCGTCGCTTCGGATGCAGATGGCAAACTGTGGCGTTGAGTCTTTTCGGTTCGCCATGGGTCTTAATCAAGGTAGCGTTTGATCCTCATAAACTTCTTGCCGACGCCGTGCGCCTCAAACCAATGCACTTCAGCCAGCCGGATTGTACCATCGCGCAACCGAACCCGAGCTACGCCTTTCAGCTTTCGCCAGCGACTTGGCCCGCATCTCCGCCGCAGGACTGGAAGAATACGAATGCTACTTCCGACCGCGATTGTCTCAACCTCCGTAATCTTCCCGCCGATCTCAAAGTTCATCGCCTCATATTATGCCCGCCATAATATGAGGCTCAACGGCCGCCCCAAGCCGGAACTTGCGTATTCCTATCACAAATGCTGCCGCCCTTTGAGAATCTTCACGAACGAGCCGGCGCGGAGTTCTTCGAGCGTCAGACCGGAAAGGCGCAGGGCTTCGGCTTCGGTGAGCGCGCCGCAGTTGAGGGCGCGGAGGAAGTAGTTCAATAGGCCTTGGCCGGTGGCGGCGTCGTCGAACACGTCGCCGACGAGGGTGGCTTTGGCGGCCTTTTCGACGAAGTTGCGGAGGCGTTCGCTGGCGGCGTCGAGGCTTTCGAGGAAGAAGGCGAAGACGGCGGCGTAGCGGGTGGGGAGTTGGGCGGGGTGCAGGTCCCAGCCCTGGTAGAAGCCGGTGGTGAGCGAGTGGCGGACGTGTTCGTAGTGCAAGCGCCACGCGCGGTGGACGGTGCGGCGGTTCTCGGCCGCCTGTTCGGGCGTGAGCGGCCGGTCGTCGGTCGCGCGGTGCGGCGCGACGGGCATGATGTTGGTCGCGCCGTCGGAGAGCCAGACGCCCGTGCCGCCGAAGGCGACCTGCATCATGTGCTTGGCGAAGTCGCACGCGGGGTGGAGCATGTGCTGGTGCGCGGCCGTGATGTTGCAACTCGCGGTGTAGTCATACGTGCCGAAGTGCGCGGCGATGCAGCGCCCGCGCGCGGCGGCCAGCATGAGCGGCAGGCTGATGCGCCCGTCGTGGCCGATGATGGACTGCGTCGTCTCGATCATCATCTCGAACTTGAGCGCGCCCGCGGCGAGACCGAGTTGCGGTTCGAGCAGGTCGAAGATGTCGGCGAGCGCCGCGGGCTGTTCGGGGCTGACGATCTTGGGCAGCGTGACGACGAAGTTGGGCGGCAACTGGCCGCCGGTCTCGGCGAGGAGCGTGGTGAGGAAGATGTCGAGCGTGCGCAGGGAGCGCGCGCGCAACTCTTCGGTGAAGGGCTTGATGCGGATGCCGATGAAGGGCGAGAGCGTGCCGCCCTTCAGGCCGGCGGCGACCTCGCGGGCGGCGGCGGCGGCGTGGCCGTCCTCTTCGGCGTCGGGGCGGTTGCCGTAGCCGTCCTCGAAGTCTATGCGGAAGTCCTCGACCGGCTCGCGGCGCAGCTTCTCGGCGACGCGCTCGTAGACGGTGCGTGCGAACGTCGCCGCGCCGTCGGACTGCGGGGCGTCGCCCTCGATGGGCGCGCGCAGTTGGTCGAGGCGGGCGCGCTCGGCCGTTAAGTCTGCCGCGCCGGGCAGGGCGAGCGCGCGGGCAAACTCGAAGGGATCGGGCGCGAACTGTTCGAGCGCGCGCAGGGCGAGCACGCCGAGGCGCTGCGGCGTGTCGGACTTGAAGAGGTGCGCGCCGCCGTAGACGGTGTGGACGGGCTGGCGGCGGCCCGTCTCGCCGGGGTAGTGGCGGGCGGAGCCGGCGTTGGCGGTCTGCAAGCGCGCCTCGATGGCGCGGACGGCGTCGGGCGAGAGTGTGGTGTTCATGGCTGCTTATGGTTTCGGGGCTAACAGCCTTTGCGCTCTTTGCGGCCCGCTTCGCGGCCTTTGCGGTTAGGTCTTAAAACCTTTAACCGCAAAGGCCGCAAAGGAGAGCCGCAAAGGTACGCAAAGGGTTATTGGAAGACTTGCTCGACGGGCACGATGCGGACGTGGTCGGGTTGCAGGTCGAGCTTGTAGGTTTCGATGAGCTTGTCCTCGTCGAGAATCGCCTGCGGCTTGGGCGAGACGTAGGTGATCGGCGAGGGCTTGCCCGATAGCAGGGCGTCGCGGAAGGCGGCGGCGTCCTTGGTCACGACGACGATGCGCATACGGTTCGTCGCCAGGTGCTCGCGGATGGCGCGGTTCACGTCCGCGAGCGTGAGCCGCGCCAGTTGCTCGCGCATGTAGTCGTTGAAGTTGCCGACCTTGTAGTAGCGGCTGTCGAGCGCGTAGCCGAGTTGCGCGTCCTGCGTCGCCGTCAGGATGTTCGAGTACTTGGTCAGGAACTCGCGCGTGGCCTCGAAGGTCTCCTGCGTCATGCCGTCGCGCACCAGCCGGTCGAACTCGTAGAGCGCGGCGCGCAGGGCGAACAGCCCGTTCTGCGGCTCGACGGGTCTGATCCAGATTTGGAAAATCTGCTGCTGCCGGCCCAGGTTCGGATCAGGCTCGAACTGGAACATGCCGCGCGGGAAGTATTCGACGTAGGCGTAGTCGCCGTAGTTCAGGCCGCGCGCCTCGCGCAGCCGCTGGTAGAGGTAGCTGTTCGAGGAACGGTGTTGACCGAGGTAAGAGGCGACGACGGCGAGCGCGGGCCAGTCCGGGTCGCCGCGCCGGACGTTGATGGGGAAGCCGAGACTGATGGCCGTCGAGCGCGTGTCGCGCTCGATGATGTCCACGCGCGTGCCGGCGTCGAGCTTGGGCGTGAAGAAGTTGTTGGCCTCCGCCTGCCCGGCGGGCAGGCGGGCGAAGTCGGCGCGGACTTTGGCGGGGAAGCCCGCCGGGTAGCCGCCGGCCAGACCGACGACGAGGTTGGCGCGCGTGTAGTGCTGGCGGTAGAAGGCGCGCACGTCGTCGAGCGTGATTGATTCGAGCGCGGCGACGTGGCCGACGTTGGCGTGCCCGTAAGGGTGGCCGGCGTAGATGACGCTGTAGAGGTACTCCTTGCCGAGTTCCTCGTCGTTCGCTTGGCGCAAGATGTTCTTCAGGTAGTTGAGCACGTCGGTCTTCAGGCGCTTGAAGTCGTCCGCGCGGAAGCCGGGGTCGAGGAGCATCTGGCTGATCAGCCCGTAGTACTTTTGCAGGTTGTCCTGGTGCGTCGTGCCGGTGAAGACGGTCATCTCCTTGTCCACCTGCGCGCCGAACGAGGTGGCCATCGGGTAGAAGGCCTCGATGATCTGATCGTAGGCCAGGCGGCGCGAGCCGCCCTGCGCGAGCATGGCGGCGGTCAGGTTGGCCAGGCCCTCTTTGCCGGGCGGGTCGTCGGCCGCGCCGGTCATGAAGAGGATGCGGAAGGTGACGAGCGGCGAGCGGTTGGGCAGCAGCACGTCCGCGCCCGCCTTGGCGGCGGACGCGCTGGCGCGCGGCGTCGTTCTGCGTTGGGCTTGGGTCGGCATGGCGACGAGTGCGAGCGTGGCGGCGGCGAGCAGGCTTGCGAGCGTGCGGCGCATCGGCTTACGCATTAGCGTTCACCCTCCTTCCGCGCGGTGTTCGCGCCCGCCTTGGTGGCGAGCGTGACGATGGTGCGGTTGTTCTCGACGAAGTAGCGGCGCGCGGCCGCGCGCATGTCTTCGGGCGTGACCTCTTCGGCCACGGCGAAGACTTTATTGATCGTCTCCGGCGTGCGCCGCAGCGCGATGTAAGGGGCGAGCGTGTTGGCGATGGCCTCGGAGCTGTTCATCGCCTGCGCGAAGCCGTAGCGCAGGCGCGAGCGCGTGTCGTCGAGCTTGCGCTGCGGCACGAGTTCCGTCGTGTAGCGCTTGAAGGTGTCGAGTATCTGCTGGCGCACGTAAGGCACGTCCGCCTGGTTCTTGACGCGCGTGAAGACGGCGAACAGTTCCGGGTCTTTCTGATCGTCGAAGCTGACGCCGATGAAGTCCACCTTCTGCTCCTTCAGGACGAGCCGCTGGTGTATGTCCGAGTTCTCGCCGAAGGCGATGGGCGAGAGCAGATCGAGCGCGACCTTCTCCTTGCTCTCGTCGGAGAAGGCGGGGCCGCGGAAGGCGACGACCAGATAAGGCAGCGTCGGGTTGGGCCAGTCCACGTGCGCCTCGCGCGGCGCGTCCTGCGCCGGCTCGTTGGGGATGTCGGGCACGTAAGAGCCGCGCTCCCAGTTGCCGAAATACTTGCTGACGAGCGCGCGCGTCTGCTCGCGCGTCACGTCGCCGACGATGGTGATGGTCGTGTACTCGGGCCGGTAGTAGCGCTTGTAGAAGTCGAGGCTGTACTGGTACTGGTTCGGCATGTCCTCGATGTCTTTGATGTAGCCCATCGTGGTGTGCGCGTAGGTGTGCGTCTTGAAGGCGGTCTCGCGCAGGACTTCAAAGAGCTTCGAGGTCGGGCTGGCGCTGTTCTTGTTGTACTCGCCCAGGACGGCGCGCGTCTCGGTCTTGTAGTTGTTCTCCGGGTACTGCAAGTGCTCGAAGCGATCCGCTTCGAGCTTCAGCACCTCGTCCAAGTCTTCCTTCGAGAAGACCTCGTGGTAGACGGTGCGGTCGTCGGTCGTGTAGGCGTTGGAACTCGCGCCGGCCTTCTTCAAGATGGCGTCGCGCTGTTCGGGCGTGTAGTTCTGGCTGCCGCGGAACATCAGGTGCTCGAACAGGTGCGCGTAGCCGCTCTTGCCCGCCTCGATCTCGTTGCGCGACCCCGTGCCCACCACGATGTAGAGCGCGACGAGGTTCGGGTAGTCGGTCGGGATGGTGACGAGGCGCAGGCCGTTGGGCAGGTCGTCAATCGCGTAGTTGTACGGGAAAATCTTGCGCGGCTGTTTGGCGGCGGCCGCCGTGCGGCGGGCCGGGCCGCGCGCCTTGCCCTGCGCGAGCGCGAGCGCCGGCAGGCACAGCAGGAACGAGGCCAGAAGCAATGTTTTCATCACGCGTACTCCAGACTGCTCGGTGTAGATTGTTCGGGTTGACGCGCCGATTATAACCGAAGCGCCGCGGGGCGGCGAAACGGGCGCGGGGCGGTGCGCGCCCGCGCCGTCTCTGTTATCTTTCCGGGCCGGACGGATGAGCGACGCGATCACATACCGCACGGCGACGGGACGGGACGCGGCGGCGGCGGCGCGCGTGCAGGTCGGCTCGTGGCAGGAGTCTTACAGAGGCGTGCTGCCGGCCGAATTTCTGGCCGCGATGTCCGTCGAGAAGCGGACGGTCGCGCTCAAGTCGCGCCTCGACAAACGGGGCGGGCTGTACCGCATGTTCGTCGCGGAGGCCGGCGGCGTGGTCGTCGGCGTCTGCGACGCGGGCGACCCGCGCCGCGAGTCGTTCGGCTGCGCCGCGGAGCTTTACATGATCTACCTCGCCTACTCGCACCAGCGCCGCGGCATCGGGCGCGAGCTATTTCGCCGCGCCGGCCAGTTCCTGCTCGATGCGGGGCGCGGCAGCGTCTTCCTCGAAGCGTTATCGCAGAACCCGTACCGAGATTTTTACGACAAGCTAGGCGGCGAGGTCTGCGGGCACGGGCGGCACGATCTGGGCGGGGTCATCTATCCGTCGGTCTACTACTGCTGGCGCGATCTCGCCGCGACCCTGCGCGCGCTCGCGGGGCGCGCGGGATGAGCGCGGCGGTCACGCGCGCGGAGCTTGAGCGCGCCTATCAGGCGTTATGGGCCTGGTGTCGCGCGCGCGACTTCGCCGGGCACGATCCGTTCGACGCACTCAACAGCCGGCTCTTCCAGGCGACGCCGCTCCGCCGCTCGCGCCTCGCGCGGCTCGCCTGGACGCAAGCCCTCAAGCGCGCGCCCGTCAACCTGCGCCCGCTCCTCGGCGTGCCGCGCGAGCAGAACCCGAAGGGGCTAGCACTCGCCGCCCTCGCCGCGCTCGCGCGCTACCGCACGACGCGCGCCGACGAAGATGAAGCGACGCCCCGCACGCTGCTCGATGAACTGCTCGCGCACAAACTCGACGGCTGGCGCGGCCCCGCGTGGGGCTACAACTTCGACTGGCAGGGGCGCGCCTTCTACGCGCCGCGCGGCACGCCCGCCGTCGTCCCGACCGCCTTCGCCGCCCGCGCCCTCGTCGAAGCGGCGGACGCACTCGCCGAGCCGCGCTACCTGCGCACGGCCCGCGCCACCTGCGACTTCATCCTCCAAGACCTGCGTCGCACCGCGGAGACCGAAGAAGAAGTCTGCTTCAGCTACACGCCGCTCGACACGACGCGCGTCTTCAACGCGAGCCTGCTCGCGGGCGAGGTGCTGGCCGCGGTCGGCGCGCGCACGGGCGAGCGCGAGTTGTCCGCGACGGCGGCCCGCGCCGCCCGCTACGTCGTCCGCCGCCAACGCGCCGACGGCTCCTGGGCCTACGGCGCGGACAGCTACCAAACTTGGGCCGACAACTTCCACACCGCTTTCATCCTCACCAGCCTCGCGCGCATCGTCGAGACCGACGACGAACGACGCGCCGAGTTCGCGCCCGCGCTCCGGCGCGGCTACGACTTCTGGCGCGCGCACTTCTTCCGCGCCGACGGCTGGCCGAAGTATTTCCCCGACCGGCTCTACCCGGCCGACGCGCACTCGGCCGCCGCCGCCGTCGTCGCCCTCTGCGAACTACACGACACGGCCGCCGACGCGCTCCCGTTCGCCCGCACCGTCGCCGCCTGGGCGCTCGGCGCGCTGCGCGACCCGCGCGGCTTCTTCTACTACCAGCGCCGCCGCTTCCGCACCGTCCGCACGCCCCACATGCGCTGGGCCGAGACCTGGATGCTCTACGCGCTGGCGCGACTGATAGAAGGGAAGAAGAACAGTAGGCAGTAGCCGGTAGTCAGTAGCCAGTAGGTCTTAGACTCGTGGTCTTTCGTCCTCGTCGCCGGCAGTCAGCGGCAGTCATGTTCTTCTACTGACTACTGGCTACCGGCTACTGCCTACTGCTCTTTGCTTATGCGCCTCTGGATCGATCTCGCGAACTCGCCGCACGTGCCGTTCTTCGGGGCGCTGGTGCCGGAGTTCGTGGCGCGCGGGCACGAGGTCGAGTTGACGGCGCGGCGGTTCGCGCAGACGGTCGAGTTGGCCGAAGCCGCGGGCTTGCGGCCGGCGGTCGTGGGCGGGCACGGCGGGCGTGGCCTGGCGGGGAAGGCGGCGAACCTCGCGGGGCGCGCGGCGGCGCTCGCGCGTTGGGCGCGCGGGCGCCGCTTCGACCTCGCGGTCAGCCACAACTCTTACACGCAGATCGTGGCGGCGCGCGGCTTGGGTCTCGGCGTCGTCACGCTGATGGATTACGAGCACCAGCCGGCGAATCATCTCGCGTTCCGCCTCGCGCATCGGGTCGTCGTGCCGCGCGCTTTTCCCGAAGAGGCGCTACGTCGCTTCGGCGCGCACGCGCGCAAGGTGCGGCGCTACGCGGGCACGAAAGAGGACGTGTACCTCGCGGACTTCGCGCCCGACCCGAACTTCGGCGCGACCCTGCGCGCGTTGGGCGTGGACGCGCGCGACGTGCTCGTCGTCGTGCGCCCGCCCGCGCGCGACGCGCTCTATCACCGTTTCGAGAACGAGTTGTTCGACGAACTGCTGACGCGGCTCACGGCGGCGGCGGACGTGAAGACGTTGGTGCTGGCGCGCACGGAGGCGCAGCGGGCGCTTTACGCCGCGCGCGCGGGCGCGAACTTCATCGTGCCGCGGGCGGCGCTCGACGGCGCGAACCTGCTGGCGGCGGCCGACCTAGTGGTGAGCGCGGGCGGGACGATGAACCGCGAGGCGGCGGCGCTCGGCGTGCCCGCCGCGACCGTCTACGCCGGGCGCTGGGCCGCCGTGGACGAAGAGCTGGTGCGCGAAGGCCGACTGCGCCGCCTCACGACGCGCGCAGACTTGGCCGACCTGCCGCTCACTAAGAAAGACGGGCTGCACCTGCGCCGCGCGACCGGCGTCCGCGCCGAAGTCACCGGGCTGATCTTGGAGGCGTGAGCTAGCCCTTGCGGCCGATGAGGAAGTAGGTGGGCAGTTCGCCTTTGCTTTTGATGTTGATGAGGCCGCGCGGCTCGAAGTCGTACTTGGTGTGGAGGCGTTCGTAGGTGGACTGCGTCGTCTGGATGCGGCCGGGCAGGCTGTGCGACTCCATGCGGCTGGCGGTGTTGACCGCGTCGCCCCAGAGGTCGTAGATGAACTTGGACGTGCCGATGATGCCGGCGACGACGGGGCCGGTGTTGATGCCGGTGCGGATGTTGAGCGCGCTCCCGTGCGCGCGGTTGAACTCCGCCAAGGCCGCGTGCATGTCGAGCGCCATCTCGGCCATGGCCTCGGCGTGATCGGGGCGGCGCAGGGGCAGCCCGGCGGCGACCATGTAGGCGTCGCCGATGGTCTTGATCTTTTCGAGCTTGTGGCGCTGCGCCAGTTGGTCGAAGGCCGAGAAGATTTCGTTCAGCAGGTGTACCAACTCTTCGGGCGTGACCTGCGCAGACATCTTCGTGAAGCCGACCACGTCGGCGAAGAGGATCGTGGCTTCGGCGAAGCTCTCGGCGATGACGCCCGCGCGCTCCTTCAACTGCGCGGCGATGGGCGCGGGCAGGACGTTGAGCAGCAGCCGCTCGGACTTCTCGCGCTCGACGCGCAGTTGTTCGAGATACGCCTGCTCGCGGTCGCGCAGGCGCTTCTTCTCCAAAGACGCGCCGACGCGCGCGCGCAGCAGGACGGGGTTGAAGGGCTTGGGCAGGTAGTCTTCCGCGCCCAGCTCGATGCAGCGGGCGATGGTGTCGATCTCTTCGAGCGCAGAGATCATGATGACGGGGATGTGGCGCAGCCACGGCGTCGCCTTGAGCCGCTCAAGCACCTGGTAGCCGTTGAGCCACGGCATCATGATGTCGAGCAGGATCAGATCGAACTTGTGCTGCTTGACCATGTAGAGGGCTTCGAGGCCGTCGGCCGCCAACTCGACCTCGTAGCCCTCGCGGCGCAGGCGGCGCGAGAGCAGGTCGCGGTTAGTCTCGTTGTCGTCCACTACGAGGATCAAGCCGCCCTCGTGGGCTTGCGCGGGCGCGGCGGCGGCGAACTGCTGCATCGTGGCGGCGAGGCTGCGGATCATCGAGGACACGTCCTCGCCGACGGGCTTCGTCGCCGCGCCGCCTTCGGCTTCGAGCGCGGGGAAGCGGACGATCTCTTCGATCAGGTCGAGCAGCTTGCGCCCGGCGGCGTGAATCTTTTCGAGGTCGGCGACCAAGGCGGTCTGGCCCGCCTCGGTCGCGTCCTCGATGAGCATCTCGCTGTAGCCGTTGACCGCGTTGATGGGCGTGCGCAGTTCGTGGCGGACGTGCGCGCCGAAGGCGTTGAGGTCGCGCGCGTGGGCGGTGGCCTGATCTGGGTGGAGGAGTTCGCGGACGCGGTCGCGCAGGAGGCGGCCGGCGGAGAGGATTTTTTCGAGGTCGGCCGCTTGCGCGGCGACGCCCTCGTCTTCGCCCGCGCCTTCGAGCAGCATCTCCGTGTAGCCGATGATGGCGTTGATGGGCGAGGCGAGTTCGTGGCGCAGGTAGGCGAGCCACGCCGCGCGCGCGCGCTCGTCGTCGGGCGCGGCCGGCGCGGACTCGGCTTCGTCGGGCGCGGGCGGGGCGACCTGCGCGTCGTCGTCGGGGCGTGGTTCGTCGCTCATGCGCGCGCCGTCCGTTTCAGGGCGGCCTCCATCTTTTCGAGCAGGCGCGGCAGCTCGACCGGCTTGGTGTCGTAGTCGTCGCAGCCGGCTTCGAGCGCGCGGTCGCGGTCGCCCGACATGGCGTGCGCCGTGAGCGCGATGATGGGGACGTGGCGGGTCGCGTCGTCCGCCTTGAGTTGGCGCGTCGCCTCCCAGCCGTCCACCACCGGCAGGCTCATGTCCATCAGGATCAGATCGAACGCGCCGGCCCGCGCCAACTCAACGCCCTCCTGCCCGTCCACCGCGATGATCACCTCGTACCCTTTACGCGCCAACCGCCGCGACAGCATGTCGCGGTTCAACTCGTTATCCTCGACCAACAAAACCTTCGCCATGATGACACTCCCCCTCTGGATTGCGGATTGCGGATTGAAAGACGAGCGACGTTGATGACATGATCTGTTCTGCTAATCCGCAATCCGCAATCTAAAATCGGTACGCCGGGCCGCGGTTGCGGACGCAGGTCTGCACCATGTCTTTGATCTCGCCGAGCAGGTCTTCGCGGCTGTAGTCGCCCTTCTCCAGAATCTTCTCGACGTAGCCGCTCAGGCGCAGGCGATCTTCGGCCGTGATGTCCTTGGCCGTGATGACGACGATGGGGATGTGCGCGCGCCCGCGGCGGCGGTAGAGTTCTTCGACGAACTCGAAGCCGTCCATCTCCGGCATCATCAGGTCGAGCAGGATGAGGTGCGGCGTCTGGTGCGCGACCTCGGCGAGCGCCGCGCGCCCGTCCGCGGCCTCGCGCACCTGCCAGCCCTCCTGCGCGAGCAGGCGCGCGAGCAGCGCGCGCGTCACGGCGTCGTCCTCGACGACGAGCGCGGCGCACGCCCCGCTGTCCGCGCGCCGGTACTTGCCGAGGATGGCGAGCAGTTGCTCGCGGTCAATCGGCTTCGTCATGTAGTCGGCCGCGCCCAGGGCGTAGCCCTTGTTGCGCTCGTCCACGATGGTCAGCATGACGACGGGGATGTCGGCCAGTTCCGGGTCGGACTTCAGCGCGGCGAGCGTGGCCCAGCCGTCGCGGCCGGGCATCATCACGTCGAGCGTGATGGCGTCGGGCCGAAGGGCGCGCGCCTGCTTGAGACCTTCGTCGCCGTCGGCCGCGCACTCGACGCGGAAGCCGGCCTTCGTGAGCGTGCGCTGCAACAACTCGCGGGCCGCGGGGTCGTCGTCCACGACGAGCACGGTGCTCGCTTCGGCGGGCGGCGGCGCGGGCAGGTCGGGCGCGACCGCTTCGACGCGCGGCGCTTTCGGGTCGCGCACGTCAGCGGGCAGCGTGATGGTGAACGTGGAGCCGCGCCCCGGCTCGCTCTCGACCGAGATGCGCCCGCCCATCAACTCGCAGAACTTGCGCGTGATGACGAGACCCAGACCCGTGCCGCCGAACTGGCGCGTGGTCGAGGCGTCGGCCTGCGTGAACGGCTGAAAGAGCTTCGCCTGCTGCGCGGGCGTCATGCCGATGCCGGAGTCTGTGACGCGGAAGGTGACGAACTCGCGCCCGTCCGATTCCGGCGCGCGCGCGACCTTGAGCGTGACCGTGCCCTCCTTGGTGAACTTGAAGGCGTTGCTCAGTAGGTTTAAGAGCGACTGGCGGACTTTGGTCAGGTCGGCGCGCATCGAGCCGAGTTGCTCGTCGGCCTCGACGACGAGCCGGTTGTCGTTCTTCGCCGCGAGCGGGCGGATGGTCGCTTCGAGTTCTTCGATCAGTTCGGCGAGGCTGAAGGATTCGAGGAACAGCTCGGTCTTGCCGGCTTCGATCTTCGAGAGGTCGAGCACGTCGTTGATGAGCGCGAGCAGGTGGCGGCCCGCGCCGTGAATCTTCTTCAGGTCGGGGACGAACTCTTCCTGCCCCGCGTCCGTCGCCTCCTCCTGCAACATCTCGCTGTAGCCGATGATGGCGTTCAGGGGCGTGCGCAACTCGTGCGACATGTTGGCGAGGAAGGCGCTCTTGGCGTGGTTGGCGGCCTCGGCCGCCTCCTTCGCGTGCTGCAACTCGACCTGCGTCGCCTGCAAGCGTTCGAGCGCGCCCTGTAGCTCGTTGTTCGCGCGCTCCAACGCGCGCAGCACGCGCCCGCGCTGGATCGTGCGGATCACGACGTAGGCCAACAGCAGCGTCACGCCGAGGATCGTGAACAGCTTGTAGAGCGTGTGGTTGAACGACTGCTCGACCTCGGCCAACTGGTGCTCGGCGTCCGCTTTGTAAAGCTGCTTGATGCCTTCGAGGTCGTCGCTGACGCGCTCGAAGGCCGGGACGCTGGCCGTCTGGTCGAGCCGGACGGCGTCGTTGATGCTGCCTTGCAGGACTGTGCCGAGCACGTCGTCGCGCGTCTGAAGGTAGGCGGCCCAGTCGCGGTCGAACTGATCGATCAGTTGCCGGTGTTGCGGCGCGAGCGGCCGCGCGCGCTGCTCGCCGATGAGGCGCGTGATGCGCGCCTCGGCGGCGTGCGACTCGTCGGCGTACTCGACTTGCAGGTTCGGGTCGGACGTGGTGAAGGTGTAGAGCATGAGCCGGCGCACTTCCTGCGTCTGGAATTGCAGGTCGCCGATCAGATCGAGGGCTTGGGCCGAGTGGCCGTACAACTGCTCGACCTGCTGGTTGGCGCGGCGCAGGTCGCGCATGACGTACCAGCCGACGGCCACGACGGCGAGGCCGATCAAAACGAAGACGAGCGTGAACCGGTGGCGTCTGAGCAGTTGCTGCATGGGTTGGTTGTCGTCGGTGGTCGCCCCGGCGCTCACCTGATGCGGTAGCCGGCCTCGCCGGGCTTGCGCCCGTCCACGCTCAGGACGTTGACCTTCGAGTAGTCCACCTGATCGGCGCGGACGTAGCCGATTGCGCCGGGCGTGTAGTGGACGTACTGGATCATGGCGTAGGTCGAGTTCAGCTCGCGGGGCACGGTCGTGATGCTCTCGTTGAAGCGCCCCTGGCGGAAGTAGGTGCGGTAGTAGTCCTCGTTCCAGTTGTAGACGGCGCGCAAGACCGCCTCGCGTTCGGGCTGGCCGGCGGGCTGGCGCATCGCCACGACGACCTTCGTGCCGTCGGGCCACTGCCCGCGCTCGGCCATGAAGAGCTTGCGCAGGTTGTTGAACGAGAGGTCGCGCGTCTGGTTCTTCTGGTTGACGATGATGGCCACGTCCGCGCCCTGCGGCGCGGGCGCGGCGTTAGGCGCGGGCGCAGTCCGACCCGGCGCGGCGAAGAGGGCGAGCAGGACGGCGCAGGCTGCGAACGGCTTGGGCACGGCTGAAGGTCTTACCCCGGAACGGAAGCGGTCGGGCGCGGTTCAGAACGTGAACGCGAGCTGCAAGATCAACTCGTCGAGCGGCTGCTGGCGGCGACGCTCCGTGCGGTCGTACTGCGCCTTGAGCGCCGCGTAGTCGGTCACGTCGAAGCGCACGCCGACCGAGGGGCCGTTGCGCCGCCCCGTGTTGCGATAGATCGGATCGTCGCCGGGCGCGTTGAAGTATTGATAACGGAAGTAGGGGCTGGTGCGCCCGAAGCGGCGCGCGAGCTGCGTGTACATGGCGGGCGTGTAGAAGACGCGCCCCGTGCCTTCGGGCGCGTGGCGGATGACGACCGCCTCGTTCAGCCACTCGTAGCGCGGGTCTTTGTAGACGACGTGCCCGGCCATGATCTCCTGGCGCACGTTGGGCGCTTGCGTGGGCGTCAGGCGGTCGCGGTAGAAGGAGAAGCCGAGTTGCAAGCCCGGCGCGGCGTCGGGGCGCGCGACGAGCGCGAGGTTGAACGCCTTGCCGTTGTTCTCGTCGAAAGAGGTCTGGACGGCGCGGTCGGCCGCGGCGCGCGCGCTGCGCCCGTTGCCGATCTCGGCGACGTAGCGCAGGCCCAGGCCGCCCGAAGGGATGCGCCCCGTGGCCGACAGCCCCGAGTTGTGCAGCGGCAGCGGCCCGCCCGCGCTCTCGAAGGCGTAGACGAACGGCCGGTTGGCGGCCGTGGCGAACCACGAGCCGTGATGAAAGGCCGTGTTGTAGTAGCCGATGGCCGTGTGGTAGCGCCCCATGCTGAGGTTGAAGAAGTCGCTCGCCTCGTAGCGCAGGAGCAGGCGGTGTATCTCGAAGTTGAACGAGTTGTCGGGGTTCGGCTGGACGATCAACTCGCCGAGGACGCTGAACTTGTCCGACAGGCGCGAGGTCAGGAACAGATCGAGCTGGCCCAACGAGAACGAGTTGGTCGAGCCGCGCTGGTTGCTGGCGCGGAAGTTCACGTCGGCGAAGCCCTGGATTTGCAGGTGCGGCCCCGTCGTGTGCTCGTGCTCGTCGAGCACGGCCTGCGCCTGCGCGTCCGGCTCGTCGGCGGGCGTCTGCGTCTGCGCCGCGCCGTGCGGTGCGCCGGCCGCGGCGTTCGCGTCGGCCGCGCTGGCGTTGACTGTGTTAGCGGCGTTGGCTTTTAACTCCGCGACCTGCCCCTCCAACTGCTCTATGCGCCGGAGCAGTTGTCGGATCAACTCGTGGTCGTCGCCGGCCACCTGCGCCGGCCCCTGCGGCGCGGGCGGCTGCGTGTTCGCCGCGTCGGGCGGGACGGTGAAGACGATGTCGAGGCGGTTGAACTTTTGCGCGACGTGCGCGCGCGCGCCCGGCTGCAACCGGAACGACAGGAGCACGTCGCCCGCGCGCTCGTCGAGTTGCGCCGCCGTGAAGCCGCGCCCGCTGAGCGCGCCGCCGAGCGGATCGCTTGGCGCGGTCGCGCGCGGGACGAGGACGTAGAAGCGCGCGCCGTCGGCGTAGGCCGCGTAGTCGTCGAGCGGCGCGTCGGCGGCGAGCGTGACGCGCGTGCCGTCGGCGGTGGCGCTGGCACGCGGCGCGACCAGATGTCGGCGCGGCCCGGCCGTCGGCGCGGCGACGAGGTAAGCAGTCGGGCGCGCGTCGCGCGCGGGGCCGCGCGTCGCGGTCTGCGCCGCCGCGCGCGGGGCCGCGCCCAGGAGCGACGCGCAGAGGCACAGCGTCACGCAGGCGTAAGCCGTCGGGGTGCGTTTCATGGTGATTAATCCTGCACGGTCGCCCGCATGATACACCAAATTGCGGATTGCGGATTGCGGATTAGAAGAAATTGGTTCATTGGTTCATTGGTTCATTGACTCATTGGTTCAATGAGTCAATGAACCAATGAGCCAATGAAGCATTGAGCCAATGCGCCATTCCCTCAATCCGCAATCCGCAATCCGCAATCCGCAATCAGCACGCGCTCCCAGCCGGATTCGTCCACGCGCATGAGGTGGGTGAGGTCGTCGCGCAGGGCGCGCAGGCGTGCGCTCAGGTTGTGCGGGTAGTGCTCGATGTCGGGGAAGCGGGCGCGCTGTTCTTCGACGAACGCCTTCTGCTTGGTGATCGAGGGGATCGGCTCGTAGCGCCCGCGCTCCCAGAAGGGCACGAGCAGGCGCTCGACCGTCGTCGCCCCTTCGATCTCGATCTCCTCTTCGTCGAGACCAACCACGTCGCCCACGTAGCGGCCGTCCGCGCCGACGCCGCGGAAGACTTGCAGGCGGCCCGGCAGCGTGGACTTCTCCGGCGTGTTCGACGCCTTGAGCGTCGGCCGGCCGTCGATCAGACACTGCTTGAAGATGACGCCCGCGACGCGCTCGACTTCGCCCGACAGCTTCGTGCCGACGCCGAAGCCGGCGACCGCCGGGAACTGCGCGACGATCTCGCGCACGCGCGCGACCGTCAGATCGCCCGTCAGGATCGCCATCAGCCCCGTCAGCCCGTTCGCCTCGAAGAATTCAAGACACCAGCGACCGAGCGCGGCCAGATCGCCGGAGTCCACGCGGAAGCCTTTGAAGGCGCGGCGGCGCGCGTCTGTCGAAGTGGCGGCCATGGCCGCGTGCACCGCGCCCATGCGCACGTCAATCGTGTCGAGCAGCAAGGTCGTCCCTTGCAGGTTCGCGTCGAGCCAGCGCTCGAAGGCGACCTGCTCGATGTGTTTGGGCCGGCCCGTGCGCGGCTCGATCTCAGGCTCGGCCATGTACTCGACGTAGGCCTGCTGCCAGTAGTGCGCCTCCGTGCCGACGGCGGGGATGTCGAGGCGGTGCGCCGCCTCCATGTTCGACGTGTCGTTGAAGCCGCCGATGAAGGCGTAGGTGGCGACCTCGACGGCGCGCTCGATGTCGCCGTTGCGGCGCAGGGAGAAGTCGGAGAGCCAGCGGTCGCCCGCGGCCATGCGGAACTGCATGGCGAGCGAGGCGGTCGTCATCGGCAGGTCGAAGGCGTGCTCGAACTTGATCTCCTGCGCCTGCGTCAAGCCGAACGCGCCGGTGATGTCGGCGAACGGCTCGCCCGCGAACGTGATCGTGCCGGGGCGGACGCAACGCACCGCGCCGACGAAGGCCATGTCCTCGATAGCGCGCGCGAAGCGTTCCAGCCCGCCGCGATCCTGTTGCAGAAAGCGTATGCGCGGGCGGTCGATCTGGCTGTCCACGAGCGAGCGCACGAGCCGCTCGTGCCCCAGGCACGGCGCGAACGGGAGCTTCCGCTGCGTCACGTAGAACGTCGCCTCACACTCGCTCAACCGCCGGTCGTGCAGCCGCGTCGCGTCCTTAAACGCCGCGTCGCCCATCGTCGCGTGGTAACGATCAATGTTAAGCGTACCCATAAGAACAGAAGCCAGGAGTCAGGAGTCAGAAGCCAGAAGGAGAGCAGAAGCCGTGAGCCGGAAGACGGAAGCGAGGGCTGCTATTCATTCTGGCTTCTGGCTTCTGACTCCTGGCTTCTCTAAATGTTCTTGCTCGCAAGCATTTCGCCGGCGGGCGTGCGGTCGCCGTTGCAGGCGATCATGCGGGGCGCGGCGATCAGTTCGAGTTTGAAGCCGAGCCGCTCGTAGAGCGCGACGATCTTGGGCGTCGCCTGGTTCGAGGCGACGACCGGCCCCGCGTGCGCGGCGAGCCACTCGGCGAGGCGCACCTGATCGGCCCAGGCGAAGCCGCCGGGGCTGTAGGCGGTGAACTCCACGTCGTAGGGCGGATCGGCGTAGACGAAATCGGTCGCGCCAAGCTCAAGCGCGGCGAAGTCGCCCGCGGTGAACTGCCAGCCGGCGAGCGCGGGCCGGTACGCGCCGAAGTCGCGCGCGTAGTTGATCGACTTGTGCCGGCCGAAGGGCACGTTGAAGCCGCCGCCGCGGTTGAAGCGGCAGAGGCCGTTGTAACAGGTGCGGTTCAGGTAGTCGAACAGCGCGGCGGCTTCGGCGGTGTCCGCCGCGCCGTCGGCGACGAGCCGGTTGAAGCGCGCGCGGTGTTCGTAGTAGAGCCGCGGGTCGTTGGCCATCGTTAGGGCGATGACGAGACCGCGTTGGAGTTGGCGGTAGAAGTTGACGAGGTGCGGGTTGCTGTCGTTGAGCAGCGCGGCACGCGGGCGGAGGCCCAACGCGACGGCCGCGCCGCCGACGAACGGCTCGACGAGGCGGCGGTGCGCGTGGCGTCGCCAGACGGCGGCGAGGCGCGGCACGAGCCAACGTTTCCCGCCCGCCCACTTGAGCGGCGGCGCGAGCTCGGGCTGGCTCGATGCGTGGGCGGTCAACGTTCCTCCAGACGGTATGGACTTGGGCGCGATTCTAACACGCCGCGCGACATCTGTACGTTAACGTACTGCTCGAACAGCTTTAGGCGTACTAGGATGCGAATGCTACCAAACCCCCGCAGTCTCGTGCGTTCGGAATCTGTTGCGCGTCCCGGCGCTGCCGCTCGGAGGGCAGTCGGACGGATAGCCGAGGGCGTCTCCGTCTCGTTGGAGGTGCGATGGCACAACACAGCCCGGCCGCGGCCGGGCCGGCTCTGCGCGGACTCCTCCTCAACGCGATCACCTTCAGCCTGATCCTCGTCGCCGCCTGCTCGCGCCCCGCGCCCGAACAGCCGTTGGGGCCGCAGCGCGCCGCGCAGCCCGTCGGCGGCGGCCGCGTCCCCGCCTTCGTCCCCGCGGACGACGGCCAGTGGGTCATGCCCGCCAAAGATTACGCGAGCACGCGCTTCAGCTCGCTCGCCGACATCAACACCGGCAACGCACAGAACCTCAAACTCGCCTGGACGTTCTCGACCGGCATCAACCGCGGACACGAGGCCGCGCCCGTCGTCGTCAACAACACGATGTACGTCGTCACGCCCTACCCGAACATCCTCTACGCGCTCGATCTCACACAGCCCGGCGCGCCCTTGAAATGGAAGTTCGAGCCGAACCCGAAGGCGGCCTCGCAGGGCGTCGCCTGCTGCGACTACGTCAACCGCGGCGCGGCCTACGCCGACGGGCGCGTCTTCTTCAACACGCTCGACGGACAGACGCTCGCCGTGGACGCGGCGACCGGCAAAGAGGTCTGGCGCGCGCAACTCGGCAACATCAACGTCGGCGAGACGATCACGATGGCCCCGCTGGTCGTCAAGAATAAAGTGCTGGTCGGCAACTCCGGCGGCGAGTTCGGCGTGCGCGGCTGGCTGGCGGCCCTCGACGCG
Source organism: Pyrinomonadaceae bacterium (assembly GCA_036389395.1). Lineage (GTDB taxonomy): Bacteria > Acidobacteriota > Blastocatellia > Pyrinomonadales > Pyrinomonadaceae > QHXQ01. The sequence continues at coordinate 20,578 of DASVPY010000118.1, forward strand.
GCGTCGGGCAAGCTCGCGTGGAAGGCTTACAGCACGGGCCCGGACGCAGACTGTCTGATCGGGCCGAACTTTCATCCGTTCTACCAAATGGATCAGGGCAGAGACCTCGGCGTGTCGAGTTGGAATCAGGGGCAGTGGCAGATCGGCGGCGGCACGGTCTGGGGCTGGATTTCCTACGACCCGGAGTTGAACCTGATCTACTACGGCACGGGCAACCCCGGCCCCTGGAACCCTGAGCAGCGACCCGGCGACAACAAGTGGACGAGCGGCATCTTCGCGCGCGACGCCGACACGGGCGAGGCGCGCTGGTTCTACCAGTGGTCGCCGCACGACCTGCACGACTACGACGGCATCAACGAACAACTCCTCCTTGATCTGCCGATCAACGGCCAGACGCGCAAGGTGCTCGTCCGGCCCGAGCGCAACGGCTACGTCTACGTGCTTGATCGCGCGACGGGCGAAGTGCTCTCCGCCAACCCGTTCGGCTACGTCACCTCGACCTCCGGCGTCGATCTCAAGACGGGCCGGCTCGTCTACGTCTCGGAGAAAGAGCCGAAGATGGGCCAGACCGTGCGCGAGATTTGCCCGGCCGCGCCGGGCACGAAGGACTGGCAGCCGTCCGCCTACTCGCCGCGCACGGGGCTGCTCTACATCCCGCACCAGAACCTCTGCATGGACGAAGAGGGCATGGAGGCCAACTACATCGCCGGCACGCCCTACCTCGGCATGAACGTGCGGATGTACGCGGGGCCGGGCGGCAACCGCGGCGTCTTCCAGGCGTGGGACCCGGTCGCGGGCCGACAGGTCTGGAGCATCAAGGAGAACTTTCCGGTGTGGAGCGGCGCGCTCGCGACGGCGGGCGACGTGGTCTTCTACGGCACGATGGACGGCTGGTTCAAGGCCGTGGACGCGCGCCCGGAAGGCCAGGGCCAGGTGCTCTGGCAGTACAAGTGCGGCTCAGGGATCATCGGGCAGCCGATGACGTTTCGGGGGCCGGACGGCAAACAGTACGTGGCGATCCTGGCGGGCGTCGGCGGCTGGGCGGGCGCAATCGTCGCGGGCGACCTCGACCCGCGCGACGCGACCGCCGCGCTCGGCTTCGTTAACGCCATGACCGACCTGCCCGCGCACACGACGAAAGGAGGCATCCTCTATGTCTTCTCGTTGTGAGCGCAAGGCGCGGGGCGCGCGGGCGCTGCGGCGTGTGCTCGTCGTGCTGCTGGCTTCGTGCGCGTGCGCGTGTGCGCGCCAGGGTGGTGCGCCGACGCGCGCACAGACGCAGGCGCGTGCCGGCGCGTCTGCCGCCGCGCCGCTGCCGTCGCCGCCGCCGGAGCCGTTGCCGGCGGCGCTGACGGAGCGGCACGTACTGCGCGTGTGCGCCGACCCGAACAACCTGCCGTTCTCGAACGAGCGCGGCGAGGGGTTGGAGAACAAGCTGGCCGAGTTGGTCGCCGCAGACCTCGGCGCGCGCGTCGAGTATACGTGGTGGGCGCAGCGGCGCGGCTTCTTCCGCAACACCTTGAAGGCGGGCGCGTGCGACGTGGTGATGGGCGTGCCCGCCGCGTTCGAGCTGACGCTGACGACGCGCCCCTATTACCGCTCGACCTACGTCTTCGTCTACCGCAAAGATGAGAAGCTCGATCTGCGCTCGTTCGACGATCCGCGCCTGCGCGAACTCAGGATCGGCGTGCAGATGATCGGCGATGACTTCGCCAACACGCCGCCCGCGCACGCGCTCGCCAACCGCCACATCCTCGGCAACGTGCGCGGCTTCATGCTCTACGGCGACTACCGCGAGCCGAACCCGCCCGCGCGCATCGTCCGCGCGGTCGCGCGCGGCGAGGTGGACGTGGCGGTCGTGTGGGGCCCGCTCGCCGGCTACTTCGCGCCGCGCGCCGCGACGCCGCTAGCGGTCGTGCCCGTCGCGCCGCAGATCGATCAGCCGTTCCTCCCGTTCGTCTACGACATCTCGGTCGGCGTGCGCCGCGACGCGCAGGCCTTGCGCGACCGCCTCGACGACATACTCGAACGCCGCCGCCCCGACATCGACCGCCTCCTCGACGCCTACGGCGTCCCGCAAGTAAAGGATGAGGGCTGAGGCATGAGGGATGAAAAGGCAGTAGGCAGTAGGAGCCAGGAGCCGGAAGCCAGAAGCCAGAATGAAACGCCGGCCTTGCCGACCGGCCGGCCAGTCATTGGCCGGCCGGTCGGCGAGGCCGGCGTTTCTGCTGCCGCGTCCTCTACCGTCCGGCGGCTGGCTTCTGGCTTCCGACGCCTGGCTTCTTCTTTCTGCCCACTGCCATCTGCCTACTGCCTGCTGGCCCGCTTCAGCCCTCGTCCCTCAGCCCTCAGCCCTCTCCTCCTGCTGCTCCTGCTCGGCGGGTGTGCGCGGGAGCGGCGGGAGTTTCGGCCGCAGGGGGCGCAAGGCCCGCCGGTGGCGCAGAGCGAGTTGACGCCGGGCGCGCCCGCGCCGACGCCGCCCACGAGAAATCAGGCCGAGGAGAGCGCCTACGATCTCAACGAGGGCAAGCGACTCTTCCAGCAGTACAACTGTTCGGGCTGTCACGCGCAGGGCGGCGGCGGCATGGGGCCGCCCCTGATGGACGACAAGTGGCTCTACGGCAGCGACCCGGCCAACGTCTTCCAGACCGTCGTCGAAGGCCGGCCCAACGGGATGCCTTCGTTCCGGCAGAAGATTCCCAACGGACAGGTCTGGCAACTGGTCGGCTACGTCCGCTCGCTGAGCGGGCAGTTGCCCAAGGACGTGTCGCCGACGCGCGACGATCACATGAGCGCGCACCCGTCCGAGCAGCGCAGCCAGCAGCGCGGGCCGGTCAATTCGGGCCCGTCGAAGTCCGAGGAGATGCCGCGATGAGACGCGCGCGCGCGCCGCTGTGCCCGACACTGGCACGCCTCGGTGCGGCGCTCGCGTGCGTCTCCGCGGCGGCGTGCCGGCGCGGGATGCAGTCGGCGCTCGACCCGGCGGGGCCGCAGGCCCGTCGGATCGAAAACCTGTGGTGGCTGTTCTTCTACGTCTGCGCGGCCGTCTTCGTGCTCGTCATGGTCTGGACGCTCGCCGCCGTCTACCGCGCGCGGGTGCGGCGGCGCGAGACCGCGACGGCGCTCGACGTGACGGACGAGCCGGAGCTTGCGCCCGCGCCGCAGACCGAGCGCGCGCTGCGCAACGTCGTCGTCGGCGCGACCGCGCTGACCGTCGTCATCCTGTTCGTCTTCCTCGTCGCCAGCTTCGTGACGGGGCGCGCGCTCTGGGAGCCGGCGGACAGGACGAACCAGTTGACCGTCGAGGTGACGGGGCAGCAGTGGTGGTGGAAGGTGCGCTACCTGGACGCGGCGAACGCGCAGAACGTCTTCACGACCGCCAACGAGATTCACATCCCGACGAACACGCCCGTCACCTTCAAGCTGCAAGCGCCCGACGTGATCCACAGCTTCTGGGTCCCGAACCTGATGGGCAAGAAGGACTTGATACCGGGCCAGATCGCGTACCTCTGGCTGCAAGCCGACCGGCCCGGCACGTACCGCGGGCAGTGCGCCGAGTACTGCGGGATGCAGCACGCGCACATGGCTTTCTACGTCGTCGCCGAGCCGCCCGAACAGTTCGCCGCGTGGCTCACGCGGCAGCGCATGGCGGCGGCGCAGCCCGCGAGCGCGAGCGCGCAGCGCGGGCAGCAAGTCTTCATGAACGCGCCCTGCGTCATGTGCCACACGATCCGCGGCACGCAGGCCGGCTCAGGCATCGGGCCTGATCTGACGCACGTCGGGAGCCGCACGACCATCGCCGCCGGCACGCTGCCGAACGAGCGCGGCCACTTAGCGAATTGGGTCGCGGACGCGCAGTCGGTCAAGCCCGGCAGCCGTATGCCCCCGAACAGTCTGTCGCCCGAAGACCTGCAAGCGTTGTTGGACTACCTGCAAAGCTTGCAGTGAGCCGGACTGAGTTGAAACCACGAAGCCAGACGAGGCGACGACGTAAAGAGCATGAGCGCGGCGGAAACAGAAGAGGCGGCACGGGCGGCAGAAGCGCGGCGCGCGGAGACCGAACTGGCGCGCAACCCCGACTTGGCCGCGCGCAAGGTGCGGGCGGACCGGCGCGAGCTGGACGAGGCGGCCGACCGGCGCGCGCTCGAACGCACGTGGGCTTCGGGGCGCGGGCTGTGGGCCTGGCTGACGACGACGAACCACAAGGACATCTCCGCGCGTTACATCATCACGGCGTTCGTCTTCTTCCTGCTCGGCGGCGTCGAGGCGGCCGTGATGCGCCTGCAACTGGCGCGGCCCGAGAACGGCGTGCTCGGGCCAGACCTCTACAACCAAGTCTTCACCATGCACGGCACGACGATGATGTTCCTGTTCGCCGTGCCCATCATGGAAGGGATCGGGCTGTACCTCGTGCCGCTGATGATCGGGACGCGCAACGTCGCCTTCCCGCGGATGAACGCCTACGGTTATTTCGCCTACCTGTTCGGCGGCCTCTTCCTCTACGTCAGCTTCTTCCTGCACACGGGGCCGGACGCCGGCTGGTTCGCCTACGTGCCGCTGTCGGGGCCGGGCTACTCGCCGGGCAAGCGCGTGGACGTGTGGGCGCAGATGATCACGTTCACGGAGATCGCGGCGCTCGTCGGCGCAATCGAGATCGTCGTCACGGTCTTCAAGCAGCGCGCGCCGGGGATGACTTTGAACCGCGTCCCGCTCTTCGTCTGGACGCAGGTGATCAGCTCGTTCATGATCATCTTCGGGATGCCGGCGGTCATGCTGGCGAGTTCCTTCCTCGCCTCCGACCGCCTGATCGACACGCACTTCTTCAACCCGGCCGAGGGCGGCGACGCGCTCCTCTACCAGCACGTCTTCTGGTTCTTCGGCCACCCGGAGGTCTACATCATCTTCCTGCCCGCCTTGGGCTTCGTCTCGGCCATCGTGGCGGCGTTCGCGCGGCGCAAGGTGTTCGGCTACACGGCGATGGTCTTGTCGCTCATCGCCACCGCGTTTCTCGGCTTCGGGTTGTGGGTGCATCACATGTTCGCGACGCCCTTGCCGCAACTGGGCCAGAGCTTTTTCACCGGCGCTTCGATGATGATCGCGATCCCTTCGGGCGTACAAATCTTCTGCTGGCTGGCGACGCTGTGGGGCGGGAAGCTGCGACTCAAGACGCCGCTCCTGTTCGTGCTCGGCTTCGTCGCCATCTTCACGCTCGGCGGGCTGACCGGCGTCATGCTCGCCGCCGTGCCGCTCGACCTACAGGTGCACGACACCTACTTCGTCGTCGCGCACTTCCATTACGTCCTGATCGGCGGCGCGGTCTTCCCGCTCTTCGGCGCTTTCTACTACTGGGCCCCGAAGTTCATGGGCCGGATGCTGTCGGAGCGCGCCGGGCGCTGGAACTTCTGGTTGATGTTCGTCGGCTTCAACCTCGTCTTCTTCCCGATGCACCAACTCGGTCTCAAAGGGATGCCGCGGCGCGTCTACACGTACCTGCCGGAGACGGGCTGGGGCGATCTGAATTTGCTCGCCTCGCTCGGCGCGTTGCTGCTGACGGCGGGCGTCGCGGTCTTCTTGGGTAACTACCTGTGGGCGCGGCGCGCGGGCGAAGTGGCGGGCGACAACCCGTGGCACGCGCCGGGGCTTGAGTGGGCCACCGCGTCGCCGCCGCCCGCTTACAACTTCGTCTACCTGCCGACCGTGCAGGGCCGCTACGCCGTGTGGGAGAGCGACGCGGACGCGCCCGTCGTCGTCGGACTCAAGACGGACTGCCGCGAGGTGTTGGTGACGCACGTGCTCGACGCCGCGCCGGGGCATCGCTACCAACTGCCCGGCCCTTCGATCTGGCCGCTGCTCGTGGCGCTGGCCACGGCGGCCGCGTTCGCGCCGGGCATCTTCACGCCGTGGGCCTTCGCCGTCGGCGCGGTGCTCGCGTTCCTCGCGCTGTTCGGCTGGTTCTGGTCTGACCCGAAGTCCGGCAACGAGCCGGGGCGCGCGGCCCAACCCGCGCCGCCCGCGCCGCAGCTCGAGCCGACGCCGCGCGCGCGACCTTTGGAGGAAGGGGCATGAGCGCGAGCCGCAACGTGATCGACGTGTCGGAGATGCCGACGCACACCTTCGACGTGGGCGAGCCGGTCTGGTGGGGCAACTGGGGGCTGCTCGCCATCGAGACGACGATGTTCGGCATCCTCGTCGCCACCTACTTCTACCTGCGGCAGCGTTACCAGTTCTGGCCGCCGCCGCTGCACACCTCGCCACACCCGTTCGGCCCGCTGCCCGAACTGCCCGCCGCCACGGCCAACGTCGTCCTGTTGCTCCTGGGCTGCATACCGATGTTCGTGGCGGACAGGGCGGCGCGGCGCGGCGACCGGCGCGCGGTGCGCGTGGGGCTGGCGCTGTGCCTGCTCTTCGGCGCGGTCTCGATGACGTTGCGCGGCTTCGAGTTCGCGGCCGTCAAGTTCCGCTGGGACGCGAACGCTTACGGCTCGGTCGTCTGGTTCACGCTGGGGATGCACGCGCTGCACCTGCTGACGGTAACGCTCGAAGTGTTCCTGCTCACGCTCTGGGTCTTCCTGCGCCCGTTCGACATGAAGCACCGCGTGGACATCACGGTCGTCGCCGTCTACTGGTATTGGGTCGTCGCCGTCTGGCTGCCGCTCTACGCGATGGTCTATTTCACGCCGCGCTTGCAGTGAGTGACGAGGAGGGGAACGACGTGGCGTTGGCCGAGACGGAGCAGAGGTTCGCGGGCTGGGGCGAGGTCTTGATGCAGTGGGCGGGCGTGCTCGTCGCGCCGTGCGTGTGGGCTTTGCAGATGGAGTTGTCGTACCTGCTCGTGCAGCCGGCCTGTCAGGCGGGGCGCAACCTGTCGCTGCACGTCGTCACCGTCGGCGCGCTGCTCCTGGCGGCGGGCGGCGGTCTCCTGGCGTGGCGCAACTGGCGGCAGGCGGGCGCGCGCTGGCAGGCCGAGGCGGGCGACGCCGTGGCGCGCAGCCGCTTCATGGGTCTCCTCGGTCTGCTCCTGAGCGCCATGTTCTGCCTCGCCATCCTCGCGCAAGGCATTCCGAGTTTCGTCCTGCACCCGTGCCAGCCGTGAAGAAGAGTAGGCAGTAGGCAGATGGCAGTAGGCAGTAGAAGCCAGGAGCCGGAAGCCAGGGGCCAGAATGAAAAGCTGGCCTTGGTGATGGGCCGGCCTGTCACCAAGGCCGGCCTTGCTGCCGCCGCGTCCTCGACCGTCGCCCTACCGGCTTCTGGCCTCCGGCTCCTGGCTTCTCCTTTCTGCCTCCTGCCATCTGCCTACTGCCTACTCTTCTTACTTTTCCTTGCCGTGCCGGCGCTGGCGCACGAGGGCAAGCCGCACACGTGGCACGATCTGGCGCGGGCGTGGAGCTTCGAGCCGGGGGCGGTCGTGCCGCTCATACTGGCGGGCGCGCTCTACTGGCTGGGCGTGCGGCGCATGTGGCGCGAGGGCGGCGCGGGGCGCGGCGTGCGCCGCTGGGAGGCGCGCTGTTACGCGGCGGGCTGGCTGGCCCTCGCCGTCGCCCTCGTCTCGCCGCTGCACCCCTGGGGGCGCGTGCTCTTCTCGGCCCACATGACGCAGCACGAGGTCTTGATGCTGGTGGCCGCGCCGCTCATGGTCTTGGGCCGGCCCGTCGCGCCTTACCTGCGCGCGCTGCCGCTCGCGTGGGCGCGGCGTTTGAGCGCGCTGACTAAACAGTCCTGGTGGCGGCGCGCGTGGCGCGCGCTGACCAACCCGCTCGCCGCCTGGGCCGTACACGCCGTCGCGCTCTGGGTCTGGCACGTGCCGGCGCTGTTCGGCGCGGTGCTCGAACACGAGTGGGTGCACACGCTGCAACACCTGAGTTTCTTCCTGTCGGCGCTGCTGTTCTGGTGGGCGCTCGTACACGGGCGGCAGGGCGTCGCCGGCTACGGCGCGGCGGTGCTCTACCTGTTCACGACCGCGCTGCACAGTGGGCTGCTCGGCGCGCTCATCACGTTCGCCGCCGACGTGTGGTATCCGGCTTACGCACACACGACGCAGACGTGGGGCCTGACGCCGCTCGAAGACCAGCAACTCGGCGGCCTCATCATGTGGATTCCGGCGGGGCTGGTCTACGTCTTCGCCGGGCTGATACTCTTCGCCGGCTGGCTGCGCGCGTCCGAGGCGCGGGTCGCGCGGCGCGAGCAGCGCGCGACGCTCACGCGAGGCTGAAGAGCGTGTCGGCACACGGCGCGGTCGTCATCGTGTTGCGGGCCGGCGCGCGGGGCACGCCATGAAGAAAATTGTCGAGATGGCGCTGGGCGTCGTGACGAGCGTCGGCGGCTTTTTGGAGATCGGCTCGATCACCACGGCCGCGCAGGCGGGCGCGCTCTTCGGCTTCCGCCTGACCTGGGCCGTCGCCCTCGGCGGCCTGTGCGTGATGTTTCTGGTCGAGCAGTCGGGCCGGCTGGCGGCCGTCAGCCGGCACACGATCCCGGACGCGATCCGCGAGCGGTTCGGGCTGCGCTACTTCCTGCTGCTGCTCGTCGTCATCGCGCTGGTCAGCCTGCTGGTTTTGAGCGCGGAGATCGGCGGCGTGTGCGTCGCGCTCGAATTCGTGACGGGCGTCGGCTACCGCTGGTGGACGCCGCTGGTGGCCGTCGCGGTGTGGCTGATCATCTGGAAGGGGACGTTCAGCGTGATCGAGCAGGGCGTCTCGGCCCTGGGCCTCGTGACCGTCTGCTTCGTCGTCGGCGCGTGGGCCTTGCACCCGCGCTGGGCGGCGGTCGCGGCGGGGCTGCTGCCCACGCGGCCCGACCACGACGCCGCGCGCTACTGGTTCATCGCCGTCAGCATCCTCGGCGCGTCGATCACGCCCTGCCTGATGTTCTTCTACTCGTCGGGCGCGGTCGAGGACGAGTGGGACGAGACTTACTTGAACGCGAACCGCGTCATCGCGGCCGGCGGGATGGGCTTCGGCTCGGTCATCTCGGCCGCGGTGCTCGTGGTCGCCGCGCTGGTCTTCCTGCCGCGCGGCGTGCGGGTCGAGCACTACGCGGAGCTTGCGCCGCTGCTGACGGACGCCTTCGGGCGCTGGGGCGTGCGCCTGGTCGCCGCCGCGCTCGGCGTCGCGTGCCTGGGCGCGGCGCTTGAAATCACGCTGGCGCTCGCTTACATGGTGGCGCAGGGGTTCGGCTGGAACTGGAGCGAGAACCAGCGCCCGAAGGCCGAGGCGCGCTTCAGTCTGACTTACACCGCGGTCGTCGCGCTCGGCGCGCTGCTCATCGGCGTCGGCCCCGACCCGCTGAAGCTGACCGTCTCCTCGATGGCGCTGACCGCGGCCACCTTGCCCCTCGCCATCGTGCCGTTCCTCTTCCTGATGAACGACGAGCACTACGTCGGGCGGCACGTCAACGGCCGGCTGAGCAACGCGGTCGTGCTCTTCGTCGTGGCGCTGGCGTTCGTCCTGGCGGTCGTGACGATCCCGCTGCAAATCTTCGGGGGCAGTTAAGATGGACTTGGTGCGAGACTGTCTGGACAAGCAACTGGTTGACCGCCGCGGGCGCAAGATGGGGCGCGTGGACGGCATCGTGCTGGCGTGGGAGCCGGGCGCGCAGCCGCGCGTCGTCGGCATCGAAGTGGGCGCGGTCACGCAGGCCGCGCGCCTGCACCCGCGCCTCGGCGCGTGGCTCGCGCGCTTCGTCCGCCGCCGCGGGCGCGCGCAGGCCGACCCTTACCGCATCCCTTGGGCTAAGGTCACGCCGACGGGCAACGACGTGACCGTCGGCGTCGAGGCCGAGCGGACGCCCGCGCTCGCGTGGGAGCGTTGGCTGCGCGAGCACGTCATCGGGCGCATCCCCGGAGCATGACGATGGCGCGGCAGGAGATACATGTCGAGTTGTTGCTGAGCCGGCGCGTGCTGGCGCTGAACGGCCGGCCCGTCGGCCGGCTCGAAGAGGTGCGCGCGGAGTTGCGCCGGGGCGAGTGCTTCGTCATCGAGTACCTGATCGGCACTTACGCGCTGTTCGAGCGGTTGGCGGCGTGGCGCGTCGGGCGCGAGCTGCTGAAGGTGTTCGGCGCGCGGCGCAGGCACGGCGGCTACCGCGTGCCCTGGGACAAGCTCGACCTAAGCGACCCCACGCGCCCGCGCCTGCGCTGCCCCGTCACAGAGCTTGCGCCGCTCGAAGAAGGAGAAGCGTGAAGGCAACAGGCCAGAGGCAACAGGCCAGAGCCAAAAGTGTCAGACAGCTTCCTCGCAGTGAGGTTCTGTCTATCATTTTTGCCCTTTGCCTTTTGCTTCTGGCCTGTTGCCTTTCCTGCGGCCGGGCGGGGCCGCGCGCTTACGTGAGCAACGAGCGCGACGGGACGATCACGGTGATTGATACGAGGACTGATGAAGTCGTCTCGACGATCAAAGTGGGCGCGCGGGCGCGCGGCATACAGGTCGCGCCGGACGGCGCGAGCGTGTGGGTCGCGCTGAGCTACCCGACGAACCGCGCGCAGCCCGGCGAAGACAAGATCGCTAAGATTGATGCCGGCAGCGGGCGCGTCGTCGCCAAGTACGACGCGGGCACAGACCCGGAGTCGTTCACGCTGAGCCGCGACGGCGCGCGCCTCTACATCGCCAACGAGGACGCGGGCACGTGCTCCGTCACGGACGTTACGGCCAACCGCGTCGTCGCCTCGATGCCCGTCGGGCTTGAGCCGGAGGGCGTCGCGCTCAGCCCCGACGGGCGCTGGGTCTACGTCACGTCGGAGAACAGCAGCACGGTCGCGGTCATCGAGGCGGCGACGAATCGTGTCGTCAAGACCTTCCTGGTCGGCGCGCGCCCGCGCGAGGCCGCGTTCACGGCCGACGGCGCGCGCGCCTACGTCACGGCCGAGAACGGCAACAGCGTCGCCGTCGTGGACACGAAAGATCATTCGGTGGTGGACACGATCCGGCTACCGCGCGGCGAGGGCGCGCAACAGTTGAAGCCGAAGGGCGTCGCGGTCGCGCCCGACGGCGCGCGCCTCTACGTGGCGACGGGGCGCGGCAACAGCGTCGCCGTCATCGCCGCGGCGAGCCGGCAACTCGTCGCGCTCGTGCCCACGGGTCAGCGCCCCTGGGGCGTCGCGCTCACGCCCGACGGGCGCAAGCTCTACACCGCCAACGGTCTCTCCAACGACGTGTCGGTCATAGACACCACGACGAACAAGGTCGTCAAGACGATCAAAGCCGGCGACGGCCCCTGGGGCATCGCCATCAAGCCATGACGCACGCGCGAAACCCTTTGCGGCCCTTTGCGTTTCTCTTCGCGGCCTTTGCGGTTAGAGTTTTTTTTAACCGCAAAGGCCGCGAAGCAGGGCCGCAAAGGACGCGAAGGCGGTGCGCCGTTTTAGGCTTGCTCGTCGCGCTAACATTCGCCGGCCCGCGCGCGCGCGCGCAAGCGCCGCAGGTGGCGGGCGTCGTGCTCGATCAGGCGGGCGTGCCGGTCGCGGGCGCGGAGGTCTCGTTGCGCCGCGCGGGGCAGGCGGACGCGCGGACGACGACGGACGAGGCCGGGCGTTTCTCGTTCGCGCGTGTAGACGCGAGCGCGGGCGGCGTCGTGTCGGTGCAAGCGCGCGGCTTCGCCGCGGCGGCGCGCGTGTGGCGCGCGGATGACGCGGCCGCGTTCGTCATCGAACTCGCGCCCGCGCCGCTCGCGGAGCAGGTGACGGTGACGGCGGCGCGCGTCGAGACGCGTCTGGGCGAGACGGCGGCGCGCGTCGCCGTGCTGGGCCGGGCGGAGTTGGCCGCCACCGCCGCCGCGACGCTCGATGACGCGCTGCGGCAGGTCGCGGGCTTCCAACTGTTCCGCCGCGCGGGCAGCCGCACGGCGAACCCGACGACGCAGGGCGTCTCTCTGCGCGGCGTCGGCGCGAGCGGGGCGAGCCGCGCCGTCGTGCTCGCCGACGGCGTGCCCATCAACGATCCGTTCGGCGGCTGGGTCTACTGGGGGCGCGTGCCGCGCGCGGGCGTCCGCCAGGTCGAAGTCTTGCGCGGCGGCGCGTCGGCGCTCTACGGCGGCGGCGCGCTGGGCGGCGTCGTCAACGTCGTCACGCGCCGGCCGGAAGAGGGCGCGCTCGAACTCGAACTCGCCTACGGCAACCAGCGGACGGCGGACGCGGCGCTCTACGCGGGCGGCGCGCGCGGGCGCTGGGCGGCGAGCGTCGCCGCCGAGTCGTTCAGCACGCGCGGCTACGTGCTCGTGGCCGAAGGTGAGCGCGGGCGCGTGGACACGCCGGCCGGCGCGCGCCACGCGACCGTCGAGTTGACGCTCGCGCGCCGGCTGACCGAGGGCGCGCGCCTCTTCATACGCGGCGCGCTCTTCGGCGAGGCGCGCGCCAACGGCACGCCCTCGCAGACCAACCGCACACACGCACGCCAACTGAGCGCGGGCGGCGACTTCTCGTCGGCGCGCGCGGGCGCGCTCACCTTGCGCGCCTACGGCGGCGCGCAACTGTTCGATCAGAACTTCTCGGCCGTCGCCGCCGACCGCATGAGCGAGACGCTGACGCGCGTGCAGCGCGTGCCGGCGCAGGTCTTCGGCGCGGGCGCGCAATGGACGCGCGCGTTCGGCGCGCGCCAGACCTTCGTCGCCGGTCTCGACTGGCGCGAGGTGCGCGGCGCGAGCGACGAGACGGTCTATGTCGCGGGGCGTGCTTCGTCGCTCGTCGGCGCGGGCGGGCGCGAGCGCACCGCCGGTTTCTTCGCCGAGGACATCGTGCGCCTCGGCGCGCGCCTCTTCGTCACGGCCGGCTTCCGCGCGGACGCTTGGCGCAACTACGCGGCGGCGAGTACGACGCGCCCGCTCAGACCGGGCGGCGGGACGGCCGTCAACGTCTTCCCCGAACGGACGGAGACGGCGTTCAGCCCGCGCCTCGCCGCGCTCTATCAAGTGTCGGCGAGTTTCTCCTTGACGGCTTCGGCCTACCGGGCCTTCCGCCAGCCGACGCTCAACGAACTCTACCGCACGTTCCGCGTGGGCGACGTGCAGACTTTGGCGAACGAGCGTCTGCGCGCGGAGCGTCTGACGGGCGGCGAGGCGGGCGCGCGCGCCGGAGGGTTCGGCGGCCGTTTGAGCGTGCGCGGCACGTTCTTCTGGACGGAGATCACGCGCCCCGTGGCGAACGTGACGCTCGCGGTCACGCCCGCGCTCGTCACGCGCCAGCGGCAGAACTTGGGGCGCACGCGCACGCGCGGACTTGAGTTGGAAGCGGAGGCGCGCGCGGGCCGGCGCTGGACGCTGACGGGCGGCTATCTGCTGGCCGATTCGGTCGTCACGCGCTTCCCCGCGAACGTCGCGCTCGAAGGCTTGCGCGTGCCGCAGGTCGCGCGCCAACAGTTGACCTTGCAGGCGCGCTACACAGACTCGGCGGGTCTCACGTTCGGCGTGCAGGCGCGCGCGAGCGGCGCGCAGTTCGACGACGATCAGAATCGCCTGCGCCTCGCGCCCTACTTCACGCTCGACGCACTCGTCGCGCGCCCCCTCGCGCGCCGCCTCTCCGTCTTCGCCGCCGCCGAGAACCTGTTCAATCAACGCTACGAGACCGGGCGCACGCCGGTCTTGACGCAGGGGCCGCCGCTGCTCGTGCGCGCGGGTCTCAGGCTTACCGTAAAGTAGAAAGGCGAAGGGCGAAGCACTCACGCGCTGGCGGCGTTGAGGGAGTAGCGTTCGAGTTTGAGGTAGAGGCCGCGGCGTGTGAGGCCGAGTTCGCGGGCGGCGCGGGAGATGTTGCCGTTGTGGCGGCGCATGGCGTCGGCGATCATCTGGCGTTCGAGTTCGTCCACGGCGTCGGCGAGGGTCGTGTGGCGGCCGGCGAGGTCGGCGACCGCGGCGCGCGGCGAGGAGGCGGCGGACGCGCCCGTGTCGGGCGGCGCGACGGGCACGGCCATGCGGCGCAACTCCGGCGAGAGCTGTTCGGGCGTGATGACCGCGCCGTCCTCCGCGCGCGCGACCACGCGCTGGATTTCGTTGCAGAGTTGGCGCACGTTGCCGGGCCAGTCGCAGACCATCAGCAGATCGACGGACTGCGAGGTGATCTGCACGTCGCTGCGCCCGAACTTCGCCGCGTAGTGGTTGACGTAGTAGTTGACGATGGCGGGAATCTCGGAGCGGCGCTCGCGCAGCGGCGGCACTTTCAGGCGGATGACGTTCAGGCGGTAGTACAGGTCTTCGCGGAAGCGCCCGTCCTTGACCATCTCCTCCAAGTCCGTGTTGGTCGCCGCGATGATG
>DASVPY010000119.1:0-54845 GCA_036389395.1 Pyrinomonadaceae bacterium
AGGTCAGAGATGTTGATGCCATTGCGAGGGTCGCCGGGAGTTGCGACCATCGGGCGAATCTCCGCGAGGTCAATCTCGAACGTGGCGGCATACTCAGCATCCGGGTCGCTTTCGAGAAAGCCTTTGCGAACCTCTTCGGCATCGAGGCCGCGCACGCGGACAAGATAGTCGAGCGTTACTTCGTCTGGCGCGATGATGCCGGTCGTGCCTCCAGCTTCGACGGCCATGTTGGTTAGGGTCGCGCGCTCATCCAAGGGCATATCCTTCAAGCCTTCGCCTGCGAACTCCAGCACCTGTCCAATGCCTTTGCCCTGCTTCATGTAATCGGTCGAGAGGATTTTGAGCATCACGTCTTTGGCCGTCACGTCCGCGCGCTTTCGTCCACGAAGCACGAAGCGGACGGTTTCGGGAACGCGAATGCGAATGTCTTTGGTGTACCAGGCGTTGGCCATGTCTGTTGAGCCAACCCCGAAAGCGAAGCAGCCGAGCACGCCCGCCATGCAGGTGTGCGAGTCCGTGCCGATGACGAGCTGACCGGGCAGCGCGATGTCTTCGACCACCGCGTTGTGGCAGATGGCCTCGGAGCCGCGCTCCTCCGTGCCGCCGTAGAGCTTGATGCCTTGCGCGGTCGTGAACGACTCCTGCGTCGTCGCCAGCCCGTTCGCGCGTTCGAGCAAGCCCAGCTTCCGCTTCTCCTCGGACATGACGCGCCCTAAGAATGTCAGGTGATCGCGGAAGGCGTAGACCGACTCCGGCTCGGTCACGCGCGCGTCCTGGCCCAACGCCTGCTTGAACAGAGACTCGGCCATCGGCGTCACGTACTCGTGCGAGAAGCGCACGTCCGCGACGGCGAACAGCGCGTCGCCCGGCTTCACGGCCGCGACGCCCACCTGGCCGGCGCGGACGAACGCGTGGCGCGCGACGATCTTCTCGACGATGTTCATCGGCCGCTGCTCGGTCTCGACCGGCGGCGGCGCGACCGCGCCCGCGAGCCGCGCCTTGTTGTAGTTGAACAGGCCGCCGTACTCGACAATCGCGCGCGAGATCGGATCAAGCCCGCGCGTGAACTCGGCGAGCGGAATCTCTTCGCCGCGGCGGACGCGCTCGACGAGGCCGAAGTCGGTCGAGGTCAGCAGCCCGATGTTCTGCGCGTTCTGGCCGTAAATCTTCTCGATGGTCTTGGCGATGACGAGGCGGACGCCCGCGGCCTGCTCGGCGTAAGGCGCGGTCTCGCGCGACGAGCCGCAGCCCTTCGACAAGCCCGACACGACGACGGCGAAGCCGCCGCGCCGCACCTCGTTCTGCTTGACCGCGCCCTCGCGCATCCCGACGTAGACGTACTCGCCCAGCGTCTCGTCGTAGTAGAAGCAGACCCAGCCGGGCGTGATCTCGTCGGTCGAGATGTTGTTCATCAGCGGCCGCGCGGGGTCTTCGGCCAAGTCTTCGCCGGCTTCGAGCTGGCGGCGGATGAGCTGCGTGTCTTCGGTCAGGAAGAGGACGCGCCCGTCGAACCGGAGGCGGTCGGGGCGCTTCGGTGTCTGCTCTGTCATGAGTGCTCCTTAAAAATGGCGCGCGGCGGCGAAAGATTTAAAGACGATTATAAACCGCGCGCCGCGAAAGTGAGAAAAGGAGCGACGCCCGACGACCTTTGCGGCCCTCTTCGCGGCCTTTGCGGTTAAGTCTTAAAGCTTTAACCGCAAAGGCCGCGAAGAGGGCCGCAAAGGGCCGCAAAGAGAGACGCAGACCTCAGCCCGCCAGTCGCAGTGTGCCGATGATGTGGTCGAAGGCCGGCTGGTAGGTCTTGTACTCGTCTTCGGGCGCGATGGTGATGAGGTAGAAGAGGCGGCCGTCCGCGGCGGCCGTCGTGTAGATGGCGTCCACCTCGACGACGCCGGTCAGGGGCGACGGGCCGGCGACGACCGTCACGTAGCCGGCGCGGCCGTTGAAGTTGATCTGTTGCGGCTCGCGGGCCAGGCGGAAGTCGCTGTTCGCCTCGATCTGCTGCTGGACGAAGGCGGCCGTGGCCTGGCGTAGATCATTCGCGGCCGGCGCGACCTCGCCGATGAAGATGCCGTGCGTGACGACGACCGAGTTGTTCAGTTCGCCGTACGCGCCGCGCGGCGCGAAGATCAAATTGCTCTCGTCTTCCGCGGTGCTGAGCGCGTCCCAGTTCGCCGGGTACTCGAAGGCGATTGCGCCGTCGCGCGCCTGGTACGCGCTGTATTGGCCGGCGGGCGGCGCGGGGCGCGCCGTGTCCGGCATGTTGTCCGGGTCGCGCGGCCCCTTGCGCTCCAGCTCGTCCGACGAGCGCAGCGCGCCCGCGGCCGCGCCGCCCGTCAGCCGCGCCTTCACCTGATCGAACTGCGGCGTGTCGTGGACGGCACTCTTGCTGACGCCCAGAGAGGGCAGCGCGTTGTTGATGGCCGTGACGCGGTTGCCGGGGTCGGGGTGGTCGCTCAGGAATTCGGGCGCGCGCTGCCCGCCCTGGCGCGCGAGCGTCTTGAAGAAGTTGGCCATGTCGCGCGGGTCGTAGCCCGCCTCGGCCATGATGCGTGCGCCTTCCAGATCGGCCTGGCTCTCGGCGGTGCGCCCGAAGCGCAGGAACAGGACGTTCGCGCCGAGACCGCCGATCTGGCCGACGATCTGACCGAGGTCGGAGTCGCGCCCGCCCAGGACTTCGCTGATCACGCCCAGGCCGCGCTGCGCGACGTAAGCCTTCGAGGCCTGGTTCGTGCCGTGGCGCAAAGCGACGTGCGCGATCTCGTGCGCCATGACGCCGGCCAACTCGCCCTCGTTCGTCGCGGCGGCGAGCGCGCCCGCGTTGACGAAGACGAAGCCGCCGGGCAGCGCGAACGCGTTGATGTCGCGCGTGCCGACGACGTTGAACTGGTACGGGAATTTAAAACCGGGCGCGCGCGCCGCGAGCTTCGCGCCGAGCGCGCGCACGTAGTCGAGCGTCGGCGCGTCGTTCATGAGCGGGACTTGCTGGGCGATCTGCTGGGCGGACTGTTGGCCGAGTTGCACGTCCTGTTCGGGCGTGAACAGGTTGAAGCCGGGCTTGAAGTGGGGCGCGGGGCGCGCGCCGCTCGTGGGCTGCCCGCCGCCGCCGCCGCGCAACGCGCCGCTGCACGCCAACTGCGCCAGCAGCGCCGCGCCCAACAAGAAGCTGATCAGGGGCCGCGCCCTCTTCATGCCGCCACACCTCCCGGCTTAACGAGTCGCGCGCGCCGCCCGGTCGGCGGCCGCCGCGTCCATTCGTCTCTGTCGCTACGAAGTCAGTTGCCCGGCATCTTAGACCATCACGCCGCGCCGCGCCAACGCGACGCACGACCCGGACGAGGTGCGTTGATGGTGGCATATCACGCGCGGCTAGTTAAACACAGAGGACACAGAGGGAGCACAGAGGACACGGTAAAGAACTCTCTGTGTCCTCTGTGCTCCCTCTGTGTCCTCTGTGTTAATACGATCTTGCCGAACACTCAACCTCAGACCGAATCTAATCAATGAGCGCCTGCACGCGCGTCTCTATGTCAGCGCCGGTGATCTCGGCGTAGACGGCGGCGAGGCGCGCGCGGCGCGCGGCGTCCGGCTCGCGCTGGTAGGCCCACACCAGTTCGTCCAGGTTCTCGCCCGTGAGCCGATGGACGACGCGCAGCGTCTCGACGGCCCGCCCGCGGCCCGCGTCGCCCGCGACGAGCACGTCAACGTTCTGCCGCACGAGGCGCGTCACCTGCCACTGCGTCGCCAACGGCACGGCGAGCGTCAGCGCCGCGCAGAGCAGCACGGGCCGCCACGCACGCCCCGCCACGCCCGCGTGCCGGAGCGCGCGCCGGCCGTTGCGCAGGTAGATGATCGCCGTCACGAACGGCGTGAAGCCACACAGGCCCAGCCCCGCGAACAGTATGCCGAGCAAGCTGTACGGCAAAAGCGCCAGCCCGACGACCGCCGAGAAGAGCGCGCCCGCGAGCATGACGCCGCCCAGCACGCGCGCCCGCGCGTGCGTGCGCCGCCCCGCCAGCCACGCGAGCAGCGCCGCGATCTCGACGAAGATGATCAGGTACGCGCACACGCGCCACGCGCCGAGCAGTGCCCGCTCGCCGAACAGCCCGCCGCGAAACACTACGGGGTCGAAGATGACGCACAGCAGCGGCGCGACCACGCCGAACGTGCCGTCGAAGATCAACTGCGACAGCGTCTCCTGCGCCGCGAACTGCCGCCGCCAGAAGCCGCCCTTACGCGAGAAGCCGCTCAGTCGGCCGGTCTTCGTGATGCCGAGTTCGTTCATCTTTCTCCACCTCTAAACTGGCGCGCTCGTCGCCCGCGTCAGGCCGGCGTGTTGCCGCCCGCGACGAGCGGCGCGCACGCCCGCGGCGCGTCCACGTCGGGGAACGAGCCGCGCCCGAAGAAGACGTGGCGCGCGACGCCGCGCAAGCCGGGCAGGCGCAGGGCGGCGCAACCCAGCTCGACTAAAGACGGCGCGCGCGTGGCGGCGTGCAGGCGGCGCAGCCACAGGCGCGACGTGAAGCGCGTGCGGAAGCGCGCGCCCGAATAAGCGTCGAGCGCCACCGCGTCGCCCGTCAATAAATAATCCGTGACGACGCGCGCCGCCAGGCTCGACAGGCGCATACACGGATCGAGTCCGCCCGCCGTCAGCGGCGAGACCGCGCCGGCCGCGTCGCCCACGAGCAGACCGCGTGCGCAGACGATGCGCCGCAGCACGCCGCCCACGGGGATGCGCCCGCCGCGCCGCTCCACGCGCCGCCCCGCGCCGAGCGGGAACAAGTCGGCTACGCTCCGCTGAAACTCCGCGAGCGCCGCCGCCGGCTCGAAGCGCGCGCTGTAGCCGCCGACGCCGACGTGCGTCTCCGCGCCGTCGTGCACGACCCACGCGAGGTAGCCGGGCGCGAGGCGCGGATCGAGGAAGCAGTGGAAGTGTGGCTCGCCCGCGAGCGGCACGCCCTCGTACACGTCTTCGACGCCGACGATCCACTCGCGGTTCTCGTCGAGGCCGAGGTCGCACGCGACGCGCGACCGCGCGCCGTCCGCACCGACCAGCAGTCGCGCCGACACTCTGCGCGCGCGCCCCCCGGCCTCTAGCTCGACCGTCACGCCCTCGGTCGTCATCTCACAACCCAGGTAGCGCGTCGCAGGCGACCACACGCAGCCCGCGCGCACGCAGTCGTCGAGCATACGCAAATAAAGACGGCCCATGCGCCCGACGCGAAACTCTTCGTGCGCGCTCGCCAATTCGAGCGCGCGGCGCGCGGGCGAGTAGAGCGTGACGCGGCTGACAGCCGGCCCCAGACAGTCCGCCGGCAGGTCGAAGTCTTCGAGCGTGCGGCGCACGAAGATGCCGGTCGTATGCACGCTCTCGTCGAGCGCGCGCTTGCGATCCGCCAGCAGCACGCGCGCCCCGGCCCGCGCCAGCAGACGCGCGCACTGCAACCCGCCCAGCCCCGCGCCCACCACGATCACGTCGTAACGATCTGAAGTCGCACTCAACGCTTCGCCCTCCCGCGCCGCGCCGGCCGCTTGCGCTTGTGCGCGGACGCCTTCGCCTTCTGGTTCGCTTTCGGCCGCGCCGGTGCGTTCGCACGCGACGCGGGTTGCATTGTCATAGACTGCGCCGGCATGGCTGACTGTCCCGACGTAGCGGCGGACTGCGCTTGCGCCGTAGGCTGCGTTGACGGCAGCGCGTTGGCCGGATGAGTCGCAGCGGGCACGGCGTCCTGCGGTCGCGGCGGCGCGTTAGTTGATGGGGCGGCCGACGGCGTGTCGGGTGTTGACGCGGGGGGCGGCTCGATTGGGATCGACGGCGCGGCGGGCGGCGCGCAGGCCCAGGCGCGCAGGGTCTCTTCCTGGTCGGCGACGGCGCGGCGCGCGCGGCTGCGCGCGAGGTTCCAGGAGCGCCAGTCTTCGTCGGTCGGGCGCGCCCAAAGTTCGAGCAGGCGGCGCGCCGCGTAGCAGCGTTCGGCCTCGCCGAGCGCGGGCAGCGTGCGGACGAGCGCGGGCACGGCGTCGGCGCTGAGCGTGACGGCGTAGCGGGCGTCGAAGGCGCGGCCGGCGCGCGCGTGCGCGGCGTTGGCGCGGACGATTGCGTCGTCCGGGTTGAGCAGGTGCAGCGCGCCGACGATCAGCCCGGCCGAGACGAGCGCGCCGGCCGCGAAGCGCGCGCGCGCGCCGCGCAAGACCGTGGCCGCGAACCACACGAAGACGAGCGCCAGCCAGCCCATGAAGGCCGTCGTGTAGAGCCGCAACTCGGTCAGCCCGTACTCGCGCTGGTAGAGGCGCATGCGCGTCACGGCCGAGGCGATGACGACGAACAGCAGCGCGATCTGCGCGAGCGCGAGCGCGCGGAACAGACGTTCGGCCCGGCGGTCGCCGGCGCGCAGCAGCGCGTGCAGCGCGAGCAGCAGCGGCAGCACGAGCGCCGCCGCCCAGACCAGCTCGAAGAAGCCGCGCCGCGCGTACTCCGCGTAGGTCAGCCCGCCCGTCGCCGCCACCCACGCCGCGCCGCCGAACAGGTAGTGCACCTGCACGCACACGAAGCCGAGGAACAGCGCGTCTAACAGACCGATCACCACGCCGATCTCGACCGCGCCGAGTGCGAACGGCGGCCCCGCGGGCCGCGCAGTCGGCGTGGCGCTCGGTTGTGCCGTCTGCGTCGCCGTCGGCTGCGCGCTCTGCGCGGCGTCGTTCGGTTGCGCCGTCTGCGTGGTCGCAGACGTGTTAACGTGCGCCGCTTCGACCGGCGGCGCGACGCTGAGCAGCAGCCCGCGCAGGTAGCCCGCCGCCACCCAGGCGCAGAGCGCGAAGACGCACGCGTGCGTGACGAGCAGACCTGGGTCGAAGTTGAACGCGCGGTTGACGAACTGCGCGAAGACCGCGTCGGCGGCCGCGAACAGCGCGCCGAACAGACCCAGCAGCGGCACGGCGACGAGCAGCCCGCGCAAGGCCGCGAACGTGTGGCGCGTCCAGTTGCCGCGCGGGATGTCGCGCCAGCGCACGTCCGTTATGACGAGCGGCAGACTGCCGACGAGCGTCTGCGCGCCCGCGTAAGCCAGCCCGCGCGCGTAATCGCTCAAGCCCGCCAGCCGCAGACTCGCGCCGCGCGCGCGCCACACGAGCAGCCCCAGCGCGCACATGAGGCCCAGCGCGTCGAGCCACAAGAGCGTGCCCGAGTCGCGCCAAGCGAACGCCGCCGCCGAGAGCACGACCGGCAGCAGCAGCCCGCCGCCCGCGCCGCGCAACGCCGCGCGCCGCCAGCGCGACAGCAGCAACACCACGACCGCAACGACCGCGCCCACCCACAGAAAGAGGTTCAAGCCCCACGGCGTCGCGCGCAACAGCGCGTCGCCCAGCGCGCCCAGCAACAGCGCCGCCGCCAGCGCGTGCAGAGCTTGCTTCGTCCGCTCGTTCATCTCCACACCTCGACTCGATTCAACTCAACACCGCCTCGGCTCACGGCCGCACGCGGCCGCCCCGAAGAAACGCGCGCGCAAAACTTCAACACCGCACGGCACGGACTGCAACGCGCGCCCCTCAGCAACAGTCAGCGCCAACCTCAACACCCGCCCGCGATAGGACGGTTGCGCGTCCGCGCGCTCACGCCTGCGCGCTCACGCCTGCGCCCGCGCGCCGGCCCCGCGCCGCTTGTCGCTAACTGCACGCGCTGATGGCGGGCCGGGTTTCGTTTTCATTCGTCCGCGAGCGGCGGCGTCGCGGCGCTCGCGGGCAACTCGAACTCGGTCTTCTTGTGCAGCGGGCTGTTCTCGTGCCCGATGATCAGGCGCGTGACCGCTTCGCCCTCGCGTATGAGCAGGCGCGGCGAGCGCACGTCCGCCGGCAGATCGAAGACCAGCTCGGTCGTGTAAGACTCGCCGGGGCGCAGCGGCGTCGTGAACGGCATCCCCGTGCCTTCCGTCAACTCAAGCGCGCGCCGGCCCGCGGGCGCGACCTCGTACTCGCGCCCGTCCGCGTCGAGCACGGTGGCGACGCGGCTGTTCGGCGCGAGCGTCTGGTCGCCGCGCCGGGGCGCGATGGTCTGCTCGTCGAAACGCGTCTTGACCGTGACGACGTAGAAGACGCCGCGCGCCGACACAGGTTTCGTCGCCGGCCCGAGCGTCTGCTCCTGCCGCACGCCCACGACCGAGTAGGCGAGGTGACAGTCGATCTCGCAGAAGTGTTTCTCCGCGCCCCGCGCCAGCACGCGCTCCGTGCTCGCCAGCGCGAACAGCAGCAGCAGCCCCGCGTAGGCGACGACCAGCCCGGCGGCGCACGCCGCGACCGTGCCCGCCGCCCCGCGCCGCCCGCGCGCCAGCAGGCACAGCGCGAGCAGCAGCGCGCCCAGCAACAGCGCGCCCGCGCCCAGAAAGCCCAGCACGCCCACGGCCGCTTCCAGGTTCACGTTCGTGTTCATCAGCCCCTCCGGTCTCTAACAGGCCGGGCCGCGCGGCCCGGTCGCCTTCAACTTGGATAAAGCCCTTTGCGTCATAAAGCAGATGGGCAAAAAATTTTGGGGTCGCCTCGGTCAGCCCTCGCGCGTCGCGCGGATGAGCGCCTCCATGTGCCCCAGATAGTTTTCGAGCGCGCGGCGGCCGGCGGCCGTCAGCCGGTACTCGGTCTTGGGCGTGCGCCCGTCGAAGTATTTCTCGCAGGCGATGTAGTCGGCCTCTTCGAGCTTGCGCGCGTGGACGCTCAGGTTGCCGTCCGTCGTTTTGAGCAGTTCCTTCAACTCGCCGAACGTGAGCGACTTGTTGACCGCGAGCGCGCTGACGATGCCGAGCCGGAGGCGTTCGTGGATCAGCCGGTCGAGTTGCGCGGCCGCGCCGTGTGCGTCGGCGGCCGCGCCGCGCACGGCCCGCAGAGTGCCGGCGCGCGCCTTCGGGCGCTCCGCCTGTTTGAGTGCGTTCTGTTTAGCCACCGTGCCTCCTCGCGATCAGGATGCCGAAGACGACGTGCAGCCCGCCGAAGGCGGCCGCCATCAGCGCGTTCGTCCACGCGGCCGGCGCGGCCAGCGCGACCGCGCCGGCCAGCATGAAGCACAGCCCCATGACCGGCACGATCTGGACGGAGAACGCGCCGCCCGTCACGACGCCCGCGCCGTAGAGCAGCAGCCACACGGCCGGGATCAACTGCGGCGCGCCCGCGCGGTAGAGCGCCAGCGTCAGCAGGGCACCGACGCAGGCGGGCGGCGCGAAGTTGAGCACCAGCTTGCGCCCCGGTCGCGCCCAGAGCGGCAGGCCCAGCGCGCGCGCCTTGAGCCACATCGTGCCGCCGGAGAGCAGGAGCGACGCGAGCGCCGCCGCGAGCCAGACCTTGATCCAGCCGCCCGTCACCAGCCGCGCCGGCCCCGCCTGGCGCGCGGCGAGCCAGGCGGCGGCGAACGCCGTCAGCCCGATGGCGCACTGGCCCCAGCCGGAGACGGCGGTGAAAGAGGTCGCGCCCTCCATCGTCTCGCGGATGAAGCGCAGGTTGTCCATGGCGCGCGCGTGCAGCGCGGGCGGCTCTTCCGGCGACTCGACCTGGCGCGGGCGCAGCGGGACGACAGCCATGCGTCGCACGATACGCCCCCGCCGCACTCCTGTCAAGTACTTTGTTACGCAAAGCCCACCGGCGGCGTTGGTGGTTTACCTCGCGCCGGTCTGTCTGCTAGCATGTGCGGGCAAGCCCCCAGCCAATGCCGTTGCCGTACCGCTCCCCGCCGGCCGTGTTAAGGCTCGTGGAGAGTTGCGCCCGCCGCCCCGCCGGCGCGCGCGCCCTTGTATGACTGAACTGGACGAAACACGCTCTGCCGCGCCAGACGCGGGCGACGCACGCGCTGGCGTGCCCGCGGCGACCCGCGGCGACACGCCCGCGCCCGCCGTGTTGCCGGCCGGCGTCGCGTTCGTCGCCGAGGCCGAAGGGATACGCGAGTACTGTCTGCCGAACGGCTTGAAAGTCTTGCTGGTCGAGAACCGCGTCGCGCCGGTCGTCACCTTTCTCGTCCTGTACCGCGTCGGCTCGCGCAACGAGGCGGTCGGGCACACGGGCGCGACGCACCTCCTGGAACACATGCTGTTCAAGGGCACGCCGACCTTCAACAAGGAGCGCGGCACGCAGATCGCCGCCACGCTCCAACGCGTCGGCGCGGACTTCAACGCGACCACCTGGTACGACCGCACCAACTACTTCGAGACCGTGCCCAGCGATCAACTTGAGTTGGCCGTGCGGCTCGAAGCCGACCGGATGCGCAACTCGTTCATCGCCGACGCCGACCGGCAGTCCGAGATGACCGTCGTGCGCAACGAGCTTGAGCGCGGGCAGAACGAGCCGATGCTCGTCTTAGACGAAGCGGTCTACGCCACCGCCTTCCGCGAGCACCCTTATCATCACCCGACCATCGGCTGGCGGGCCGACGTGGAGAACGTGCCGACCGCGCGCCTCAAAGAGTTCTACGACACCTTCTACCACCCGAACAACGCGACCGTCGTGCTCGTCGGCGACTTCGACACGGCCGCCGCGCTCGCGCTCGTCGCCGCGCACTTCGGCGCGCTGCCCGTCGCGCCCTCGTCGATCCCCGAAGTCTACACGGACGAGCCGCCGCAGGAGGGCGAGCGCCGGCTGCGTATCCGCCGCGCGGGCGAGTTGGCGCACGTGCAGATCGCGCACCGCACGCCGGCCGTGCTCGGTCAGACGCGCGTGCTCTCGAACGCGGAGCTGGCCGCACGCGCGGCCGCGCCGCCCGCCGACAACGACATCTACCCGCTCGTCGTGCTGGCGGCGGCGCTCGCGCACGGCCTGACGAGCCGGCTCTACCAGGCGCTCGTCGAGACGCAGCTCGCCGTCAGCGTCAACTGCAACTGCGATCAGTTCCGCGATCCGGGTCTGTTCAACGTCTACGCGACGGTGAACGAGGGCGTCGAGCCGGCGCAGGTCGAGGCGGCGCTCCTGGAAGTGCTGCGCCGCGTCGCCGCCGAAGGACTGCCGGCCGCGGAGGTCGAGAAGGCGCGGCAGCAGATACTCGCGCAGGTGGCCTACAACCGCGACGGCACGGCCAGCGTCGCCATGCAAATCTCCGAGGCCGAGGCGGTCGCCGACTGGCGCTTCTACAAGGACTACGCCGCCAACGTCGCGCGCGTCACGCCCGCGGACGTGCGGCGCGTCGCCGACCTCTACTTCCGAGAAGACAACCGCACCGTCGGCTACTTCATCCCGAAGGAATCGGCGGGCGAGGTTGAGCCAGATAGCGAGCGAGCCGAACAGTGAGCGAGACGGTCAGAATGCAGCCGACGTTTGCCGGGCGCGTGGCGCGGACGGAGTTGGACACGGGCGCGGCGCTGCTCGTGTTGGAAAATCACGCGACGCCGACGCTCGCCCTGCGCGGCTCTCTGCGCGCCGGCTCGTACTTCGAGCCGCGCGACCGGCCCGGTCTCGCGCGCCTGACCGCCGAGATGCTCGCGCGCGGCACGCGCCGCCGCACCAAGCTGCAACTCGCGGGCGACCTCGAAGCGGTGGGCGCGGAGCTTGAGTTCGCCGCCGACCCGTTCGCCGTCAACGTCGCCGGCCGGGCGCTCGCCAAAGACATGCCGCTGCTCGTCGAGACGCTCGCCGAAGAGTTGCGCGAGCCGTCGTTCCCCGAAGACGAGTTGGAGAAGCTGAAGCAGCAGACCGTCGCCGCCATCCGCGAGGATCAGGCCAACACGCGCGTGCGCGCCTACGAGCGGTTCACGCAGCTCGTCTACGCGCCCGACAACCCTTTCTACCAGCACGCGGGCGAGCGGCTCGTCGAGAGCATCAACGCGACGACCGTCGCGGACGTGCGCCGCTTCTACGCGGCGCGCTACGGCGGGCGCTCGCTCGTGCTGACGGTGGCGGGCGCGTGCGCGGCGGCGGCGGTCGCGGCGCGCTTCCGCGCGGCCTTCGCCGACTTCAACGGGCCGGAGAGCGTCGCGGTGGCCGTGGCGGACGCCGACCCCGCGCCGCCGCGCCGCGAGGTCGTGCTGCTCAAGGACAAGGCGAACGTGGACGTGCTGCTCGGCTCGGCCGCGCCCCTGCGCCGCGACGCCGCGGACTACTACGCCGCGCTCCTCGCCAACAGCGCGCTCGGCGAGTCAACGCTCTCCTCGCGGCTCGGCTTGCAGGTGCGCGACCGCGAGGGCCTGACCTACGGCATCGGCTCGCGCTTCCGCGCGCCCAGCTTGGCCGCGGGGCCTTGGTACATCGCCGTCTCCGTCAACCCGCAGAACGTCGAGCAGGCGATCACCTCGGCCTTGAACGTCCTGCGCGACTACGTGGCGCACGGCATCCGGCCCGAAGAGTTGGCGGACGAACAGTCGGCGGCGGTCGGCTCCTTCAAGGTCTCGCTCGCGACCAACGCTGGATTAGCCGACGCGCTCTGGCACGCCGAGTTCTACCAACTCGGCCCGGACTACGTGGATCGCTACCCGCAACTCGTCGCCGCCGTCACCCGCGCAGAGGTCAACGCCGCCATCCGCAAATACTTCCGCCCCGAACAACTCACCGTCGTCATCGCCGGCGACTACGATGCGCCGGCGGGCGGTACGTCGGCCAGTTGAGCCACAAACCTGTTTACAATTTACGTAAAAACTACGTATACTCCGCGCACCGGGCCGCGTGTCACGAGCATTTGGAGGTCTCGAAATGAGGGCTAACAAGACTGAAAAGGAGAGGGTGCGCCTGAGTCTGGACATATCTCCGGAGCTTAACAGGCTGCTCGAAGAGTTGGCGGCGAAGACGGGCGGCACTAAGAGCGACGTGCTGCGCAAGGCCATCACGCTGATGG
Source organism: Pyrinomonadaceae bacterium (assembly GCA_036389395.1). Classification (GTDB taxonomy): domain Bacteria; phylum Acidobacteriota; class Blastocatellia; order Pyrinomonadales; family Pyrinomonadaceae; genus QHXQ01. Next base: position 12,785 of record DASVPY010000119.1, read on the forward strand.
AAGTCGCCGTTGACGCGAAGCGCAGGGGGCTGAAGCTCGGACTGGCGGACAAAGACCAAACGCTGGCGACGGAGATAATCGGACTCTGAGCACTTCAGCGGCCGATGGAGAAGAACCGGCTCGACCTCAACGAACTTGCCGGCAAGCAAAACCTGAATCTGACGATTGCGCCCCGCGAAGACCCGGCCGAGATGCAATCGCGCCTGCGCCGCGAAGAGGCGGACGCGGCACACCAGCGGCGAAAAGATTTGACCCTGTTCGTGACGACATTCGTCGTCATCGTCGCCGCCTTCGGCATCTGCGCGTACATCGTCTTGGGCGGCCGGGCGAGCGCCGAAGCGGACAAGTGGGCGACGGCCACACTCACCTCCATCGTGTCCGGTCTGGTCGGTTACGTCACCGGTAAGGCGGTAAAATGAGTGTCGCGGGCGGCACAGCACGCCCCCCAGCGTAGCAACTGGAAAGGTTGACGAGTGATGCGACGACGCAGAGGCGACGGCTGTCCGGTGGCGGGCATGCTGCAAGTGGTGGGCGACCGCTGGACGCTGCTCGTCGTGCGCGACCTGGCGCGCGCGCCGCGCCGCACCACCGACCTGCTCGCGGCGCTCCACCCGATCAGCAGCCGCACGCTGCTCGCGCGGCTGCGCGAACTTGAGCACGACCGGCTCGTCGAGCGGCGCGACTACGGCGGCAGCCCGCCGCACGTCGAGTACGCGCTGACCGAGCGCGGCCGCGTCCTGCTGCCCCTGGTCGATCTGCTCCGCACCTTGGGCGAGCAACTCGGCTGCGCCGACTGCGCCGGGCGCAAGGCGCGCCGCGGCGACTACTGCGACACCTGCCCGCAGCGCGCGCCCGCGCCGCAGACGAGCCGACGCCCGCGCCCGCGCGACGACTCCATCGTGCTCCTGTAGCGACGATTTCATCATGCGCCCGTAAACACCCGCCCCGGCCCGAACGTCTTACGCTTCGATGAAGCGCCCACAACTCACACGCGCGTCGCTGACGAGCACGACGGCCGTCGCCGTCTACCTGGCGCTCGCCAAACTCCTCCTGCACCTGCTGACCAACCGCCAGTACGGCTACTTCCGCGACGAGCTTTACTACCTCGCTTGCGGCGAACACCTGGCGTGGGGCTACGCCGATCAGCCGCCGCTCATCGCCGTCGTCGCGCGCGCGACGCGCCTGCTGGGTGACTCGCTCTTCGCGCTCCGTTTGCCGGCGGCGCTGGCGGGCGCGCTGCTCGTCTTCGTCACGGGTCTCGTCGTGCGCGAACTCGGCGGGCGGCGCTTCGCCGTCGTCGTCTCTTCGCTCGCCGTCATCATCGCGCCGGTCTATCTGTACCTGCACACAGTCCTGACGATGAACGCCTTCGAGCCGCTCATCTGGACGACGGCCGCGTACCTGTTCGTGCTCATCGTCAAGTACGAGCGCCCGCGGTTGTGGCTGCTGTTCGGCGCGGTCGCGGGTGTGGGGCTGCTCAACAAACACTCGACGCTGCTCTTCGGCGCGGCGTTCGTCGCGGGGCTGATACTCACGCCCGCGCGCAAGTACCTTGCGAGCCGCTGGCTGTGGCTCGGCGGCGTGGTGGCGGCGCTCATCTTCCTGCCGAACGTCTTGTGGGAGGCGCGGCACGAGTGGGCGACGGTCGAGGTCTTGCGCAACGCCGCGGTGAACCAGAACCTGCCACTCTCGCCCGCCGGCTTCGTCGCCGGCCAACTGCAACTCATGCACCCGCTCACCGTCCCGCTCTGGCTCGGCGGCGTCTACTGCTACCTGCGCGCCCCCTGGGCCAAGCCGTACCGCGCGCTCGGCTACACGTTCGCCCTCGTCTTCGTGCTGACCTTCGTGCTCAAGGGCAAGATTTATTACGTCGCGCCGGCTTACCCCCTGGTCTTCGCGGCGGGCGCGGTCGGGTGGGAGCGCGCCGTCGCGCGCCTGGGTCGGCCTTGGCTGCGGGCCGTGACGGTCGGGGTGCTCGTGCTCGGCGGTCTCGTCACCGCGCCGCTGATGTTGCCGGTGCTGCCGGTCGAGCGTTATCGCGCGTACGCGCAGGCGCTCGGCGTCGAGGGCGTGAAGACGGAGAAGCTGACGTTCGGCGCGCTGCCGCAGCACTTCGCGGACATGTTCGGCTGGGAGGAGTTGACCGCGACGGTCGCGGGCGTGTACCGCGCGCTGCCCGAAGCGGAGCGCGCGCGCTGCGCCGTCTTCGCGCGCAACTACGGCGAGGCCGGCGCGCTAGACTTCTACGGCCCGCGCTACGGGCTGCCTAAAGTTATCGGCAAGCACCAGAACTACTGGCTCTGGGGCCCGCGCGCCTACACGGGCGAGTGCGTCATCACCGTGGGCGAGAGACTGAAGGACGTGCAGAAGAGTTTCGACCAGGTCGAGCAGGTCGCCACCTTCACGCACCCTTACGTCATGCCCTACGAGAACAACCTGCCCGTCTTCCTCTGCCGCCGCCCGAAGCAGTCGCTCAAAGAGATTTGGCCGCGGACGAAGTGTTATAGCTGTTAGGGCGGACGCGAGTTGAGGTCAGCGAGCGGCCGACTCCTCCGGCTTGTTGGGCACGACCTCGCCGTCGGGCATGATGACGAGTTCGTGGTTGGACGTGACGCGCTCGCCTTCGATGGTGACCTCTTCGCCGGTCGGCGTCTGCACTGGCAGGTGGTCGAGGAAGCGCTCGGCGTCAATCGCGGCCATGCAGCCCGTGCCGGCGGCCGTCACCGCCTGGCGGTAGACCGAGTCCTGCGCGTCGCCGCAGGCGAAGACGCCCGGAATGTTCGTGGCCATCGAATGCCCCGCGGTCTTGATGTAGCCGACCGCGTCCATGTCCAGCCAGCCGCGGAACATGTCGGTGTTCGGCTTGTGCCCGATGGCGACGAAGACGCCCTCGCACGCGGCCTCGCGCTCCGCGCCCGACACCGTGTCGCGCAGGCGCACGCCCGTCACGCCCGTCTCCGGCGTGCCCAGAATCTCCACGATCTCGGTGTTCCAGACGAAGTCGATCTTCGGGTTCTGGAACGCCTTGTCCTGCATGATCTTCGACGCGCGCAAACTATCGCGCCGGTGGACGACCGTGACGCGCGAGGCGTAGCGCGTCAAAAACGTCGCCTCCTCCATCGCCGTGTCGCCGCCGCCCGCCACCACAATCGGCTTGCCCTTGAAGAAGAACCCGTCGCAGTTGTGCACGGTGGCCCCGGCGGTCACGTAGCTGTTATGCCGGGAGACAGCGATGTTGAAGACTTCGCCCTCGTAGTCTTGCCGCTCCAGTTTGGCTATGGGCAGGTAGGCGAAGCCGTCCTTGATCCAGCCGTGCTGGTTGGCGTGCTGCCGACTGCTCAACAGCGGATGACTGACGCCGACGACCTCGCTCGCCCGCCCGAGCCACTGCCCGCCCAGCGTCAACTGATAACGGTCGTGCTTGAAACTGATCCGCCGCCCGCGGTAGCGGTGTTCGGTCTTGTTCAGACTCTCTTTAGTCTGCTTCAGGATTTGCGGGATGATGCCGAGCCGCAGCAGGATCATCTTCAGTTGCGTGACGAGCTTGGGCGAGTTGGTGACGAGGACGAAGCCCAGCTTCTTCGTCCCCCCGTCGCCGCGCCAGTAGCCCTTGATCAACTCGGCCTGCTTCTCGACGGGGAGGAACATGAACCAGTGCGGGACTGACTGCCCGTAGGAATATTTGCCGAACAACTTTTCGAACAGGTCGCGCAGTATCCCCGCGTAGGACTCGACGCGGTAGACGGAGCCTTCCTCTTTCACGCGCGGCGTGTAGCGGAAGTGCCGCTCCATGATCGCCACGACATCTGCCACGTACTCCTGATCCTTCGGCCCGAAGTAGAAGTTGACGCCCCGCGCGGTGACGCAGCCCTCGGCCAAGAAGTAACCGGCCAGGCGCATGAAATCTCCGTCCAGCGGAATCTCGTCCGGCAGGGGGCGCGAGGCGGCCGTCTGGTGTGCGAAGTGTGCGTTTCCGTGTTCGTCCCGCGGCAGGTCGAGCAGTTCGGACAACCTGATGGCTGCCCTGTCGCGCGTCTCCCGGATGATCGGGTAGAGCAGGATGTGGCGCTGGCTCAGTTCGCCGGCGGCCGTCCATTCCGGCTCTGTCCAGTTCATGTTCCAGTAGTTCGCGCCCGTGCCGCGCCGCAGCGTCGTCGTCAGGACGGGGTGTTCGGGCGTCAGCAGCGTCGGCTCCTCGCGGAAGTAACGGGGGACGATCTTCACCAACTCGCCTTTGAACGGCCGGCTGCCGCGCCCCGCCACGGGCTGAAACTCGCCCATGTGGGTTAACACCGACTGCCCCTCCTCGATCCTGTCTATCGGTCTGGGCGCGCTGTTGGCGACGACGCTCGACCCGGCCGGCAGGCACGTGGCGCACGCCGAGACGCCTAAGCCGCCGAGGCCGTTGGGCGCGGGCGCTTCGCCCGGCACGCCGAGCCACTTGGCGGACGCGCCCGACGCGATGATCAAAGTCTCCGCTTTAACTTCGTACTCTTCCGTGTGCAGCGTGAAGGGCCGGCGGCCGAGATCGACTTTATCGATCCAGGCGGTCAGGAACTCCGTGCCGAAGCGCGCGGCCTGCGCGCGGAACTGCTCCATCAACTCGGGCCCCTGGATGCCGTCGGCGAAGCCGGGGTAGTTCTCGACCTCGGTCGTGATGGTCAGTTGCCCGCCGGGCTGCGGCCCTTCGATGACGAGCGGCTTGAGGTCGGCGCGCGCGGCGTAGATGGCGGCGGTCAGCCCGGCGGGGCCGGAGCCGACGATGACCACGCTGCGGTGCAGTTGTTTCCTTGTCATGACGCTCTCGTTTCGCGTCCTCCTTCGGGGGCGTTAGCCCCGCCGCGGGCGCGGGGCGCGTATAGCCTTTTCGCTTGTGCGTGTAGTATAACTCTCCGCCAGAAGGTAGTCGAACCAGACTCGGCGGGACGCGGCGGCGCGAGCCAAGACGCCGCCTGTGCGCCCGCGCGGACAGGCAGTTGAGCACAGACACGGCAGAGACGAACGGGGAACCAGCGGTCGAGACCATCGCCGTGCTCGGCGCGGGCACGATGGGGCACGGCATCGCGCAGGTGGCGGCGCTCGCGGGCTACCGCGTCGTCCTGCGCGACGTGGCGCGCGAGCCGCTCGCGCGCGGCATCGCCGCCATCGAGCGCAACCTCGACAAAGGCATACGCCTCGGCAAGCTCACGGACGACGAGCGCGACCTGGCGTTGCAGCGCATCCGCGGCGCGGTCAACTTGGGCGAGGCGCGCGCCGCAGACCTCTTCGTCGAGGCCGTGCCCGAGCGCATGGACTTGAAGCACGCGGCGCTGCGCGACGTGGAGGCGGTGGCCGAGCGCCCTTTCGTCTTCGCCTCCAACACCTCTTCGCTCTCGATCACGGAGATCGCGGCGGCCGCGCGCGCGCCCGAACGCGTCGTCGGGATGCACTTCTTCAACCCCGTCCACCTGATGCGGCTGGTCGAGATCGTGGTCGGCGCGCGGACGAGCGCGGCGACCGTGACGGCGGTGCGCTCGGTGGCCGTCCGTCTGCGCAAGGAGCCGATCACGGTGCGCGACGTGCCGGGGTTCGCGTCGAGCCGTCTGGGCGTGGCGCTGGGGTTGGAGGCGATGCGGATGCTGGAACAGGGCGTGGCCAGCGCGAAAGATATAGATACGGCGATGGAGTTGGGCTACAATCACCCCATGGGGCCGTTGCGTCTGACCGATCTCGTCGGCCTCGACATACGCCTGTCCATCGCCGAGTACCTGCACCGCGCGCTCGGCTCCGAGACGTTCCGCCCGCCGGAGCTGCTCCGGCGCATGGTCGCCGACGGCAAGCTCGGCAAGAAGAGCGGCGAGGGCTTTTATAAATGGGACGAGTGAAGATGGTTAGTCGGAGTTCAAAGTTCAAAGTTCAAGGTTCAAGGTTAGTCGGACGTTGAACCTTGAACGTTGAACTTTGAACTCTTACGACCACCGACCACACATGAGCACGCCCAATCACGAAGAGCGACGCTTCGCGCTGCGCATGGCGCTGCACCTGCCTGTGGTCGTGTCGGGGCGGACGGAGGACGGCGCGGCGTGGAGCGAGCCGACCGAGACCGACGACATCTCGACCAGCGGCGCGCTCTTCCACCTGAACCAGAAGGTCAACCGCGGCGACCAACTCTACCTGCGCGCGCACAAGCCCGACGGCGCGCCCATCGAGGCCACCGCCCGCGTCGTCCGCATCGCCTCGGCCATCTACGGCACGGCCCGCATCGGCGTCGCCATCCTTGAGCCGACCGAGAACTGGATCAGGTTCTTCGTCGCCTGGGTGGCCGACGAGCAAGCCGCGACCGCGCCGGAGAACCCGACGCCCCAGCCCTGACCTGAGCCGCGACCTGTGCCACCGCCTGAGTCGCGGCCTTCCGCAAGCCTCACGCTCAACGGCATCCCGACCACCAGCAACCGCGCGCGGCCCGCGCGCACCGCCGGAGTGACACGCCGGCCGCCGCCGAGTTACAATCCGCCCCGCTGTCATTTAAGCCACAATTTCATCCCCGCCGAAGGAGAAGCCATGCCGCAGACTTACGAGACGCTGCTGGTCGAGCGCCGCGACCGCGTCGCCCTCGTCACCATCAACCGGCCCGAGAAACGCAACGCCCTAAACATCAAGACGCGCGAGGAGGGCGCGGCCGCGCTCGAAGAGCTGCGCGCCGACGACTCGGTGCGCGTCGTCGTCTTCACGGGCGCGGGCGACAAGGCGTTCGTCGCCGGCGCGGACATCGCGGAGTTCGCCGACCGCACCGCCGTCACGCAGCGCGACGTGATGACAGGCCGCAGCCTGTTCACCGCCGTGGACACCTTCCCGAAGCCGGTCATCGCCATGGTCAACGGCTTCTGCCTGGGCGGCGGCTGCGAGCTGGCGCTCTCGTGCGACCTGCGCGTGGCGAGCGAGCGCGCCACGTTCGGCCAGCCCGAAATCAACCTCGGCATCATCCCCGGCGGCGGCGGCACGCAGCGCCTCACGCGCCTCGTCGGCGAGGGCAAGGCGATGGAGCTGATCCTGACCGGCGAGCTGATCAACGCGCAGACCGCCTACGCACTCGGCCTCGTCAACATGGTCGTGCCGCACGAGGAGTTGGAGGCGAAGACGATGGAACTGGCCGGGCGCATCGCCGAGAAAAGCCCCGTCGCCCTGCGCCTGGCCAAAGAGGCCGTCAAGACGGCCGCGCGCGCCCTGCTCGACGAAGGTCTGCGCCGCGAGATCGACCTCTTCGCCCTCTGCTTTTCGAGCGCGGACAAGGACGAAGGCGTCCGCGCCTTCCTCGAAAAGCGCAAGCCTGAGTTTAAGGGCCGGTAAGTTGAGGCCGGTTGAAACACAGAGGAGACACAGAGGGCACAGTTAAGACCTCTGTGTCCTCTGTGTCTCCTCTGTGCCCTCTGTGTTGAACTGATCGTGGGCTAGAGTCAACCGCAAACCGTTCTTAAGAGACGAACGGCCATGCCCGTGTCCGGGTGTTAGTTGATGCGCGCACTGCTGGTCATACTCGGCATCTCGCTGGCGGCGTTGGGCGGCGCGATGGCCTACCGCGCCGCCTTCCTCGCGCCGCACGCCGCCGTGGTCGTCACCGACGCGGGCGTGCACGAAGTGCCGCCCGTGGGGCGCATCGCGGGCGGACTCGTGCTACTGCTGGCGGGCGCGCTCCTCGCCTTTTTCGCCGCCCGCCGCCGCCCCTGAACCACGCTTGACGCCCGCTCCCGCGCTACGCTACTCTTGCCCTCGCCCTGCCAGGGCATTGACCACCACACGGGGCTGTAGCTCAGCTGGGAGAGCGCTTGAATGGCATTCAAGAGGTCAGCGGTTCGATCCCGCTCAGCTCCATCAAGGTTAGCAAAAACTTAAGGGCGCTCCGTTCGGAGCGCCCTTAAGTTTTTGCGGCCAGTATTTAGCCAACCCCTCTGAGAAAGTTTGTGCGGGGCACGCGCCCGCGTCTGCGCGGGCCCCATGGCAATGCCCCGCGCTGCCCGTCTCTCACGCGGCCGGCTTCTTTGTTTTGGGCCGCCCGCCCTTGCGCCCGTTCTCCCTGGCAGCCGCGGCCTTTGCTTCGGACGACACCCGTCCGCCTTGCCGCCCTAACTCGGCCATCCAGGCCCTGCTGCCGAAGACCCCGGCCAGCAGCCCCGCGACGGTGAAATCTGCATCCAGCTTCGGCCACCGCAGCCCGTAGCCGGTCGGCAGCACTTCAATCTCGGCAAGGTCGGCCCCGGCCGCCCCGCGCAGCCCTTGCGCCAGCGCGGGCGGGAAGATGAAAGCGCAGTCGTTGTTTAGTTCCACGACCACGCGATCAGCCTGCTGATCGTAATAAGCCCGGACGGCACTCGGCTCCGCCTTGGCGCGCGCGCCGCCGCGCTTAACCGCCGCTCGGTACTGCCGCCCAAACTCCGCCTCGGTCATCGGCAACTTCGTCTTTTCTTTCTTACCTGCCGCCATGAATCCGCCTCCATGCCCTCACTAAAACTTGCTTGTGGGCCGCGACCAGCAACAGCGCCTCGCGCACTTCGTTGCGCGCCATGCCCCGCACTTCACGTACCGACGGCGCGGTGCGGCGGTTATTCAGGTTGATGACCACCAAGCCACTTTTGTAAACGTGGACGTGCGCCGGTCTGTGATCATCCAGATGAATCATCACCCTAAAGCCATCTTCCTCAAGCACCGTCGGCACGGCGAGAATATAACCCAAGCGTTTGGATTTGCCGAGGCCTCGCCGGCCCGGCGCGCGCCTCCGCCGGGCCGGGGCGTCGCTCATGGCGGGGTCGTAGCTCAGTCGGGAGAGCGCTTGAATGGCATCCAAGAGGTCAGCGGTTCGATCCCGCTCAGCTCCATCAAGGTTCGCAGGCAGAAGACTTGGCTGATAACCGATTCTGAAGCACCGCTCGCCGGAGCGGTTTATTCACGGTTCTCATGCTGAGTCTTTTCCATTTCAGCTTCAGTGCAATCGGGCCGCCGTCCTTCCGCGGTAGCAGTTGGCACACCTCACCACGCAGTTTCTAATCTCCTTCAGGATGTAAGCCCTGAGATGGCGGTTGTATGGACAGACCGAAAAGGTAACGCCCGACATTCAGGCAACTGCCGAACAGGTGGCGCGTGAAGAATTGCCGACCACCCGGCAGGGTGAAGATATAGACGTAGAAGATATACCGTTCTAGTCTTCTTTCTCTATGGTCGTCTCTCTCTCAACGATGACTTCCGGCTTGCCCGCCTCGTCATGTTCAACGACCGTATCACGATGCGTTTCAGACGTACCCTCGTCGGTTTCAGTTCTCGTGTGCTCGTGTTCTTCCCTTATTACTTTTTCTTCAGCCATGATGTCTCCTTTGGACGCGAATATATCAGATTAATCACTAACCCTAAAACCAATGTCGCAGAAGAAGTCAGCTAGCGTCTAGGCGTCGAGCGGGTCTGTTCGTATCGCTCGATAACGGCGTCCGCGTCGAACGGTAGCCGACCCTCGAACGGCTCAAGGCCGCGCAACCGAACGTCTTCCGTCCTTCTCGGCTCTACGCTGTAGTCGGCTCTCTCGACCCACTGGAAGTCATAGAAGGTGTCCCCGACTACGCGATGTATGTTCGACACGCACAAGTCGTCTTCCATGCCGTACGACGTGGGTGCGGAATACTTCTTAACGACTTCGCCCGCGCTCGTTATTTCATAATACTGGGCGGCCTCGTAGTAGCGTTCCCCGCCCGGAAGTCCGAACCCACCTTCGACAAACGGCGGGGGAGCCATGTCCCTCTCGACGAGGAAATTGCCTTCAGTGGTTTTCCAGATCATGCGGTGAATATAACAAAAACAACGGCCCGCTAGAGCCGTTGTTTTAGCGCTCGCCCCTCGTTGTCTTGTGCGCCCGTGGCGTGCCGTCTCCTCACGAGCTGTTGACACTTGCCGGGGCTGTCGCGCCGACGCCTGACCAGACGATGCGGTGGAAGATGGCGTCCATCTGTTCGGGCGGGGTGCGGGGGTGGCGGCTGAGCCACCAGGTGAGGAGCGAGATGAGAGCGCCGGCGAGGGCGTGGGCGAGCGCGGGGCGGGCGGCGGCGTGGGTGGCGGCGGCGCGGGGCAGTTCGGCGAGGCGGCGTTCGATGCCGCGGGCGAAGTGCTCCTGGGCCAGTTCCAGAAAGTCTTGTATGCGGCCGGCTTCGACGAGGGCGTTGTAGAGCGGCTCGGCTTCGGCGATGTGGGTGAAGAACTCGCGCACCGGCGCGACGCGCTCGGACGTGTCGCGGCAGCGCGAGAGCGCCGTGGCCATCGCTTCGAGGAACTCGTCGGCGTCGCTGAGGAAGAGATCGTGCTTGTCGCGGTAGTGCAGGTAGAAGGTCGAGCGGGCGACGCCAGCGCGGTCGAGCACGTCCTGCACCGTGATCGCGTCGAACGGCTTTTGCTGGATCAGTTCGATGAGGGCGTCGCCGAGCCGTTCGCGCGTGCGCCGGACGCGGCGGTCGGTTTTCGGCTGCGACTGGCGTAGATGCACGCGCCGCAAAGTCTTGTCCTCGGACGGGCGCGAAGTTTCGTTGTCGGACATTCGTCGCCTCCCTGTTCGTTATCGGCGCGGTTGCACGCGCGCCGCGAAACCTGAGCCGCCGCCCCGCCGTTGGTCACTAGCGCAAGTCAAGCCGACCTGGAGGGACACAACAAACATGCTTCTAAGAATCTTTACGACGCTGGCGGCGGCGGCGCTCATGACCGGCGCGGCCGCGATGATAGCAACGGCGGGGCTGCGGCAGAAGGCGGCGGCGTCCGATCCCATCTCCGGCGAGTGGGACGTGCGGTTGGAGATCGCGGGCAGCTCGGCCACGGCCACCTTCAAGCTCAAGCTCGACGGCGACAAGGTGACGGGCACGGCGGAGTCCGAGCACACGGGGCCGGGCACGGTGAGCAAAGGCTCCTGGGCGGACGGGAAGCTGAAGTTCACCTTGGACTTCGCCAAGCACGAGTCCATTGATCTGACGGGCGCGCTGCGCGACGACGCGCTCGTCGGCGAGTTCGCCACGGAAGGGATGGTAGGTAAGTGGCAGGCGACAAGAAAGTAGGGAGTGTGACTGTCGCGGCCGAACATCAAGTTGTGTGGATCGCCTGCGCGCGTCTGAGGGGCGAGTGGAGCAGCAGCCAGGCGGTGGGCGCGACGACCAAGAGGATGCCGCAGGCGGTCGCCGCGTCGAGGCGGCGACCCCACAACAGCAGGTCGAGGCAGAAGGCGAAGACGATCTGCGTCAGCCCGACGACGGCCACTTTGGCCGGTGCGCCGAGGGCGAAGGCGCGCGTCATGCCGAGTTGGCCGAGCGTGCCCATCAGCCCGACGCCGCCGAGCAGCAGCCCCACGCGCGGCTCCGCCAAAGGCGCGTAGCTGACGCCGCCCGACAGCGCGAGCAATGCCAGGCAGACCGCCGTCGAGACGCCGGAGAAGTGCGTCACCACGGCGCGCGCGTCCACGCCGCGCAGGCGGTTCAAACCGATCATGGCGACTGCCGTCATCAACGCCGCGCCGAGCGCCGCCAGCACCGCCAGCTTCGACGCCGCCCAGTGCGGCCGCTGGATGAGCAGCACGCCCGCGAGGCCCGTCACGACGGCGAGCCACACGCCGCCCGTGGGGCGTTGACCCAATAAGGGCCAGGCGAGCAGCGCGACCCAGACGGGGAAGGTGTTGCCGAGCGTGACGGCGGTCGAGATGGGCAGGTGCGTCAGGGCGTAGAAGGCGCAGACTAGCCCAAGGCTGCCGGCGAGGCTGCGCAGCCACAGCACGCGCGGGCGCAAGACGACGAGCCGCACGCCCGCCGTCAGCGCGAGCGCCAGCGCGCAGACGAAGGCGACGCTGGCGCGCGCCGCCGCCACCAAGCGCCAGTCGCAGCGCAGCCCCGCCTGATGGCTGAGCGCGCCCATCAAGGCGAACGCCAGCGCGCCCCACACCATCGCCAGGTACGCCGCCGCTTCGGGCTGCGCCTCGCGCGCACCGCCCCGCACCCCAACGTCTTCATTGTCCCCAGGTCTGCGCACGCGTTCATTCTAAATCGAAACGCGTGCGCTTTGCGCGCGGGCGGCGCGGGCCGGCATACTGTCACCTGCGCCGGCCGCGCGGCCGGGCGGCAACTCGCAGCAGCCGAGGACGTGCAGACATGATCTGGTCGCAGGAAGCGTACCTCAAGGCGTGGAACTTCGCGGCGCGCGCGCACGCCGGGCAGACCTTGCCCGGCAGCACGCTTCCCTACCTGAACCACGTCGGCGGTGTGGCGATGGAGGTCATGACCGCCGTCGCGCTCGAACCTGTCGCGCAGCCCGACCTGGCCGTGCAGTGCGCGCTGCTGCACGACGTGATCGAGGACACCGGCGTCAGCTACGAGCAGTTACAGAGTGAGTTCGGGCCGGCGGTGGCGGCGGGCGTGCTGGCGCTGACCAAGGACGCGGCGCTGCCGAAGGCGGTACGGATGCGCGACAGCTTGGCGCGCATCAGGCGGCAGCCGCGCGAGGTCTGGCTGGTGAAGCTGGCCGACCGCGTCACGAACCTGCAACCGCCGCCCGCGCACTGGCCCGCCGACAAGATCGCGCGTTATCGAGCCGAGGCGCTGGAGATTCACGCCGCGCTCGCCGACGCGCACGCCGTCCTGGCCGAACGCCTGCGCGACAAGATAGCGCGCTACGAAGCCTACCTCGCCCGCTGAGCGGCGACGCGCTTAAAGAGTGTCCTGGTTTCTGTCTCCGTGCATCCTCTGTGTGCTCTGTGTCTCTGTGGTGCATGAGGTCACAGCAGCATTAACCACCGAGGCACAGAGCACACAGAGGATGCACGGAGGCTTGAGCGGTTTAGGCCACTACCGATGTTAAGATCGCGGCCCGGTCAGTCGCGGCGGGCGCGCTTGAAGCGCGGGCTGACGTTGACGCGCTTCTCCGTGCGGCGCTGGCAGTCCCAGCAGACGTAGTGGACGGAGTTGTCCGGCGCGAGCTGCCGGATCAGGTGTTGACTCTCGCGGTCGCAACGTTCGCACACGCCGGCCGTCGGCTCCTGCCCGGCGGTCGTCTCTGGCTCGTTCGTCATCGTCCTTCGCGCTCCGGTTCCGAGTTAGCTTGGCGGCGCGCAGATTCTAACGAACGCCGCCGCGTTTGCCTACCCGCGTTCGGCGGCAAACTTTCCGCGCGCCCGCCGAATCACAGACGGGCGACGCAAGCGCCGCGCGCCCGGCGCGTTCCAAACGAGCCGGCGCGCGCCTCTCCCGCCGAGTTTGACGCGCCGCCCGGCGTTCGGCTAAATGGAGACTAACGGCTTATGAGACGACGCAAGCTCAGCCTGCTTTTCCTCTGCGCGGCGCTGCTCGCCGCCGACACCGGCGCGAGCGCCTGCGCCGCGCAACAACGCCGCGCCGGCAAGCCCGCGCCGACGCCCGCGCCAACGACCGCGCCCGCGCAACCTGCGCCTGCGCCGACGGGAGACAAGCCCTTGCCCAACGACGGTCAACTGACGGAACTCGCGGCCGGCAACTACGACGGCATTGCCGACCCGTTCGTCTTCGTCGCGCGCGACGCAGACACTTACGCCGCGCTCCGCCAACTCGTCGCGCGCCTGCCCGACGAGCGCGCCGACTTCTTCCAGTCGCACGCCGTCGTCGCCGCCTTCCTCGGCCAACGGCGCAGCGGCGGCTACGGCGTCGAGATCAAACAGACAGGCCCGCGCCTCCTCAGCATCGGCGAACGCACGCCGCCGAAAGGCGCGATGGTCACGATGGCGCTGACCGCGCCGTTCCGCGTCGTCGCCGTGGCGGTCGAACCAGACCATGCGCTCGCGCTCGAACTCGGCGCGACGTGGCAGCAGCGCGCGCGCCCCTACCGCGTGACGGCGGGCGAGCTGACGGTCTACGGCGGCTTCGCCGGCATGCGCGAGAACGCGAAGCTCGCGGGCACGCTCGGCGTCATGCGCGCGGGCGCGCTCGTCACCGTCACCTTCGACGTGGAGAGCACGGGCGGCCGCCGCGCGCGGCGCATGACCGACACGGCGAGCGGCACGGTCGCCGACGGCGGGCGCGTCACGCTCGCGCGCCTCGACTCGTTCGCCCTCTCCGGCGCGATTGAAAGCCCGTTCCGCGCCCAGGGCACGTTCGCCGACGACGAGCAGGTGCTGACGCTCAACTTCCAGACCGTGCCCAGCCCGCGCATCTCCGACAACTACGAGGCCCGCGGCCAACTCACCGCCAACGCCACCGCGCCCGCCCCGCCGAAGTCCGGCATGAGTAAAGAGCCGATGTGAGTTGCTTGAGGGTTAGATCGTTTCGCGGTTGAGAGTGGCGCGCGGCCGGTCTCACACAGAGGGCACAGAGTTAGCACAGAGGACACAGTAAAGACTCTCTGTGTACTCCGTGTTGAAATTTGCCCACGCCGCTCGCAGCGCCCAGAGCACAATCTCAACCGGCCTCTCCCCGCGCCGCTTGATCGTTTACAATACCGGCGACACTAAAACATCCTGAAGCCGACGGCGACGTTTAGGCCCGATGCTCCGAACACTGCTGCTCGCACTGCTGCTGACGACGATGGCCGGCACGCTCGACGCCCACGCCCAGCCGCCCGCGCCCGAGCCGGGCGTGCCCCGCGCCCTCGCCCGCTGGCGCGCCGCCCATTACCGCGACGTGCGCTACGCACTCGCGCTCGACCTCCTGCCCGGCGCGGATCGCCTCCGCGGCACGGAGGAGATACGCGTCACGCTCGACGCCGAGGCCGGCGACCTCGTCCTCGACTGGCGCGTCGTCAACCCGCAGACCCAGACCGCCGCCGTCCGCGACCTCAACGTCAACGGCCGCGCCGTCGCCGACGCGCGCTTCGACAACGAGCACATCCTGATCCCGCACGCGTACCTCGTCGCGGGCGAGAACGTCGTCAAGCTCGCCTTCGAGTCGCCCGTCCGCGCGTCCGGCAGCGCCGTCACGCGCTACGTGGACGCGGCCGACAAGCGCGAGTATCTCTACACGCTCTTCGTCCCCTCGGACGCGAGCACCGCCTTCCCCTGCTTCGATCAGCCCGACCTGAAGGCGCGCTTCAAACTCACGCTGACGACCACGGCCTTGAACTGGCGCGTCATCAGCAACACGGAGTCGGAGCTGGAGCGCCTCGAAGATCGGATGGGGCCGTGCGCGCAAAACCTGTGTCTGCAAAAGCGTTTCACTTACCGCGAGACCGAGCCGCTCAGCACCTACCAGTTCGCCTTCGCCGCGGGCGAGTTCGCCGAGTTCAAGGACGAGGCGTCGCCCTTTAAAACGCACCTCTACGTGCGCCAGTCGCAGGTCGAGCGCGCGCGCCAAGAGTTGCCGGAAGTGTTCCGCCTCAACCGCGAA
Source organism: Pyrinomonadaceae bacterium (assembly GCA_036389395.1). Taxonomy (GTDB): domain Bacteria; phylum Acidobacteriota; class Blastocatellia; order Pyrinomonadales; family Pyrinomonadaceae; genus QHXQ01. The sequence goes on from DASVPY010000119.1 coordinate 28,117, forward strand.
GGCTTGCAGTTCTTCGCGCGCTACTTCGACTATAAATTCCCGTTCCCGAAGTACGACCTCGTGCTCGTCCCGGAGTTCGCCTACGGCGGCATGGAGCACGCGGGCGCGACCTTCCTGCGCGAAGAAGGCGTCCTCTTCCCTTCCGATCCGACCGCGAACGATCTGGCGGCGCGCGCCGAGTTGATGCTGCACGAGGCGGCGCACCAGTGGTTCGGCGACCTCGTCACCATGCGCTGGTTCGACGACCTGTGGCTCAAGGAGGGCTTCGCCACCTTCATGGCTTACAAGGCGATGGAGGCGCTCACGCCGAGCGCGCGCCCGTGGAAGATTTTCTACCAACGCACCAAGCCGCTGGCTTACGCGACCGACGCGACCAAGGGCACGACGCCGATCTTTCAAGAGATTCCGAACCTCTCGGCCGCCAAGTCCGCTTACGGCAACATCGTCTACCGCAAAGCGCCCTCGATGTTGCGCCAGGCCGAGTTCTACCTGGGCGCGAACGAGTTTCAGCGCGCCGTGCAGTTGGTCGTCAAAGAGCACGCCTACGCCAACGCCGAGTGGGCCGATCTCGTCCGCGCCTTCGAGCGCGCGTCGGGGCTGAAGCTGGACAGTTGGGCCGACGCCTGGGTCAAGCGCCGCGGGATGCCGGACGTGCGCGCCGTGTGGCAGGCGGACGCGCGCGGGCGCGTCCGCTCCTTCAAGCTCACACAGCGCGACGTGTTAGACGAGGGCGGCTCGTGGCCGATGAGCGTGCGCGTGCTGCTCGCCTACGCGGACGCGCCGCCCGTCGCGCTCACCGTCCGCCTCGCCGCCGCGCCGGAGACGCCAGTGCCCGCGGCGCTCGGCCGACGCCGCCCGCTCTACGTCTTCGCCAACTACGAAGACTACGGCTACGGCCTCTTCCTCCTCGACGACGCGAGCCGCGCGGCCGTCGTCCGACACCTCGGCGCGGTCAAAGACGACTTCGAGCGCGCGCTCCTGTGGGGCACGCTCTGGGACAGCGTGCGTGCGGCCGAACTCGCGCCCGCCGACTACGTCGAACTCGCGCTCCGCCTGCTCCCCGCCGAGCAGGACGAGGTGAACGCGCAGTCCGTCGCGGGCCGCGCCGCGACCGCGTTCAACCGTTACCTCTCCGCCGCGCAGCAGCGGGCAGTCGCGCCGCGCCTCGAAGAGTTGTTCGCCGCGCAGATGTCGAACGCGCCGACCGCGGGCCTGCGCATCACCTACTTCCGCGCCTTCCAGTCGGTCGCCACCTCGCCCGCCGCCCTCGCCCGCTTGAAGCAACTGCTCGCGGGCGAACTCAAAGTGCCCGGCATGACCTTGCGCGTGCGCGACCGCTTCGACCTGCTCACCGCGCTCACCGTCCGCCGCGACCCCGACGCGCCCGCGCTCTACGCGCGCGAGGCCGCGGCCGCCACCGACAACGACGCGCGCCGCTACGCCTACGCGACCGGCGCGGCCCAACCCGACGCCGCCGCCAAGCAGCGTTACTTCGACGCCTACTTTCACGAGCGCGAGCTGCCCGAAAGCTGGATCGAGGCGAGCGTCGGGCCGTTCAACGCGCCGCAGCAGGCGGAGTTAACGCTGCCGTACCTGACGCCGGCCCTGCGCGCGCTCCCCGAACTGAAACGCACGCGCAAGATTTTCTTCGTCAACAACTGGCTCGGCGCGTTCGTCGGCGGCCAGTGCAGCCCGCGAGCCGCGGCGGCCGTCCAGGACTTCCTCCGCGCGACCACGCTCGACCGCGACCTGCGCCTGAAAGTCCTTGAGACCGCCGACGCACTCGAACGCTGCGTCCGCATCCGCGCCCGCTACGCAGGCGACGACGACAACAACGCAACGCGCCCCGCGCCGTGATAAACTCGCACGCGGTTCAGCTTCCCAACAACTTTGAGCCTTGCGCCCGCGCGGCAGATCGTGATTTGAAATCTCGAATCTCTTCGGCGGGTGCGTCATACTCCTCGTGGACTCGAACGCCTTTACAGTCGTCGCCATCATCGCCATCGCCGCGCAGGCGCTGCTGCTGTTCCTCGCGCTCTTCGAGCCAGGTCTCGACTACAAGCTCGCCTCGCCCCGCACCGCGCCGCTCGACTCCGACGAGTTCCGCCGCACGCTCGAAGCTTTGACCGACGCGCACCTCACGCGCCGCAACCGCGTCGAGGTCTTCACCAACGGCGAGAACTACTACGAGGCCGAGCTGGCCGCCGTCCGCGCGGCGCGCGCCAGCGTCAACCTCGAAGCCTACATCTTCCAGAAGGGGCGCGTCGCCGACGATTTCATCGCCGCGCTCGCCGAGCGCGCGCGCGCGGGCGTCCGCGTCAACCTCGTGCTCGACGCCATCGGCAGCTTCGCGTCCTGGGAGAGTTACTTCGAGGAACTGCGCGCGGCGGGCGGGCGCGTCGCCTGGTATCACCCACTGCGTTGGTACACGCTGCCGCGCGTCAACAACCGCACGCACCGCGAGCTGATCATCATAGACGGGCGCGTCGGCTTCATCGGCGGCTCCGGCGTCGCCGACCACTGGCGCTACGCGCGCCCCGGCCACCCGCGCTGGCGCGACACGATGTGCCGCGTCGAGGGCGAGGCGGTCGCCAACATGCAGGCCACGTTCGTCGAGAACTGGCTCGAAGCGTCGGGCGAGATTCTGTCGGGGCCCGAATACTTCCCCGAGATCGAAGCCGACGGCGCGACGCGCGCGCTCGTCGTCAACAGCTCGCCCACGATGGGCCGCTCCACGCGCGCGCGCATCCTCTACCAGATGCTCTTGGCCGCCGCCCAGCGCCGCATCCTGATCACGACGCCGTACTTTCTGCCCGACCGCAGCGTGCGCGCCGAGTTGGTGCGGGCGGTCAGCGAGCGCGGCGTCGAGGTCAAGATCATCGTGCCGGGCAAGCGCAGCGATCACGCGCTGACGCGCAATTCGAGCCGCCGCCTCTACGGCGACCTGCTCCGCGCGGGCGCGCAGATACACGAGTACCAGCCCGCCATGATCCACGCCAAGACGCTCGTCATTGACGACTGCTGGACGGTCGTCGGCTCGACCAACATGGACAACCGCTCGTTCGGCTTAAACGACGAGGTCAACCTCGCCGCCTTCGATGAGGAGTTGGCCGCGCGCGTCACCGCCGACTTCCGCCAAGACCTCACCCAGAGCCGCGCCGTCTCCTACGACGAGTGGCGTCACCGCTCCGTCTTCGAGCGCGCCCACGAACTCTTCGGCTGGCTGTTGGAGAGGCAACAATAAACAGGAGTCAGGAGACAGGAGTCAGAAGCCAGAAGTTAGAAGCCATGCGCTCGAATCCTGACTTCCTCTCCGTGGGTAATAAGCCGCTAGTATTTTTCTTCTGACTTCTGACTCCTGTCTCCTGACTCCTGTCTTCTGCCGTTCATGTTTCGCATCGTCACCTACAACGTGCATAAGTGCCGCGGGCTGGACAGGCGTGTGCGGCCCGTTAGGATCGCGTCGGTGCTGCGGGCGCTGGACGCGGACGTGATCGCGTTGCAGGAGGTGTTGATGGTGGGCGGCGGCGCGCGCGAGGCCGATCAGGCGCGCTTCATCGCCGAAGAGTTGGGCTACCACTGCGCGGTCGGCGCGAACCGGCGGCTCAAGGGCGGCGCTTACGGCAACGTCGTCCTGAGCCGCCGCCCGCCCGTCGCCGCGCGCAACTACGACATCACCTGGCGCTGGTGCGAGCGGCGCGGCTGCCAGCGCGTGGACTTCGCGGCCGACGCGGCGCGCGCTCAGCCCGCGCTGCACGTCTTCAACGTCCACCTCGGCACGGCGTTCGTCGAGCGCCGGCATCAGGGCCGCCGCCTATTGAGCCGCGAGATTCTCCGCGACCCGGCGCTCACGGGCGCGCGCGTCGTGCTCGGCGACTTCAACGAGTGGACGCGTGGCCTCGCCTCGCGCCTGCTCGCCGCCGAGTTCGAGAGCGCAGACCTGCGCGCGCACACCGGGCGCACGCGCACATACCCCTGGGCGCTCCCCGTCGTCCACCTCGATCACGTCTATTACGACCGCGCGCTCCGGCTCACGCGCCTCGCCCTCGACACGAGCTTCACGGCCCGCGTCGCCTCCGATCACCTGCCGCTCGTCGCCGACTTCGAGTCCCACGCGCCCGCGCCCGCCGCGGCCGGCGGCACGGGGGCGACCGCTTGAAGCGTTCAACTTGAACGCAGCGTTTGCGTTCAACTCAAGCCGCGGAAGTTTTAGCTTGGTTGATCATCTATTTTGTGGTATAAAACAAGTCCCCCAAGTTCCCCGACTTGAAAATGTTCGTGCGTCAGCCAAGGTTGTAGCTGCATTCGGCCGCCTGCCCCGCGGTTTTCGGCTCCTAACTTAATCCTCATCTTCTTGTGGCTCTAAAACTTAGCCCGCCCGGTCGGGTGAGTTGTGCTTACGACTGACAGGACGGAAACGGCTTAGACGTGAGAGCCGCGACGCGCCGCTCAAGGTCGGCGCGCGCGGTCACGTCGCCGGGGAGTTTTATGATGAAGCGAGTTTTGCTCGTGGTCTTACTGGCGGCCGGTCTGCTGGCCTTGGCGGGTGGCGGCTTGCGGCCGCGGCGCGTCCGCGCGGAGACGCGGAACCGCAAAGAGGGGCCGGCGCTGCGCCAGAAGGTCAGGGACGGTCTGGGCGGCGAGCGCGTGCGGGTCATCATCCAGCCCGCGGGCGCTTGGGGCGGCGCGCTCGACGACGTGCTGCTGCTCAGCGGCGCGAGCGACGTGCGCCAGTTCCAACACTTCAACTGCCGCGTCGTCACCATGCCGGCGATTCTCGCCGAGGCCCTCTCGACGCGCGCCGACGTGGCTTACGTCTCTTTGAACCGCCCGCTCGCCACGCTCGGCCACGTCTCGCTGACGACCGGCGCGGACGCCGTGCGCGCCACCGCGGGCACGAACGTCAGCGGTCTCGACGGCACAGGGATCGGCATCGCCGTCCTCGACTCCGGCGTTGACACGTCGCACAAGTCTTTCCTCGACCGCAGCAACGGCATACGCGTCGTCGCCAGCGTGGACTTCACGGGCGAAGGCCGCACCGACGATCCTTACGGGCACGGCACGCACGTCGCCTCCATCGCGGCGGGCAACGGGCGCATCGCCAACGCGCAGTACGTCGGCGTCGCGCCGAACGCGAACATCATCAACCTGCGCGTGCTCAACGCACAGGGCGCGGGCACGACGAGCGGGCTGCTGCGCGCGCTCGACTGGGTGCTGACGAACCGCGCCGCCTACAACATACGCGTCGTCAACCTAAGCTTGGGCACGCCGGCCGTGGACTCCTACCGCTACGATCCGCTCTGCCAGGCCGTGCGGCGCTTGGTGGACGCAGGCATCGTGGTCGTCGCGGCGGCCGGCAACAACGGCAAGGACGGCGACGGACGGAAGGTCTACGGACACGTCCACGCGCCGGGCAACGAGCCTTCGGCCTTGACCGTCGGCGCGACCAACACCTACGGCACTGACACGCGCGCCGACGACGGCGTCACCTCCTACTCGTCGCGCGGGCCGACGCGCTCTTACTGGACGGACGCCGACGGCGTGAAGCACTACGACAACCTCGTCAAGCCCGACCTGGTCGCGCCCGGCAACAAGCTGGTGGACGCCGAGGCGGCGGACAACCGGCTCGTCTTGCAGTACCCGCAGCTCGACGCGGGCGTCAGCCCCGTGGACAGCCGCAAGATGATGTTCATGAACGGCACTTCGATGGCCACGCCGGTCGTCGCGGGCGCGGCCGCACTGATGCTGCAAGTCAATCCGAGTCTCACGCCGAACATGGTCAAGGCCATCCTCGAATACACGGCGCAGCCGCTCGCCGGCTTCAACACGTTCGAGCAGGGCGCGGGGCAGTTGAACGTCGAGGGCGCGGTGCGTTTGGCCCGTCTCGTCCGCACAGACCTCAACAGCAGCACGCCGCTCGGCGCGCCGCTCTTGACGACGAGCACGCCGCCCGCCCCGCAGACGACCATCGCCGGCCACACGTTCCCCTGGGCGCGCGGTCTCGTCCTCAGCTACACCTGCGCGACGGGCGACGATCTGCTCACGCGCTACCAGCGGATTTACGGTCTCGGCCGTCTGTTCGGCGACGGCGTGATCACGGGCGACGGCGTCATCACCGGCGACGTGACGATGCTCTCGGACGGCGTCATCACAGGCGATCAGATCATGACGAGCAGCGGCGTCATCACCGGCGACGGCACGCCCTTCCTCGCCGTCAGTTGGCTGCTCGGCGACGGCACGCTCCTGGCCGACGGCGTCATCACCGGCGACGGCGTGATCACGGGCGACGGCGTGATCACCGGCGACGGCGTGATTACCGGCGACCTCGCCTTGCAGGCGCAGTCCGCGACCGTCAACGGCGACGAGACAGAGGCCATGCCGGTCGCGGCCGACTCCGGCGAAGACTATCTCGACTACTGACGACAAACCGAAACGCGTTCGCTCTCCCAGGGCAAGAGGCTGACCGTAACCCCAACGAGCAGATGACCGCGATGCGTAAACAGAATCTGGTCGGGCCGTACATGTGGCTCATCGCCGCCGCGGGCGCGGCGCTCCTGTTCTACTCGCTGCTGCACTTCCCCGTGGCGCGGCTCACGCCGCCCTTCGTCCTGCTGGCGCTGATGGTCGTCGCCGTCAGCTCCAGCGTGACCATCCGCATCCCGCGCGTGTCGGGGCGCATCACGGTCTCGGACACGTTCGTCTTCCTGACGATGCTGCTCTACGGCGGCGAGGCGGCCGTGCTGCTGGCGGCGGCCGACGGGCTGTGCTCGTCTCTGCGCGTCAGCCGCCGGCCGCGCACGCTCGCCTTCAACGCGGGCGTGATGGCCTGCGCCACGTTCGCGACCGTGACGGTCGTGCGGCTCTGCTTCGGCCCCGTCGTCGCGCTGCCGCAGAGCAGTTCCGCGAGCAGCTTCCTCGGCGCGATCTGCGTGATGGCGCTCGTGCAGTACGCGGTCAACTCCGGGCTGATCGCCGTCGAGAAGTCGTGCCAGACGGGCCGGCCCGTCTGGCACACCTGGCGCGACTTCTACCTGTGGACTTCGATCACCTACATCGCGGGCGCGCCGGCCGCGGGGTTGATCGCGCGGCTCGTCGGCGCGTCCGGCTTCTACGCCGTCGTGCTCGCCGCGCCGATCATCGCGATCATCTACCTGTCGTACCAGACCTACCTGAAGAACATCGAGGCGTCGCAGGCGCACGCCGCGCAGGCCCTTCGGCACGTCGAAGAGTTGAGCCACTACGTCAAGGAACTCAAGCGCGCGGAGGAGGAGCGCGACCGCCTGCTCGTGGGCGAGCAGCGCGCGCGCGCCGACGCGGAGGCCGCCAACCGCACGAAGGACGAGTTCCTCGCCACGCTCTCGCACGAACTGCGGACGCCTCTGACCTCGATCCTCGGCTGGGCCAACCTGATGCGCGAGGGCACGCTCGGCGCGGCGCTCCACTCGCAGGCGCTCGAAGCCATCGAGCGCAACGCGCAGTTGCAGAAACAGTTGATTGACGATCTGCTCGACGTGTCGCGCATCATCACGGGCAAGCTCCGTTTGGACGTGCAGTCGGTCGATCTCTGCGCGACGCTGCGCGACGCGGTCGAGGGCGTGCGCCCGGCGGCCGACGCCAAAGCGATCCGGCTCGTGTGCGCCGGCGCGCCCGAAGTCGTGCAGGTGGCGGGCGACCGCGGGCGCTTGCAGCAGGTGCTCTGGAACCTGCTCTTCAACGCGGTCAAGTTCACGCCCGAAGGCGGGCGCATAGAGGCGCGCGTCGAGCGCGTCGGCGCGCACGCGCGCGTCCTGATCAGCGACACGGGGCAAGGGATCGCGCCGGAGTTTTTGCCTTACGTCTTCGACCGCTTCCGCCAGGCCGACGGCGGCACGAAGCGCATCTACGGCGGGCTGGGTCTGGGGCTGGCCATCGTGCGGCATCTCGTGGAAGCGCACGGCGGCACGGTCGCGGCCGAGAGCGCGGGCGTCGGGCAAGGCGCGACCTTCTCGCTCACGCTGCCGCTCATGGCCGTGCGGCTCGAAGCGGGCGAGGCCGGGCGCGTCGGGCGCGTGTTGGAGATCACGGTTGACCGCACCCCCGCGCTCGCGGGCGTGCGCGTGCTGGTCGTGGACGACGACGAGGACACGCGCCAGATGATCAGCGCCGTGCTCAAGCGCGCCGGGGGCGACGTGCGCGCCTGCGCCTCGGCCGGCGCGGCGGTCGAGACCCTGCGCCGCTGGCAGCCCGACGTGCTCTTGAGCGACATCGGCATGCCCGGCGAAGACGGTTACGATCTGATCCGGCGCGTGCGCGCGCTCGCCGCGGAGCAGGGCGGGCGCACGCCCGCCGCGGCGCTCACCGCCTACGCGCGCGCCGACGACCGCCAACGCGTCCTCGCCGCCGGCTACCAGCTACACGTCGCCAAGCCGGTCGGCTCGGCCGAACTGGTCACGGCCGTGGCGAGCCTCGCCGCGGGGCAGGCGGTCTGAGTTGAAGGAAGTTTAGGACTTGGACGCTTTGCGGCGCGGGGCGCGGCGCTTGGCGGGCGCGGGCTTGTGGTTGAGGCGGGCGGCCGCTTCGCTGGTGACGATGCAGAGACCGTAGACGCGGCCGGCGCGCAGTTGTGCGACGAGCCGGGCCGCGCCGTCGTAGTCGAGCGCGGCCGCCTCGACGCCGCGCTCGCTCAGCACGGCCCAGCGGTTCTCTCTGAGTTCACTCATCGGCCAGCTTGTTTAAGTCGCCCCGGCCGCGAGTGTAACGGATGCCCGCGCGCCCCGCCAAACACGCCCACCCGGACAGACTCCCTTTGCGTACCTGAGTTGACGAATGAGGGCCACGAGCGCCTGAGCTTGTTCAGCGCATGTTGCTCTTGGGGAAGAGGACGCGGTCGGGCGCGGCGTTGAGGCGCGCGAGGAGTTTCTGGATGAGGCGCGTCTTGATGCGCCCGGCCTCGCGCGGCGGCACGACGTAGCGCACCGTCGCTTCGAGCCAAGTGTTGTCGCTCACGCGGAAGAAGACGGCCGGGCGCTCGTTCACCTCCAGCTCGTTCACCGGCGTCTGCGCCAGCAGCTCGCGGAAGGTCTTCACCCGCGCCATCATCGTCTCGCCGATCTCTTCCTCGGCCACCTCCCGCATCGTCTGCGCGATGAAGTCCAGGTCGCTCTCGTAGGCGATGTTGAACTTGATCTCGTTCCAGATGTAAGGGAAGAGCGGCCACGAGTAGTTGTAGACGGCGGACGACAACACGTCCGAGTTGGGGAACTTGATGATGCGCCCCGACGGGTGGTCGGTCGAGAGGTACGGCCCGCCGAACTCCCAGAGCGTCGTGTCGAGGTAGCTCACGTCGATCACGTCGCCGGTGGCGTCGCCGATGCGGATGCGGTCGCCGACGCGGTAGGGCTGGCGCACGAGCAGGTAGACCCAGCCGATGAAGCTCGTGATCGGCGTCTGCAAGGCGAAGCCGAGGATGAGCGAGAGCAACCCCAACGAGACGATGGCCGTGTACCAGTTGATGAAGATGACCGAGACGACGATGAAGGCGACGACGAGCGCGACCAGCAGGCGCAGGACGCGCCGGAGGTTGAAGCGGGCCACGATGTCGTCGAGCCGGCCGATGAAGTAGGCGTTGATGAGTTGTTCGGCCAGGAGCACGAGCACGACGAGGATCGCGCCGCGCGTGTAGCGTTGCAGGAAGGCGCGCGCCGTCTCGGAGAGGCCGAAGTAGGCGAGCGTCAGCAGGTAGTAGACGACGCCGAGGCCGACGAGGAAGAGCAGGTACGTGCCGAAGACGAACTTGTGCTTGGCCGCGACCTTCGGCTTCGTCGGCTGCTTGTTGCCGGCGGTCTGCTTGAGGGCGCGGCGCACGTCCGTCCGCTGCTTGAGTTGTTCGACCTCGGCCTCGACCCGCTGTTGCTCCTCCGTCGCCACCGCCTGCGCCCCTTCGCCGCGAGTTCGTTCGAGCTTTCGTGCCGTCAGATTGCGTGCAGCATCCTACGCCCGCCGCGGCCGCGCGCGCAAATCGGCCCGCGCCCGTGCGTGAACCCACAAGCGCCGGGCGGAAATTCCTGTTGACGCCGACGCGCCATCTGGCTTAAAGAACGAGACGCTCGAACAGCCTGCACGGTCGCGCCGGCCGCCTCGCCGCGCCGGCCCGAGGGGAGCGTCAACATGTTTAAAGAGTTCCGAGAGTTCATCAGCCGCGGCAACGTCATTGACCTGGCGGTCGCCGTCGTCATCGGCGCGGCCTTCGGCAAGATCATCACGACGCTGGTCGAGGGCGTCATCATGCCGCCCGTCGGGCAGTTGCTGGGCAAGACGGATTTCGCCAGCCTGTTCTACGTGCTCGACGCGGCGAAGGGCGTGCCCGCGTCGCTCGCCGAGGCGAAGGCGAAGGGCATCCCCGTCGTCGCCTACGGGCAGTTCCTCAACGACGTGATCAACTTCCTGATCGTGGCCTTCGTCATCTTCCTCGTCGTCAAGGCCTACAACCGGCTCAAGAGCCGGCAGGCGACCGACCAAGGCCCGACGACCAAGGACTGCCCCTACTGCCTCTCCACCATCCCGCTCAAGGCCACGCGCTGCAAAGACTGCACGGCCGAGCTGGCGGCGTGATCACTTCGCGTCCTTCGCGGGCCGCGAAGGACGCGAAGTTAATTAAGCGGCGGCGGCGAGGCGGATGCCGGCGAAGGCGATGCGGAAGTGGCGGCGGAAGAAGTTGCGGAAGGAGACGCGCAGCAGCGCCGGGCGCGTGGCCCAGGAGCCGCCCTTCAGGACGCGGTGGTCGCCGTCGAACCACGTCTCCGAGTATTCGGGGTACGGGAACGCGCGGAAGCCGGGGTAGCCCGCGAACGCGTCGGCCGTCCACTCCCAGACGTTGCCGTTCATGTCGAGACAGCCCGCGGCGCTCGCGCCCGCGGGGAAGCTGCCGACGGGCGTCGTGCCCCAGTGGCGGAAGTCGAAGTTGGCGCGCGTCTGGTCGGGCGCGTCGTCGCCCCACGCGAACAGGCGCTTGCGCCCCGCGGCCGCGTCCCACGCGGCCGCCTTCTCCCACTCGGCCTCGGTCGGCAGCCGCTTGCCCGCGAAACGCGCGTACGCCTCCGCCTCGTACCAACTGACGCCGACGACCGGGTGCGACAGCGCGAGCGCGCCCTCGTCGAACATCGTGCGCGCGCGCCAGCCGTTTGCTTCGTTACTCGCGCGCGCCCAGTAGAGCGGGCACGCCCAGCCCTCGCGCTCACGCCAAGTCCAACCCTCTTCGTCCCACCACTCGCGCCGCTCGTAGCCGCCCGCGGCGACGAACTCGGCGAACTCCTCGTTGGTCGTCAGCAGCCGCGCGATCTTGAACGCCGGCACGTCAACCAAGTGCGCCGGCAGTTCGTTGTCGTAGACGAACGACGCCGAGTTCTCTGCGCCGAGCGGGAACGCGCCCGCGGCCACTTCGATCATGTCGCGCGGCGGCGCTGAGGCCGGCGGCGCTGCGACGACGGGCGCGACCGTCGGGCGGAGTTTGCGCGCCGGGTCGAGCAGTTGGAAGAGGTAGGCGAGCGTCTCCTGGTGCTGGCGCTCGTGTTCGAGGACGAGTTGGTAGACGTAAGCGGCGCGCAGCAGCGGCTCCTGCGTGTCGAAGCGCGCGCGCTCAAGTTGGCGCAGGACGCGCGCGCGCACGCGCGTCAGGTAGGCTTCCATCTCGCGGCGCGCGGGCAAGTCTCTGGACGCCTCGCGCGGCGTCGAGATGGGATCGAAGACGCGCTCGTAGCGCGCGTCGGGCGCGGGTTCGCCCGCCAGCTTTTGCAGCAGCCAGTAGGCCTCGAAGACGCCGATGTGCGCGAGGTGCCAGATGATGGGGCGGAAGCCGAAGCCGGGGCTGCGGTGCAACTCCGCCTCGCGCGCGAGGTCGAAGAGCGCGAGCGTGTCGGCGCGCGTCGCCGCGAACTGCGCCGCGATCTCGTCTGCGTTGGGGCTGCTCATGCGGGGTGCTTGTGCTCCTGCGGCGCGCAAAATTTAACGCGCGCGCGCGTTGCTTAAACTCCGTTCTGGGCTATGATAACAGCCGCGCCGACGCGAGCAAGGGCGGCTCGAAAATTTAACCCGTAAGTTCTCCCGGCCTCTCTCCGACTAAAGAGCAGAGCAGCCGAAAGCGAGCCGACGTTCATGCTGGACACCGCCTCCGAGCCGACGACCGCGCGCCTGCGCCTGCACCGACTGGCGACGCGGGACGCGCGCGCCGCCTTCGCGGCGGACGTGGCGCGCGGCCTCTCCGCGCGCCCCAAGCAGCTCTTCCCGAAATACTTCTACGACGAACTCGGCTCCGTCCTCTTCGACGCCATCTGCCTGCTGCCGGAGTATTACCTGACGCGCGCCGAGGACGAAATCCTCACGCACCACGCCGCCGAGATCGTCGCCGCCGCGGGCGACGCCGAGTTGAACCTGCTCGAACTCGGCAGCGGCAGCGCCGCGAAGACGCGCCGCCTGATCGGAGCTTTGCTCGCGCGCCAGCCCCGCCTGCTCTACCGCCCCGTGGACATCTCCGCCGCGGCCCTACAGACGAGCGCGCGCGTCCTGCTCCAGTCCTACCCGCAACTGCGCGTCGAGGCCTACGCCAGCGACTACGACACCGCGCTCGCGCACTTGCAGACGACGCAGACGGACGCGCTGGTATCACCTGACGCATCGGACGCGTTGACCACGATGGACGCGCCGCCTTCCGACGCGCCGCCCGCGCCGCACACGCTCGCGCTCTTCCTCGGCTCGAACATCGGCAACTTCGACCCGGCCGAGGCCGAGTCTTTCCTGCGCCGGCTGCGCGGCGTCCTGCGCGGCGGCGACGCGCTGCTGCTCGGCGTGGACTTGAAGAAGGACGCGCGCGGCCTCGAAGCCGCTTACGACGACGCGCTCGGCGTCACCGCCGCCTTCAACCTGAACCTGCTCGCGCGCCTCAACCGCGAGTTCGGCGCGGACTTCGACCCGCGCGCCTTCCGCCACGTCGCCGTCTACGACGAGCGGGCGGGGCGCGTCGAGATGCACCTCGAAAGCCTGCGCGCGCAAACGGTGCGGCTGCCCGCGCTCGCCCTCGCCGTCCGTTTCGACGCGGGCGAACGCCTGCACACCGAGAACTCTTACAAGTACGACCTCGCGCAACTCGACGACTTGGCCGCGCGCACCGGCTTCGCGCGCGCGCGCACCTGGACGGACGAGGCGGGACGTTTCAGCAGCAACCTTCTCATTGCGCTCTAAGGCGCACCGGCCGCGCCCGCGCGCCCGCCGAAAAGATGAACCGCGAATCAACCGCCCGCGACGCCTTCCCGCTGCTGACCGACCCGGTCGGCCCCGCCGCCGTGCCGCTCTTCGGCGAGAACCTGCGGCGCGGCTCGAAGCCCGCGCGCGAGTGGAAGTGCGGCGTCGAGTTCGAGCTGTTCGGCTACGACACGCGGCGCGACCTGGCGCGGCTCAGCCCCGCGCAGGTGCAGCGCGTGCTCGCCGGCTTCGCGCCCTCGTCCAACGATCTCGTCCACGAGGGGCGCACGCTCGTCGAGGTCAACGCCGGGCAGATGAACCGCCTGACGGTCGAGCCGGGCGGGCAGATCGAGTTCTCCGGCGCGCCGCAGCGCACGCTCGCCGACGTGGAGCGCGAGCTGCGCCGCTACCTCGCGCGGCTGCGCGAGATCGCCGACGCGCACGGCTTCATCTTCGTCGCCGCCGGCTTCGATCCCTTGCGCCGCCTCGCCGAGCAGCACTGGTTCCCCAAGTCGCGCTACGACGTGATGCGGCCTTATCTCGCGCGGCGCGGCGCGCGCGCCTGGGACATGATGACGCGCACCTGCGCCGTCCAGTGCAACCTCGACTACGGCGACGCCGACGACCTGCGCAAGAAGTTTCTCGTCGGCAACCGGCTCGCGCCCGTCGTCGCCGCCATGTTCGCCAACTCGCCCTTCGAGCACGGGCAGCCTTCGGGCTACAAGACGACGCGCGCCGCCGCCTGGCTCGCCACCGACCCCGACCGCTCAGGCATCGCGCCGCCCGCGCTCACGGACGATTTCACGCCCGAACATTTCGTCCAGTACGCGCTCGACGTGCCGATGCTCTTCGCCCAGCGCGACGGGCATTACCTGGACGGCCCGACCGGCATGAAGTTCCGCGACTTCCTCGCGCGCGGCTGCCCGCGCGTCGAACCCGTCTTCGGCGACTGGGCCGATCACCTGACCACGCTCTTCACCGACGCGCGGCTCAAGCAGCACATCGAGCTGCGCTCGGCCGACTGCAACAACCTCGAACTGACGCTCGCGCTCCAAGCCCTCTGGAAAGGTCTGCTCTACGACGAGGCCGCGCGCGACGAGAGCCTGCGCCTCGCGCCGCGTCTGGATCAGGCGGACGCCGAGGCCTTGCGCGCCGCCGTCGCCCGCGACGGCCTGGCCGCGCGGCACGCGGGCGTGAACGTGCTCGCGCTGGCGCGTGACCTCGTCGCGCTCGCGGCGCACGGATTAAGTAACGTCGCGCCGGCCGAAGTCGCCTGCCTCGACCCGCTCCGCCAGCGGGTTTGCGCCGACGGCGTCGCCCCGGCCGACATCCTCCTGCGCAACTGGCACGGCGCGTGGCGCGGCTCCGTCAACCGCGTGATCGAGTACCTGCGCATCGCCTGAACCTCGCGCGCACAACATGAGTCAGCATCGCGCACGCACAGCTTTCGGAGGCCCGACTTGCACCGACGCCGCACGCTCGCAACGTTGATCGTCTGTCTGCTCTGGCTCGCCGGCTCAAGCGCGGACGCGCAGCAGCGGCCCGAACTCTCCGTGCAGACGGGGCACGCGCTGACGCTGACCTCCGTCGCGTTGAGCGCCGACGGGCGGCTGCTCGCCAGCGCGGGCGAGGATCAGGTGCTCAAGCTCTGGGACACGGCCGCGGGGCTTGAGCTGCGCACGCTCGCGGGGCACGCGGGCGCGGTCTCTTCGGTCGCGCTCAGCCCCGACGGCCGCCTGCTCGCCAGCGGCAGCAAGGACAACACGGCCAAGCTCTGGGACGTGGCGACGGGCGCGGAGTTGCGCACGATCAAAGTACATACGGACGCCGTCCACTCGGTCGCCTTCAGCCCCGATGGCAAGACGCTCGCCACCGGCAGCTTCGACGCCACGATCAAGTTGTGGGACGTGCCGAGCGGCAAGGAGTTGCGCACGCTCGCGGCCGCCGCGCGCGTCTTCGTCGTCGCCTACAGCCCCGACGGGCGCACGCTCGTCAGCGGCGGCAGCGGCGGCGCGGTCAAACTCTGGGACGCCGCCACGGGCAAGCTCCGGCGCACGCTCAACGCGCACACCGAGGCGGTGCAGGCGCTCGCCTTGAGCAACGACGGGCGCACGCTCGCCACTGGCAGCGCCGACGAGAAGGTCAAACTCTGGGACGTAGGCAGCGGGCGCGAGCTGCGCGCCTTCTCGCTGCACACGAGCGACCCGATGGCCGGCATGGTCTTGAGTCTCGCCTTCAGCCCCGACGGGCGCAGCATCGCCGCCGGCACGCTCGTCGGCGCGGTCAAGATGTGGCGCGTGGCGGACGGGCGCGAGGTGCGCGCGTGGCCGGCGCACTTCTTCGCCGTGGGCACGCTCAGCTACAGCCCCGACGGGCGCACGCTCACCACGGGCGGCGGCGATCAGACCGTCAAGCAGTGGGATGTTGCGACGGGCGCGCAACTCAAGGTGCTCGCGGGCCGCTCCGATCCGGTCGCGTATCTCGCGGTCAGCGGTAACGGGCGCGTCATGGCCAGCTCGCGCCACGGCGAGCAGTTCAAGCTCTGGCACGTCGGCGCGAGCACAGACGTGCGCACGGTCAAGCACGAGGGCGTCGTCGTCTCGCTCGCGCTCGACGACGCGGGGCGGCTGCTCGCCACGGGCAGCGGCCGCGCGGTCAAGCTCTGGGACGCCGCCACGGGCGAGTACAGGCACACGCTCCAAACGGTCGGCGGCCCCGTGCACGCGCTCGCCGTGAGCGGCAACGGCGTGTTTGTCGCCAGCGGCTCGTTCGATTCGAGCATCAACCTCTGGCACGTGCCGACGGGGCACGTATTCAACACCTTCAAGATCGACGAAGGCACGACGAGTCTGGTCGAGGCGCTGGCCCTGAGCCGCGACGGGCACACGCTCGTCGGCAGCAGCGGCACGACCGTCAAAGTCTGGGACGTAAGGAACCCGCGCGCGCCGCACACGCTGACCGCGCAGGCGCACGTCCTCAGCCTCGCGCTCAGCCCCGACGGGCGCGCGCTTTTAACCGCAGGCCTCGACGGCGACCCGCAACTCTGGGACGTGACCACGGGCGCGCAGCGCGCCACGTTCGCGGGCGCGACCGGCCCGCTCGCCTTCAGCGCCGACAGCAAGACCTTCGTGACGGGCCGGCGCGAACCCGACGAGAGCACGACGCTCACGCTGCGCGACGCGGCGACGGGGCGCGAGCTGCGCTCCTTCACGAGCCGCTACCGCGCGCCCGCGCCCGCCTTCTTCTGCGCCGGAGACCGCCTGCTCGTCACCGGCTCCGGCGACACGCGCATCGTCGTCTGGGACGTGACGACGGGGCGCGAGCTGGTCTCGCTCGTCAACGTGGACGAGACGGACTGGATCGCCGTCACGCCCGACGGTCTGTTCGACGGCACGCCCGCCGCCTGGCCGCGCATCCTCTGGCGCTTCTCGCCGCGGCTCTACGATGTCGCGCCGGTCGAAGCCTTCTTCAACGAGTTCTTCTACCCAGACCTGCTCGCCGAACTGTTCGCCGGGCAGCGCCCGCAGGCGCGCGCCGACGTGGCGCAGAAAGATCGCCGCCAGCCGCAGGTGCGCCTCGCGCTCGCAGACTGGGCCGCGGACGCGCCCGTCGCCGCCCCTTACGTCAACGTCAAGGTCGAAGTGACGGAAGCGCCCGCGGACGAGACGCACAAACTCGGCGGCGGCGCGCGCGACGTGCGCCTGTTCCGCAACGGCTCGCTCGTCAAGGTCTGGCGCGGCGACGTGCTCGCGGGTCAGTCTTCGATCACGCTCACCGAGCGCGTGCCCATCGTCGCGGGCGAGAACCGCTTCACCGCTTACGCCTTCAACCGCGAGGACGTGAAGAGCGCCGACGCCACGCTCGCCGTCACCGGCGCAGACGCACTCAAACGCGACGCCACGCTCTACGTCCTCAACGTCGGCGTCAACACCTACGCCAACGCGGCTTTCAACCTGCGCTACGCCGTGCCCGACGCCGAAGAGTTCGGGCGCGAGCTGGCCGCGCAGCAGGGGCGGCTCGGCCGCTACAAGCAGACCGTCGTCGTCCCGCTGCTCAACGCCGAAGCCACGAAGGCGAACATCCTGCACGCCGTCAAGCGGCTCGTCGAGCCGGAGACCGCGCCGCTCCCCGACGGCGCGCCCGCGCAGTTGGCCCGGCTCAAGTACGCCAACCCGGAGGACGGCGTCGCCATCTACTTCGCCGGGCACGGCACGGCGCAAGGGCAACGCTTCTATCTAATCCCGCACGACCTCGGCTACGCCGGCCCCTTCCGCCGCATCGCCGCCGCCGATCTCGACGCGCTACTCGCGCACAGCATCTCCGACCGAGAACTCGAAGCGGCCTTCGAGCGCCTCAACGCCGGTCAGTTCATGCTCGTGCTCGACGCGTGCAACTCCGGTCAAGCGTTAGAAGCCGAGGAGAAGCGGCGCGGCCCGATGAACTCGAAAGGCCTCGCGCAACTCGCCTACGAGAAAGGCATGTACATCCTGACCGCCGCGCAGAGCTTCCAGGCCGCGCAGGAGGCGGAACAGTTGGGGCACGGGCTGTTGACCTACGCGCTGATCGAGGAGGGCTTGAAGCAGGCGGCGGCCGACGCCGCGCCGAAGGACGGCTTGGTCGTGCTGCGCGAGTGGTTCGACTACGCGACGGCGCGCGTGCCCGTCATGCAACTGGACAAGATGAAGGCGGCGCAGGCGGCCGGGCGCGACCTGTCCTTCGCCGAAGACGAGCGCGGTCTCGACCCGCCGCGCCGCGCCGGTCAACGCCCGCGCGCCTTCTACCGCCACGACGCCGCCGCCCGCCCACTCGTCGTGGCCCAGACCGCCCCGCCGTCGGGGCAATAAGAGTTCGCGTGAACCAACAGCCGGACATCGCCGAGGTCGTCAGCTTCCGCCGCGTGAGTTACGCCGTGCCGGGGCTGGCCGCGCCCGTCATCAGCGCGCTCGATCTGGACGTGCGGCGCGGCGAGACGCTCGTCCTGCTCGGCGAGTCGGGCTGCGGCAAGACGACGACGCTGCGGCTCGTCAACCGCCTGCTCGTGCCCACCGGCGGCACTGTCTTAGTCGAAGGGCGCGCGACGACCGACTGGGACGAGATCGAGTTGCGCCGCCGCACCGGCTACGTCATCCAGGACGCGGGGCTGTTCCCGCACTTCACCGTCGCGCGCAACGTCGCGCTCGTGCCGACGCTCGCGGGCTGGGCCGAGGCGCGCGTGGGCGCGCGCGTGGACGAACTGCTCGCGCTCGTCGGGCTTGAGCCGGCGCGCTTCGCCGGGCGCTACCCGCGCGAGTTGTCGGGCGGGCAGCGGCAGCGCGTGGGCGTGGCGCGCGCGCTCGCGGCCGATCCGCCGCTCCTGCTCATGGACGAGCCGTTCGGCGCGCTCGACCCGCTCACGCGCGCCGCGTTGCAGCGCGAGTTCTTAAGTTTGCGCGACCGGCTCGGCAAGACCTGCATCTTCGTCACGCACGACGTGCGCGAGGCCCTGCTCCTGGGCACGCGCATCGCCTTGATGGAGGCGGGCCGCGTGCGCCTCCTCGCCACGCCCGAAGAGTTCCGCCAATCGGACGACGAACTGGCGCGCGCCTACCTGGCGACGTTGCAGCTTGATTAAGCGCGCCGCCGAACGACAGGTCATTGCCGATGCACCTCTACGAGTTCATCACGCACAACTGGCGCGAGTTGTTGGCGCTCGCGGGCGAGCACCTGCGGCTGGTGGCGGAGGCGATGGTCTTGGCCGTCCTCATCGCCGTGCCGGTCGGCGTGCTGCTGACGCGGCGCAAGCGCTGGCAGCGCCCCGTGCTGGGGCTGGCGAGCGTCTTGCAGACCGTGCCGAGCCTCGCGTTGTTCGGCTTCCTGATCCCTCTGCCGTTCGGCGGCATCGGCGCGCGCTCGGCCGTCATCGCGCTCGTGCTCTACGCGCTGCTGCCGATCCTGCGCAACACGGTCGCGGGCGTCGAGGGCGTGGACAAGAGCGTGCGCGAGGCGGCGGTGGCGATGGGCATGACGGGGCGGCAGATTCTCGCTCAGGTCGAGTTGCCGCTGGCGGCCGGCGTCATCCTCGCGGGCGTGCGCGTGGCGACCGTCATCTCGGTCGGCGTGGCGACGATTGCCGCGGCCATCGGCGCGGGCGGCCTCGGCACTTACATCTTCCGCGGTCTGCGGCAGAACGACAACACGCTCATCCTCGCGGGCGCGCTCCCCGCCGCGCTCATGGCCATCGCCTTCGACTGGCTCATCGGTCTCGCGGAGGCGCGCATCGGCGCGGGCACAGCAAGAGCAAGTGGGCGGGTCTTGCGTCGTCGCGTCGCGCTCGCAGGTTTGGCCCTTGTCGTCGTCGGCGCGCTCGTCGCGTTCTCCGCGTGGCGTGGCTGGCGGGCGTATGTGACCGGGCGGCGCGCGCCGGTCGTCGTCGCGTCGAAAGACTTCACGGAGAGCGTGCTGCTCGCGGAGCTGCTCGCGCAGACGCTCGAAGCGCAGGGCGTGCCGGTGGCGCGGCGGTACGAGCTGGGCGGCAACCTCGCGCACGACGCGCTCACCGCCGGCGAGATCGACGTGTACCCCGAATACACCGGCACGTCTTTCACCGCCATCCTCAAGCACGAGCCGGTGACGGACGCGCGCGCCGTCTACGAGCAAGTCCGGCGCGAGTACGCCGAACGCTTCAACGTGGAGACGGGGCCGCCGCTCGGCTTCCGCAACGACTTCGCCATCCTCGTGCGCGGCGCGGACGCGCGCCGGCTCAACCTGCGCACCATCTCCGACGCCGTGCCGTCGGCGCGCAACTGGCGCGCGGGCTTCGGGCAGGACTTCATGTCGCGCGCCGACGGCTACCAAGGGTTCGCACGCACCTACGGCTTGCGCTTCGCCGCGCCCCCGCGCGAGATGGACTTGTCGCTCACCTACCGCGCGCTCGCCGAACGACAGGTGGACATGATCGCCGGCAACTCGACCGACGGTCTGATCAGCGCGCTCGACCTCACGCAGCTCGAAGACGACCGCCGCTACTTCCCCCCTTACGAGGCCGTCTACCTCGCGCGCCGCGACCCGCTCGCGCGCACGCCCGCCCTGCGGGCCGCGCTCGAACGACTCGGCAACACCATCTCGACCGAAGAGATGCGCCGGCTCAACTACGAAGTGGACGGCCGCCACCGCGCCGCCGCCGACGTGGTGCGCGAGTGGCGACAGGGCAAAGGCTTGTGACGGTGTGTCGGGTTTACGATTAAGGCCGGCGCGGGTGGCGCGCGTGCTGCCGGCCGAGCAGGTAGTAGAAGAGGTGGCCGTAGATGAGCGTGTTGCAGGCCAACATATTGGTCTGGAAGACCGCGCCGGAGTTCGCGCCGAACGTGGCCGCGACGCACGCGAAGACGAAGCCCGGCAGCATCGTCACGATCAGCACTTGGGCCAGCACGCCGCACAACAGCGCGAGCCAGAAGCGTCCGCGCCCCTGCGTCCAGTAAGCGTCCCGCCCCGGACTGCCCCAGAACAGCAGCAACACCAGGCAGTAGAACGCGAGTATGAACGCGATGACGATGATCACTTGCCGACTACCCCTGCTCCCGCTGCCCGCGCACAATGTCAATCAGTGCGTCGAGGCGGCGATCCGTGTGCGCCCCCGCTTCGGCGAGCGCGGCGAAGCGTTCCTCATTCTGCAACTGCGCGGCCGTGAGCGCCGCCAACTGCTCGCGCACTTCGCGTCGCGTGCGCAGGCCGGCGCGCACCGCCAGCTTGACGACACGCTCCAACCGATCAAGGCGCTTGGCGGCGCGTTCGTCGGCGGCCTCAAGCTGTTGAATGTCGGCGGCGAACTGCGCCTGCTGTTCGAAGATGAAGTCCATCTGGCGTTGGCGTTCTTCTTCGCTCATCGTGCCTCCTCACGACTATCACGCGCGGCTAGTGTAGCACGCGCACGTCGCGCTCGCTGCTGATGCGCCAGCCGTCGGGCGTGCGCTGCCAGCGCAGTTCCTGCACGACCTCGCCGCGCCGATCCTGCCCGCCGCCCGTGATCGTGTAAGCCTTGCGGAAGCGCATGACGGCCGTTGCGCCGCCGTCGCTCAGGAGGATTTCCGGCTCGGCGGCGCGGATGTCTACGCGGCGCGCGCGGGCGAAGACGCGCCCCTTCTCGGCGCGCACGGCGGCGCGCGGCACGCGGCGCTGTAAGTAGTAGGCGTCGAGCGTCGGCAGGTAAAACGTCATCTGCCGCTCGATGTCGCGCGCGTTGGTGGCGGCGATCCAGTCGTAGAGCGCGGCGCGCAACTCGGCCGCGGCGTCGCGTGCGCGCGCGGCCACGCGCGCGCCGCGCGCGGGCGGCGTCGGCTCGCCGCGCCCGTTCGGCGCGGCCCGGCCGGACTCGTCCGCGCGCCCGGCCGTCGGCGCGCGCCGGCCCGCGCGCCGGTCGCCGGTCGTGTCGGTGCGCGCGTCGGCCGTCGCGTCGGCGCGCAGGTCGGCCGGCGCGCCGTAGATTTCCCAGCGGGCCACGTCGGAGATTTTGTTGTAGACGCTGCGGACGACGACGGGCTGCGTGAGTTGCGGCGCGAGGATGTGGCGCGTGACGCGCAGCTCGCGCCCGCCGGCCGCCGGCTCGAAGACGACCGTGAAGCGATCCGCGCCGCCGCCTTCGGTCGTCACCGTCAGGCGCTCGCCCGCGAGCGTGGCGCGCGTGCGCACCGCTTGGCCGTCGGGGCCGCTCTCGGCGCGCGTCACGCCGTCGGCGACGAACGTGATGCGCGGCGCGCGCGAAGAGGCGAGGCTGACCTCGCGCCCGCGGCGCTCGACCGCGAGTTGATCGGGCGGCGCGAGCCGCACCGTCAGGTCGAGGAAGAAACGCTGCTGTTCGCCGAAGGGCAGGTTGCTCGACGCGCCGGAGACGACCGAGTAGAGCCGGTCGCTGCGCTCAACGTCCAAACGGTAGACGCCCGTCCAGTCGGTCGCCGCGACGCTGCTGTTCGCCGTCACGACGCGCGCGCGCCGCCCCGTCTGCGCGCGGACGCCGCCGGGCAGCACGACGAGCAGCAGCAACGCGCCCCACACAGTTCTGCCAGCGAACATCCGTCCCCCTTTGTCCTAATGCGCTTACTTTACCGCACCTGCCGGAGCGGGATAAAGGGCCGGCGGGCGGGGCAACTTTCCGCGCCGCGGCGGCGGCGGTTGTGCTATGCTCTCGCCTCTCCTCGGACTAGAGACGGCCCGCGCTTCGGGGAAACGAAGAGCAGCCGGGCGCGCGCGGCGCGAACCCGGCTGCTTCGGGAAGTGGCCGCCGTGTCGGCGGCCGTAGCTCTTTTCGGCTTGCGCGTACGCCCGCCCGTTTAGTCCTTCTTGAGCGTGATGCGCACCGGCTCGTTGAGCGTGCCGGGGTCTATGTTGAGCTTCTGCGTCTCGTAGCCCTTGGCCTTGACGGTCAGGCGCAGGCGGCCCATGTGGAGCGGCGGCAGCACCGCCACGCCGCGCTCGTCCGTCGAGTTCCACGACTCGCAGAAGAAGCCGTCGGTGCGCTGCGAGTCGAGCTTGAGATACGCGCCGTTGACGGGCCGGCCGGCTTCGTCGAAGACGCGCGCGTCGAGGCGGCCGATGGCGTTCGGGCCGGCGGGCGCGCGCCCCATGTTCGGGATGTCTGCGCCCTGGGCCGTGCCGTCGGGCTGCTGGGCGGAGGCGGACGCGCCGAGGGCGACGATTAAAGCGATGAAGGCGACGAGGGTTAGTTTGCGCATACGGGTATTGCTCTCCTGAATTTCGTTGCTCGAATTGACCGAAGGTTGCGGGGGGAAGAAAGACCGCCTGCGAGCCGCGGGTTAGACGCGCGGCCGGCGGCGCGGGCCGCCCGCCGCCCACACAAGAAATTATATTGGCCGCGCGCGGCCTTTGGGAAGCAGTTTTTCCGCCGCCCCGGCCGGCAGTTTTTTCGTCAACCTCGCCCGTGAGGAAACTTGCGATGAAGCGAACGCTGCTCAGCCTGCTCGCCGCGCTCCTGCTCAACGCGCCCGCGCTAGCGCAAGACCGGACAGTGCCGGCCGCGCCCGTCGTCATCCGCGCCGGCCGGCTCGTGGACGCGCGCGCCGGGCGCGTCCTGGAGAACCAGATCATCGTGGTCGAAGGCGAACGCATCAAGGCGGTCGGCCCCGCCGCGTCCACGCCCGTGCCGGCGGGCGCGCGCACCGTCGATCTCACGCGCGCCACCGTCCTGCCCGGTCTCGCCGACTGCCACACGCACATCCTGCTGCAAGGCGACGTGACGGCCGCCGACTACGACGAGCAACTGCTCAAGGAGTCGATCCCCTACCGCACCATCCGCGCCACGGTCGCCGCGCGCACGGGGTTGCTCAACGGCTTCACCGTCATGCGCGATCTGGAAACCGAGGGCGCGATGTACGCCGACGTGGACGTGAAGACGGCGATCAACCGCGGCGTCATCCAGGGGCCGCGCCTGTTCGTCTCGACCCGCGCCTTCTCGGCCACGGGCATGTACCCGCTCAGCGGTTACTCGTGGGAATTGAAAGTGCCCGAAGGCGTGCAGATCGTGGACGGCGCGGAGCAGATCACGAAGGCCGTGCGCGAGCAGGTCAAGTACGGCGCGGACTGGATCAAGTTCTACGCCGACCGGCGTTACTACATGAAGGACGGCCGGCTCCGCAGTTGGGTCAACTTCACCGACGAGGAGATGCTGGCGTTCGTCCGCGAGGCGCACCGGCTGGGGCGCAAGGTCGCCGCGCACGCGATGGGCTGGGACGGCATAGACGCCTCTCTGCGCGCGGGCGTGGACTCCATCGAGCACGGCTACGGCTTGGACGAGGGGCTGATGGATCGGATGATCAAGCAGAAGACCTGGTGGTGTCCGACCATCTACGTCGGCGTCTACGTGGCCGAGGGGCGCGCGGCCGCGGGCGCGCCCATCTGGCTCACGATGCGCGACCTCGAAGCCAAGGCCTTCGGCGTCGCCGTGCGCAAGGGCGTCGCGATAGCTTACGGCACGGACGCGGGCGGCTACGCGTGGACGGAGAACCAGGCCAAGGAGTTCGCCTACATGGTGCGCTACGGCATGACGCCGATGCAGGCCATCCAGTCGGCGACCGTCGAGGCCGCGCGTATGCTCGACCAGACCGACAACCTCGGCGCAATCGAGCCGGGCAAGTACGCCGACATCGTCGCCACGACGGGCGATCCGCTCGCCGACATCACAGAGCTTGAGCGCGTCCGCTTCGTCATGAAAGGCGGGCAGATCGTGCGCGACGACCTGACGCGTTGAACCGCGCGCGCGCCCGTGCCCGTATGAGTTTCTGAGGTGCTCTTATGACTCCGATTGACATTCTCATTCTGCTGCTCATCGCGGGCGTGTGCGGCTCTCTGGGGCAGGCGATTGCGGGCTACTCGCGGGGCGGGTGTCTCGTGTCCGTCGCGCTCGGCTTCATCGGCGCGATTGTCGGCGTGTGGGTGGCGCGCAACCTCGGCTTGCCGGAGTTGTTCGCCGTGCGGATCGGGACGAATAATTTCCCGATCATCTGGTCGATCTTAGGCTCGGCCCTGTTCGTCGCCGTGATCAACCTGTTCACGCGCAGCCGCTTTTGACGAAAGTGTCGCTGCCCGTGCTGCACGCGCGGCGGCGGCCGAAAAAATCTCTGCGCCGTTTGGTGACGATTTCGCAACCGGCGCGCGGTAAGGTCGCGGTCGCCCCGGCCGAACCGCTTTGTCAGGTCGCGGCCCGCCCCGGCCCGTAGCCGCCCAGCTTTTCTTGTGTGCCGTCATGACCGTCGCCCGCAACAGTGAGCCGACCGCGGCGCGCGCGCCCGACCTCTCGGAGTTCCGCCGCCGCTACCCGCTGACCGTCGCCAACTTCGGCGCGCTCGGCGACCGCGAGGCGTGGCTGCGCCGCATCTGGGCCGCGGGCGCGCGCTGGCAGACGCGCGCCGAGGCGGCCGCCGCCGCGCGCACCGAGGCCGTCGTGCGCGGCGCGCCGTCCCGCGCGCTCGAAGTCGCGGGCGAGTTCGACGTGATCTACGCGGGCGGCGCGGCCGGGCTGCTGCACGCGGCCGTGGCGGCCTCGGCTTACGGCCGCCGCGTCCTGGTCTTCGACCCGCAGACGGTCGGCGCGACGGGGCGCGACTGGCACACGTCCGCCGACGAGCTGCGCGAGCTTGAGCGCGCCGGGCTGTTCACGAAGGAAGAGATCGACGGCGCGGTGGTGAGCCGGCGCGAGGCCGGGTTCGTCAAGTTCCACGACGCCGGCTCGCGCGTCAAAGCGCCGCCGCTCTGGCTGCGCGGCGTGCTCGACGTGACGGTCAACGCCGACCGCCTGCTCGCGCTCGCCGCCGAGAAGATCAAGACGCGCGGCCCCGCGGGGTGCGCGCTCCTCTCCGGTCTGCGCTTCGTCCGCGCCTACGTCGAGCCGCACCGCGTCACCGTCGAGACGGAGGACGCGCGCGGGCGCAAGAGTCTGCACGCGGCGCGGCTCTTCGTGGACGCGACGGGGCCGGACTCGCCCGTCGCGCGCCAACTCAACGAGGGGCGCGCGCCGACGCACGTCTGCCCGACGGTCGGCGCGACGGCGCGCGGGTTCGCGCGCGGCGACGGCACGGGCGCGGTGGACTTCAAGACGGGCGAGATTCTCGTCAGCACCGAGGACGCGAGCGACCACCGGCAGCTCATCTGGGAGGGCTTCGCGGGCGACGCGGCGCGCGACGAGTACACGACCTACCTGTTCTTCTACGACGCGGTGGACTCGCCCGCCGACAAGTCTCTGCTCGCGCTCTACGAGCGTTACTTCGAGCGGCTGCCGGCGTACAAGCGCGCGGGCGCGCACTGGCGCGTCGTCCGGCCCCTCTTCGGCTACGTGCCGGGCGCGCAGCCCGCCGGGCGCAAAAGCCGTCGGCGCACGGCGGACGACCGCGTGCTGCTCGTCGGCGGCGCGACCCAGACGCTCGCCCTGGGCGGCGCGGGCGCGCACCTGCGCCACCTGCGGCGCGTCACGCACCTCGTTGAGCTGGCGCTCGCCGCCGACCTGCTCGACGCGCGCGCGCTCGCGGAGATCAACCCGCAGGGGCCGCGCGTCGCGCCCGCCGCGACGCTCGCCGAGTTCCTGCGCCCCGCGCCGCGCTCCGCCCCCGCCAGCGTCAACGAGACGCTGAACGCCGTGATGGCGGCGCTGCACGAGTTGGACGAGCGCGTGCGGCGCGAGTTGTTCCAGGATCGTCTATCGGTGCAGGCGTTGAAGAGTCTCCTGAGCCGCACGGCGCAGCTCTACCCGCGCATCTTCCAGCGCGTGCGCGAACACCTCGGCGCGCGCGGCACGCTCTGGTGGCTCGCGGCGGTGGCCGAGGCGGCGTTCAGCGAGCGCCGCGCCCGCGCCGACGGCGACGGCCGGGCCGAGCGCGGGACGGACGAACCGCCGGCCGCCAAGTTCGCCCGCCACGTCGCGCGCTACCGGAAAGAGGCGGGCGCGGACGAGTCGAGTTGATAGCTGATTCTGAGAGGCCGGTCGAAACGATCTGAGTTGAAAAGAGGCGGGCGCGGGCGATCACTTCGGATCGCCC
>DASVPY010000120.1:0-42207 GCA_036389395.1 Pyrinomonadaceae bacterium
GGCGTCACTCGCGTTCATCGAGTGACGCCCGACCGGCTGCTTTCTCTTTATCGCCCGCTGCCCGCTGCTCATCGCTAATACAAGGACGGCCCGGACGGGAGGTATTGTTCGAGGCGGCCGAAGGGGGCGGTGGTGAAGAAGTGGGCGTAGCCGTTGGCGAGGCGCAGGCCTTGGGCGAAGGCGAAGCTGAGGGCGTCGTGGTTGATGCCGGGCACGCGCAGGGTGACGGCGCGCGCCTCGGCGTGGGCGGCGCGCGCGGCGTGCGCGAGCACGGCCCGTGCGTGTTCCGGCGCGGCCCACGCGGCGGGGCCGACCGCATCGCCCGTCGCATAAAAATAACCGACCGCCGCGCCCGCGCGTATTACCTGCCGCGCCTGCGTCGGCGCTTGCCCCAGCCAGAAGCGGTGATCCGCCTCGCGCCGCGTGCCCCGCACCTCCGCGTCGAGCGCGCACGCGTTGGCGAGCAGGAGCGGCTCGACCTCGTAGCCGGCGGGCGCTGCGGGCGGCTTGGCGGGCCGGCCGGTGAAGGTGAAAATCTCATAGCCGGGCAGCATCCCCGCCTTCAGGTAGGCGGCCATGGCCGTCACGTCGGGCGACGACCAGACGAAGAAGGTCTCGGCCCCGGCGCGCGCGCCCGCCGCCCAGACCGCGCGCAGGAGCGGCCCGCCCGTGCCGCCGCCCAACAGGTCTGGGCGCGTCCAGAAGCCTGAGAGGAACCAGAGCCGGTCGCGCACGACGGCGTGGCAGATGCCGACCAACTCGCCGTCGCGCTCGGCGACGTGGAAGATGCCGGTCTCAAGGATGTAGGGCCAGACCACTTCAAGCGCGGCGCGCGCCGGCAGCGGCTTCGTGATCCCGTGGCGCGCGTACATGTCCGCGACGGCCGCCAAGAAGAGTTCGACGGCGGCGGGCAGATCATCAGAGGTGGCCGGGCGGTTGACTGTGTGCGGCATGAGTCGGCTTCAAGACCCCTTTCGCGCGGGCGCGGAGTTGAAAGAGTGCGCAAAGAGCGTATAAGATTGCGGCATCATTTCCTAGTCCGCGTAAGTATTAAAAACTGAATGACAGTCAGCGCGCCCGTCCGGCGCGCGGCCGCCCCCGCTCCCCCCGTTCGCAAGCACTTCTCGGAGGTCTCGATGCAAAGCCCACTGCGTCCGCGGCTCGGTCTGTGTCTGCTCGCGCTCCTCGGCGCGGCGGCCGCGGCCCGCGCGCAAGGCTTCACGCTCGCGCAGGTCTTGAGCGCGCCGTTCCCGTCCGAGTTGACGACGGCGCGGCGCGGCGATCACGTCGCGTGGGTCTTCGACGCCGAGGGGCGACGCAACGTCTGGGTGGCGAGCGCGCCCGCGTTCCGCGCGCGCCAACTCACGCACTTCGACGCCGACGACGGCCAGGAGATCACGAGCCTCGTCTTCGCGCCCGACGCGACCCGGCTCGCCTTCGTGCGCGGCGGCGAGAAGAACCAGGCGGGCGAAGTGCCGAACCCGACGAGCGACCCGGCGGGCGCGCGGCAAGAGGTCTGGGTCGCGGACGCGCGCACGGGCCAGACTCTCAAACTCGGCGAGGGCGACGCGCCCGTCTTTTCGCCCGCGGGCGACGCGGTCGCGTTCAGCCGCGAAGATCACTTGTGGGTCGTGCCGGTCGCGGGCGGCCGCGAGCGCAAGCTGTTCGAGATCAGGGGCGCGGTCGGCGCGCCCGCATGGTCGCCCGACGGGACGCGGCTCGCGTTCGTCAGCAACCGCGGCGATCATTCGTTCGTCGCCGTCTACGAGCCGCGCGCCAATCGCGTCCGCCTCTTGCAGCCGAGCGTGGATCGCGACATCGCGCCGCGCTGGTCTGCGGACGGCCGCCGGCTCGCCTTCATCCGCCTGTTCAACGTCGCCGACACCTACTCGATAGATCGCGAGCGCGTCACCCCCTGGGCCGTCTGGGTCGTGGACGCGCAGACCGGCGACGGCAAGCAGGTCTGGCAGTCGGGCCAGACCGAAGCCGAGTCGTATTCGGGTCTGCGCGAAGACGACTTCTTCCGCTGGGCGGCGGGCGACCGGATCGTCTTCCCGTCCGAGCGCGACGGCTGGATGCACCTCTACTCCGTGCCCGCGGCGGGCGGCGACGCCGTGTTGCTCACGCCCGGCGCTTACGAAGTCGAGAGCGTCGCGCACACGCCGGACGGCGCGAGCGTCATCTTCGCGGCGAACAACGGCGACATAGATCGTCGTCACCTGTGGCGCGTCCCGGTCGCGGGCGGCGAACCGCAACAACTCACGCGCGGCGAAGGCGTGGAGATGTACCCGCGCGTGCTCGGCGGCGGGCGGCAAGTCGTCTTCTGCCACTCGACGGCGCGCGCACCCTTCCAGCCTTACGTCGCCGACGTGGACGGGACGAACGCGCGCCCGCTCGCGCCGCAAGCCTTGCCCGCGACGTTCCCGGCGGCCGCGCTCGTCGCGCCCGAACAGGTCGTCTTCAAGGCGGCGGACGGCGTGCAGGTGCACGCGCAGTTGTTCAAGCCGCAGAACGCTCCGGGCAAGCTGCCGGCGGTCGTCTTCATGCACGGCGGCCCCGTGCGGCAGATGTTGCTCGGCTGGCATTATCTTTACTACTACCACAACGCTTACGCCTTCAATCAGTATTTGGCGAGCCGCGGCTACGTGGTGCTGTCGGTCAACTACCGGAGCGGCATCGGCTACGGGCGCGCGTTCCGCGAGGCGCAGCACCGCGGCGCGCGCGGCGCGTCGGAGTATCAAGACATCGTGGCTGCGGGCAAGTACCTGCGCGAGCGCGCGGACGTGGACGCGCGCCGCATAGGCTTGTGGGGCGGCTCCTACGGCGGCTACCTGACGGCCCTGGGCCTCGCGCGCGACTCCGACCTGTTCGCCGCGGGCGTAGACCTGCACGGCGTACATGATTGGAGTGCGCCGGTCGCGGGCCTGCGCGTGCCGCTCGACCAGCCGGAGCGGCAGCGCGTGGCGCGCGAGTCGTCGCCCATCACGGCGGTCAACAAGTGGCGCTCGCCCGTGCTGCTCGTCCACGGCGACGACGACCGCAACGTCGCCTTCGCCCAGACCGTGTTGCTCGTCCGCCGCCTGCGCGAGCAGCGCGTCGAGTTCGAGCAACTCGTCTTCCCCGACGAGGTGCACGACTTCCTACGCCACCAGGACTGGCTGCGCGCCTACGCGGCCGCGGCCGACTTTTTTGATCGCAAGCTGAAGCAGTGAATGAGAAGTCAGGAGTCAGAAGCCAGAAGCCAGAATGAATAGCTGTCCTCTCTTCTTCCTTCTTCTGACTCCTGGCTCCTGACTTCTGACTTCTGGCTCCTGACAAACCTATGTTGAGACGAATCGCGCTGCTGGTTTGCCTGTCGGCCGTCGCGTGCTTGTGCGCGCTGGCGGGCGAGGAGAAGCGGCTGACGGTTGAGGACGCGCTGGCGTTCGTGGACGCGAGCGCGCCGCAGTGGTCGCCGGACGGGCGTTGGCTGGCGTTCACCGTCAGCGAGTGGAACCGCAAAGAGGATCGGCGCGACACGCACATCTACCTCGTCGCGGCGGACGGCTCCGCGCCGCCGTTCCGGCTGACGAACGGCGAGCGCGGCGAGTCGCAGCCCGCCTGGTCGCCCGACGGCGCGCGGCTCGCGTTCCTCGCCAACCGCGACGCACCCGCCGCGGGCGCGACCGCGCCGACCGGCACGCGTTATCAAATCTGGACGATCAACGTGCGCGGCGGCGAGGCCGAGCGGCTGACGGACGAGGAGGCGGGCGTGACGCAGTTCCGCTGGTCGCCGGACGCGAAGCGCATCGCCTACGTCGTGCGCGACACGCCGAAGGACAAGGCCGAGCGCGACCGGCGCAAGAAGGAGCGCTTCGACGCCATCGTCGTGGACAGCGAGTTGACCTACGCGCACCTGTGGGTGATCGACACGGCGACGCGGCAGAAGCGGCGCGTGACCGAAGGGCCGTTCTCGGTCTCCGATCCGCAGTGGTCGCCCGACGGCACGCAACTGGCCTACGTCGCCGGCAAGACCGGCGCGCAGGAGTCGAGCTTCACCGACATCGCCGAGGATCGCAACACGGACATCTACGTGGTCGCGGCCGCGGGCGGCGCGCCCCGGCAGTTGACCAACAACCCCGGCTCGGACGAAAGCCCGCGCTGGGCGCGCGACGGCAAGCTCATCGCGTATCTTTCGAGCGAAGACCCTATGTCCTGGGCCGAGAAGACAGACTTGATGTTGGTCGAGGCGGCGGGCGGCGCGCCGCGCAACCTGACGGGCGCTTATGAGGACGCCGTGACGGGCGCGCCGCGCTGGTCGCCCGACGGGCAGGCGCTCTACGCGTCGGGCATGAACGGCGTCTACGGGCAACTGCTGAAGGTCGCGGTCGCGGGCGGCGAGCCGCGCCCGGTCTTCGAGAGTCGCGGCGCGTACCAGAGCGTCGAGTTGGCGCGCGACGGCGAACGGCTCGCTTTCACGTTCAACGACGCGAAGGGGCCGAACAACGTCTGGACGGCGAGCGTGACGGGGCAGGGCGCGAAGCAGTTGACGTTCTTCAACCCGCAGGCGAAAGACTTCGAGTTGGCTGATACGGAGGTGCTCAGGTGGAAAGCGCCGGACGGGTTGGAGATCGAAGGCTTGCTCGTCAAGCCGGTCGGCTACGTCGCGGGCGAGCGCTACCCGGCGATCCTCTTGATCCACGGCGGCCCTTACGGGCAGTTCACCTACGGCTGGAACCGCAACGCGCAGCTCTACGCGGCGCGCGGCTACGCCGTCTTGATGCCGAACCCGCGCGGCTCGACCGGCTACGGGCACAAGTTCATGACGGCGAACCTGCGCGACTGGGGCGGCAAGGACTATCAGGACTTGATGGCCGGCGTGGACGAAGTGATCAAACGCGGCGTCGCCGATCCAGAGCGGCTGGCCGTGATGGGCGGCTCTTACGGCGGCTTCATGACGTTCTGGACGATCACGCAGACGGATCGTTTCAAGTGCGCCATCGGGCACGCGGGCATCAGCGATTGGTACGGCTTCTTCGGCCAGACGGACGTGCCGGGCTTGATGGAGTACGGGCTGGGGGGCTTGCCTTGGGCGGCGCGCGAGACCTACGCGAAGTGGTCGCCGATGTCTTACGTGGATCGGGTCAAGACGCCTTTGATGATCACGCACGGCGAGCAGGACAGGCGCGTGCCCATCCAGCAGGCGGAGTTGTTCTATCGTTCGCTCAAGCGGCGCGGCGTCGAGGTCGCGTTCGTACGCTACCCGCGCGAGGGGCACAGCATCACCGAGCCGAACCACCAGATCGATCTTTTGGGCCGCCAACTCGCGTGGCTCGAAAAGCACTTGCAACCGGACGCGGACAAGCCCGCGCCGGAGCGACCCGCGGGGCGGCGGTAACAAACCCACGTTAGTTGGCAGAGTATTCAAGGAGCCGTCATTTCATGTCGAAGCTGAATGCTAATCGCCGCGCCGCGCTCGGCGCGTTCGTGTGTGTGCTGTGCGCGGTCTTCATTTCCGGCAACGCGCAACAGCGACCGCAAGGGGGAGGGCAGCCGCAGGCGCGGCCGAGTAATCCGCTGGGGCTGTTGCAGTGGCGTCTGATCGGGCCGTTCCGCGGCGGGCGCGTGACGGCCGTGGCGGGCGTGCCCTCGCAGCCGAACGTCTACTACTTCGGCGCGACGGGCGGCGGCGTGTGGAAGACGACCGACGGCGGCGTCAACTGGGAGCCGATCACGGACACGCCGGTCTTCGGCACGGGGTCGGTCGGCGCGATTGGGCTGTCGGACGCCGACCCGAACGTGCTCTACGTCGGCATGGGCGAGTCGCCGATTCGCGGCAACGTCTCGCACGGCGACGGCGTGTACAAGTCGCTCGACGCGGGCAAGACCTGGAAGAAAGTGGGTCTCGAAGACACGCGCCAGATCGCGCGCATACGCGTCCACCCGCGCAACCCCGACCTGGTCTACGTCGCGGCGCAGGGGCACGTCTGGGCCGCGAACGAGCAGCGCGGCGTCTTCCGCTCGAAGGACGGCGGCAAGACTTGGGAGAAGATTCTCTACCGCAGCGACAAGGCGGGCGCGTGCGACCTGATACTCGACCCGACCAACCCGAACATACTCTACGCGGGCTTCTGGGAGGTCTACCGCAAGCCGTGGACGTTGGAGAGCGGCGGGCCGGGCAGCGGTCTCTTCAAGTCCACGGACGGCGGCGACACCTGGACGGAGTTGACGCGCAACCAAGGTTTGCCGCGCGGCACGTGGGGCATCGTCGGCGTCACCGTCTCGCCCGCGAACCCGGAGCGTGTGTGGGCCATCGTCGAGGCGGAGGAGGGCGGCGTCTTCCGCTCGGACAACGGCGGGCGGACGTGGACGCGCACGAACGACCAGCGCAACCTGCGCCAGCGCGCCTGGTACTACACGCGCATCTACGCCGACCCGCAGAACGCCGACACCGTCTACGTCTTGAACACAGGCTTCTACAAGTCGAACGACGGCGGGCGCACGTTCAACGCGATCTCCGTGCCGCACGGCGACAACCACGATCTGTGGATCGCGCCGAACGACGCGCAGCGCATGATCAACTCGAACGACGGCGGCGCGAACGTCTCGACCAACGGCGGGCGCACCTGGACGGATCAGGATCAGGCGACGGCGCAGTTCTACCGCGTCACCTTGGACGAAGATTTTCCCTACCACGTCTACGGCGCGCAGCAGGACAACTCGACCGTGCGCATCGCCGCGCGCACGACCGACTTCGGCATCACCGAGCGCGACTGGTACGACGTGGGCGGCGGCGAGTCCGGCTGGATC
Source organism: Pyrinomonadaceae bacterium (assembly GCA_036389395.1). Classification (GTDB taxonomy): domain Bacteria; phylum Acidobacteriota; class Blastocatellia; order Pyrinomonadales; family Pyrinomonadaceae; genus QHXQ01. The sequence goes on from DASVPY010000120.1 coordinate 6,790, forward strand.
GCGCCGCTGCCGTCCGACAGCGAGATCGTCTTCGCCGGCTCTTACGGCGGCCTGCTCACGCGCTACGATCACCACACGGGGCAGTTGCGCGACGTGTCGCCCTACCCGAACAACCCGATGGGCGCGGGCCCCGACGTGCTCAAGTACCGCTTCCAGTGGAACTACCCGATCCTCTTCTCGCCGCACGACAAGTCGCCTTCGGGCACGCTCTACGCCGCGGCGAACGTCCTCTTCAAGTCCAACGATCAAGGGCAGAGTTGGCAGGTCATCAGCCCAGACCTGACGCGCAACGACAAGTCGAAGCAAATCTCTTCGGGCGGGCCGATCACGAAGGACAACACGAGCGTCGAGTACTACTGCACGATCTTCACCGTCATGGAGTCGCCCGTGCAGGCGGGCACGATCTGGACAGGCTCGGACGACGGTCTCGTGCACGTGACGCGCGACGGCGGCAAGAACTGGGCGAACGTGACGCCGCCCAAAGACATCATGCCGGAGTGGATTCAGATCAACTCGATTGAGGCGTCGCCCAACGACCCCGCGACGGCTTACGTCGCCGCGACGATGTACAAGTGGGACGACTACCGTCCGTACCTCTACCGCACGAGCGACTACGGCAAGACGTGGACGAAGATCACCACGGGCATCCCCGACAACGCCTTCACGCGCGTCGTCCGCGAAGACCCGAACCGGCGCGGCCTGCTCTACGCCGGCACGGAGACCGGCCTCTACGTCTCGTTCGACAACGGCGCGCACTGGCAGTCGCTGCAACTGAACATGCCGGTCGTGCCCATCGCCGACCTCGCCGTCCACAAGCGCGACAAGGATTTGGTCGCCGCCACGCAGGGGCGCTCGTTCTACATCCTCGACGACCTGCCGGTGCTACACCAGTTGGCGGACGCGGGCGGCGCGGAAGCCTTGAAGCAGACGCGCCTGTTCAAGCCCGAAGACACGTACCGCATGGACGGCGGCGGCGGCTTCCCGCTGCCCGCCACCGCCACCGTCGGGCGCAACCCGCCCAACGGCGTCGTCGTCTACTACTCGCTCAAGGCGCGGCCCACGACCGACGTGGTGCTTGAGTTCACGGATGCCGCGGGCAAGTCGATCCAGAAGTACACGGCGCGCGCGCCGCGCCCGCAGCCGACGCCCGCGCCGGGCAGCGCGCCCGTGCAGACGCCGCCCGAACAGCCCGCTGCGCCTTCGGGCGAAGAGTCGGAGTTCTTCGCGGGCGGCGGTGGCGGCGGCGGGCCGCGCGTCACGACGAGCGAAGGTCTGAACCGCTTCGTCTGGGACACGCGCTACGCGGACGCGACGCGCTTCCCCGGCATGATCCTCTGGGCCGGCAACACGCGCGGGCCGCGCATCGTCCCCGGCACGTACACCGTCAAGCTCACCGCCGACGGGCAGACTTTGACGCAGACCTTCGAGGTGCGCCGCGACCCGCGCGTCACGACCGCGCCCGAAGACTTCGCCAAGCAGCTCGACCTGTCGCTCAAAATCCGCGACAAGTTCACCGAGACGAGCAACGCCATCCTGCAAATCCGCGACATCAAGCGGCAGGTCGAAGACCTGACCAAGCGGCTCAAGGATCAGCCCAACTTCAAAACGATCAACGACGCCGCGACGCGGCTCACGCAAAACCTGACCGCCGTCGAGGAGACGCTCTACCAGACCAAGAACCAGTCGAGCCAGGACCCGCTCAACTACCCGATCCGCCTGAACAACAAGCTGGCGGCGCTGGGCGGCGTCGTAGCGAGCGCCGACGCCGCGCCGACCGCGCAGTCCTACGCGGTCTACGACGATCTGTCCGCGCAGATCGACGCGCAGTTGACCAAGCTCCGGCAGATCGTCGAGACCGACCTGCCCGCCTTCAACCGCCTCGTCCGCGAGCAGGACATCCCGGCCGTCATCGTCAAACCGCCGGCCGCGCCGGGCGAAACGCCGCCGCCGCAGCCGTGAGTCGAGAGCAGTCTTGCGGTTGAGTGCGGCGCGTGGCCGGGTTAACACAGAGGGCACAGAGTATCCACAGAGGCCACAGTTAAGAACTCTGTGGCCTCTGTGGATACTCTGTGCCCTCTGTGTTGAACTACGCGTGCGGTACACTCAACCGCGGGCTACTCTAAACGCGGCGATTGCGCCCATGACCGACAACAGCTACTTCGACATCAACCCGGAGGTGGCCGACGCGCTCGCCCGCGCCGCGCCCGTCGTCGCCCTCGAATCCACCGTCATCGCGCACGGGCTGCCGCGCCCGCAGAACCTTGAGACGGCACAACGGCTCGAACAACTCGTCAGGGCGAACGGCGCGACGCCGGCCACCATCGCGCTCATCAAGGGCCGCGTCTGCGTCGGCCTCGACGCCGCGCAGCTCGCGCACGTCGCCAACGCCGCGGACGTGCACAAGCTCAGCACGCGCGACCTGGCCGTCGCGGTCGCGCGCGGCTGGGACGGCGCGACGACCGTCGCGGCGACTTGCCGGATCGCCGGGCGCGTCGGCATCGAAGTCTTCGCCACGGGCGGCATCGGCGGCGTCCACCGCGGCGCGCTGCCCGACGTGTCGGCCGATCTGCCGGAGCTGGCGCGCACGCGCCTCGTCGTCGTCTGCGCGGGCGCGAAGAGCGTGCTCGACCTGCCGGCGACGCGCGAGTGGCTTGAGACCTACGGCGTCACCATCGCCGGCTACGGCTGCGACGAACTGCCCGCCTTCTACACGCGCCGCTCGGGTCTCGCCGTGGACGTGCGCGTCGAGACGGCGACGGAAGTGGCCGCGCTCGTGCGCGCGCGCCGCGCGCTGGACGTGGCGGGCGCGCTCGTCGTCGCCGTGCCCGTGCCCGCCGAGAGCGAAGTGCCGGGTGAGTTAATTGACGCGGCGCTCGCAGAGGCGCTGGCCGAAGCGGCCCGCGCCAACATCGCGGGGCGCGACCTGACGCCCTTCCTGCTCGCGCGCATGGCCGAGCGCACTGGCGGCGCGACGCTGCGCGCCAACCTAGCGCTCCTCGAACAGAACGCACGCCTCGCCGCGCAGATCGCGAAGGCTGTTAACGGCTAGTGGTTAGTTGTTAATTGATCCGTTCGCGCCGGGGACGGCCTGGTGACGAATCGAAGAACAACTAACCACCAACCAATAACAACGAACCAATTATTTATGGACGAGAAGAAGCGGACGCGCGAGATCATCAAACGGCTGCGGCGCGCGTACCCGGACGCTAAGTGCTCGCTGATTTTTACGAACCCGCTGGAACTGCTCGTCGCCACCATCCTGTCGGCGCAGTGTACGGACGAGCGCGTGAACCTGGTGACGGCGGAACTGTTCCGCAAGTACCGCGCGTGCGCCGACTACGCGAACGCGCCCGCCGCCGAGCTTGAGCAGGACATACGCTCGACCGGCTTCTACCGCAACAAGGCCAAGGCCATCCAGGGCGCGTGCCGCGTGCTCCTCGAACGGCACAACGGGCGCGTGCCCGAGACGATGGACGAACTGCTCGAACTGCCCGGCGTCGCCCGCAAGACGGCCAACGTCGTCCTCGGCAACGCCTACGGCAACGCCTCCGGCGTCGTCGTAGACACGCACGTCTCACGCCTGTCTCAACGGCTCGCGCTGACCGCCCACGACCAGCCCGAAAAGATCGAGCGCGACCTGGCGGCGCTCGTCCCCGAAGCGGATTGGATTCACTTCCCGCACCTCCTTATCGCCCACGGCCGCGCCGTCTGCAAAGCCCGCACCCCGCTCTGCGCCGAGTGCGTCGTCGCCGACCTCTGCCCGTCGAGAAGGGTTGAGGAATGAAGGATGCTCTGGAATGAGTTGCTTGCCTCGTTGATTCCTACATTCAATCTTGCAGGCTAACGCCCGGCAGCAGCGGCGCGCACAAGAGATTGAGAATGAGAGGCGCGCTTCCTGCGCGTCCGCTGCATGGCGTTGTCAGGCGCGGCGTGGCTCAAGGGCGATTCCTCATTTGGATTTTCGCTCGCTGTAGACCGGCTCAAGCGTCCGGGTCGTGTGCTCGGTCACGCTCGGCATGGCCTCCGGCAGCGCTCGCGCCTGTGCCGCGTCAAGCCCGTTCGTCGTTTGCTCTTTCGGTAGCGCAGTAGCGCCCGTTTCTTCAGCGCCCCGCTTACGACGCGCCAGCCGCCAGATGAGCACGCCCTCGATTAAAAGCATTATCAGAAAGCTCAGTGTAGCGAAACCGAGAATCTGCCCCGCATTCAAGTCGAGGACGACTTTCATCACGCCCATGAGGACCGTGATAGCCAGAAGGCCGAGGACGAAGAGACCGACCATCGCCGAAATGATTAGGGATTCGGCTCTCAATTCTGTCGCTTTGACGAGGCTATCGCCTTTCTCCCCATTCAACTTTGCGCCGCAATGCTTACAGTAGCTAAGGCCCGGCGCGACAGACGCGCCGCAAGATGAACAATACATCCCTCCCACCTCCTGCAAGCCATAACGTCGCCGCCCGGCGCTAAGTTCAGCGGTAGGTCCCATAGCAAAGGGCAAGCGCCTAACAGGTCGTGATACAAGCCAGAGGTTCGGTGTAGCATACCCGCGCCACTGAAAGGGGGCCGCGGGTATGCTAACCGAACCTCTGGCTTGTATCACGACCTGTTAGATTGCGCCTTACAACAGCTACATTCAGCTTTCCTCAACAGACTTGATGAATTCGTCGTACCGGCGTAGGTGTTCCCGGCGAGCCTCGTTAGCCCTTTCCAAAAAGTCTAAGGTGTGTTGACGCTTCAACATCACATCAAGTTTATTATTGCCTGACATTGCCTTCTTGTACGCACGGAATACTGCTTGACGCTCTTCCTCAGAGTCATGAAAGGCCAAAGGGTTGATAACAGCGCACCGCAAGGGGCCTCCTCCCTCTTCTTTCAGTGGCACATCATATTTGTCAACTAAGAGTGGTTCGCGTAAAGATTTCTTTGAGCCTTCAAGAAGCTCTGGGTTGTTGTCATTCCTGTAGAGTATTTTGACCGTCTCCTGCTGGACTTCTACGGCGTATCGGTACAATGCTGCGGCATCCGGGTGGAGCCAAACGAAGGCTCCTTGGGAAATATTGCTAAAGTTCGCAGCATCATCTACGGCAGGGCCTACAATGAAACTTCCTGTTTCGGTGGTGTCATGTTCATACTGCCCATAAGTTATGCACCCTCGCAATACTAGGCTAGGCTCACCATTAAGATAAAGATCAAGAACTTTGATTGTTGAAGCGCAAAGCAACCAAACAAGGTAGCTCTTCTCTCTCCTATCCCTTATTTTTTTTGTTTCTTGTTTGCTTGTTTCATCCGCGTATCGCAAGCTGATAGCTACGCTGTCAGAAAGCAAGCTAGGGGTAATAATAAAAGTTCTACGAAGGAGATGAAACGGTAGTCCCGCGATTAGCTGAGGATGAATCCGTTGAAGAATACTCTTGAGCTTTTTAAGCAGAAGTGTCTGATCTGTCCTTTTCCAGATGCCCCTGAACCCCAAGCAATCCATTAAAGCGAATGCACCTTCTTGCATGATTAACCTCCTAACTTCTCTACCCTGATGAGGCGAAGCAATCTAACTACTGTATAAGTGGAAGACTTCCGCATAATACTCTTGTCTGCGTACCTCGTACAGCCTTTTGGGCGGTTGCCGAGATGAAGCAATGAGCCGGTCTCTTCAGCCCTCGCCGTCCAGCCAGTCTTTTGTCATGTCGCACCAGAGGGCGAGGCCGCGCCAGGTGCGGAAGCGGGCGTAGTGGCGGGCGATGCGGGTGTCGGGGGCGGGGCGGCCGCGGTTGTGGAGGCGGGCGAACTTGGCGCGCACCCAGGAGTCGAGGGCGAGCACGTCGTAGCGGCCGACGAGCTTGAGGAGGTTCTCGGCGGCGTAGTCGCCGACGCCTTTGACGCGTTTCATCGCGCGTTTCAAATCAGATGTTGGTAGGTCGCTCGTGAGCCAGCTTTCGGGGTCGAGTTCGCCCGCGGCGACGCGCTCGGCCAGTTCTTTGAAGTAGGGCGCGCGGTAGCCGGCGCGCATCACGTCGCGGTAGAAGGAGACGGGCGCGGCGGCCATCTCCTGCGGCGTGGGGAAGGCGCGCCGGCCGTCGCGCGCGGGCCGGCCCAAGTTGTTGACCAACTCCGTCGTCATCTTCTCGGTCAGCGCCCAGGAGCAGTTGGTCGTGGCGACGGACTTGACCAGGTCTTCAAAGACCGTGGGCGAGCGCAGGAGCCGGCCCGCGCCCTGCCGCACGATCCAGGCGAACTCGGGGTCGCGCGCGACCGCGCCGTAGAAGGTCTGCATGTCGTCGTCGAGACGCAGGACGTGGCGCACGGCGCGCGTGACGTGGGCGACGCGTGCGGCGGCGAGCGGGCGCGCGGTGCGGAGGGCGAGCGCGCCGTCGGCGTCGCTGACGCGGACGGTGACGGGCGCGCCGCCGGTGTCGAGCACGCGCGTGAGCGTCCACGTCGCTTCGTCGAGCGCGAAGGGGAGCAGGCTGTACCAGCCGTGGCTCAAGACCGTGCGTTTGAAGTTGAAGCCGCCGGGCGTCGGGATCGAGATGTGCATCGGGGTACGTCAGTCCGGGTATTCGTCAGAGCCTTGCACCCACATGAAGGATTGCAGATCGATCATGTCGCGCGGGCGCAGGTCGCGCAGGTCGCGGCGCACGTTGGCGGCGAACTCAAGCAGGCTCGCGTAGACGGGCCAGGCGGGGCGCGACTGGTACTGGAGATCGTAGCCGTAGGCGCGCGCGGCGGCGCGCGTGACTTTCGGCTTGAGGAAGATGTGCGCGTCGGGCCGCGCGATGAAGCCGAAGACCGTGACCAGCGGCCAGGTGAGCACGCGCGTCTGCCGGCGCGGCAGCTCCGCGACGGCCGCGCACCAGCGCTCGAACCGCGTCCGGTCGTCGCCCGCGCCGTGGAGGAACTCGTAGAGTCCCGCGGCGAACGTGCGTGCGCCCTCGTCGGACTTGACGGCGTCGCGCAGCGCCATCTTCTCGAACGAGAAGAGCATGCTGTGGCGTGAGCGCTGCTCGACGCGCACGGCGCGGGCGGCGATCTCGGCGAACGCGCGCGCGCGCAGCAGGCGTTGGAACTCTTCGTGGCCGAGCGTCGCCTCCCACTCTTCGTGCACGGCCCACTTGTAGTCGCGCTCCCAGTCGAGGTAAGTCGCGTCGCGGAAGCCGCCGGGGAAGTAGCGCAGGAACTTGCGGCGGCAGCGCGCCGCGCCCGCCGACTCGCCGGCCCGCGCGCCGCCAGCGCGCCTATTGCTCGTGCTCTTAGTCATCGCTCTTGAACTTCCTTCCCGGCAACGAAGGGCGCGTCCACCTGTTCGTGTGTGGGCGCGGGGAACAGTTCGGCCTGCGTGGGGTCGAGGCCGAGTGCTTGGCGGACGGGCGCGAAGCTGCGGCGGTGGACGGGCGTCGCGCCCAGCTCGCGCAGGGCACGGTAGTGGACGGGCGTCGGGTAACCTTTGTGCGCGGCGAAGCCGTAGCCGGGGTAGCGTTGATCAAGTTCGCGCATGTGCGCGTCGCGCGTCGTCTTGGCGATGACGGAGGCGGCGGCGATGCTGGCCGAGAGCGTGTCGCCGTGGACGATGCCGCGCTGCGGGGCGGGGCAGCCGGGGATGCGGCGCGCGTCCACGAGCACGAAGTCCGGCGTGATGCTGAGACCTTCGACGGCGCGGCGCATCGCCAGCAAGCCGGCGTGGTAGATGTTCAACTGATCGATCTCTTCGACCGAGGCGAAGCCTGTGGCCCAGGCGCGCGCGTCCTGTTTGAGTTGCGCGGCCAACTCTTCGCGGCGCGCGCCGTCGAGAATCTTCTTCGAGTCGTTCAGCCCGCGCAGCTTATAAGCGGGCGGCAGGATGACGGCCGCGGCGACGACGGGGCCGGCGAGCGGGGCCATGCCCGCCTCGTCCACGCCCGCGATCAACTCGAAGCCTTGCGCGCGCAACTCCTGCTCGAACTGTTGGAGGCGGTGCAGGCGTTGACCCTCGGCGCGGTTCTTGCGCTGCCGCGCGCGCAGCGTGCGCGCGAGCGCCCGCGCGCCGCGACGTGGATCGCGTTCGAGCGCCGCGAGCAGCCCGCGCGGCAGTGGCGCGCACGCCGCGCCGAAGCGGCGACGCAACTCGGCTACAGGCTCGGCCAGCAATACTTCCAGCGAAGGCTTCTCGTCCATCATGCCCGCAGCAGGATAACGCAAACTCACGCGCCCGCGCAGGCCCGACGGGACGCGCCGCCTAACACCGGGAGCGCGGGCATCGCGTTCGAGCGCGTGGCCTTAATGTTTCAGTGCGTCTGCTGGTAGAGGCGTTGGACGCGTTCGACGGTGTCGGCTTCGCGGGGGGATTTGTCTGTGCGCTCGCGTTTGAAGCGGGGGATGCGCAGGGCGTAGCCGGCGGCGTAGCGGTTCGTCTTCTGTATGTCCTGGAAGTCAACTTCGATGACGGTGGCCGGCTCGATCTCGACGTTGTGCCCGCGCGTGATGATGATCTGCGGTTCGAGCTTGGCGGTCAGCTCGCGCAACGCCGCCTCGGAAAAACCCGTGCCGACTTTGCCCACGGTCTTGAAGCCCGCGCTGTCGCGCACAGAGACGACGAGGCTCGATAGCAGCCCGCGCCGCCGGCCCGAACCCCAGATGCCGCCGGTGATGACCACGTCGAGCGTCTCGAAGGCGGGCTTGAGCTTGAGCCAACTCTCTGTGCGCCGCCCCGGCGTGTAAGGCGCGTCCGGGTCTTTCGCCATCAGCCCCTCGTGCCCGGCGCGCAGCGCCCGCTTGAAGAAGCGATCTTGCTCCGCGCGTCTGTCCGATTCGACGGACTCGGTCATCTGCACGCGCGCGGTCGGGCGGAAGAGTGTCTGAAGCAGCTCGCGCCGCTCGCGCTGCGGGCGCTGCATCAAGTCCGCGCCGTCGGCGTAGACGAGGTCGAAGAGGTAGAGCACGAGCGGAATCTCGCGCGCCTTGGCCTCGATGTCGTGGACGCGCCCCAGGCGCATCAGCACGGACTGGAACGGGAGCTTGCGCCGCAGCGCCGGGTCAAAGGCGACGGCCTCACCCTCAAAGATCGCGTCGCCGCCCGTCCAGGCCTCTTGCAAGGCGGCGACGAGGTCGGGCATGGCCTGCGTGTCGTCGTTCAAGCGGCGCGAGTAGAACCTGATCTCGTGCGGGCGGCCGCGCCGCAGGTGTATCTGCAAGCGCGCGCCGTCGTACTTGACCTCGAAGCGGACGCGCTTGCCCGGCCACGTAGCGAGTATTTCGTCTGGGTCGTCCGCCTTGTGCGCGTTCATGAACTGGTAGGGGCGGAAGACGGCTAACCCTGTGCCCGCGAGCTTGCGCGCGCCCTGGCTGGCGCGCACGGCCGTCAGCCCGATGTCGTTCGTCATCGCGTAGGCGTGCTCGACCGCGCCCGCGTCCACCGCGAACGCCTCGCCCACGGCGCGCGCGAGCGTGCCGAGACCCGCGCCGATGCGCATCTGGTTGAGCGCCATGCGCGTGAAATACTTCGCGCCGCCCGCCGTCGTGTGGCGGAAGACGTGCTCGACCAGACTCAGGCGTGCCTGCTCGCCCGCGACGGCGCGCGCGACGCGCCGCCACAACTCCGCGACCGTCAGCGTGTCGCGCCCGCGCACGTAGCGCGCGACGACCTCGCTCATGTCGCCCGTCGCCTTCACCTCTTCGTCAATCTCTTCGGGCGTGCGCCCCGACGCGCCGGCCAGCGCGGCGCGCAGCGTCGCGGGGCCGATGCCGAGTTTGTCCGAGAGCGCCGGCTCGACCAGCTCGCCGAGCGTGAAATGCGCCGCGGCGTGGAGCGTCTCGCGGTCGGCGCGCTTGAAGGCCTGCGCGAGTATGCGTGCGCGCTCCGGCTCGCGCGCGGCCGCGGCCACGCGGTCATAAGTTTTGGCTAGTGCGGAGAGCTTCATCTTCGTTGCCTGTGACCGAAGGAAAGATCAACACAGAGGACACAGGGGTCTTTAACTGTGTCCTCTGTGTTGAAACTACCTCGCGCTACACTCAACTGCCACGCAAATTGCAAGCCGTGTCAAGCAGGAAGGGGACGAGGGCAATGGCGAAGACGAAGAAGGCGGCGCGGCTCGACGAGTTGGCGGCGCAGATACGCGTCTGCACGCGCTGCCCGCTGCACGCGTCGCGGACGCTGGCCGTGCCGGGCGACGGCAAGTACACGGCCAAGGTCATGATCATCGGCGAAGCGCCGGGCAAGGAGGAGGACGAGACGGGCAAGCCCTTCGTCGGCTCGGCCGGGCGCTACCTCGACCACGTGCTCGAAGGCACGCGCCTCGACCGCCGCGACTTCTTCATCACGAACACCGTCAAGTGCCGCCCGCCGAAGAACCGCACGCCCAAGCGGCTCGAAGTCGAGACCTGCACGGGCAACTACCTGTTCGAGCAGATCGCGCTCGTCAACCCGAAGCTCGTCATGCTGCTCGGCGGCGTCGCGGCCAAGAAGGTGCTCGGCGTCAAGAGCGTGAACGAGGCGCGCGGGCGCGTCATCGAGCATGAAGGCCGACGCTTCCTCGTCGGCTATCACCCGGCCGTGCGCTTCTACCGCGAAGACCTGGGCGCGAAGGTCAAGGAGGATTTCGCCCTGCTCAAGCGCGAGGTGAAGAAGCTCTGAGCGTGTGCGAGCGCAGGCGCGTGCGGCGTCCGCGCGGGCGCGGGCAGTCGCGTGCATACGTCTGCGTACCGGACAGCCGCGCCCGGCCGTTGTACGCATAGGTTACAACGCGCGGCGTCGTGCTCGTCGTGCCTGCAAGCTGACACGCGCGCGTCAGCGTTGGCCCCGTGCTTGCGTCCAGAAATTTGCGATTTTTGATTTTCGATTTGCGATTCGGGTGGGCGCGCAAATCTAAAATCTAAAATCAAAAATACTCCGATGGGTCTGGAAACGTACCAACGCAAGCGCGACTTCGCGCGGACGCCGGAGCCGAAGGGGCGCGTGGCGAAGACGAACGGGCGGCGCTTCGTCGTGCAGGAGCACCACGCGTCGAAGCTCCATTTCGATTTTCGCCTGGAGATGGGCGGCGTGCTCAAGTCGTGGTCTGTGCCCAAGGGGCCGTCGCTCGACCCGGCGGAGAAACGCTTCGCCGCGCCCACGGAGGATCACCCGGTCGAGTACCTGAAGTTCGAGGGGCACATCCCCGCGGGCAACTACGGCGCGGGCGAGCACATGATCTGGGACGAGGGCACGTACGAGTTGACGGACGACGGGGCCGACCCGCTCGCGCAGCTCGAAGCGGGCAAGCTCGCCTTCCGGCTCAAGGGGCGTAAGCTGCGCGGCGCGTTCAACCTCGTGCGCATGGGCGGGCGCGCAGACCAGTGGCTGCTCATCAAGAGCCGCGACGAGTACGCCGCGCCGGGCTGGCAACTCAAGCTCCGGCTCGACACCGACGACAAGAGCCGCGAGTGGCACGCGGCGCTGGCGCGCGGGCGTAAGAACGGCGCGGGCGCGCGCGCTGTTGATGAGAAGACTGCTGCTAAGCCGGCGACGCGGCGGGGCGGCGTAAAGAAGACGCACACGGAAGCGGGCACGAAAGTCGTCGCGGCGAGCCGTGCGTTCAAGGCGCGCGAGTTGCGCGGCGACCTCGACGTGAAGATCGGTCAAGCCACCGTCGCGCTGACGAATCTCGACAAGGTCTACTGGCCCGACGACGGCTACACCAAGGGCGATCTCGTCCGCTACTACTACGAGGTCGGGAAGTACATCCGGCCGTACCTCAAGGATCGCCCGCTCATCATGAAGCGCTACCCGAACGGCATCGAGGGGCCGTTCTTCCATCAACACGACGTGGAGACCGCGCCGGACTACGTGCGCACCGAGACGATTGACGTGGAGGAGGGGCACGCGGTTGATTACATCGTCGGCGACAACCTGCCGACGCTGCTCTACATGACGAACCTCGGCGCAATCGAGCGCCACCCTTGGCACTCGCGCGTCGCCGCGCTCGACCGCCCCGACTGGTTCGTCTTCGATCTCGATCCGGGCGCGGGCGTCGCGTTCGAGACGATCTGCGAGGTCGCCGTCGTCACGCGCGACCTGCTCGCCGAAGTCGGTCTCGACTGCTATCCGAAGACCTCCGGCTCGCGCGGGCTGCACCTCTACGTGCCGGTCAAGCCGCGCTACACTTACGAGCAGATCGCGGTCTGCGCCGAGCAGGTGGCGACACTGGTCGCGCGCGCGCGGCCCGACGCGGCGACGGTCGAGCGCGCGCTCAAGCGGCGCAGGCGCGGGCAGATCTACGTCGATCACATGCAGAACGCGCGGGGCAAGTCGGTGGTCGCGCCGTACTCTGTGCGCCCGAAGCCGGGCGCGCCGGTCTCCGCGCCGCTGACGTGGCGCGAGGTCGAGCGCGGGCGGATCACGCCGCAGGATTTCACGATCAAGAACGTGCTGCGCCGCGTGCGCGCGCACGGCGACCTGTTCGCGCCGGTGCGCACGAAGCGGCAGAGTTTGGACAAGGCCATGGCCGAGATCGCGCGCCGGTTCGAGGCGGGCGCGTGACGGCGAGTTGGCGTTGACTTTACTTGAACGAACCAAGGGGAGGTGACGGAGATGGCGGAGAAGAAGAAGGCGCGTGATCGGGAGTTGATCGACACGGGCAACGACAAACGCTACGTGCGCCGCGACGAGAAGGGGCGCTTCGACGAGGTGGACGACGTGGGCCGCTCGCTCGCGCAGGACGTGCGCAAGCCCGCCAAGACCGAGGTCAAGTCGGGGCAGGGCGACCGCGGCGATCAGAAGCGCAAGTCGTGAGCAGTTAGCGGTTCCGTTTAAGATTGAATGATGGCGACGGCGGATGCAACACGGAGGGCACAGAGTTAGCACAGAGGACACAGAGAGTCTTACTGTGCCCTCTGTGTTACCTCTGTGTACTCTGTGTTGAACCGGCCGCACGTTACCTTTAAGCAAGGGGGACGGACGATGCCGAGAGGCGACAAGTCGGCCTACACGGACAAGCAGAAGCGGCGGGCCGAGCACATCGAGGAGAGCTACGAGCAGCGCGGCGTGTCGGAGGACGAGGCCGAGCGGCGCGCGTGGGCGACGGTCAACAAGGAGTCGGGCGGCGGCAAGAAGAGCGGCTCGGGGCGCGGCAAGAAGGAGAACCGAAGCGCCTCGAAGAAGGGCGGCAAGAAGGGCGCGGCCGCGCAGAGCCACGAGACGCGCGTCAAGGCCGGTAAGAAGGCCGCCGCCACACGCAACCGCAAAGCGGGCGGCGGCTCGAAGAAAGGCGGCAGCAAAAAGGGCGGCAGCAAGTAGCATGGGGCACGCGCGGCCCAGGTTCGTCGTGCAGGAGCACCACGCGAGCCGCCTGCACTGGGACTTCCGCCTTGAGATCGGCGGCACGCTCAAGAGCTGGGCCGTGCCCAAAGGGCCTTCGCTCGACCCGGCCGTCAAGCGGCTCGCCGTCGAAGTGCCCGACCACGCGCTCTCGTACCTGACCTTCACGGGCGACTTGCCCGAAGGCACTTACGGCGCGGGGCAGGTCTACCGCTGGGACATCGGCACGTTCACGCCCGCCGAAGCGGACGCGGCGGCCGCTTGGCGCGCGGGCGCGCTGCGCTTCCGCCTGCACGGGCGCAGGCTCAAAGGCGACTGGCGTCTGTTCCGCATGAAGGGGCGCGGGCGCGCGCAGTGGCTCTTGCAGAAGGTCGCGGACGAACACGCCGTCGCCGGTCACACCGCCGAAGTGGTCGGCGCGGTGGAACGGCGCGCGCCGCGGCCGACGACGACAGCGCGCAAGCGCACGACCAAAACGCGCGGCGGATCGAAAACGGTCGCCCGCGCGAAGTAACATCGGCCGAGTGCGGCTTAACGGCGGGGACGAACGAGCAGCCGGCCTTCCTTGATCGCGCGGCGCATACTTTATGGCGGAAGACGTAGACGAGTTGACGGACGCGGCGGAGGCGGAGGTGCGCGAGCGCGTCGTGCGGCTCGGCTTCGGCGGCGACCGCAAGCGGTTCGAGCGTTTCTGCGAGACGCTGTGCAAGCAGTTGCCGCGCGGCACGGGCGTCGTCATACGCGGCAGCGCCGTCACCGGCGAGCGCTGGGAGGACGGCGCGCCGTTCGACGCCGACGGCCCCGGCACGAGCGACTTGGACGTGACGCTCGTCGGCGCGGACGTGATGGAGTGCTGGCTCGAAGACGAGTATTACATCCCCGCCCTGCACACCAAGCCGGCGGGCGACAAGACGCCGCACGCCGCGCCCGCGCTCAACGCCCTGCGCGAAGAGTTACAGAGGATCGCGGGCCGGCCCGTCAACTTCCAGGCCACGAGCAACCTCGTCCTCTTCGCCCGCGACGTGCTCTTCGGGCAGCCCTACCACATACTCGTCGAGACGTGCGAAGGCGCGCCGTCGTCAAGCCCCCAAGGCGGCGACGCGTGAAGCTCCTGAGCTACAACATACGCTTCGGCGGGCGCGGGCGCGAGCGGCTGCTCGCGGAGGTCGTGCGCGCGGTCGCGCCCGACCTCGTCGTCTTCCAGGAGGCGAGCGACCCGCGCGTCGTCGAACAACTCGCGCGCGCCACCGACATGCCCTACTGCGCGGCCCGCCCCGCGCACTCCATCGCCTACATGAGCCGCGTGCGCGTGGCGCGCCACGCGTGGCAGCGCCCGCCGGGCGCGACGCACTCGTACATGGCGCTGGAGTTGGCGGGCGGCGGGCGCGTCTTCGGGCTGCACCTGAGCGCGCGCTTCTCGAAGTGGCGCGAGCGGCGGCGGCATCACGAAATCCGCGTGCTGCTCGAAGGCATCGCCGCGCACCGCGCCGCGCCGCACGTCCTCGTCGGCGACTTCAACACGCTCGCGCCGGGCGAACTGTTGGACGTGCGCCGGATGCCGCACTGGATTCGCGCGCTCGTCTGGCTGAGCGGGCGCGACATCCAGCGCGACACCATCCGCCACATGCTCGACGAAGGCTACGCCGACGGCTACCGCCACCTCTACCCCGCCGACAAAGGCTACACCTTCCCCGTCTGGGACCCGCACCTGCGCCTCGACTACGTCTTCCTCCCCACCCCCCACGTCGCCCGCCTCCGCGCCTGCCGCGTCGTCACCACCCCCGACCTCGTCACCCGCGCCTCCGATCACTACCCGCTGTTAGCCGAACTCGATCTTGCTTGAATCGTGAACCGGGACGGAAGCAAGCTATCGTTAACTCGGTCGCTACTGCGACACAAACGAGAGACGCCGCGTGGTTACACAAACCACGCGGCGTCCCTTGCGATTAGCACATGACGGGCCGTGAGGGATTTGAACCCCCGACACCTGGTTCCGAAGACCAGTGCTCTATCCTGACTGAGCTAACGGCCCATTGCTAGCGCGCGGTTGAGGATAGCACACGCGCGGTTGTTAGTGCGCCGTGGCCGCCGGGCGGGCGGCGTTGGTGTTGCCGGCGGCGGTCGCGCCGGCCTGGAAGTCGCGGCGGATGAAGCGGACGATGTGATCGATCTGTTCGGGGGCGAGCCGCTTCTTGAAGGAGGGCATGCCGTCGCCGCCGTCGGCGATCTTGCCGGCGAGGTGGGCGTCGTCGTGCTTGACGGCGTGGCCTTCGCGCAGGCTGGGCGCTTTCATCTTCTTGCCGTCGAAGTCGAACTCGCCGCCCGCGCCCGTGTCGCCGTGGCAGCGCGAGCAGGTGGCGGCGTAGGTCTTGCGCGCGTCGGCCAGCTCGTCGGGCGTGGCCGTAGGCGCGGGCGTGTTGGCGGCGGCGGGCGCGTTGGTGGCCGGCGGGGTCGTCGTGCTCGAAGTGCTACAGGCGGCGACCGACAGTAGCGCGGCGCAGGCGACGAGCGCGAGCTTGCACAGTTTCATGACAGACGTGGCTCTCCGAATGATGGCGATAATAAAGCGTGTGTAAGCGACGCGCGAGAGTATAGCCCAGACTTGCGCGCGGGCAAAAATGGGTGGCGGGCCGTGGCACAGTCCGAGGGAGTTGGGATGGCTCGCTAATTCACCACAGAGGCACGGAGGGCACGGAGGCGGCACGGAGGCCCGGATGCCGCTCAGGCCTCCGTGCTGCCTCTGTGCCTCTGTGGTTCTGTGGTGAAGTTCGACCGCTTTAGCACTCAACCGAAAGTTACCGCTAACGGACAGCGAGCTACGGGGCGCGGACTATTTCAAAGTCGCGAGCCAGTCGGCGATGCGTTGCTTGTCGTCGGCGGTGAGCTTGGTTTTGAAGGAGGGCATGCGCTTCTCAAGCCCGTAGGCGGCCGGGTCGTCGAGGATGGCGCGGAGGTCGGCGACGGTGCGGTTGGGCTGCTCCGTGACGCCGATGAGTTTCGGGTTCGGGCGCACGCCTTCGCCGTGTGCGCCGTGGCACTTGGCGCACTGTTGCGTGTAGGCGGCGGGCGGTGGCGTGTTGTCTGTCTTTGTGGGCGCGTTGTTCTGCGCGGGCGTGTCGGTCGCTGCGTCGGCGGGCGCGTTGCGCGGGCGCAGGGGCACGAAGGGCGCGCGGCGGAAAGCCTCTTCGGCGGCCGCCTGGCTGGCGAGTTGGGCGCGGACGCGCGGGTCGCGTGCGTCGGCGAAGTAGGCGAGCGCCGTCAGGACGAGGACGAGCGCGCACGTCGAGCCGAGGACGAGCACGCCGAGGCGGCGACTGGCGTTGCGGCGGACGCGTGTTGCGTCTGCGGCCCGGCGCGCGTCGAGCCAGGGCAGGAGCGCGAGCAGCGCGAGGAGCAGCGCGGGCAGGACGAGACCGACGAGGGCGGCGGTCGCGCCCGCGGTGTGTTTAAGCAGCTCGAAGAGCCAGAGGAACTGTGCGCCGGGGCGGGGCAGGTATTCGGGCGGCGCGACCTCCGCGCGCGGCCCGAAGGGCGCGGGCCGGTACGCCGCGTAACAGGCCAGCGCCGCGAACACGAGACCGGCGACGAGCGCGTTGCGCGCCAACTGCGCGCGCCGCCACGCGACGCCCGCCGCCGTGTGTTCGCTCGCATGATCGGCCGCGCGAGCGTTCAATGGAACGCTCGTTTGATCGTTCACTTGAACGCTCGCTTGATCGTTCGCTTGATCTTCGTGTGGCGTTGTATGCGCGGCGGTCGTCGCCTCGGCGTCGCGGAAGACGAAGAGGCGGGCGGCGATGGTGAGTAGGAGCAAGGCGGGCAGGAGGAGGACGTGGAGCGCGTAGAGGCGCGAGAGTGTGAGCGTGGAGATGAGCGGGCCGGCGAGCAGCCAGCGGCGCGCCGTCGCGCCGACGAGCGGCAGGTGGCCGACGAGTCCTTCGGCGACGCGCGTGCTGTAGTAGGCGCGTGCGTCGCCGGGCAGCGTGTAGCCCGTGCCGCCGGCCGCGAGCGCGAGCGCGAGCAGCGCGACGGTCGTCAGCCAGGCGACGGGCCGGCGGCGGTGCGCGCCGCGCAGGAGTTGTTGCAGCAGGTGCAGCAGGAGCGCCGCGGGCAACAGCACGGAGCCGTAGACGTGCAGCGCGCGCAGCCACGCGCCGCCCGCCGTCATCTTCTCGATGAAGGCGACGGTCGTGTGCGCCGCGTCCGACGACGGCACGTAGTAGCCGGCGAGCAGCGCGCCGGTCGAGAGCTGCAACGCGACGAGCAGGCCGACGAGGCCCGCGGTCGTGCGCAGCCACGCGCGCCAGCCGCGCTCCGGTTCGTCTGTGAGTGCGTCGGCGACCGCGCCGAGCGTCGTCCAACGCGCGAGCCAGCGCGCGCGCGGCGCGGCGGCCGTCGTTGTCGGCGTCGGCCCGCTCACGTCAGCTTGCGGCTCGTTTATGTTCGCGCGCGGGTTGCTCATGCCCGCACCGGCGGTTGCTGGCCCGCCTCCGGCGGCGGTGTGGCGAGGCGCACTTTGAGGACGCCGCCGGTGACTTGCGTGCTCAACTGTTCAAGCCCGCGCGCGGCGGGGCCGTCGGTGCGCGCGCCGGTCTGATCGAAGTGGCTGTCGTGGCAGGGGCAGAGGAAGTCTCCGGTCTCCGCGCGCCAGACGACCGTGCAGCCTTCGTGCGGGCAGACGGCCGAGAGCACGCGCGGCCCTTCCGCCCCCGGCAGCACGAAGAGCGGGTGCTCTTCGACGACTTCAGACCAGCCGAGCGCGTGCCGCACGCCGACGCTGTGCGCGCTGGGTTGCGTGCCGGTCAACTCCGCGACCGGCGCGACCGGCAGCCACTCGTCGCCCTGCGCCGCTTGCTCAGGCTGCGGGCGCAGGTAACGCGCGGCGGCGGCGGCGAGCGTCGTCAGGATACTCAAGCCCACGGCCGCGGGGATGAACAGCAGCAGCCGTCGCCGGCCCGCGTCAGCCTGTGCACCGCTCGTCGTCTCGTCACGTTCGGTCATGCGGTAAAAGCGGCAGTCAGTAGCCGGTAGTCAGTAGGCAGAAAAAAAACTTCCGTCTATGAATCGGCCGGGTTTCGTCCTCAACGGCAGCAGGGCGGAGCCTACTGGCTACCGGCTTCTGACTACTGTCTACTGAATCCCGTTCCCGCCGCGCGCGCGTTTGCAATCTGCCGGGCTTCGCCGCACAATAGGCGCGCTGTCGGGTCGCATTGTAACCCATCCCGCTGCGGCGCGCGGCACTTCCGTTTTGACCCGGCCCCGATTCTGTGTTCGACGCTGTAAGGACGAAGCCAACATGAGCACTGAGAAAGCCAACAACCAAGGGCGCGGCTCGCTGCGCCTGGCCGACCGCGGCGAGGGCGAAGAGCAGCAGCCCCGCCCGGCGCTGCCGCGCCAGTACGTCACCTTCACCTTCTACCACGTCCGCCCCGAGTGGCGCTTCCTCGACGAAGCGACGCGCGCGGCCGCCAAGCAAGAGTTCGCCGCCGTGTTGGACTCGTACCGCGGCAGCCTGCTGATGCACTCCTACTCCATCGCGGGCCTGCGCGCCAACGCCGACTTCATGCTCTGGCGCATCGGCTACCAGCTCGACCCGATGCAGGAGATGACGGGCCGCCTGAACGCCACCGTCCTCGGCCGCTACCTCGACGTGACGCAGTCGTTCCTCTCGATGACCAAGCGCTCCATGTACATCGACAAGGACAACCCCGAACACGTCGAGGATCGGCTGCACATCGTGCCCGGTCAGTCGAAGTACCTGTTCGTCTACCCGTTCGTCAAGACGCGCGCGTGGTACGCGCTGCCGGTCGAGCAGCGGCAGGAGTTGATGGACGAGCACATCCGCATCGGCTCGCAGTACCGCTCGGTCAAGCTGCACACGACCTACTCGTTCGGCTTAGACGATCAGGAGTTCGTCGTCGCGTTCGAGACGGACGAGCCGGCGGACTTCCTCGACCTCGTCCAACACCTGCGCGAGTCGAAGGCGTCGAGCTACACGCTGCGCGACACGCCGATGTACACCTGCCGCCAGCGCACGCTGGCCGAGTGCCTCGACGCGCTCGGCTAGAAGGCGCGGCGGGACGGCGGCCAGCAGTTCTCCGATGACAGTCGCGCGCAGGTACTTGATCAGCGGGCAGGTGCAAGGGGTCGGCTACCGCTTCTTCGCCCAGCGCGTCGCCGCGCGCCACCAGGTCACGGGCTACGTCCGCAACCTGGCGGACGGCCGCGTCGAAGTCTTGGCCGAGGGCGCGCCCGCGGGCGTCGAAGCCTTCAAGCACGACCTCTCGGCCGGCCCCGACTTCAGCCTCGTCGAACACCTCGAAGAGATCAACCTCGAACCGACCGGCCAATACAAGGCATTCTTGATCGAGAGATGAAAGCTTAAGAAGTCAGAAGCCAGGAGTCAGAAGTCAGGAGTCAGAATGAGATGCTCGCTTCTCGGCTTCTGGCTTCTGGCTTCTGACTCCTGACTCCTGACTCCTGCCACCCGTATGGATCAGCTCAAACAGTTCATCCGCGAAGTGCCGGACTTCCCGCGGCCGGGCATCAACTTCTACGACATCACGACGCTGCTGAAGCACCCCGAAGGCTTGCGCCTGACGGTGGACGCGCTGGCGAAGACGTTCGAGGGCGAGCGCGTGGACGCCGTGCTCGGCATCGAGGCGCGCGGCTTCATCTTCGCGCCCGCGCTGGCCTACGGCCTCAACGCCGGCTTCGTGCCCGTGCGCAAGCCGAGCAAGCTGCCGGCGGACGTGGCCCGCATCAGCTACGATCTCGAATACGGCCAGGACACGCTCGAAATCCACCGCGACGCCATCAACCACGGCCACCGCGTCATCATCGCCGACGACCTGCTCGCCACCGGCGGCACGGCGCGCGCCGTCTGCGACCTCGTCGAATCTCTCGGCGGCACGGTCGCCGGTCTCGCCTTCGTCGTCGAACTCGAATTCCTCCCCGGCCGCGAACGCCTCGCCGGCTACGACGTGCGCTCGCTCATCAAGTACCAGTCTTAAACTAACCGGGCGCGCGCCCGCGTCTGCGCGCTTCGAGTCATGCAGAGCGACAACGAGCAGCCGACCATTAGCGTGCGCGAGTTCGTGGAGCGCGCGCCGGCGAGGCTCGCGTTGCGCGTGCTGGCGGGCGCTGCGGGCCTCGCGGAGCGGCGCATCAGGCTGGCGCGGATTCAGAAGCTGGGGCTGGCGCTCGCGGGCTTCACGCACTACATCCATCCGGGGCGCGTGCAGATCGTGGGGCAGAGCGAAATCTGGTATCTGAACCAGTTGTCGCCGGAGCGCCGCGCGTCCGCCATCGAGTTGCTGGCGCTCGAACAGATCAGTTGCGTGCTGGTGACGAAAGACCTGCTGCCGCCCGCGGAACTGCTCGCCGCCGCCGAGCGTGCCGCCATGCCGCTCGTGCAGACGCCGCTCGTCAGCTCCGCCGCCATCAACCTCGTCACCGAATTTTTAGAAGCGCAACTCGCGCCGCGCGAGACGCGCCACGGCGTGCTGCTCGACGCCTACGGCCTCGGCGTGCTGCTCGAAGGCGAGTCCGGCATCGGCAAGTCCGAGTGCGCGCTCGATCTGATCCTGCGCGGCCACCGGCTGGTCGCCGACGATCTGGTCGAGGTGCGGCGCGTCGGGCCGGAGTGCCTGCTCGGCGGCGCGCCCGAACTGCTGCGCGACCACATGGAGATACGCGGCTTAGGCATCATCAACATACGCGACCTGTTCGGCGTCGCCGCGCTCTCCGGCCCGAAGCAGATCGGGCTGACGATCCGTTTCGAGCGCTGGCAGCCGGCGCAGGAGGTGGAGCGGCTGGGGCTTGAGGCGCGCACCGTGGACATCCTCGGCGTGCGCGTGCCGCACGTTTTGCTGCCGGTCAGCCCCGGCCGCAACCTGGCGACGCTCGCCGAGACGGCCTTGCGCGTGCATCTGCTGCGCGTGCGCGGGTACAATGCGGCCGAGACGCTGATCGCGCGCCACGCCGAGCTGCTCTACGGGCGCGCGTGCGCGCCGGGGGCCGAGTCGTCCGATGAGCCGACGAAAGCAGAAGACTGAGGCGCGCGCCGCCGCCGCGCCCGACGTGGTCGTCATCACAGGCCTGAGCGGGTCGGGCATGTCGTCCGCCACGAACGCGTTTGAAGACCTCGGCTACTTCTGCGTGGACAACCTGCCGCTCACGCTCCTGCCGACCTTCGCGCGGCTCGTGCGCCCGGAGGACGACGAGACCGAAGGGCCTTACATCCGCCGCGCCGCGCTCGTCATAGACGTGCGCGAGGGCCACTTCCTGCGCGAGTTCGAGGGGCAGTTGCGCCGGCTGCGCAAGGACGCGTCCTTGCGCGTCTCCGTCCTGTTCTTCGAGGCGTCGGACGAGGTCTTGCAGCGGCGCTTCAGCGAGACGCGCCGGCCGCACCCGTTCGACACGGGCGACGGCCTGCTCTCCTCGATTCAGGCGGAGCGCGACGCGCTCGAAGCGATCCGCGCCGGGGCCGATCTGATCCTTGACACGTCCGAGCACACCGTCCATTCTTTGCGCCGCTACCTCGTCGAGCGGTTCAGCCCCGACGCCGAGGGGACGCCGATGCGCGTCCAGGTCGTCAGCTTCGGGCACAAGTACGGCGCGCCGCGCGACCTCGACCTGCTGTTCGACGTACGCCACCTGCCGAACCCGCACTTCGTCCCCGACCTGCGCCACCTGTCGGGGCACGACCCGCGCGCCGTCGCCTACATCAAGCAGAGCGCCGAGACCGAGGAGACCTTGCGCCGCTTCAGCGATCTGCTCGATTATCTGTTGCCGCTCTACCGGCGCGAGGGCAAGGCTTACGTGACGGTCGGCGTGGGCTGCACGGGCGGCCGCCACCGCTCGGTCATGATCGCAAACGCGTTGGCCCGCCGGCTGCGCCGCGCCGGCTTCGACGCGGGGGCCGTCCACCGCGACGTGCGCAAGGTGACGCACGCGCGGGGGCCGCGCCAGCGCCGCGCGGCCGGGGCCTGAAAGTGTTCGTATAAGGGAAGACTCGCAAGCGGAGGGAACTGAGTGCATGAGTGAACACGAGGACTGCGTGCGGTGCGGCGGGTTCAGCTTCGCGTCGCTGTCGGTCGAAGAGCTGACGACGCACGACCCGGACTTCGCGGTCTGCGCCGCCTGCCAGGCCCACCTCAACCCGGCGGCCGAGGCGACGCGCTACTGCCCGGTGGACGGCGAGCCGATGCGCAAGCTCATCATCTACGACGTGGTGCTCATAGATAAGTGCTACGCGTGCGGCGGCGTCTGGCTCGACACCAACGAGCTGCGCGTCATCGAGAAGGTGGTCTCGACCAACGCCGCGCTCGGCGGCTTCATGCTGGGGCGCGTGGCGGACTGAAGCGGCACGCGTCCGGGCGACCGCGTTTGAAAAAATTGATGGCGGACGAGAGTGGCAGAACAGAGCGCGCGCCGCGCGTGGCCGGCGTGATCGTGACGCACGGCCAGTTGGCGACCGAGTTGCTCGCGGCCGCCGAGATGATCGTCGGCCCCGTCTCGCACATCGCCGCCGTCTCCATCGGCTGGCACGACGACGTGGACGCGGCCCGCGACGAGATCGAGCAGGCGCTCAAGCGCGTGGCCGAGGGGCGCGGCGTCTTGCTGCTGACCGACATGTTCGGCGGCACGCCGACCAACATCGCCTCGATGTTTCTGACCGAGGGCGCGGTCGAGGTCGTCACCGGCGTCAACCTGCCGATGATCATCAAGCTCGCCACCGACACGAGCGCCGACGCCCTGCTCGACGTGGCGCGGCGCGTGCGCGAGCAGGGGCGCGAGGGCATCTACCTCTCCGGCGAGTTGCTCGCGCCGCCGCCGCGCAAGAGTTGAAGACGATGTTGGAGCAGCGCATCGCCGTCACGAACCGGCTCGGCCTGCACGCGCGCGCCGCGGCCCGGCTCGTGCGCACGGCCGGCGGCTTCCGCAGCACCATCCGCTTGCAGCGCGCCGACGGCTCGGCGGCCGCCGACGCCAAGTCGATCCTTTCAGTGCTGATGCTGGCGGCGGCGCGCGGCACGGAGTTGCGCCTGACGGTCGAAGGCGCGGACGAGGCGGCGGCGCTGGCCGCCGTGTGCGCGCTGTTCGAGCAGAAATTCGGGGAAGAGCAAGTTTGAGCAGACGGGCCAAGAGCGAGCGGACGGAGCGTTTCTGGCGCGGCGTGGCCGTCTCGGAAGGCTTAGCCGCGGGCCGCGTCCTGCGGCTGCACGGCGGGCAGCCGCAGTCCGTCTACCGCGCCACGTTGGAGCGCGCCGACATCAAGCGCGAGGTCGAACGCTTCCAGGCGGCGGTCGCGCTCGCGCGCCGCCAGTTGCTCGCCATCAAGGAGCGCGCCGAGCAGGCGCTGGGCGCGGAGCACGCCTACATCTTCGACGCGCACCTGCTCATGCTCGAAGACCGCAAGCTGCTCGACGAGGTCGAAGACTACATCCGGCACGAGCGCACCAACGCCGAGTGGGCCGTGCGCGTCGCCGCCGACCGCCTGCTCGCCGTCTACGAAGAGGTCAAAGACGACTACCTACGCGAGCGCAGTTCCGACATCGAAGACGTGACGCGCCGCCTGCTCATGGCCCTCAACGGCGAGCCGCGCGCGCGCCGGCTGACGGGCGACGCCGTCGTCGTCGCCGACGAGCTGCTGCCCTCGGCCGCCGCCGAGTTGGACTTCACGCACGTCCGCGCCATCGCCACGGACGCGGGCGGCTGGACTTCGCACACGGCGATCATCGCGCGCGGGCTTGGCATCCCGGCCGTCGTCGGTCTGCGCGAACTGTACCGGCACGCGCGCACCGGCGACGAGATAATCGTGGACGCCTTGCGCGGCGAAGTCATCCTGCACCCCGCGCCGCGCACCGCCGCGCGCTGCCGCGAGGAGTTGGAAGCGGCGGGCCCCGTTCGTCGGCGCACGCTCGAACTGGCGCGGCCCGCCGAGCCTGCGCGCACGCAGGACGGCGTCGAGGTGACGCTCTGCGCCAACGTCGAGTTGCCGGCCGAGTTCGAGGGCGTGCGCCGCTTCGGCGCGCAGGGCGTCGGGCTGTACCGCACGGAGTTCCTGCTCTCGCAGCGCGGGCGTATGCCGACCGAGGACGAGCAGGTCGAGGCCTACGCGGAGGTCGCGGCGCTCGCGGGCGCGGACGGCGCGAAGGTGCGCCTCTTCGATCTGGGCGGCGAGAAACTCGGCGCGGACGATCAGCCGGCGGAGCGCAACCCGGCGCTGGGCCTGCGCGCGATCCGCTACTGCCTGCAACGCGTGGACGTGCTGCGCACGCAGGTGCGTGCGCTGTTGCGCGCGGCGGCGCGCGGCGGCCGGCTCGACCTCGTGCTGCCGATGGTCTCGGACGTGTCGGAGGTGCGGCGGACGCGCGCCGTCGTCGAGGGCGAGGCGGCGCGGCTACATGCCGAGGGCGCGGCGTGCGGCGCGGTGCGCGTCGGCGCGATGATCGAAGTGCCGTCGGCGGTGCTGACCGCCGACCAGCTCGCGCGCGCCGTGGACTTCTTCAGCCTCGGCACGAACGATCTCGTCCAGTACCTGCTGGCCGTTGATCGCGGCAACGACGAAGTGGCCGAGTGGTTTCGCACGCTGCACCCGGCCGTCTTGCAGAGCATCAAGCGCGCGCTCGACGCGGCGCGCGGCGCGGGCATCCCCGCCAACGTCTGCGGCGAGATGGCGGCGACGCCCGCCTACGCCGTCGTCCTGCTCGGCCTCGGCGCGCGCGAGTTGAGCATGACGGCCTCTTCGATCCCGCGCGTGCGCCGCGCGCTCGCGGGCGTGACGCAGGCGCGCGCCCGCGCGCTCGCCGAAGAATGTCTCGACTGCGCGACGGCCGACGACGTGGAAGAGTTGGTGCGCACGCGCTTCGGCGCGGAGTGGCCGGCGCTGTTTCCGCCGAGCAGTTTGCCGCCGCCCAGGCCGACCGCCTGAGCGTCGCCCGCGCGGGTTCGCGTGTGGGCGAAAAAGTCTTTGCTAAAACGGCCCCTTTCGTCGTTTAATTGAACTAAGCGGCGAGGCGCGCCGACGGGCCGCAGGCTCTGGCGCGACGGGCGCGCGCGGTGACCGCGTTTGATTACGCCCGCGCTGATTCCTCAGACGCGCACGAGTCGAGCCATTGCCCGGTTCGCTCGGACGCGTGGGCGGGTGGAAGGAAGTTGAGTGCATGGTCAGTAAGTTTTTAGCCCTGGTCGCGCTGGCGTGCTGTCTCTGCGCGCCCGCGGCGCTGGCGCAGCCGCAAGGCGGGCGCGTCGGGCCTGTGGACGAAGTGCCGGCGGCGGGCAGCGCACCCGGCAAGCCCGCGCCCAAGCCGACGCCCGCCAACAACGCCGCCAAGTCCGCCCCGCCCAAAGCCGCACCCGCCAGGGACGAAGCCAAACGCGAGGAGCCGGCCAAAGACGAGACGAAGAAGGACGCGGCGAACGCGCCCGCGTCCAAGGGCGACGCGCCCACGCTGACCGCCGCCGCCAACACGTCCGCCGAGAGCGCGCAGCCCAACACGACGACCGACGCGCCGCCCAAGGCCGGCACGAACGCCGCCGCGCCCGGCGCGGCCGCGCCCGTCGGGCTGATCCCGCCGCCGCCCAAGTACGAGCCGCCCGCGCCGCAGGCGGCCGGCGAGCCGGTCGGCAACAAGCCGAACGCCGCGCCCGCGCCGCCCACGAACGTCTACCGCGTCGGCGTCGGCGACATCCTCGACATCCGCCTCGTCAACGGCACGGCGCGCGATTCCACGCTCTACACGATCCTGTCGGGCGGCACGCTCGACTACCCGCTCGCGGGCGATCCCTTGAGCGTCGGGGGGTTGACGCCCGAAGAGATCGGCACGCGCCTCGCGGCCGAGTTGAAGCGGCGCGGCATCTACGACCGCGCGCAGTTCAGCATCACCGTGCGCGACTACGTGAGCCACACGGTCATGGTCAGCGGGCTGGTCGATCAGCCGGGGCCGAAGGTCTTGCGCCGCGAGGCCGTGCCGCTCTACGTCGTGCTGGCGGACGCGCTGCCGCGCGCCGACGCGGGCCGCGCCGTCATCCGCTCGCGCACGACGGGCGCGAGCCGCACGGTCGATCTCGCCGACCCGGCGGGCATGAACGAACTGGTCGCGGCGGGCGACGTGGTCACGTTGCAGACCCGCCCGCCGGAGTTCTACTACATCGGCGGGCAGATCGGCGCGCCCGGACAGAAGGATTTCCACGCGGGGTTGACGCTGACGCAGGCGCTCTTGGCTTCAGGCGGCGTGACGCGCGGCGCGGGCGAGAAGGTGCGCGTCGTCGTCTCGCGCCAGGGCGCGGACGGACGGCTGATTGCCACCGAGTACCTGCTCAAAGAGATCGAGACGGGCCGCGTGCCCGACCCGCGCTTGCAGCCGGGCGACCGCGTCGAGGTCGGGCGCAAGCGCTAGGCGGGCAGCCCCATCGCCACCGCGTCTTGTCCGGCGGCGCGCGAGGATGTATCATCCCGCGCGTCCACCGTTCAGTTGCCGACTGCCGGGACTGACGACAGCTCTCAAAGCAGCAACCCACATCGCTCGACGAATCTTTCGCACGTATCTCGGCCGGAGGAGTGCCGTTTAAAATGAAGCCACAGAAGATCGGTGCGGCGGCGCTGGCGGCGGTGCTGCTCTGCGCGCCGTGTCTGCCCGCGCGCGCCGCCGTCGCGCTCACTGCGCCGCGCGCCGTCGCCCAGGATCAGGACACGCCGCCCGACGTGGAGCAGGCGCTGTTCAGCCGCGGCCAGGCGCTCTACAACCAGGGGCGCTACGAGCAGGCGGCCGCCGTGCTCACGGATTTTTTGAAGACCTACCCGAACAGCATCATCACCGACCTCACGCTGCTCTGGCTCGGTCGCTCCTACATCGCCTTGGGCCGGCTGCCCGACGCCGAGCAGGTGGCGACGCGCCTGCGCGCCATCAAGGACACGCCGTTCACGGACATCTACGACGACGAACTGGCCTCGGCCCGCCGCGAGCAGTCCGCGCGCGGCCCCGCGCCGACGCCCACGCCGCAGATCGCGCGCGCCGCGCCCACGCCTCGCAACGTGACCATCACAGGCTCCGGCACGCAGTCGTCCGCCGCCACGGCGCAGCCCAGCCCGACGCCCGCGCGCGCCACGCCGACGCCGCGCGTGCGCCAGCCGCGCGCCGTGCCCACGCCCACGCCGCAGATCGCGCAGACCAACCCGGCGCTCGTCGGCCCCGCGCCGGCGGATAACACGGCCACGCTCATCGGCCCTGCGCCGACGACGGGCCGCCGCCCCAGCCGCCGCGGCACGGGTCTGCGCCAAGGCACGCGCACCAACCCGAACCCGCAGATCGCGGCCAACAACCCGCCGCCGGTCGTCGTGCCGACCCCGCGCGCGACGCCCGTCCCGACGCCGCGCGCGACGCCGCTGCCGACGCCCTCTCAAGTCGCCACTGTCAGACCGACGCCGCGCCCCGTGACGCCCGACACCGGCCCCGCGCCCTCGACGAGCGCGCCGGGCGGCGGCGAGACGGGCATCGTGTTGACGGTCAGGCAAGTGCCGAACCTGGCTTTGGCGCTGCGGCGCGCGAGCCTCGCGGCGTCGCCCGGTCAGTCCGTGCAGTTGCCCGTGACGATCACGAACATGGGCAACAAGGAGGATCAGTTCCGCCTGGAGACCGACCTGCCGGCCGAGTACCAGCCGACCTTCGCGCTCGCCGCGGGCGGGTCGGACACGGGGCTGCCGATCCTGATCACGCCGCAGTTGCAACGCGGGCAGTCGCTCGACGCGATCCTGAACCTGCGCGTGCCCGAAGCGGCCGCCGACCAGCAGCAGCGCCCGTTCGTCGTGCGCGCCGCCTCGAAGTCCGACTACCAGGTCTTCCGCGTCGCCTCCGGCTCGCTGACCGTCGTGGCGGCGGCGCTCGCCGGCGCGGCCTCGGTCTCGCGCGAGAGCGTGCTGCCGGGCGAGACCTTCACGCAGACCATCGCCGTGCGCAACCAGGGCAGCGCGCCCGCGCGCAACGCCCGCGCCGACTTCGTCTTCAGCCCGGACTTCGAGTTGGTCTCGGCCGACCCCGCGCCGCTCGTCTACGACCGCGACTCGCGCACGGCCGTCTGGAACCTCGGCGACTTGGACGCGCGCGACACGCGCAACATCAGCGTCAGCCTGCGGGCGGTCACGGACGCCTTGGCGGCGAGCCGGCCCGTCGGGCGCGGCACGATGCGCACCGCCAGTCTGCCGACCGCGTCGAACTTCGACGGCCCGGCCGTCGAGGTCGGGCGCGTGCCGAAGGCGCGCATTGACGCCGTCTCCACCGGGCTGACGGCGACGCCGGGCGACGCGCTCTACGTGCCGTTCGTCGTGCGCAACCCCGGCAACTACGCCGAGTCTTACGACCTGCGCGTGACCGCGCCTGGCGCGCCGCAGGCGACGCTCTACGCCGACACGAACGGCGACGGGCAGCACCAGGACTCCGAGCCGTCGGTCGGGCAGACGGCGGCGCTTGAGCCGCGCGTGGGGCAGTACCCGCTGCTGTTGCGCGTGGACGTGCCGCGGCAGACGCCCGACGGGACGCAGTTCGCCTACAACATCGTCTCGCGCGCGCTCGCCACGGGGCGGGTGGCGAGCGAGGCCAACACGGTCATCACCGTGGCCGCGCCGCGCGTGCGCGTGCGCACCGAGCAGGTGACGGACGTGGCGAACCCCGGCGACCTGATCTACTACCGGCTCGTGCTGGTGAACGAGGGCGGGGGCCTGGCGAAGAACCTGGTGGTGAACGAGGTGCTGCCCGAGGCGTTGCAGTTCGTCAATAGCGAGCCGGGCCTGGACGCGGCGGACGCGGCCGGCGGCGCGCGCCGCGTGGTCTGGCGCGTGGCCGAACTCGCGCCGGGCGACACGGCCGTCCTGCGCATCACGGCGCGGCTGGGCGCGAACCTGCCGGCCGACGCCGACGTGCGCACGCGCCGCACGCTCACCTACCAGGACACCAACAGCAACTCTTACCAGCAAGGTCAGTGAGTGCCGTCGGTGTCGGATGAGACGCGCGCCGGCCCCGCGGCCGCGGCGCACAGCAGAGAGGACGCGGCGAGTCTTACAGGCTCGCCGCGTCTCGCTATTGCGGCGACGGCCGAGCGCCCGCGGCGTTTGCGCGCGCGCGCGCGCCGACGCCTGACGCACCTGCTCATCAGCAAGTCGCTCGTCGAGACCTTGTTCGTCGCCGCGCTCGCAGTCCTCTACGTGCAGCACAACTTCAAGCCCACGTTCCGCGGCTCGCTCGACGCGGCGGACGCGCGCGTCGCCTACGGCTGGGCCGTGGACGAGGCCGCGCCCGACGCGCGCGTCGAGGTTCATCTCTACGTTGACGGCCACTTCGCCGGGCGCGCGCGCGCCGACCAGACGCGCGCAGACGTGCGCGCCGCCGGCCGCGCCCGCGACGACCGGCACGGCTTCACGTTCACGATGCCGCCGCTGCCGCCGGGCGCGCACGAGGCGCGCGTCTACGCGCTGCACGCGAGCGCCGCCGACCGCTTCGCGCTGCAACAGGTGGACAAGGCGCTGCGCTTCGACGTGCCGGCGACGCCGGAGAGTCAAGCCGTGCGCCCCGACTGGTGGGAGGCCGCGAGTCAACCTTGAGCGCGCCGGACGTGAGGGCAGACGCGAACGCGGGCGACGCGCAGGCGAGTGCGCGCGTCGGCGCGGCCGAGCGCGCGCTCGTGTGGTGTGAGATCGCGTCGGTCGTTACCTCGGCGCTAGTCGCCGAGTGGGCCGTGCTGGCCCTTGGCGACTGGCACAAGCTGGCGCTGGCCGTGCCGGTCGGGCTGGCCTTTGCGTTGATGCTCGCGTCGCACCGCGCGCGCGGCGAGACGCGCGCCGCGCTCGGTCTCACGGGCCGGAACTTCTGGCGCGCGCTGCGTCTGCTCGCGCTCCCGATGCTCGCGGGCGCGTTGCTGCTCGCGCTGGCGGGGCGCGTCTGGTTCGGCGCGCCGTTCGTCGTGGGGCAGCCGCGCGCGGGTTGGGAATTCTTCGGGCTGCCGGTGTGGGGCTTCGTGTGGGGCTTGGTGCAGCAGTACGCGCTGCAAGGCTTCATCAACCGGCGATTGCAACTGCTCTGGGGCGCGGGCTGGCGCACGACGCTCACGGTGGCCGCGCTCTTCGCGCTCCTGCACCTGCCGAACCCTTGGCTCACCGCCGCGACCTTAATGGGCGGTCTCATGTGGGCCGCCGTCTACCAGCGCGCGCCGAACCTCTGGGCGCTCGCCCTCTCGCACGCCGTCATGACGTGGGTGCTCGTCTCGACCATACCCGCCAGCGCCCTCGCGGGCTTGCGCGTCGGCTACAAATACTTCGGCTGACGCCGCCGCGAACACTTCGGCCGACGACTCGGCACAATCTTCCGGCCGCCAGACGCACGACAGCGAACACGGCCGCCGGCAGCCGTCATCCAAGCAGCCTGGTACAGCGACCCGCGCCCGCCGTCATTGTCCGCAACTGTACTGACGCGCGCGTGCGCGGGCGCGCATAATGAGCGCGCTTCCTCAGGGATGCGAACAAGGGGGAGGGGAGCGCGCCGGCCGCATCGCGGTCTCCGCGCTCCCCTTTTAGCGTATCTGCCGGCACGCGGCGGGGGGAGCGAGCGAGGGGGTTGAGTGATGTACCAGAACGAAAGATTCATCGTGATGGCGCACGGCGTCGCCGTCATCCTGCTGACCGCCATGTTCCTCGCCGGCAGTTTCATGCACTGGTTCTGACCGTAAGCCTCACGAGATAAACTTTCTTTGCGTCCCTTTGCGTCCCTCTTCGCGCTCTTTGCGGTTAAATGCTTTCGGCCTTAACCGCAAAGAGCGCAGAGAGGGCCGCGAAGGACGCAAAGGGGAACACCCACGCCTGACGCCCTATTCAAAACCGCCCCGTCCGCATCTAATTTAACAGCACATTGGACTTGTTCAACAGCACTTTCCGCCTACGCCCCGGCCGCATCTGCACTTTACAAAGAACTTAAGGGCCGCTCCCTAACCCCGCCGGCCCGCGATTGTGACCATCTTGTGCCCGTCTTTCCCGGCGAGCGCCTCGACCGCGCGCCTTTTACCCTCCGGCGTGGCGTGCGCGTAACGCTGCGTCATGGCGATATTAGCATGACCGAGCACGTCCCGAATGTCGAAGGCCGAGACGCCGGCCTCCGCCATCCGCGTCGCCGCCGTGTGCCGCAGGTCGTGGAACCGGAGACCAACGATCCCGGCCGCCCGGCAGGCCGCCAGGAAGGGCACGCGCAGGGCGCAGCAGGAGATCACCCGCCGCCGCGGCCCCGGAAAGACAAGTTCGTTGACCCGATGCGCCTGCGCCGCAAGCAGGACGGTGCGGACGCGGCTGTTCATCGGCACTTCGCGGTCGCGCCCGGTCTTCGTGTTCGTGACCCGCAGGACGCCGCGCGCGAAATCCACCTGCGCCCAACTCAGGCTGATGATCTCGCCGCGCCGCATCCCCGTGCCCAGCGCGACCTCGACGATGCCGCGGACGGGGCCGCTCATTGGCAGGTGCTCGAACAGGCGCGTCTCCTCCTCGCGGGTCAGGTAGCGCATGCGCTCGTTCGTGGCGCGCAGCCGGCGGACGCGGCTGCACGGGTTGAAGGCGACCAGCCCGTTGTCGAGCGCCATGGAGAAGATGCGCGACAGCAGGGCCAGCTCGTTGTTGATCGTGCCCGCGCTCACCCGCCCGCCCAGGTGGGTGATGTTTTCGCTGCGATCACGCTTGTAGCGTTCGATCATGAGGGGCGACACTTCGGCCAGAGTCTGCCCCCTGAAGTAGTCGGTCAGGTTCCGCGCTCTGATCTCGTCGAACGAGGCAGAGCGCTTGTTTTGTCTGGCCCAAGGGAGGTAGACGTTGCGCACGAACTCGTCGAGCCGGCGCGTGCCGAGGGGCCGCCCGTAGCGCCCCGCGTAGATGTCGCCGCGCACGATGGCCTCGGCCGTCTTGGCCTGTTCCTTCGTGCGGGCTTCGGGGATGGGGCCGCGGTGGCGGACGCCGCGCACGCGGAAGTCGTACCACCAGCGCGAACCTCTTTTCCGAACGGTCATGGGAATTGTCGTCCTTTCCCGTGCCGCCGGCCGCCGACAAAGCGGCCGGCATCCTACCGCGGGAACGCCCCGACGGTCACGGTCTTTTTCGCCTCACCCTTCGTCCACTCGACGATCTCGGCGCGGTCGAACAGGGTGTAGCGCCCCGCCTTGCGGAAGGGAATCTTGCGCTCCGAGACCCACTGGTAGACGGCGCGCGGCTTGACGCGCAGGAGTGTGGCTACTTCCTCGACGGTAAGGAAGTGCGGTTCTTCGGGTTGTTGCTTTAACGCTTTCAGGGCCATTCCTCAGAAGAATTTGCTCGGCTCAGTTTCATACAGCCCGTCGGCCCGCTGGCCCGGAGTGAACGATTCATCCTTGCCGCGGTCAGCTGCGCAGATGCGCTCGATTTCTTCGTCGCTCGCGCCCGGCGGGATGTAGAGGTCTGCCACAGGCCGAAGGTGACAGCTTCGCCCCGAAGATGATCAGCAACGGAAGGTTGATCATCTTCGGCTAAGTGTTGCGAGTAAGTACCTTTAGCTGCGTCATTTGCCCGAAGGTGATCAACCCTGCTTTCTTGATCACCTTCGGGAGCAGGTTGATCACCTTCGGCGGGCAACTCCCACACCCACTTTTGATAATGGCTGCCCGGCATCCCGACCTTCCGCACCCGAACTTTCAGCCGCTCCTTGGCCCGCCTAAGCGTCGGTTCGGAGATGCCTGCTTGCTTGGCCTCGTCCTTCAGGGCTTTGTTGTCGCGCCCGCCGTCCGACAGGGCCGTGCGCAGGAAGTCCACGGCATCGGTTATCGTGCCCCGTTCCTCTTCATCCGACGGCAGAGACAATATCCGCCCAGCCGTCAAATCGCTCTCACCCGTCCACCAGAATTGACTTTCTTCGAGTTTGTAGCCGATGGCTGAACCCAGAGGTGCGAGATTGTTCTTCGTCTGCACGATGGCGCGTTTCGTCGGCTCATCAGGGTCTTGCCCGACGAGCAGCACGGAGCGGGCCGCGGCCGTGAAGTCAATCGAGCCGATGCCGGCGTTCAAGGCGTGCCCGCCGCCCCGCGACTTGCCCAAGTGACGGACGGCGACGAGCGCGCAGCCGCACCGCTCGGCCATCGCAGCGAGGGGTGCTGAGATGGCGCGACACTCGTTGGCTCGGTGGATGTCCACCTTGCCGCCGGTGAAAGCGAACAGTGGATCGATGATGACGAGGGCTGGATTGTGGTGCAGGATCGCGGCTTCGAGTCGGAGCAAGCCCGCGGCATCGAACGTCATCGGTTCGGCCAGAGCGAACACGCGCGCCACATCTGCGCCGACGGCATCTAAGCGCGGTCGTAGCGTGTCGCCGAGACCATCTTCCGCCGACAGCATCAAGACATTGGCCGGGGTGAAGACGCCAGCACCGGGCAGACCCCGCCCACAGGAGACAGCAGCCGCCAGCGCACAGGTGAGCCATGACTTACCGAGACCGGGATCGCCTTCGAGCAGCGTCAGCTTGCCGTAAGCGATGTAAGGCGGCCAGAGCCAGCGAACAGTCTCAGGCTGCACGTCGGCCATGCGCACGATCTGTAGCGGCGCAGCTTCTTTGTCACTGGCTTCAGCGCGTGCTTCAGGCGCAGCCTCAACGAGTTGAAACAATTGTGCCGCTGTGCCGCCGCCGTTCAGCCAGTCGCTCACGTCACCCTTCTCCGGCAGAGCAGGCAACTCGATTATCTTGACGCTTGCAGCTATCCCGCGGATTGCGCGCGCGACCTTCTCAGCATGGTCATGGCCCGCCTTGTCGTTGTCCGGCAGGATGACGACGTTCCGCCCGCGTAAGGTTTCGCTATACTCGTCGCGCCACTTGCCTGCGCCGCCCGCGTTCGTTGTTGCTAACAGCCCAAGCTCGACCAGTCGGTCGCAATCCTTCTCGCCTTCGCAGACGAAGACGGTTATGGCGGGATCGGCTTCGAGCAGTTCCGGCAGGCGGTAGAGGACGCGACGCACGCCATTCAGCTTGTAGACCCAGCCGCCCGCGCCGTCCGGCTTGCGCTGGCTGAAGCCCTTCGGCTCGTACCGCAACGCCTGGTAGAGCAGCGCGCCGCCAGCGTCAAGATAATCGTAGGTGGCGACGACCTGCCGCTCGCCGTGGCCGTGGCCGTTCGCGTGCTCAACGCCGAGCGCACCCTTGATCGCTTCGTAGGTGCAGCCTGCATGACAGTAGAGCAGCAAGCCCTTGTCGCCGTCGCTGACGCTCAGGCTGTTGTGCCGGTCGTCATGCGCGGGGCAGCGGGCCGTCCACCCGCCACCCGCGCGCTTGACGCTCTGAAGCTGGTGCAGGATGTCCCGCGCGTTCACGCCGCTTTCCTTTCCACCGCGGGCGGCGGTTCATGCGTCGGCTTGCCTTCGGCCTTAGCGCGGGCGTGGGTCTCAGCATGACGCGAGAGCACGTTCAGCGCGGC
The DNA here is from genome assembly GCA_036389395.1 of Pyrinomonadaceae bacterium. Lineage (GTDB taxonomy): Bacteria > Acidobacteriota > Blastocatellia > Pyrinomonadales > Pyrinomonadaceae > QHXQ01. The sequence goes on from DASVPY010000120.1 coordinate 41,507, forward strand.
GCGCGTGGTCGTAATCCCGCCCGAAAGCGTGATGACGGTTGCGCCCTGATCGTCGGCCTCGATGGCGCGGGCCTGTCGGTAGGTGCGACCGCCGCGGACGTGGGCCGAGCGTATGACGTGTAACTGTCCGGGCCGGCGGGCACGCTCTGGAAACTGCCTGACAAGTTGATTTTCTTTGTGCTTTGGGTTTAACCTTCCCACGTTAGTTTTCCTTCGTAAGTAACTCAGTTAAGAACTTGCAGCGCCGTGACCCTTTAGCCGAGGGTCGCGGTGTGCCTACAGGACGACGCCCGCCCTGAAAACAGTGAAGCCCCACTTGCATGATCGGGGGACGAAGCCGATCAGACTTGTGGAGCTTCAGTGGAATGTCACCGCGCACAGGCCCGAGACGCGGCAACCTCGCTGTCGGCAGCACAGGTGCAGTGCCTGTGTTCGTCCCGCCGACTAAAACTAAGAGCTGGTTGCAAAATTAAAGGGCGCTAAAGCCAGGACCGAATAAGATAGGGGGTCGCTTCAGACAAAGGTGTGCGCCGTACGACTGACTCGCTCCTCTCCGACCAACTGTGGCACCGCGTCGAGCCGCCGCTGCCGAAGCCGGAGCAGAGCCGCCACGTCCGGCACGCGGGAAGAAAGCCGCCCGCCGCGCGGCAGGTAAGGCCCGGCCTCGCCTTCGTCTTGAAGACCGGCGGGCCGCGGAAGTC
>DASVPY010000121.1:0-20523 GCA_036389395.1 Pyrinomonadaceae bacterium
CTCCGGCTCGCACGTGCGAGCCGGAGGCGACGGCCCCGTCGCGTCACTACCGGCCGGCAAGCTCAACCCGCGCCGAAGCGGAGGCGATATTCGAGCGAGTTGATGAAGCCGCTGACCATGGTGCGGAAGTCGCCGGGGTGCGTGTTCAGGTACGTGAGCCAGGCGTTGAAGCCGGTCGGTTCGGGGTCGCGGCGCAGGAAGCCGAAGTATTCCGCGAGCACGAAGGCGCGGTTCAGCGTGGCCGCGTTCTGCACGAACTGCGGGGCCTCGACGATCTCCATCAGCACTTGCGCGCGCGTTTTGGTGTTTGCGTCCAGCGCGGCGACGAGTTGATCGCGGTTCGAGAAGGCGACGCCGGAGTTGGCGATCAGCCTGTCCACGAACTGCGCGTTGGTGAGCGCGTCGAGCGTGGCGCGCGACTCGTTGCGCGCGAGGAAGTCGGCGGCGAAGTTGGCCTTGGCGGCGTTCGCCTCGTCGGCCGTCGTGCCGCTCAGGCGCGCGAGATCGCCCACGAACTCGCCGTAGAGCGGGTCGCGCCCGTAGGCGGCGCGGTAGAAGCGGATGGCGAAGTAGCCCCGGCTCAGCGACTCGGGCGAGCCGAAGAAAGCCTGCGCGACCGCCACGCGGTCACAAGTGGTGTTGCCCGCGGCGCAGCCGTTCAAGACGTTCACCCAGGCGTTGAAGCCGGCCGCGTCCGGCTCGCGCGCGAGGAAGTCGAGGTACTGCTGGCGCACGAAGAAGGGCGTCTGGAAGATCGGGTTGCTGGTCGAGGGCGAGGTGTCGTTGTCCGTGATGGTCAACTCGGCCGTGTTCGGGCTGCCGAGGCTCGCGCCGGTCGGGTTGACCAGGGCGATGTCCAACGTCTCGTCGCCCTCGACGAACAGATCGTCCACGAGCAGCACGCGGAAGCTCTTGCTCGTCTCGCCGGGGTTGAAGCGGAGCGTGCCGACGGCCAGTTCGTAGTCGGACTTCTGGCTGGCGTGGCCCGACTGGCTCTCGTCGAAGGTGGCGAAGCTCACGCTCGCCGCGCCCGACACGTTGCCCGTGCGCGTGACCGTGATCTGGATGCTGCCGCCGTTCTCGCCGATCTCGAACTCGTCGGCGCTGAACTGGACGCTGGCGGGCTGGAACGTCGTCACGGGCTTGATCGAGCCGAAGAGGCCGTGCTCCTCCTCGCCGGGGCCGGCCGAGAAGTAGAGCGTGTTCGGGTCGCCGCCGTTGCCGCCGTTGCCGAACGTGATGGCCCACAGTTCGTCGATCTCCAGCGGGTCGCCGTTCTCGGCGAGGAGCGGGCCGAGGGACGCGCCGGTCGTGGCGTTGAAGGCGTTGAGGCTGGGGCCGCCCTCGCCGAAATTGCCGACGAGGAGCGCGCCGCCGAAGACGCCGAAGCTCGCGGGCGCGAGCGTCATGCCCCAGGGCGAGTTGAGCGGGCCGTTCGAGATGACGCGGCCGAGGAAGACGCCGTTCGGATCGAACTTGCTGACGAAGCCGTTGCCGGGGCCGTCCTCGTCGCGGCCGTCGGGGCCGACCTTCGCGTAGGCGACGTAGAGCGTGCCGCCGATGTTCTGGATGTTGAACGGGTGGAAGGTGTTCCCCGCCGTCGCCGGGATGGTCGGATCGAGGAACGGGAAGCCGACGGTCTGAAGCGTGAACGTGTTGTTGAAGACATCGATCTTGCCGTTCTTAAAATCGGCCGCGTAGAGAAAGTTCGCCGTGCCGTTGTTGGCGATGGCGAGACCCGTATAGACGTGCCCCGGTTGGCTGGCGGCCTGCGTGGCCACGGTCGAGCCGGCCGCGGGCACGTTCGGACTCCAGCCGTAAATTTTGCCGCTGAGCGCCGCGAAGAGGAAGTTGGCGCGCGCCGACGCGCTGCCCGAAGTGATGACGAAATCGCTCGTGCCGCCGCTGTTGGCGACCGTGCCGGTGATGGACGGCGGCGTCTCAGGGATGGTGATGTTCGGCATGCTCGTCTGCTTGAAGAAGACGGTGCTGCCCACGTCGCCGCGGTAGAGCGAGGAGGTTGACGTACCGTTGTTCGCGAGCCAGAAGGGGCTGCTGCTCGTCATCGAGACGCCCCACGGGTTGACGACGAGCGGGTCTTGGATGAGGGCGAAGCCGGGCACGTCGGAGACGAGGTTGGTCTGCCGGTAGCGCGTGCCGGGCGTGGGCGTGGGCGTGGCGGCCGGCACGACATCTTGCCCGGCGGCTTGCGCGAACGCGCGGCGGTGGGAACTCGCGGGCCCGACGACGAACGCGAGCGGACAGAGTAACAGGGCCGCCGTTAGCAGAGACAGATTCCTGGCCTGGCGCTGACGCCGGGAACGGTAACGCATAAGCTTCCTCCTTGGCAGAAGACGGGCAAGTCGGACGGGGGCATTGCTGACGCCGGTGCGGTAAGAGGAGGCGTAACGCGCGCGGCGCGGACGAGTCGGGTAGCAGGCGGACGCGCGGGCTATACAGTGCAGCACACGCGCGCGCCGCTAAAGACACCGAATGGGTCGTCGGGTCTCAGGGGAACGGACTGTTAATAGGTCGGGGGCAGGTTCAGCGCATTCTATAGACTCCCGCCGCGTGCGGTGTCAAGGAAATTTCGGCGCGCCCCGTTCCGGCACGGCCCCCAAAGAACTTGACGCCGCCGTTGAAACCAACCGCGCCGAAGCGTATATTGCCCGCACGTTCCGCCGTTCGTACGCCGGTGTAAAGTCGGAGGCGCTACGGGGACCCTCTGCCGTCGAGCCGGCGTCACAGTTCACATCAGTCGGTCGCGTGTGTTTCCCCCTTCATGACGCCACGTCGAAGAAAGGCGGCTTACGGTGAACTACTCATCAAAGCCCGTGCGCAGCACAGCGGCGGCGCTACTCTTCGCGGCCTGCGCCCTCTCGGCGCAAGGCCAGCAGAGCAAGAACCCCGTGCGCGACGCGCGCGAGCGGATGGCTTACGAGGCTGCCGAGAGCGAGGAGCGCGAGATGCTGTTCGCGCTGGCCGAGCGGTATCACAGGTCGGGCGAGCCGCGCGAGCCGCGCCTGGCCTTCGCGCAGATCAGGGAAGACTTCATACGCCTACAGGTCGTCAACAACGACCTGGCGCGGGCGGTCGCGGGCGCGGGGCAACTCGACTTCAAACTCGTCGCGAAGTCCGCGGCGGAGCTGAAGAAGCGGGCCGAGCGCCTCAAGCTCAACCTGGCGCTGCCCGAGGCGGCCGAGGGCGAAAAAGCCCCCGCGCCCCCGGCCCCGACAGACCCGGAGCAGCTACGGGCGGCGCTCTCACGGCTGGACGGGACAATACTCAAATTCGCGGACGAGCTTCACGCGACAGGCGTCAGGCGGCTCGACGCCCAGTCGGCCGCCAAGTTGCGGCGCGGCCTGGAGGAGATCGTCGCGCTCAGCGGGCGGGTGAAGAAGGGCAGCGAGAAGCTGGGGGAGGCGGCCCGCTAAACCAAGGTGTAGCGGCGCAACCTTATTTGAAGACCAAGCCGATTGAGAAGCGCACGTTATCCACGCGGCGACTGCCGTTGGTATTAAGCTCAGGCCGGTCGCGCAAGAACACCGGATAGTATTCGACTTGGAAGAGGCGCACGGCGACGCGCCTGTTGACCCGCAAGTCGAGTCCGCCGCCGAGCGCGAGCGCGAAATCCGTGACGCTGACAGACACGTCAACCGCCGGGGCAGTCGCTCCGGTCGCCGTCGCCCGATAAGCGAAACGGTTGTTCGACGCACCGGCGAGCGCGTGTACGAACGGCGTCACGCGGGTGTGGTTGGGAAACCTGATCTGCGGCCCGCCGAGGTAGTTGAAACTGCGTGAGCGAAAACGGATCGTGCCGCCGGGAATAGCCTCGGTCTGGTTGCGGAAGTAGGCCGAAAAGTCGCCGGTCAGGCCGAAGCGTTTCGTGATGTAGCCGGTGGCCGCGACGTTGAACCCGTCCAGGTTGTCGAAGCGGTCGAGCGGCGCGTCGGGTTCATCGAGGTCGGTGTTGAGATACGAATAGCCGGCGAAGAACTCGACCTTGCGTTCATCGTCCTGTGCCGGCGCGAGCTGGGCACAGCCGAAGATGAAGACCGCTAGAAGCATCGCTTTTCGCATCCGGTTTGATCTCCCTCCGAAGTTTTTTTGGCGAGCAAGCGCCGGCCGGGCGCGCGCACAACTGCGCGCACACAACTCCGCGCCCACTCTCGCGTGCGCATTTGCTCTGTCTGCATAAGCCGCGAGCCGGTGCGGGTTATTACTAAGGCGGTGGGAAATTTTCAGGCGGTGCGGCCGCTCGACGCTAGTTACCGTCGCCGACCGTGACGAACCCGGCCCAATAGAAGGGGTGGCGGTATTTGGGGTTCGCCAGGACTTTCAATGCCGCTTCACGAAGGGCTTGCGCCTTGCTCACGCGAACCGTGCCGCTCGGTGCCTGAGCCGCGAGCAGGCGGTGAAAATTCGCCATCAAAAGCGTCGTGCTGGCCGAGTCCACTTTCCACTGGCTCGCTACCGTGGTGGAAGTTCCGGCCACGAAGAAGGCCCACGACATGCCGATCAATCCTTCGCCCGCCGCGGCGCGCCCACGCGCCGTCTGACACGCGGACAGGACGACTAAATCCGCCCGCAGGTTAAGGTTGATGATCTCGCGCGCTTCCAAAAAGCCGTCTTCGTCCGCGCTCTCGCTGGCCAGCATTAAATGCGAGTACATCGGATTGTAGTCGTCCAACGTTCCGTGCGTGGCGAAATGAAGGACTCTGTAACGGCCCGCCTCCGCCTTGAAGGTCTCTTCGCGCGCTTCCCTTCCGGTCAGTATTTCACTCTCCGCCGGGTCGTAAAATTGGATCAGACTTTTGACCTCGCGTTCCGCTTCGGGCAGCGGCCCGAGGTTGCCGTCTCGGTTGAGTGAGCTGGCCTGCGCGACCGCCACCTGGCTGAGCGCAGGATTGCCGAAGGCGAGCAACGCCCGAGACGTGGGCGGCAGACTCGCCTTGATCTTTATCGTCGGCGCGCCGGGCGCGTTTGCGCGCGCAGCGGCGGCGGCGGCGGCAATTGCCGGCGGCGCTCTTCTCTTCATCGCGCGCAGCACGCTCAGAGACGGGGCGTAGAAGAGTGCGTGGTCTTCTAACAGGTATCTGTTCGCGGCGGGTTGTAAGGCTTGAAACGGCAGTTCCCAAAGCACGCCGTCCGGGACGATGCAGAGGGTCGTCTTACCGGCGATCTGGGCCTCGGCGGGTCGGAGCAGGAGATCGTATAACTGTCGCGCCGGCTCGCGAAAATCAAGCGAGTTATCCGCCAGCCGCGTGCGAAACTTGACGGTCAGCTTCGTCAACTCGCCGGCTTTAATGTCGAGCGGGTAGACTTTCATCTCAACGTCTTTGCCCTTGCCGCCCGCAGTCTCGACGCCTTTAGTGATGACGAAGAGATAAACCCGCTCCGGCGTCACGGCGAATTCGAGCAGCGCGGTTTTCGTATCAGGCAGCAGGGGCGCGACGCCGTCGAGCGTCAGAGGCTCGACCTGGCCGCGCTGAATCTTCAACTCCGGGTGCGCCGCATAAATTTGCGTCTGAAAAGCTTCGTACGCGAGGCGCGCGTTTTTCAGTTGAGCTTCGAGGCCGGCGACGCGCGGCGCGTCGGGTTGGGGTCGTAAAGTTTCGCGCGCGAGTTGAGAGTTGAGTGCGACGACCGCTTCGTTCAAACGCCTTTCCCGAATTCTCTCGTCGGCGTTCATGGCCCCCGTGATGTTCGCCCGGCCTCGATCAAGCACGTCGAGCAGGACGCGGCCCTTGGCGCGTTCGGCGTAGGCGAAACTTTCCGCCCGGCGGTTCTGGGCGAGCAACAGATCAAGCATCGCGTGGTAAGGGGCGGTTCGACCTTCAAAGAAGAGTTGCCGGTCTTGCTCGCTGCCGACCGCCCGGTTGCGCAGTTGCTCGATCACGGCAATCGCCTCGGAGAACGCCTGCCCCGCGCGTTCGGGTTGATTGAGTGCGCGCCTGGCCCGGCCCGCCGAAGTCAGAGATTGCCAGAGGATTTCAGGACTACTGTTGGCCCGCGCCAGCTCGGCGGCGCGCGTCGCAAGCGCCTCGGCTTCGTCGTAGTTACCCTGCGCGTAGCGCACGTCGCCGACGTTGTTGAGCGCGTAGGCGACCATCGCTTGATTGCCGAGTTCTTCGTGGAGTTTCAGACTCCGCTGATAGTTTTCAACCGCCTCCGCGGGTTTGCCTTGCGCGGCATAGACGGCCCCGATCTTGTTCAGTAGATAGGCCGTGCCCGCCTTGTCGAAAATCTGTTGGTATATCTTCAAGCTCCGCTGGTAGCAATCGAGCGCCTGCGCGTAGTCGCCTAACGAGAAGTACGCGTTGCCGATGTTGAGTAACGGGTAGGCGATCTCTACCTTGCTGCCGAGTTCTTCGTAAAACTTCACGCTGCGCTGGTAATGCTCCATCGCCTGCGCGTAGTTGCCCTGTTGGTAATGGATGTTGCCCACCTTGACCGAGACGGCGGCGACGCCCTCTTTACTGTCGAGGGTTTCCGCGAGCTTCATGACCTGCTGATAGTTGTGCGCCGCGCGCAGATAGTCGCCCTGCGCCGAGTAGACATCGCCCAGGCCGACCAGTGCGCCGCCGATGCCGAAGGGTGCGTCGAGTTGCCGGGCGACGTTGAGCGCGACGTTATAGATTACCGTCGCCTGCGCGTACTGCCCCTTCTCCTCCAGCAGAGCCTGGGCTTGACTCATCAAGCCGTTGAGCAGTCCGCCCGTGAACGGCTCGCCTTTCGCGGCCAGCAGCCGGGTTCGTTCTTCGTCCGTCTCGGCGGCGAGCAAGTCGCGGACAAGTTCCTCCGCCGTCTCGACAAACTGCCACACTTTCCAAACGCCCGCCTCCCTGACGAAACGCAGCGTGTGCTCCCTCTCCCCGAACCCCTCCGCCGCCCGGCCCGTCTCAACGTCTAACGCACGAACATCGCTAAAGACGCGCGCCCGCGCCTTGTCGCCTTCGACCTGGATGTTGCCGACGGGGATAATTCTGATCGCTTCGATCTTTACTTTTTCGTTCCGGGCAAATTCTTGCTGGACGAAGAGCTTGAAGTCGGCAAGGTGCGGGGACTGTTCGCTGAACAACGAAAAGAGCGTCGCCGCATCTTTCTTCGCGTAAGCCTCGTACCCTTTCAGGAATAACTTCTGGATGGCCGCTTCGTCGGCCGTGCGCGCCGACGGGGCGAGTTTCGCGGCGGCTTCTTCGGCGGTTTGCGCGGGCGCTGCGAGCGGGGCGCAGGCTAAGGCGAGCGCCAGACACGCCCGCGCAAAAAATGAACGGCGCAGTTGTACGGATAAAAGGCTCACGGCTTTTTCCACGACTGCACGCGGCGCAGCAACTTCGCGGCGACTTGTGAGCGCGGGTTTGCGTTCGTCAGTAGCCGGAACTCTCGTTCGGCGTCCGTCAACAAGCCCGCGCGCGCGTAGAGGATGCCTAAGACGAGGTGTGAATCCGGGTGCGCGCCCTGCGCCCGTTCTATTTCCCTGACCTTATCCGCCTCAAGTATTTTGAACTGTGCCCTGGGCGCGGGCGCGACCGGCGACGTAATCTCCCGCTCATCTCTGCGCGCGGTCACCTCCCAGAAATAAACCGCCCCGGCCCGGAGCGGTGTCGGCGGCGACCAACGGGCGGCAGTCTGCGGGCCGCTGCTCAGCACGCGATTAAAGTTCGCGTCGAAAACGGAGACCGCGTAACTGGTCGCGCCGCGCAACGGCTGCCAGCGAAAAGTGGGGCGACCTTCAACGATTATCACCCCGACGGGGCTGAGCAGTCGGAAAGGTAAGACGGTTGCAGATTGATCCAGCAGGGTGATGCGCGGCGCTGTCAGCGCATCGAGCGCGGCCGGTTTGCTCAGCCCGTCGCCGGAGAGTGTGGCGGCGACCTCTCTGCGGGTTGAGGCGTCTAAGCCTTCCAGGCCGGTCAACTGACCGCGCTTGTCTAAAGTGACTTTCCGGCTGCCGTCAATCAGGCTGACGACGACTTCCGGCGCATCCTGAATCTGTCCCTGTCGGGATGCCGTCGGGTTTAAGCTCGCGGCTTCGTCATTGTTGTTCCCGTTCGCCTCTGCCGGCTGCTGACCCGGCTGGTCTTCGCGCGGCGGCGTAATAGTTTGGTTTGGAGCTTGAGCGTTGCCGGCGACTTGAGACGGCGCTGCTTGATTGCGCCCGTCGGCGAATCTGGATCGCAGCCAAAGTGTGCCGAGCAAGACGCAAACACAGGCGAGCGCGATTACGCCGACCTGCGCGGGACGCAAGGTAGGAAACTGCCAGCCGGAAAATCTCTCCCAAACAGTTTTCGGCGCGCGGCCTGTGTTGCTTGAAGCAAGTTCCCGCGCATGACTGTTGCACTCGGCGCAATCCTCCAGGTGGCTTTCAAAAATCACCCTGTCCGCTCGATCCAGCGCCCCGGCCGCGTACCTTTTCAACTCCGCACGGGATAAGTGAAACGGCTCTTCATCCGTCGCCGGCAGGAGGGCTTCGGTCAGCGCGGTAACTGCGATGTGCGGGTGCGTCGTGTCAACAACGCGCCGCAGGCAAGCGTCACACGCGGCGAGGTGGCGATCAAGCGCGCCTCTCTCGCCGGCCGCGACCGCGCGCCGCCGGTAAGCCTCGACCTGCTGCCCTGTGAGATGGCCCTCAGTCATGACGCTCTAAGAAGTCGCGCGTCCGAGCAAACCTTCTTTCATGCCTCCACGATCTTAAGCCGTGCGCCGCGCTCATTTATTACCACCGGCGTTTTTCTCTAGCGCCTTCATCCGGCGCGCCAGTCGTTCGCGCGCGGTCTTCCGCAGGTTAATCACCTGCTGCCTTGTGACGCCGAGCAGCCGGGCGATACTCGCGTCGTCAAGCGGCAACTCGGGCCAAAGCCCCGCGAACTGTTCGGCGGGGATGGCGAGCAGCGCCGCGATTTCCGCTCTGGTGGCGATGCCCAAATGCGGCACGAACGCGATGACGCTCCCGCCCTGCGCGTCGCGCAGGTTCAGCAGCAGGGCGCTACGCTGCAACGGCGGCAACTGAGACACCTCCGTCCAGAGCGTTTGCAGATACAGGCGTTGTTCGACGACCACGTCCACGCCGGCCGCCGAATCAACTAAGCCCGCGCCCGTTCTGCCGTCCGGCTCAAAAGATTCGTCCGGCTGATCTCTGATGCCCCAAACGGCCGCGACTATCGTCACCAGATGATTGAACTCGACCGGGTGGCCTACGCTCTCAAAGATGGCGGTCAGTAAGTCGGCAGCGGGCAGGTGCGCGCCGCCGGCCGCGGAGGCGGATTCGGAAGCGCCGATGATCGACAGCGGCTCGGTCAACAAACGTTGCAGGCGGTCGGAGTGAGTTGTGTGCGCCTCCGCGCCGCGCCAGGACTGCAAGCCGCAGAGCCAGCGCCTGTCTTCGGCCTCCCACAAAGCGAATGCCCGATTCTGTTTGAGGTGGTGACGGAGCAGGTCTTTCAGCCGCCGCCGCTGTGGGTTTTTAGCTCGGAAATAATCGGCGCACGCGGAGTACGTTTTAACCGCCACGTAGTTTTGAAAACTACTTATTGCCTGTCCTTGCGCCGCGGCTTTAAGCCTTTGCATCTCCGCGAGGACGGCGGCCCGCACGTCGCCCGAAATTTCCAAGGCGTCCTGATTTTGGCTGCTGCCCTCCGCGCTGTTGAGGGAGACGCGCAGCTTACTCTTGATAATGCCGGCGATGATCGGCTCGGCGTGTTCTTGCATGAGGCGGGCCAGCAGGTTCTCCGCTTCCGACGCGTCCTCGGCACGAAGGAATGATTGGACGAGTTCCTCCGCGCTCTGTATCGCCGCCTGCCGCTCCATTCACACCCTTTCAACGGCTCTGCCCAACGGCACGCTCGCCAGCCCAGGATATTGTCGGTCGGCCCGCCTTGGGCCGCAATATCAAGTACCGATTTTGCTCCGTCGGGCCAAGCCGTCTCGTACACCTCCAGGCGGCCGCCGACGGCTCCGGCGCGGGCGGCGCGGGCCCGGCGCTACCGGACGCGGCTCCGCTTGCGCTTCAGGAAGTCGATCAGCACGAACTGCGAGAGGTTGCCCGGCGTGGCGAAGTAGGCTTTGCCGCTCGTCATCTGCGTCATCTGCTTGACGAACTCGACGAGGTAGTGGTCGGAGGCGAGCATGAAGGTGTTGATCATGACGCCGGCCTTGCGGCAGGCCTGCACCTCTCTGAACGTCGCGGCCATGACCAGCGGGTCGTTGCCCATCGAGTTCTTGTAGAGGCGGCGCGTCGGCGTGGCGGCGGCGCTCTGGCCGGGCCGCCGCGGCTCGCCGCGCCAGGCGGCGGCCGCGCTCACGCTGGCCTCGACGTAGCAGGCCGTCGGCTTGCCGTCCGTGACCATCACGATCTGCTTCATCTCCTTGCGCTGCGCCTGCAAGAGCCGGCGCGCGAGCCGGAGGCCTTCGGCCGTGTTCGTGTGGTAGGGCCCGACCTGCGTGGTGGCGAGACGCGCCAGCGGCAACTCCTCCGCGCCGTCGTGGAAGAGGACGACCTTGAGCGAGTCGCCGGGGTACTGCGTGCGGATCAGGTGCGCGAGCGCGAGCGCGACCTTCTTGGCCGGCGTGAAGCGATCCTCGCCGTAGAGGATCATCGAGTGCGAGCAGTCGAGCATGACGACCGTGGCGCACGACGACTGGTAGTCCTGCTGATGCACGTGCAGGTCGGCGTATTCGAGATTGAGCGGCACGCGCAGACCCTCGCGCCTGATGGCCGAGAGCAGCGTCGTGTTCACGTCCAGGTTGATCGTGTCGCCGAACTCGTAGGGCTTGGGGCCTTGCGCGGCCTCTATGCCCGTCGCCAGGTGCGGCGTGTCGTGGCGGCCGACGGAGCTTTTGCCGAGGCTGCCCAGGAGGTTGCGGAGCGTCTTGTAGCCGAGGAAGTCCAGCCCCTTCTCCGTCACCTCGAACTTGACGTTGCGCGGCAGCGGCTCGCCCTCCTGCCCCGCCCCCTGGCCGCGCTGCCGCCGCCGCTCGGCGCGCTCGCTCGGCGGCTCTTCGCGCAGGTTCAGATACCCTTCCTCGACCAGCCGCTCGATCAGTTGGTTCAGCAGTTCTTCGAGCTGCGACCCCTTGAACTCGCCGCCGTTCTCCGCCAGCATCTCGCGCACGTCCTGCTCGTCGAGCGCGCCCATGTCGAGCAGAGCTTGCAGCAACGCCTGCCGGAGCGCGTCGAGCGACGTGTCGGCCTCGCGCCGCTGCCGCGTCCAGTAGTAGTCGTCGTCGTAGCCCGACTGCAACAGCGAGTCCTGCAACGCCCCCATCAGGTCGCCCAAGTCAACGCCCGCCACGTCGAACCCCTTGAACCGCGAATAGCGGATGAACTTCATATGCTTAATTCTCTGAGACTACCACCAGCCCCTTCACGTTTTCAAAGTCCTTCCGGTTATGCGTAACCAGAGGCGCGTCATACGCTAACGCGTCGGCGCGATCCACGCAGTATCAACTACCACTATGTCGCTGGCGGGTTCCTTGCTCACTCAGGAATACTCTGGCCTTTATCTTCGCGACGGGTGGCGCGCAACCAGGCTAAGAAGTCGTCTATACTTTCATCCTCCGGCCAAAAATCCCCCTGCAACTCTTCGATGCTGCGTATGGGCTTGACGCCCTGCTGCCGCGCCAACTCCCACGCCCGCGCGTGGGCGCGCTTGCGGGCAGCCTCTCTAGCTGCCTGAGTTTCCTGCTCATTCTCTTCGAGCTTCTCGCGCTCTTCGTCGCTCATGGCTTTTCACCTCGCTTCCCCCGGCGTCGTCAAGCTGCGCCCAGCGCCGTTCAACTATAGCGCCCCGTCTCGGTCAGGTCATCATAGATCATGCCGCGGCGATCTTTTTTGGCCTTGGTGGCGGCGGTGTAGCCGCCCTCTTCGTTGCGGCTGATCTTGTTCTGGGCGTAGAGGCCTTCGAGGGCGAACTCGCAGGCGGAGACGAGTTGCGGCTCGTCGGCACGCTTGAAGTCGAAGGGCAGCGTGACCGTGTCGATCAGATCGGGCACGGCTTCGAGCAGCGCGACGCACTCGGCGGCCCCGGCCGTGTCGGCGAGGCGCAGGGTGTGGCCTTCGTCGAACCAGCGCACGGCGCGCGTGAAGTCTATGCCGACGAAGTAGCCCTCGAAGATTTCGCCGGCCGCGCGCTTGATCAAGTCTTTGGCGATGCGCGGCGCGCCCACCTGCTCGCCCTCGTACTCAAGCTCCATCTTCCCCGTCATCGCCGGCACGGCGGCGTAGATGTCCGAGACGCGCGGCACTACGTCCTCCTCGCCGGTCAGGAGCGCGCGCCGCTCGGCGTTCGAGACGACCGCCTCCATGACCGTGATCGGCAGCCGCTGCGAGACGCCCGAACGCTTGTCCACGCGCTGGTCGTCGCGCGCCTCGAACGCGATCTGCTCGACGGTCTCGCGGACGAAGTCGGGCACGCGCACACGCCCGCCCACGCCCGCGCGTTCAGTCCAAGCCTCTTGGCGCGTGATCTCGACGCCGAGTTGCAGGTCGGTCGGGTAGTGCGTCGTGATCTCCGCGCCGATGCGATCCTTTAAGGGCGTGATGATCTTGCCGCGCGCCGTGTAGTCTTCGGGGTTGGCGGAGAAGACGAGCAGCACGTCGAGCGGGAGGCGGACGGGGTAGCCCTTAATCTGCACGTCGCCCTCCTGCATGATGTTGAAGAGCGCGACCTGAATCTTGCCGGCCAGGTCGGGCAGCTCGTTGATGGCGAAGAGGCCGCGGTTGGCGCGCGGCAGCAGCCCGTAGTGGATCGTCAGCTCGTCGCTCAACAGGTGGCCGCCCTTGGCGGCCTTGATCGGGTCAACGTCGCCGATGATGTCGGCGACGGTCACGTCGGGCGTCGCGAGTTTCTCGACGAAGCGCGCGTCGCGCTCGACCCAGGCGACGGGCGTCTCGTCGCCCAACTCGGCGATGAGCCGGCGGCCGTAGGCGCTGATCGGGTGGAGCGGGTTGTCGTTGATCTCGGAGCCGGAAATGATCGGCATCCGCTCGTCGAGGAGGCCGGTCAACTGGCGGATGATGCGGCTCTTGGCCTGGCCGCGCAGACCTAAGAGGATCAGGTTGTGGCGCGCGAGCAGGGCATTGGTGAGCTGCGGCACGACCGTCTCGTCGTAGCCGACGATGCCGGGGAAGATGCGCCGCCCGGCGCGCAACTGCGCGATCAGGTTCGCGCGCACCTCGTCCTTGACCGAACGGCTGCGGTAGCCGCTCTGCTTCAACTCGCCCAGTGTCTTCGCTTGCGTCATGAGTGCCCCCCCCAACCTTGTCTTCGTGTCCTGAGCCGCCTCCGTCGTAAAAGACCTCACGCGAAGACGCAAAGACGCAAAGAGGACGCAAACACTTAGCGTCTCGCTTCGCGCCTTCGCGCCTTCGCGTGAGGCTGGCGTTGCATCTGTTTTCAATCCGCGGTCACGCCCGCGGCCGCGGCGACGTGGCCGCCGCCCGGCGCGCGCGCGACGAGACCGTCCGCTTCAAGTTTTTCCAGGTGCGCCAGCACGGCGCGCTCGGCCAGGGCGTGCAGCTTCGGGTGCACGTCGGTGTAGACGCGCGCGACGATCTCCGGCGGCGTGGCCGCGCCCGCCCGCACCGCCCGCAGGATGTTGGCTTCGCGTTCGAGCCGGTGCGCGATGTACTCGTCGATCTTGGCCGCGGGGCTGCCGACCGCCGGCCCGTGCCCGCCGAGCAGCACTTTGATGTCGGGCAGCAGCGCGCGGTAGCGCCGGAGCGAGTCGAGGTAGGCGCGCATGTCGCCCTCGGGCGGCTCGATCAGGACGGAGCCGAGACCGAGTATGTTGTCGCCGCACAGGAGCGCGCCCGTGCGCGCCTCGTGGAAACTTAGATGCCCGCGCGTGTGCCCCGGCGTGTGCAGCGCGCGCAAGGCGAGCGCCGGCTCGCCGGCCAACTCGATCACGTCGCCCTCGGCGATGAAGCGATCAACCCTGACCTGGCCCGCGAGCACTTCGGCCGTCAGCCGGTGCGCGGCGACGGGCACACGTCCGCCCAGGTGCGCGCGCAAGGCCTCGACGCCCGCGACGTGATCGGGGTGATGGTGCGTCAACACGATCTCGCGCGCCGTCCGGCCTGCTCCGATCAACTCGTCCACGCACGCGGCGAGCGCCGCCTGCTCGTCCGCGTCGGGCGAGCCGGGGTCGAGTATGACGAACTCGCCGTGGCCGACGAGGTAGCAGTTCGTGTGTGTCGCGGGCGGCTTCGTAAGCGTGCGCAGGGGGAAGCAGATGAAGCCGGGCAGGAACTCGATGCGGCGCACGGGCGCGCGGTGCGCCTGCGGCACACTCAGGAAACGTTCTATGAGATCGTCCGTCAGCCCGCCCGCGAGCGCGCGGACGGCGTGCAGGACGGGCGGCGCGACGAGCACTTCGCCACGCTGCCAGCGCGCGAGGGCGGCGCGCGCGTCCGCCCACTCGCCGTGGTCGAACTCGGACGTGCGGACGCGCGGCTCCTGCTTGCGCGGGCAGCGCGCGAGGAAGAACCAGGTGTCGAAGCGGCGCGGGCTGAAAGGGGGCGTGACCCAGCGCCCGGCGTAGGCGAAGTCGCGCGCGTCCAGGCGCAGCCCGTAGTGCGCGAGCAGGGCGGGGAACGTCATGCGCCCCGAAGTCAGATCGTCTAAGACAGATTCGAGCTGGCCTTTCGTCAACGCGTCCGCGCCGCGCGCGACCAGCACGCCCACCTCCTCGAACAACTCGCGCGCGGCACAAGTGATCATCGCGGCCGTCTCGTCGTCCGCGCAGTTCTCGACACGCGGCTCGGCGTCCTCCGCGTCGCGCTGCCCGCCGGGGAAGGCGTAGAAGCCGCCGAGGAAGGCCAGCCGCGCGCCGCGCCGCGCCCAGAAGAGTTGCGGCGCGGCTGCGGGCGACGCTGCGCCTTCGGGTGCAACATCATCCGCGCCCGCGCGGACGAGGACGACGGCCGCGGCGTCCTTCGGCACGGCGTCGCCGCCGCGCGGCGGTGCGGCCGTTGTCGGGTTTGTCGCTGACTTGGTCGCTTCGTCCTGAGCCATCGGTCTCGCGTGCGCAGGGCCGAGTCGGAGGCTCGACCTGCGGCGGCGCGCAGTGGCGCGCGCCGGCTGTTAAAGTTCAAGGTTCGACCGGGAGTGGCGGCAGTATAACATCAGCGCGCGGCGGCCGCTCGCGGGGTGCAAGTCAGAGCCGGCCGGCGGCCGCAGCGCCGACCGAAATCTTGCTGCGCCCTGCGTCGTTCGTTATACTCCTCACACCTCATTGCGCCAGTCTGGCCGCCCACTAACGCGGAGCACGGTTATGACGCAGCCACTATCGCAAACTCACCCCGCCACTGTCTGGTGTCCGATGTGCCGGCGGCCGGTGCAACTCCTGCGCGTCGCCCACGCCGCCCGCCTGGTGGACGTGCACAGCCGCACCATCTACCGCTACATTGACGAGGGTTTAATCTACGCGGTGAAGGTGGTCGGGAAAACCTACCGCGTCTGCGGCACGTGCCTGTTCCGTCAGCGCGGCGCGGCGGAACAGTGACAAATGTGACATTTGCGCTTGTGGCCGTCGCCGCGCCTGCCTAGAATGCACTCACAATCACCCTTTCAGCACTTGACCGACAGGAGGTACTCAGCCATGGCAAGCCTGCGCACCATGAACCGTAAGGCGATCATCATTGCGGCCAGCTTACTGCTGGCGCTCTCGGTCGTGGCGGCGGCCTTGGGCATCAAGGCGCGCGCACAGGGCGCGCGCGCCCGCGTGCAAGCCCAGGCGCTCAAGCAGGTGCATGAAGCGCCCGAGCAACTGCTGCGGGTGGTCGGGAACGACGACTGCCCGCTCCGCATCACGGAGGCGAAGGTGAAAGAAGTGCCGGGCCCGCTGTTCACCAAGCTGACCGGCAGG
The DNA here is from genome assembly GCA_036389395.1 of Pyrinomonadaceae bacterium. Classification (GTDB taxonomy): domain Bacteria; phylum Acidobacteriota; class Blastocatellia; order Pyrinomonadales; family Pyrinomonadaceae; genus QHXQ01. The sequence continues at coordinate 15,871 of DASVPY010000121.1, forward strand.
ACGACCGACCTCGCCCTGGTCAGCTCGCTACCGGATGTCACGCTGGTCAACACTTCGGGCCGCGTGATCACGCGCTTTTTCATAATCGTCAGAGACCCTAACACGCGCAAGACGCGGGGCGTCCTCCAACACGACATTAAAATCCAACCCGGCGAGACTTACCTCGTGGCCCGCGACCTGTTTATCCCGCGCGATAAAGTCACGACGGCGGACGCACAGGGGCGCACGGAGCTAAGACAGGTTAATCCGGGTCTCAGCTCGGAAACGGCTTGGGCGCATTTCGCGCCGCGGGCCGATCTGTTTGTGACCGTCGGCGTTGTTGATTTCGACAACGGGGAGCGTTGGCAGATTAAAGAAGGAGGTGAGGTCAGATGAAGCGGCGACTACTGCGACTCGCGGCGGCTTTTATCTTCTGCGCCGCCGGCTACGGGTTATTAACCGTCCGGGCGGTTTACGCACAGTGCGGCTGCTCGTGCACCGTCGTTTGCCCGAACACGTGCAACTTTAGCTGTGACGGCTGTAGCGTGGGGGAAGCGATTGCAGCCATCAGCAAGTGTTGCTCGGAGGAGGGTAAGAACGTAACGCCGTACTGCTCGAATTAGCGGCTTCAGGCCGCGAACTCCGGCGCAGCAGGTCAAGACGTGGGTCGGGGCGCAACCTTATTTCGCGCCCCGACCCACACTTTACTTTACGCCGAGCCGTTCAGCCGCGCGGGCGCGCGGTCAGGAAGACGGTCGCGGTCTGGCCGCCGCGGGCGGCGCGCGTGACTAAGAGGAGCGCGGGGCGCGTGCCGGTGCGGGCGAGCGCGTTGGCGATGTCGGCGGCCGAGCGCGCTGACCGGAGTGGCTTTTTAAGTCAACCTCGCCTGGCGATAATAACTACAAAGCACTCGCCATTACAGCTATACACCCCGAAGGTTCCACAACCCCAGCTTGACTCACTACAAGCACTTTTCAGGCATTCTGATTCGCCTGAGCACCAATCTGAACGAGTGCTACACGAGCAATCGCCATTCACGACGCCGTGAGAAGTCGGCTTAAACGTTAGCGCTGGTTTTTTAATCAGCACCGGGCTGGATTCTTCCTGTGCTGCCGCCTCGCCTAGAACTGTTAAAAGCGGCTGAGCGGTTTCGCGCGAGAACACTTCAAGAAATCTTTGTGAGAGACCTCGTAGTGGTTCATCTACGTTCTTCTGCCACTCAGGACTGTCCTCGGCAAACGTGTAAAGGCGCGGGGTTATCAAGGCGATGGCGCTCAGCACAACCTCCCGCTGCTTCTCATTGAGTTCAGGATGGCTGGTCAGATAGACCCGCAAATGGGTCTTCCAAACTTCAGCTTTAAACTCTGGGGTCAAGTCGTTGAAAAGCGCCCTTCTCTCACTTAGCGACAAGGAGTTAAGGGAACCGTAGAGCTTGGCGGCTTCCCGCTCAATTTTACTTTGCGCCTGCGGCTCGGTGCCTGTTTGAGCTAAGGGAGTGGTAAAGACATAAGTGAGATTTACGCCCATCACGAGCGCCACGAAAAGCACGACGATGTTTTTACGCATGGTAGGTGGCCCCTCCGAGAGATTGTTTAAGCCCCTTAGTAATGATGTCCCTAGTTCAGGCCAATTACTCGATGACACTCTGTGCGCTCACAACCCGGCTTTCACGCGCGCTCATCCTCACCCGCGGCGGCAGGCACATACTCAGCGCGAATTGACATGAGTTGTAATACATCTTCGGGAGAGAGAACAGCCTCAGCCTTCCGCCGCAACGCCGCGACCTCTTGCTCGGTCTGCTCGGAGACCCGCTCCGTTTTGTACCATTCCGGTGAGATCGAGCGGATGCATTCTTCGACAATGGCGAGTTGCGCAGGAGTGAAGCGAGAGCGGTTAGCCGCCAGCCACCGTTCAGCGTGGGTCTTGATTAGCAGGGCACGGTTCTCAGCGGAAATCTGGTTGAAGATACTGATGCGCTCCCGAAGCGGCTTGAGAAACAACTGGTCGTAGCCAATCGTTGGCGGCTCTTGATTCATCGCCCCCTCCAGCCCTTAGGTAATTGACCTTCGGCCACCAGCCCTAACAACTCAATAACCGCCGGCACGATAGCAAAAAACTATGCAAGCAGCAAGGGCCACTTAGTCTCGTCGGAGCCTCAAGTATGCGCGGCTGAAACGGCAGCCGGGGGCTGGCACACAAGCTACTTTGTGCACCAGCCCCCGGTTCCTTCTAGGGCTGAACGATCTAGGCGCGCGGGCGCGCGGTCAGGAAGATGGTCGCGGTCTGGCCGCCGCGGGCGGCGCGCGTGACTAAGAGGAGCGCGGGGCGCGTGCCGGTGCGGGCGAGCGCGTTGGCGATGTCGGCGGCGGCGCGCACGGGCTGGCGGTTGATCTGTTCGATCAGGTCGCCGCCCTGTAGCCCGGCGTCCGCGCCCGGCCCCGCCGGGTCAACGTCGGCCACGACGACGCCCTGCTTGCCCGCCGGCAACTCCAACTGCTGCGCGATGTCCGGCGTCAGCGGCTCGACGCGGATGCCGAGTTTGCCCGTGGGCGCGGCGGCGGGGCCTGTGCCGCCGCCGTCGCCGTCGCCCTCGGCGCGCGCGGTCTGGGCTTTGAGTTCGCCGAGCGCGGCCTGCACCTGCTGCTCGCGCCCGTCGCGCAGGAGCGTGAGCGTGACGTTCGTGCCCGGCGGCGTCGAGGCCACGCGGTTGCGCAAGGTGTTGCTGTCGTTGACGGCCTGACCGTTGAGCGCGAGGATCACGTCGCCCTGCTTGACGCCCGCGCGCTCGGCGGCGCTGTCCGGCGCGACCTGCCCGACGATGACGCCGCGCACGTCCTTCAACTCCAAGCTCTGCGCCATGTCAGAGGTCACGGACTGGACGACGACGCCCAACTGCCCGCGCCGCACCGTGCCCGTCTTGAGCAACTGCTCCATCACGCCGCGCGCCATGTTGCTGGGTATGGCGAAGCCGATGCCGATGCTGCCGCCCGACGGCGAGAGAATCTGCGAGTTGATGCCGACCAACTCGCCGTTCGTGTTGACGAGCGCGCCGCCGGAGTTGCCGCGGTTGATCGGCGCGTCCGTCTGGATGAAGTCCTCGAAGTTGCCGTCGCCCAGACCCGTCTGCCGACTCTTCGCGCTGACGATGCCCGCGGTCACGGTCTGATCAAGCCCCAAGGGGTTGCCGATGGCCAGCACCACGTCGCCCACGCGCGCCTTGTCCGAGTCGCCCAGGGTCAGCACGGGCAGCCCCGTCGCGTCGATCTTCAGCACGGCCAGATCGCTCGGCGGGTCGGAGCCGACGAGCTTAGCGTTGAACGTGCGCCGGTCGGTCAACTCAACTTTAATATCCTCCGCGCCGTCAACGACGTGGTGGTTCGTCAGGATGTAGCCGTCCGGCGTGACGATGACGCCGGAGCCGAGACCGCGCTCGACCTGCGGCGTCTGCGGCATCTGCGGCATACGGTTGCCGAAGAACTCGCGGAATACGGGGTCGTCCATGAACGGGTGCTGCTGCGGCGCGCGCACGCGGCGCTCCGAGCGGATGGTGACGACGGCCGGCGCGACGCGCGCCACCACGTCCGCGTAAGAGGTCAGCGCCGCGCCCGCCGGCAGACTCGCGCCGCTCACCGGCGGCAACGCAGACCCCGCCGCGGGCACTTCGCCCGCCGTCGAGCGCACCCGACTGCACCCCATGATCATCACAACCGCGGCCAGCACCAACGCCAGCCGCCCGCCGCCCCGCACCACGCGGAGCGACTTATTAGAAAATACTTCTTGCCTCATCTCTCCCACCTCGAAAAAAACTTTACTGGTCAGACAGAGTTCAAAGTTCAGAGCTCAAAGTTCAAGGTTCAAGGTTCAAGGTTCAAGGTTCGCCTAACCTTTAGCGTTGAACTTTGAACATCTACTGACTACCGACTACCGACTACTGCTTTACCGCCACACCTCCCGGTACAGGCTGACCATATCGCCCCAGGCCGCGTCGGTCGCTTCCGGGTCGTAGCGCGGCCCCTCGTCGCGCATGAACGCGTGCTCGGCGTCGTAGAGGCGGACGGCAAACGCCGTGCCCGCGCGTTCGAGCGCGGCGTGAATCTGCGCGCGTCCGTCTTCGGGGATGTGCGGGTCGCGCGCGCCCCAGACGAGCAGCAGCCGGCCCGCAATGTCTGCGGCGCGGGCCAGCGACCCGGCGTCGGCGTCCGCGCCGAGCTTGCCGTTGTGAATCCCCGTCCCGTAGAAGCAGGCGGTCGCCCTCACGTCGGGTTGCAGGGCGGCGCGGAAGGCGAGGTGGCCGCCGATGCAGAAGCCCATCGCGCCGAGCTTGCCTTCGGCCACGAGCGGGTGGCCGGCGAGGTGGTCGAGCGCGGCGCGGCAGCTCGCGTCGAAGTCGGCCACGGGCGTGCGCTCCGCGTCGTCGAGCCCGCGCGTGCGCCCCGCGTCGTCGAAGGGGATGACCGTGCCGGGCGGCTCAAGACGGTGGTAAATCTCCGGCGCGGCGGCGACGTAGCCGTAGCCCGCGAGCCGCTGGCACGCCCGCACCATCGGCCCCGTCAACTGGAAGATGTCCGAGTAGCAGAGTATTCCCGGATACTTCCCTTCGGCTCGCGGCGCGCACACGAGCGTTCGCATCGGGCCCTCGCCGACGCCCACCTCGACGTACTCCGTCGTTATCAC
>DASVPY010000122.1:0-8887 GCA_036389395.1 Pyrinomonadaceae bacterium
TTACCCCCCCCCCCCGACCACTGACCACCGCCTTTAGAAATTCAACTTGAACGCGAACTGGATGACGCGCGGGCCGGCGCTGGTCTGCGTGATGCGGCCGAAGGTCGCGGGCACGGCGATGTTGGCGTTCGGGTTGGCGAAGTTGGCCCAGTTGAACAGGTTGAAGAACTCCGTGCGGAACTCGCCGCGGATGCTCTCGTTCAGCGGGACGAACTTGACGACCGAGAAGTCGAAATTCTTCTGCCCCGGCCCCGTCAGGATGTTGCGCCCCGTGTTGCCGAACGGCGCGTTCGGGTCGAACGTCGGGTTGTTGGGCGTGCCCAAGTTCCCGCCCGCGATGATCGGGCGCGAGGCGACGAAGGCGGCCGTGTTGAAATAACGGTTCAGCCGATCCTGCGTGCGCCCGTCGAACGACGCGTCGCCCGCGAAGCCCGGCGCGAAGTTGGCCCGCTGGATGATGTTGTTGTTCGGCGCGTCCACGACCGAGAACGGGAGGCCCGTCTGCAAGGTCAGGATGCCGGCCAGCTCCCAGTTGTTCAGGAGCGCGCGGCTCAGCCCTGAGTCCGTCGCCACGCGCGGCAGATCGTAGACGAAGCTCTGGACGAAGCGGTGCGTGCGGTCGAAGTCGGAGCGGCCGCGGTTAGAGCGCCAGTTGAGTTGGTCGCCGGGCGTGGCGAACAGCTCGTTGATGGCCGAGCCGGAGTAGTAGTCAATGGACTTGCCGAAGGTGTAGGCGGTCAGGAACTGCAAGCCGCGGCTGAAGCGCTTGGTCACGCTCAACTGCAACGAGTCGTAGTGCGAGTTGGAAGTGGACTGCGCCTGCTGGATGCCGCCCGCGACGTTCTTCTGCGTCGAGAGCGCCGTGCCGAAGGGCGCGGTGAAGGTGTTGGTCGCGCGGTTGTAGACCGGCTGGTTGAGGGTGATGACCTGTAACAGCTTCGTGCCCTTCGAGCCGACGTAGCCGACTTCGAGCAGGTAGTCCTTGTGGAACTCCCACTGCACGTTCGCGTTGTACTGCTGCACGTAAGGCGTGCGCAGATCGGGGTCAATGAAGAGGCCGCTGATGGGCACGCCGACGGCGGGCGCGAGCGGCGCGAGCGGCGACGGGATGGTCGGGTTGACCGGGAACTGGTTGGGCTGCGGCACGGGGATGAACGGGTCGGCGAGCGTGCGCAGGACGCCCGGCAGCCCGACGGCGAGCGCCAGGTACGGGTAGTTCAGGAGTTGCGTGTTGGCGTAGCGCGTCGAGAGCCGGTCGTAGTAGATGCCGTAGCCGCCGCGCACGGCGAGCGTGCCCGCGTCGTTCAGCCGGTAGGCGAAGCCGACGCGCGGCGCGAAGTTGTTTTTGTCGTTCGGGATGATCGTGTCTGCGACGAGCGGCACGCCCGCGAGCGGGGTGGTCGCGTTGCCGGCCTGCACGAAGCCGTTGGGCGGCGCGGCGGGCGCGGCCGTCGTGCCCGCGCGGAACTGCGACGGGATGAAGTTGACGAGCCGCCCGCGCGTGTCAACCGGGTAGCCGTAGAAGTCGTAGCGCAGGCCGAGGTTCAAGGTCAGCCGGTCGCTCACCTTCCAGTCGTCCTGCACGAAGCCGTTGAAGTCGTTGACGCGCAGCGCGCGGTCGAAGACGCCGGAGCCGATGATCGAGACGCCCGCGCCGGTCAGGAAGCCGGCGAAGTTGCTGAAGATGAGCTGCCCGCGCGAGAAGGCGTTGAAGAAGAAGTTGACTTGCGAGCGCCGGTACTCGCCGCCGACGCGCAGGCGGTGGCGGCCCGCGACGAGCGAGAGCGTGTCGCCGAACGTGAACGCGTTGATGCGCGACGACTGATCGGCGAAGGGCGACGAGCCGAGCGTGAACAGCCCCGTCACCGTGATCGTCGGCAGCCCCGGATAGAGGTTAGCGAGCGGGCTGTTGATGCCGAACTGCCGCGCCGTGAACGGCTCTTCGGGCTGCGACGTGACGCGCAGGCGGCTGAAGCCGAAGCGCGCCTGGTTGATCAGGTTCGGGCTGAAGACGTAGGTGTCCGTGATCGAGTTGAGGTCTTGGATGATGTCGAGCTGGCCGCCGAAGCCGGGCAACTGCGTCGGGCCGTTCCCCAAGCCCGCGAAGTTGTAGTTGCCCTGCCGCGTCGGGTTCGACGCGAAGAAGTTTTTGACCGAGAGGCTGTGCCCCTCGCGGAAGTTGTAATCGAAGTTGGCGTTGAACTGGTTCTCGCGGAAGGTCGAGACGGCCGAGAGCGGCGTCAACCCCGAAGCGGTGGCCGGCGACGGGATGGCGAGTTGGCCGTTCGGCAAACGCGCGTTGAGCAGCGCGACCGCGATGGGGTTGATGTTCGCGGCGGGGATGCCGAAGGCGGCAGAGAGTCCCGCGGCCGTGCGGTTGCTGTCGGTGAGCGCCGCCGGGATGAACGGGAACGACAGGCTGTTGTTGAGCGACGCGCCGTTGCGCTCGCGCGTGCCCTGGTACGAGCCGAAGAAGAACAATTTATCTTTGACGAGCGGGCCGCCGAACGTGCCGCCGAACTGGTTGCGCGAGAGCACGGGGCGCGGCCGCCCGGCCGCGTTCAGGAAGAAGTCGTTGGCGTTCAAGGCGCTGTTGCGGAAGAACTCGTAGACGTTGCCGTGGAAGTGGCTGCCGCCCGAGCGTGTCACCGCCTCGACGTTGCCGCCCGCGTTCCTACCCTGCGACGCGTCGTAGAGCGAGGTCTGGACGATGAACTCCTGCAACGAGTCGGTCGCGGGCACGGCGATGTTCGGCGACGCGTTCGTGCCGATGGAGTTGGCGTCCACGCCGTTGATGCGCACGTTGTTCGAGGTCGGGCGCTGGCCGTTGACCGTGATGATCGCGTCGCCGCGCCCCAACTCCGTGTTGTTCGCCACGCTCGAATACGTGCCCGGCGAGAGCGTCAGGAGTTGCTGGAAGTTGCGCGTGGGGAGCGGCAACTGGCGGATCGTCGCCTCCTCGATGACGCGCCCGACCTGCGAGCTTTCCTGCTGCACGAGCGTGCCCGCCGCCGTGACCGTGATGGTCTCGCCCTGCAACGACGGTTCGAGCGTCAGGTTCAGCGTCGCCGTCTGCGTGACGTTGACCGCGACGCTCTCGACCACGACCGTCTTGAACCCCTGGGCCGCCAGCTCGACGCGGTAGCGGCCGGGCGGCAGCAGCGTGACGGCGAAGTCGCCGTTCTCGTCCGTCGCGGTCTGGCGCTGGAGCGCGGTGTCGAGGTTGGTGACGGTGACGGTCGCGCCGGCGACGCGCGCGCCGTTGGCGTCCGCGGCCGCGCCGGTGAGCTGGCCGGTCGCGCCCTGGCCGAGCGCGCCGCCCGCGCACGCGAGCGCGAAGAACAGGGTCAACGCCCAGAGGGCCGTGCGTTTCAAGGGGAACATCACTTTTAGAAACCTCCTGCCGGGACTTGTCGGTTGTCGGGCGTAAGTCAATAAAAACGAACGTACGTTTTTGTGCGCCGGGGCGGAGACGCGAGCACTGCGCGCCCGCCGCTAATGTTTGCTTGTCAGTTGCCCGCCGCCTTGGCGCGCCGCGCGGGCCGGCGCGGCCGTCTGGCGGCGGCCGCCGGGGTCGCCAACTGGCGCAGCTTCTCGGGCCGCAGCACGCCGCGGCAGAAAATCTCCGCCAGCTTCTTGATCGCCTGGTCGTCGCTGAGACCGAGGTGGCCTTTGCCGCCGAACAGCTTCTCGACCAGGAAGTAGTTGAAGAACTGCATGTAGGCGGCGGTGAAGCCGACCGCCGGATCGACGCCGTCGTAGAGCGCGCCCTCGCGCCGGAGCGCGGCGAACTGCGCCGCGTAGCGGCGGCGCATGGCGGCCGCCAGCCCCTGGAACATCTTGCGGAAGTGGCGGTTCTCGAACTCCAGCACGTCAATGTACATCAGCAGCCAGAAGTCGGAGTGGGCGCTGACCAGTTCCCTGATCATCCGCCCGAAGCGCACCAGGCTGTCGGGCCGGAACGGCTCCTCGATCTCGTCGAAGATGGCGCGCAGGCGCGCGTCGATCACCTTCTGGTAGCGGGCGATGATCGAGCCGAGGATGTCTTCCTTCGTCCGGTAGTAGTTGTAGAGGTTGCCGAGCGACGCGCCCGCGCTCTGGGCGATGTCGCGCATGGAGGTGGCGTGGAAGCCGCGCCGGATGAACAGCTCGCGCGCCGCCGCCTCGATGCGGGCGCGGCGCTCGTCCATGACCTCTGGGCTTAACTTCGGCATCCGTCCATAAAAAAACGAACGCCCGTACTTTTATTTCAAACGCCGGGGTCGTGTCAACAGAAATTTTGCCGGGCCGGTCAACGAGACGCTGGCGGGCCGGGGGCGCGGGGCGGCTACGCCGCGCCGACGAGGGCGTGCAGGCGCGGCCAGTGCGGGCCGTCGAGCAGGAGGCGGAGCCAGTAGCTGAAGCGTTCGGGGCGGGCGCGCAACTCGCGGCGCAGTTCCGGCAGCGTGACCCAGGCCCACGCCTCGACCTCGGCGGCGGCGGGCGCTGGCGTGCCGGCGAACTCGCCCACGAAGACGTGATCGTACTCGTGCTCGCAGAGGCCGCCCGGCAACTCCGCGCGGTAGACGAAGGCGAAGGCGTGGCGGAGCGCGCAGTCGAAGCCCATCTCTTCGCGCAGGCGGCGGCGCGCGGCGGCGTCGGTCGCCTCGCCGGGGCGCGGGTGGCCGCAGGCGGTGTTCGACCACAAGCCCGCCGAGTGGTACTTCGTCCGCGCGCGCCGCTGCAACAGCAGCCGGCGGTCGGCGTCGAAGACGAAGACGGAGAAGGCGCGGTGCAGCGCGCCCGCGCGGTGCGTCGCCAGCTTCTCGCCGACGCCGACCGCGCGGTCGTGCTCGTCCACGAGAATCAACTGCTCCGCGGGCGCGACGAGAAGTCGCTCTTCGGTCGCGCCGAGCGACGGCTCTTCGGCCGCCTGCTTCCCGTCCGCCGCGTCGTCGGCGGCCGCCGCGCCTGCCGTCAAGATTTCCACGCCGTCCAAGGTCATAAGTTTTCGCGGCCGCCGAGACAGTCCGCGCCGCCACGTCGCAGCTTAACCGATCCGCGCGGGTTGACATAGCCGCCCCGCCGGGCCGCTTAGAGGCGGTTTGATAAGTCCCGTAGGGACGAGATGTTTGTAGCTTGCAGTTTCCTTATTGCCCCGCAAGCTCCGTAGGAGCGGGATGTAAACATTTCGCTCCTACGGAGCTTGCGGACAGATGACACCCTGATTGCTACAAACATCACGCTCCTACGGAGCTAGGATTCGTCCAAACGATTTCCTGAGTTAAGCCGGTCAACCGGGCAATGCCGGCATACCGCTCAGGTAGTAGTGCCAGAGCAGGCGCGCGGCGACGGCGCGGAGGGGCCGCCAGCGTGCGCCGTATGCGAGCAGCTCGGCGGTCGTCGGGCGCGCGGGCCAACCTTTGAGGCGCGCGAGCGCGACGGCGAGGGCGAGGTCGCCCGCGGGCCAGGCGTCGGGCCGGCGCAGGGCCATCAGCAGGTAAATCTCCGCCGTCCAGGGGCCGACGCCTTTCAGGCGCAGCAGCGCGGCGCGCGCCGCCTCGTCTCCGAGTCGCGCGAGCGCGGCCAGATCAAGCTCGCCGGCCGCGAGCGCCTGCGCGAGCAGACGGCAGTAGGCGGTCTTCTGGCGGCTGAAGCCGATGCGTCGGAGCGTCGCGTCGTCGAGCGTGAGGAAGTTGTGCGGCGTGAGCGGCGCGGCGTGTGCCGTGAGGCGGTCGAACGCGGCGCGCGCGGAGGCGAGCGAGACCTGTTGTTCGAGGATGATGTGGACGAGCGTGGGGAAGCCTTGCGCGCGCGCCCAGAGCGGCGGCAGGCCGAGCGCACGCGTCACGCGCGCGAGATCGGGATCGAGCCGCGCCAGACGCTCGACGCCGCGCGCCAGCGACCGCGCGCCCAGCACGCGCGGACGGCCCGACGGCTCACGCGGCGGCATGGTCACAGCGCGGCGCGGACGGCGCGGCGGACAAGCTCTGCGGTCAGCCCGTAGACGAGGTGCGAGGTGAGCGAGTAGAGGTGCGTCGCGGGCGTGTAGTCGTCCGCCGACTTCGACAGCCCCAAGAGCGGCACGATGCCCTCGTCGGCCGTCAGCCACACGAACGCGCCGAAGGGCACGCCAGCGCCCGCGCGCGCCGCGGGCAGCAACTCCACCGCCGCGCCGTAGGCCGCGCCCGTCGTCACGCCGAAGGCGTAATGGACGAGCGTGCCCGCCGCGTCCTTCTCGCGCTCGGTCAGCCGTTCGTCGAAGACTTCGGCCGCCAGGCCCGCGGCCGCGCGCTCGGCCGCGTCGTCCCGTTCGTCGTCCGCGCCGCGCTCCTGCAACGCGCGCGCGACGCCGTGCCGGGGCGCGCCCTGCTGCAAAGACTGCGCGCCGTGCGCCCGCTCCTCGCCCGCGAGCCGCCGGCTCAAGAGCGCCTGGTACCGGTTCATCACGAACGCCGCCGCCAGCCCGCCGACCGCCCCCGCCGCCAGCCCCTTCCACACGTCGCCCTCGCGCCGCGCCCCCGTTGCTCGCATAGACACCTCGCCCGCGGACGCGCCCCCCACCATTCGTCGGCCGCGTCACTCGTTCCGTTCTGTCGTTTTCGTCTGCGCGTCTGGCCCGAACCATAGCACACGGGCGGGCGGGCCGGCGAGAGGCGCGCGGCCGCTTTGAGTGCGGGCGCGAACGGCCGTATGCTGGCGGCAAACAGTTAACTAACAACGGCGAGAGCAGCACCGCGCGAGCGGGAGGAGAGGACTGGTATGAGCGCGAACACCAACACCCTGACCGTCACCGACAACCGCACCGGTAAGCAGTACGAAATTCCCGTGCAGGACGACACGATCCGCGCGATGGACTTGCGCCAGATCAAGGTCAACGCCGACGACTTCGGGCTGATGACCTACGACCCGGCCTTCATGAACACCGCCTCGTGCAAGAGCAGCATCACCTTCATAGACGGCGACCGGGGCGTCCTCGAATACCGCGGCTACCCCATCGAGCAACTGGCCGAGCAGAGCACGTACCTGGAGGTCGCCTACCTGCTGCTGCACGGCGAGCTGCCCAACGCCGACCAGCTCAAGGACTGGACGTGGCACGTCACGCACCACACGTTCATCAACGAGAACATCAAGAAGGTCCTGGACGGCTTCCACTACAACGCGCACCCGATGGGCATGTTCGAGGGCATGGTCGCCGCGCTCTCGACCTTCTACCCGGACGCCAAGAACATCTTCGACGAGCCGTGCCGGCAGAAGCAGATCTACCGGCTGCTCGCGAAGGTCCCGACCATCGCCGCCTTCGCCTACCGCCACCGCGTCGGGATGCAGTACGCGTACCCCGACAACGACCTCTCCTACGAGGGCAACTTCCTCAACATGATGTTCAAGACGACGGAGCTGAAGTACCAGCCGAACCCGGTCTTGGAACACGCGCTCACGATCTTGTTCATCCTGCACGCCGACCACGAGCAGAACTGCTCGACCAACACGATGCGCTCCATCGGCAGCGCGCACACCGATCCGTTCTCGGCGCTCGCGGGCGCGGCCGCCGCGCTCTACGGGCCGCTGCACGGCGGCGCGAACGAGGCCGTCCTGCGGATGCTCAACGAGATCGGCTCGATTGATCAAGTGCCCGAATACGTCAAGCGCGTCAAGGCGGGCGAGTTCCGCCTGATGGGCTTCGGCCACCGCGTCTACAAGAACTACGACCCGCGCGCGCGCATCATCAAGCAGGTGGCCGACGAAGTGTTCGAGGTGACGGGCAAAGACCCCTTGCTCGACATCGCGCTTGAGCTTGAGCGCATCGCGCTCGAAGACGAGTATTTCGTCAAGCGCCGGCTCTACCCGAATGTGGACTTCTACAGCGGCATCATCTACCGCGCCATGCGCTTCCCCGTGGACATGTTCCCGGTGCTCTTCGCCATCCCGCGCACGTCGGGCTGGCTCGCGCAGTGGTTGGAGATGCTCAACGACCCCGAACAGAAGATCGCCCGCCCGCGCCAGATTTACACGGGCCACCGCACGCGCAACTACGTCCCGCTCGCCCAGCGCGACGGCGCGGCCGCCCAGGGCGCGGCCGGCGACTGACGACGACCGACGGCGACGACCGCTCTTTAGACGACGCTCGACGGCGACGCCCGTTCTTTGCACCGTCGCCGCGACGAACGAGCGATTTACGCGAACGAACCACGGGAGGACGCTATGAGTTTCTGGCGGGCACTGGGCAGCGGCTTGGCCGGCGCGTGCGCGTTGACGTTGGTGCACGAAGGCGCGCGGCGCGTCTTCGCGGACGCGCCGCGCGTTGACCTGCTCGGCATGCGCGCGCTCGCGCGCTCCTACAACGCGGTCGGCGCGCCCACACCCGCGCCCGACGAACTGTTCAACCGCGCGCTCGTCGGCGAAATCGTCGGCAACGCGCTCTACTACAGCGCCGTCGGCTGGGGCGCGCGCGACGGCGCGTGGCTGCGCGGCGCGCTACTGGGCTTGGCGGCCGGCGTCGGCGCGGCCGCGCTGCCCGGCCCGCTCGGCTTGGGTAGCGACGCCAGCGCCCGCACGCCCGCCACCCAAGCCATGACCATCGCTTGGTATACCTTAGGCGGTCTGACCGCGGCCGCCGCTTACGAATTCCTAACTGACGCAGGGATAAGTGAGAATGACTTAGAGCTGGTTGCAAAATTAAAGGGCGCTAAAGCCAGGACCGAATAAGATAGGGGGTCGCTTCAGACAAAGGTGTGCGCCGTACGACTGACTCGCTCCTCTCCGACCGACTGTGGCACCGCGTCGAGCCGCCGCTGCCGAAGCCGGAGCAGAGCCGCCACGTCCGGCACGCGGGAAGAAAGCCGCCCGCCGCGCGGCAGGTAAGGCCCGGCCTCGCCTTCGTCTTGAAGACCGGCGGGCCGCGGAAGTC
>DASVPY010000123.1:0-27228 GCA_036389395.1 Pyrinomonadaceae bacterium
CACCGCCGCCCGCAACGCGCCCTCGTAAGCGCCGACGGCACGCGCCGTCGTGAACGCCTCTGCGTCGCAACGCCGGCAGCGCACTTCGGCGCGCTTCTCCGCCGGCACATCGGCTAACGCCAGCGCGCCGCACTTCCAGCAACATGACTCCGCGCCCGTGAAGACACGCGTCGTCCGCCAGCACGCCGCGCACGCAGGCGCGTCAGCGCGTCGCTCAACCTGCGCCGCACCGCACGCCGCGCACGCCAGCGGATAGACGAGCGCGAGCGTCGCGTCGTAGAGACCATCGAGTTGGCGCGTCAGCCACATGAATGGACGGCCTTTATACACGAAAACAGCCTCCGGTCTCGAACCGTTCGAGACCGGAGGCTGTGGATAACTGCGCGCGGCAGATATTTATTGCCCGTCGTTAGCTATTACTCTTCGTCCTGATTCAGCAGCCCGCGCTCCTGCAAGTCCTGGCACTTGAGACAGTAGCGCGCCCACGGGACGGCTTCGAGTCGCTTCTCCAGCACCGGCTCGCCGCAGTTGACGCACTCGCCGTACTCCCCGGCCTCGATCCGGGCCAGCGCCTCGTCAATCAACTCCAACAGCCGCCGGTCGTTGGCCGACATCGAGATCAGCAACTCTTTCGTGTACGCGTTCGCGGCCATGTCCGCCGGGTCTTGCGTCGCTTCGAGGTCGCGCTCGCGGCTCGTCATCTCGGCCTCCGTGACTTGCCGGAACAGCCCCTCGCGCCGCGCCAGCAGCCGGTCGCGATAGGTCTTCATTTTTCTCTTATCCATGTGCCTTCCCTTACCCCACTTGTTCCAAACGCCCGCGCCCAACTTTTACGCGCGCCGCGCCCGCGCGGTTCACTTCTGGTACGGCAGCCCGCGCGCGATGGTGTACGCGCGGTAGAGCTGCTCGACCAGAAGCACGCGCGCCAGTTCGTGCGTGAGCGTCAGGCGCGCGAGTGACCAGCGCACGTCGGCGCGCGCCTTCACCTCCGCGCTCACGCCGAGGTGGCCGCCGACGACGAACGCCACCTCCTTCAACCCGCGCACCTCCCAACGCCCCAGCGCCGCCGCCAGCTCCGGCGAACTCCACTGCTCGCCCGCCACGTCTAACAGCACGACGAACGCGTCCGGCTTGAGCGCGGCCGCCAACCGCCGCCCCTCTTCGGCGAGGATCGCGCGGTCGGTCGCGGCGGCCGACTCGCGCACCTCCGTCACCTCGCAGCGCGTGAAGCGCGCCAGCCGCTCAAGGTAATCCGCCACGAGCGCCCGCACGTGCTCGTTCCGCGTCCGCCCCACCCACACCAGCCGCACACGCATAAGAGCAGATGTCAGAGGTCAGATGTCAGAGGTTAGTAAGAGTTCAACGTTCAAAGTTCAACGTTCAAGGTTCGACGCCAGCCAACCTTGAACGTTGAACTGACGCTGACATCTGACATCTAACCTCTGACCTCTGTTTTATACCGTGCGAGCTTCTCGTACAGGTTCTTGCGGCTGATGCCGAGCGCGCGCGCCGCCGCCGACTTGTTGCCGCCGAGGGCCGCGAGCGTCTCGGCGATGTATTCGGCTTCCAACTCCGCCAGCGTCAGCCGCCGCGCGCGCCGCCGCCGGAGCGCCGCCGCCGCCCGCACCGCCTCCGGCAGTGCTTCGACCTCGACGCGCTCGCCCTCGGCGACAATAACGGCCCGTTCTAAGACGTGCGCCAGTTCGCGAACGTTGCCGGGCCAATCGTAGGCGGCGAGGAGCACCAGGGCGTCGGCGCTCAACTGCCGCGCGCGCCGCCCGTGCTTGACGGCGAACAGGCGCAGGAAGTGACGCGCCAGCGGCGCAACGTCCTCGGCGCGTTCGCGCAAAGGGGGCACTTCGATGCGCACGACGTTCAGCCGGTAGAACAAGTCCGGGCGGAACGCGCGGCGGCGCACCGCGTCGTCCAGATCGACGTTCGTCAACGCGACGAGCCGCGCGTCCACGCGCACCGTCCGCCGCCCGCCGAGGCGCTCGAACTCGCGCCGCTCGATCACGCGCAGGAGCTTCGCCTGCGCGTCCGGCGTTAGGTGCGCGATCTCGTCGAGGACGAGCGTGCCCTTGTGCGCCGCTTCGAGCCGGCCCGGTTTGGCCTGCGTCGCGCCGGTGAACGCGCCGCGCTCGAAGCCGAACAGTTCTGCTTCGAGCAACGCCGCGGGCAACGCCGCGCAGTCGATCTTTACGAGCGGCGCGGCCGCGCGGCGCGAACGCCGGTGGACGTAGACGGCGAGCGCGTCCTTGCCCGCACCCGACTCGCCGGTGACGAGCACGTTCGCGTCCGTGCGCGCGACGCGGTCGGCGAGCCGCACCGCCTCGCGCATGGCCGGCGCTTGCGCGATCAGCTCGTCCACCTCGCGTCAGCCTTCGCGCAAAGAACCGTGGGCGGGCGGCGGCTCGCCGCGCAGTTCCGGCGGCAACTCGACGCGGCGCGCGTCGCGCCACAGCCGTTCGAGATCGTAGAAGCGCCGCGCCTTGTCGTCGAAGACGTGGACGACGAAGTCGCCGTAGTCGAGCAGCACCCACTCGGCGGTCGCGTAGCCCTCGATGCGCGCGGGGCGCGTGCCCGCGCGCTTCAGACGCTCCTCGATCTCGTCGGCGATGGCCTGCACCTGGCGCGGGTTCGTGCCGCTGGTGATGATGAAATAGTCCGTGAAGCTGGCCAGCTCGCGCAGGTCGAGCAAGACGGGCGCGACCGCCTTCTTGTCGCCGGCCGCCTGGAGCGCGGTCGTGACGCTCGGCTCAAGCGCCGCCTCCGCTTGCGGCGCGGCCTGTTCGGGCTGTTGCGGCTCCGGCGCGTTGGCGCGCGCCTTAGCCGTGCGCCCCTTCGCCCCCGGCGTCCTCTCGTTCGCTGTCATCAGTGTTCCCGTAAACCTCGTATTTCCGTATGTACTCCGCGACCGGCGGCGGCACGGGCAACGCGCCCGCGCCTTCCGCGCCCGCCGCGCGCCGGACGGCGGTCGCCGACACGTCCGACCAGACCGCGTCCGTGAAATAGATGTGCGGCCCTGCGCCCTCGGTCAGCCGCCGCGCGGCCTCTGCGTTGGTCAGCCCGCGCAAGTCCACGATGCGGCGACGCACCTCTTCGGTCACGTGCGCCGTGCCCAACTCGTAACCGGGGCGGGCCATGACGACGTGATCGCTCATCGCGAGCAGCCGCTCCCACTCGTGCCAGAGCGTGATGGCGACCCACGAGTCCGCGCCCATCACGAAGTAGAGCCGCGCTGTTGCGCCGAACCGCGCCTGCAAGCGCGCCAGCGTCTCGACCGTGTAAGGGCGCTCCGGCGCGTCCAACTCGACCGACGAAACGCGCAGCCGCGGGTCGTCGGCCGTGGCGAGCGCGAGCATGGCGTAGCGGTGCAGCGGCGGCGCGGGCCGGCGCGCGGCCACGCCGCGCTTGTGCGGCGCGACGTAGGCCGGGATGAAAAGAACTTCGTCGAGCGCGAACTGTTCGACGAGCGCGCGCGCCACCGCCAAGTGCCCGGCGTGTACCGGGTCGAACGTCCCGCCGTAGAGTCCCACCCGCCGCTGCTTCGTCAAGGCGCGCGCCCCTCCCCTGCCCGGCTCAAACTGTCTCGCTGGAAGCGGCGGCCCTTGAGGAGCGGCGGCCGGCCGGTGTGTCCGGCGCAGCATAGGCACGCGCGCGCGCCGGGTCAAGGCCGGACGGGGCGGCGCTCGCGGCGCGCGGGCGCTACGGCTCGCGCGCGCCCGCGTGCTCCGCCGACTGTCGTTCGTCGCGCCCCGCAGTCTGCCGGTCGTCGCGCGTCAGTTCGTCGAGCGCGCGGGCCGTGGCCTGCACCAGTTCGCGCACGCCGCGGTTCGTGACGGCCGAGATGGCGTGGAACGCGCGCCCGTCACGTGCGGCGCGCGCACGCAACCGCTCCAAACGTTCCGGCTCGTCGAGTGCGTCGATCTTCGTGCCGACGACGATCTGCGGGCGCTCGGCCAGTTGCGGGTCGTAGGCCGCCAACTCGTGATTGATCTTCTCGTAGTCTTCGACCGGATCGCGCCCGGCGAGCGACGACAGGTCAACGAGGTGCAGCAGCAGCTTCGTCCGCTCGACGTGGCGCAGGAAGCGGTCGCCTAATCCAGCGCCCTCGTGCGCGCCTTCGATGAGACCCGGAATGTCCGCGACGACGAACGTGCGGTACTCGCCCAGGTCAACCACGCCCAGGTGCGGCTCAAGCGTGGTGAACGGGTAGTCGGCGATCTTCGGCTTGGCGGCCGAGACGGTCGAGATCAGCGTGGACTTGCCCGCGTTCGGGAAGCCGACCAGCCCCACGTCCGCGATCAGCTTCAACTCAAGTTGAAGCTCGCGCTCCTCGCCCGCGCCGCCCTCCTGGTGGTAGCGCGGCGCGCGGTTGGTCGAGGTGGCGAAGTGTGCGTTGCCGAAGCCGCCGCGCCCGCCCTTCGCGGCGAGCCAACGCTGGCCGTGCGCGGTCAGATCGGCCAACAGGTCGTCCGTCTCCACGTCGAAGACCTGCGTGCCGACGGGCACGCGCACCAAGGCGTCCGCGCCCTCGCGGCCCGAGCGGTTCGAGCCTTCGCCGTGGCGGCCGCGCTCGGCGTCGTGCTCCGGGTTGTAGCGCAGGTGCAAGAGCGTGTTGAGCGCCTCGTCGGCGACGAGCCACACGTCGCCGCCGCGCCCGCCGTCGCCGCCCGAAGGGCCGCCGCGCGGCACGAACTTCTCGCGCCGGAAGGCGGTCACGCCGTTCCCGCCGTGCCCGCCCCGCACCCGTATCTTGACCCGATCAAGGAACATTGCGGATTTCGGATTGCGGATTGCGGATTGAAGAACTGACGACCTGTCTGCTGTTCTTCAATCCGCAATCCGCAATCCGCAATCTAAAATCGAACGACGCCCGTCGCGTTGGCCTCTCGAAGAGGTGGCGCGGGCGTCGCGGTCTGCAACTGCTGTGGGCGGCAAGGCCCCGTGACTAGGCGGCAACGGCGGTGACGACCTCCGGCTGCGCCGGCGCGGGCTGCGCCGCCTCCGGGTAGACGCTGATGAACTTGCCGCGCCGGCCCTTGTCCTCGAACTTGACCACGCCGTCAACGAGCGCGAACAGCGTGTCGTCCTTGCCGCGGCCGACGTTCTTGCCCGGCTTCCACTTCGTGCCGCGCTGGCGCGCGAGGATGTTCCCGCCCAGCACGCGCTCGCCGCCGAACTTCTTCAGCCCCAGCCGCTGCGCGTGCGAGTCGCGCCCGTTGCGCGAAGAACCGACGCCCTTCTTGTGTGCCATTGTTAATAACTCCGTTTAGAAGCAAGTAGTCAGGAGTCAGAAGTCAGAATGAAAAGCTACTTTTTCTTCTTCCGGCTTCTGGCTTCTGACTCCTGCCTTCTCTTATCCGATTGACTCAATCTTCACCGCCGTGAAGCCCTGGCGGTGGCCCTGCTTGCGCTTGTACTGCTTGCGGCGCTTCTTCTTGAAGACGATGATCTTGTCGCCGCGGCCGTGCTCGACGACCGTGCCGGCGACGCGCGCGCCTTCGACGGCCGGCGCGCCGACGCGCGTGCCGCCCTCCGTGCCGCCGACCACGAGCGCCTCGAACTCGACCGCCGCGCCCGCCTCTTCGTCGAGCGCGGGCACGCGCACGGTCGCGCCCTCTTCGACGCGAAACTGCTTGCCGCCCGTGCGGATGATTGCGTAAGCCATAACTGCTCTCCTCAGACGCGAAAATCCCCTGCGGGGAAGTCGGTCATTATAAAGGCTGCCGGCCGGCAGCGTCAAAGCGCGGCGGCGGTTCCGGCCGCGCTTTCGGCGGCGTTTTTTGCGCCCGCCGCGGCCCCGCTCAACTCAGTCCGCGCCCGCGGCCCGCTTGCTCGCGCCGCCGCCGTTGCGCGTCAGAAACCGCTCCATGAATTTCGTCGAATAATTGCCGGCCTGGAAATCGGGATCGTCCATGATCATGCGGTGGAGCGGCACGGTCGTCTTGATGCCCTCGATGACCATGGCTTCGAGCGCGCGCCGCATCCGGGCGATGGCCAGCTCGCGCGTGCGCGCGTGGACGATCAGCTTGGCGATCATCGCGTCGTAGTACGGCGGCACGAAGTAGCCGGGGTAGGCGGCCGTGTCCACGCGGACGCCGGGGCCGCCCGGCAGGTTGCAGGTCGTGATCAGGCCGGGCGACGGCACGCCGGTCAGCGGGTCTTCGGCGTTGATGCGGCACTCGATGGCGTGCCCGGCGAAGAGCACGTCCCGCTGCTCGTAGGCCAAATCCTCGCCCTCGGCCACGCGTATCTGGTTGCGCACGATGTCGGCCAGCGTGACCATCTCGGTGACGGGGTGCTCGACCTGTATGCGCGTGTTCATCTCCATGAAGTAGAACCGGCCGTCCTCGTCCAACAGAAACTCAATCGTGCCCGCGTTCGTGTAGCCCACGCGCTTGCACGCCGCGACGGCGACCTCGCCCATCTGGGCCCGCATCTCCGGCGTCAGGGCCGGCGACAGCGCTTCTTCCAAGAGCTTCTGATGGCGGCGCTGGATCGAGCAGTCGCGCTCGCCCAGATGCACGCAGCGGCCGTGCTCGTCGGCCATGACCTGTATCTCGATGTGGCGCGGGCGCTCGACGTAGCGCTCGATGTACACGTCGCCGTTGCGGAAGGCGGCCTGCGCCTCGGCCGACGCGGTCTCAAGCGCCGCGCCCAACTCCGCCGCCGCGCGCACGATGCGCATCCCGCGCCCGCCGCCGCCCGCCGCCGCCTTGATGATGACGGGGAAGCCGATCTCGCGCGCGATCCGCTGCGCTTCGGTCTCGGACTCGACCGGCTCGGTGCTGCCGGGCAGGACGGGCACGCCCGCTTCGGTCATCGCGCGCCGCGCCTCGACCTTGTCGCCCATGAGCCGGATGACGGAGGCGGGCGGGCCGATGAACTTGATGTTGCACGCCTCGGCGATCTCGGCGAACTGCGGCGACTCGGCCAAAAACCCGTAGCCGGGGTGGATCGCGTCCACGTTCGCGATCTCGGCGGCGCTGATGACAGACGGGATGTTCAGGTAGCTCTGGGCCGAGGGCGCGGGGCCGATGCAGATGGACTCGTCGGCGAAACGCACGTGCAGCGAGTCGCGGTCGGCCTCGCTGTGCACCGTGACGGTGCGGATGCCCATCTCTTTACAGGCCCAGATGATGCGACACGCGATCTCGCCGCGGTTCGCGATCAAGATTTTCCTGAACTTGCGCGGGGTGATTGGCATAAGCAGTCAGCAGTCAGCAGTCAGCAGTCAGCAGTCAGTAGGGATATGCTTTTCTACTGACTACTGGCTACTGACTCCTGACTACTGTTTCATTTCCTGATCCCGAACAGGGCCTGGCCGTATTCGACGGGCTGGCCGTTCTCGACGTAAATCTCCTCGACCGTGCCGCTGGTCTCGGCCTGAATCTCGTTCATCAGCTTCATCGCCTCGATGATGCAGACGACGGTGTCGGGTTGGACGCGGCTGCCGGTGCTGACGAACGACTCGGCGGTCGGCGACGGCGAGCGGTAGAACGTGCCCACAATCGGCGAGGTGAGCACGAACAGGTCTTCGGCCGGCGCGGCCGGCTCCGCGCCCGCGTTCGCGTCGGCCGGCGGCGCGGCGCTCGCGGGCGGCGGCGCGGGCAGGCCCGCGGCGTGCGCGGCGGGCGGCGCGGTCGGCGTGATCGCGGGCGGCACGAACGGGTGCGCGCCCGACGGCGCGGCGGCGTGCGCCGCGTGTGGCGCGTGCGCCCCGCCGTGGCGGCTGATGCGCAGGCGGAAGCCCGCGCGCTCGATCTCGAACTCGGTGAAGCCCTGCTCGTTGATCAACTCGGCCAGCTCGCGCAACTCGTCCAGGTTCAACTCGCGCTCCGGCTGCTCGCCGGACTGCGACTCGCGCGCCTCACGCGGCTGGCGTGGCTCACGCGGCTCGCGCCCTTCGCGCGGCTCGCGCGCTTCGGGGCCGCCGCCGGGCCGGTGGCGGCGGCGGGCGTGGCGGCGGCTCGGCTCGCGCGGCGTCGGCGTGCCGCCGGTCGCGCTCGCGGCGGGCGAAGGCGGCGCGTCGCCGCGCGGGGCGGCGGGCTGTTCTGGGTCGCGCGCGGGCGCGCTGGCCGCGCCCGTCGTCTCCGGTCTGTCCTGACTGCTCATCTGCTCTCGCGCCTCCGCCGGAATGAGTTTATAGACTCGCATGGGATCACCAGCGCAACAAAAGCGAAGCCCCGGCCCGTGCGGTCGGCCAGTCGCCGTGGCGGGGGCTGCGGGGCTGAACTTGCGGGGCCGGCACGCGGCGCAAAACGGCCGACGCGCCGGCCCAGAGGCGACGCACCTACTTAACTATTCGGCGTCCTGCTCGGCGGCCGTGGATTCGGTTTTCTTCGCGCGCCGACCGCCGCGCGACGCCTTGTCGGCGTCCCTGGCTTCGGGCGCGCGCCCGCGCCCGCGGCCTTCGGTCGTCTCTTCCTTCTCGAACGTGCGGTCGGCCTTGCGCCCGCCGCGGCGGCCGCCCTCGGCCTCCTTGGTCGCGCGCGCCGACTTCTGCTTGCCCGTCGTCTTCGCGCGCCGCGAAGACTGCTCCACGGCCTCGCGCTCGCGCGGGTTGTCCACCAACTCGATGATGGCCAACTCGGCGTTGTCGCCGTCGCGCCGGCCCAGCTTGATGATGCGCGTGTAGCCGCCGGGCCGATCCTTGTAGCGCTCGCCCAGTTCGTCGAACAGGCGCTTGACCGCGGCGACGCCCGCCGTGCGCGGCGCGCGCTCCTGCCCGCGCCGGCCCGCCGAGGCCGCCTGCCCGCGGTTGCCCGCGTGGAAGAAGGCCGCCGCCTGGCGGCGCAGGTGTACGGCCTGCACGGCCGCATCGTCGCCCGTCAGCAGTTGCGCGCGCTTCGAGAGCGTGATGACGCGCTCGACGAACGGGCGCAGTTCCTTCGCCTTCGGCAGCGTCGTGACGATGCGCTCGTTGTGCGAGTTGATCAGCGAGGTCGCCAGGTTGCGCAGCATCGAGAGCCGATGCTCGGTCGTCCGCCCCAGCTTACGGTGTGCATTCAGGTGTCGCATGATGACTAGCTCAGGATTTTAGATTTTAGATTTGCGATTTTTGATTGCGACTGACGAGACGACGCCAATCGAAAATCAAAAATCGCAAATCTAAAATAACTTCTACTCTTCCTCGTCGTCGCCGAACTCGGCGTCGTCCACGACATCCGAGCCGCCCGTACCCGGAATCGGGTTGCCCTGCTCGTCGAACTCCATGCCGAAGTCCAGCCCCATGCCGTGCAGGATGTCCTTGATCTCGTTCAAAGACTTCTTGCCGAAGTTCTTCGTCGCCAGCATCTCGCGCTCCGAGCGCTGGACGAGGTCGCGGATGGTGCGGATGTTGGCGTTCTTCAGGCAGTTGTAGGAACGAACGGACAGTTCGAGTTCGTCCACCGACCGATCAAGCAGATCGTTGCGCGGCAGGGGCGGGCGCTCGATGTTGGTGAACGCGCCCTCGTCCGTGTCCTCCTCGAAGTTGATGAAGATCGTCATGTGATCTTTGATCAGCTTCGCGGCGAGACCGATGGCGTCGTCGGGGCGCACCGACCCGTCCGTCCAGACCTCGATGGTCAGCTTGTCGAACTCGGTGTTCTGACCCAAACGCGCGGCCTCGACCGTGTAGTTGACCTTCTTGACCGGCGTGTGGACGGAGTCAATCGGGATGTAACCGAGGCTCAAGTCTTCGTCGAAGTTGCGATCCGCGGGGACGTAGCCGCGCCCGCGTTTCAGCCGCATCTCGATGTGGAGCGAGCCGCCCTCCGAGACGGTGGCGAGGTAGACGTTCTGATCGAGAATCTCCACGTCGGCGTCGTGCTCGATGTCGCCGGAGAGCACTTCGCCCGCGCCGTCCTTGGTGATGGTCAGCGTCTTCGGCTCGTTGCCGTGCAGCTTGATCGGAATCTGCTTGAGGTTGAGGATCACGTCGGTCGCGTCCTCGACGACGCCGCGGATGGAAGAGAACTCGTGCTCGACGCCCTCGATCTTGACGGCCGTGATGGCCGCGCCCTCGATGGACGAGAGCAGCGCGCGGCGCAGAGAGTTGCCGATGGTCGTGCCGAAGCCGCGCTCGAAGGGCTGCGCCGAGAAGCGCCCGTAGCGGTCGGTCAGCGTGTCGCCCTCGACCGCCAGCCGGCGCGGCATCTGAAAGCCCGTCCAGAGTGTGTTTTGCTCCATGCTCATATGTTCTAACCCGAATTGTCTGGCAGCCAGCCGGAAAAATACACGACCGCGCCCGGTGAGAGCGCGCGCCCGCCGCGTAACAGGGAACGTAGGCGGGCGCGCGCCACCGGCGCGCCGAGACGGTTTACTTGCTGTACAGTTCGACGATCAGTTGCTCGTTGATCGAGCGATCAATGTCTTCGCGCGCCGGCAGCGTCGCGACCCGCGCGCTCATCTCCGCGCCGTCGGTCGGGACGATCCACGAGGGCCGGCCGCGCCCCGCGGCGGTCTGCCACGCGCCCTCGATGTGCGCGTTCTTGCGGCTCGCGTCCTTGATCGCGATCACGTCGCCCGCCTTGACCGAGAAGGACGGGATGTCCACCTTGCGCCCGTTGACCTGGACGTGCCCGTGGTTGACGAGCTGGCGCGCCTGCCGCCGCGACGTGGCGAAGCCCGCGCGGTAGACGGCGTTGTCCAGCCGCCGCTCCAACAACGAGAGCAGGTTCTCGCCCGTGATGCCCTTCATCCGGTTGGCGCGCTCGAAGTAGTTGCGGAACTGCCCTTCGAGCACGAAGTAGATGCGCTTGACCTTCTGCTTCTCGCGCAACTGCTGCCCGTAGCCGACGAGCGCCTTGCCGCGGCGCAAGCTGTTGCCGTGCTGTCCGGGCGGCTGCGTGCCGCGCTTCTCAATCGGGCACGACGGCTTGTAACAGCGGTCGCCCTTCAAAAATAACTTCGCGCCTTCACGGCGGCACAGACGGCACACCGCCCCACGATACCTAGCCATTACTTCTCTTGTCGCCTCCTGTCTGAAAACTTCAGACGGAAAAGTTTACAGGTCGCGCCCGCGGGGCGTCTGACCCTTCGTCCTTTAGGTTAATGAATGTTAGATTTTTTATTTTGCGATTTTTGATTTGACTTTGGTCTACCGGCAGCCTGCGGCGCGGAGGGCCAAGCACAAATCAAAAATCTAAAATCAAAAATCCCTACACCCGTCGCCGCTTCGGCGGGCGGCAGCCGTTGTGCGGGATGGGCGTCGTGTCGCGGATGGCGGTGACGCGGATGCCCGCGTTGTTGATGGCGCGGATGGCGGACTCGCGCCCGCCGCCCGGCCCCTTCACGCGCACCTCGCACTGCTGCATCCCCGCCTCCTTGGCCTTGTTCGCCGCCTCGTAGGCCGCCTGCTGCGCGGCGAACGGCGTGCCCTTGCGCGAGCCGCGGAAGCCGCGCGCGCCCGCCGACGACTGCGCGATCAGGTTGCCTTCCAGATCGGTGATCGAGATCAGCGTGTTGTTGAACGTCGCCTGGATGAAGACGATCCCGTTCGGGATGTTCTTCTTCTCCTTCTTGCGGAAGACTTTTTTCTTGCCGCTCGTGGTCGCTTTGGCCATGATTCAGTAGTCAGTAGTCAGTAGTCGGTAGCCAGTAGCTCTCAGAGCCGGCGGTCAGTATTTCCTACTGACTACTGACTCCTGGCTACTGACTACTTCAATTTACTTCTTGCCGGGGGCCTTCTTCTTGGCGATGGTGGCGCGGCGCGGGCCCTTGCGGGTGCGCGCGTTGGTGTGCGTGCGCTGCCCGCGCACGGGCAGGCCGCGCCGGTGTCGGAGGCCGCGGTAGCAGCCGATGTCCATCAGCCGCTTGATGTCCATCTGGACGCGCTTGCGCAGGTCGCCCTCGACCTCGCCCTGCCCCTCGATGACCGAGCGGATGCGCCCCAGTTGATCCTCGTCCAGATCGCGCACGCGCGTGTCCGGGTGGACGCCCGCTTCCTTCAGGATCGAGTTCGAGCGCGAGCGCCCGATGCCGTAAATGTACGTCAGACCGATCTCGACGCGCTTGTTAACGGGGAGATCGACGCCAACCACACGAGCCATAGTTACCCTCTATTTGCGCTTTTAGATTTTTGCTTTGCGATTGCCGAGACGCCACGCGCTCTCAATCGCAAAGCAAAAATCACAAATCTAAAATCCCTTAGCCTTGCCGCTGTTTGTGTTTCGGGTTCGTGCAGATCACGCGCACCACGCCCTTGCGGTGGATGATCTTGCAGTTGTCGCACATCTTCTTGACCGACGCTCGTACCTTCATCTCGGACCTACCTTCCGCCGGGTCGCCCGCGCTCACTTGTAGCGGTACGTGATCCGGCCGCGATTCAGATCGTAGGGCGACAGCTCGACCAGCACGCGGTCGCCGGGCAGGATGCGGATGAAGTTCTTCCGCATCTTGCCTGAGACGTGGGCCAGCACCTGGTGGTGGCTCTCTTCCAACTCGACGCGGAACATGGCGTTCGGCAGCGTCTCAATGACCTTGGCCATCACCTCTATCGCGTCTTCCTTTGCCATACTGCTATAGACGTAAAACTGCCTACGGCGGCAAACTTCGGATAGTAGCACAGCCCCGGCGCGATGCCAAGTCGCGGGCGCAGTTCGGGTTATAGATGCGCCGCGGTCGTCGCCGGTTGCGGCTCGGCCTCCGCCACGCGCGTAAAAACCTCCGGCCCCTCCTCCGTGATCGCGACCGTGTGCTCGACGTGCGCCGAGACGCGCCCGTCCAGCGTGACGACCGTCCAGCCGTCCTTGAGCGTCTTGGTCTGGTGCGTGCCCATATTGATCATCGGCTCGATGGCGAAGACGTAGCCCGCCTTGATCTTCGCGCCCTTGCCGGGCGTCCCGTAGTTCGGGATTTGCGGGTCTTCGTGCATGCGCCGGCCGATGCCGTGCCCGACGTACTCGCGCACGACCGAGTAGCCGTGGCCTTCGGCGTGCGCCTGCACGGCCCAGCCGAGGTCGCCCAGATGCCGGCCGGGCCAGCACTGCGCGATGGCTCGTTCGAGGCACTCCTGCGTCACGCGGATCAGTTGCAGCACGTCCGGCGCGACCTGCCCGACGGGGACGGTGGTCGCGGTGTCGCCGACGAAGCCGCCGAGGGTCGCGCCCACGTCAATCGAGATGATGTCGCCCTCTCTGAGCGCGTAGGTCGAGGGGAAGCCGTGGACGACCTGCTCGTTGACCGAGGCGCAGATCGAGTAGGGGAAGCCGTGGTAGCCCTTGAAGGTCGGCAGCGCGCCCGCGTCGCGGATCATGCGCTCGGCGGCGGCGTCCAGGTCGAGCGTGGTCACGCCGGGGCGCACCATCCGGCGCAGCGCCTCGCGCACCTGCCCGGCGAGCCGCCCCGCCGCCCGCATCTTCTCCAACTCCCTGCGCGACTTCCCTATAATCATAAAGCAGTGACGAGTGACGAGTGACAAGTGACGAGCGAGGACAAAGTTTTAGTCTTGTCCCTCGTCACTTGTCACCCGTCACTGCCTTTTCAATTTCCGCGTAGATGGCCGACGGGGGGCGCGTGCCGTCAACTTTGTGCAGCCGCCCGGTCTCGGCGTAGTAGTTGAGGAGCGGGCGCGTCTGCGCCTCGTAGGTCACGACCCGCTGGCGCGCCGTCTCGGCGTTGTCGTCGGCGCGCTGGCGCAGTTGCGCCTCCGGGTGCAGGTCGCAGACGTTGTCCACCTTGGGGGGCTTGAAGTAGACGTTGTAAATCTCGCCGCAGACCGGACACGTGCGCCGCCCCGTCATGCGCCGCTCGAGGATGTCGCCCGGCACGTCCACCAGCACCGCCTGAATCTCGTGCCCCTGCTCGCGCGCCAGGTCTTCGAGCATACGCGCCTGCGCCGGGGTGCGCGGGAACCCGTCCAGGATGTAGCCGGCGCGGCAGTCGGGCTGGCTCGTGCGCTCGCGCACGAGGCGGACGGTCACGTCGTCGGGCACAAGCCCGCCCAGCAGCATGACGGCGCGCACCTCTTCGGCGAGCGGGGTGTGCGCCTCCTTGAGCGCGCGGAATATGTCGCCCGTCGAAATCTGCGGCAGCCCCAGCCGCTCCCGCAACAGCCGCGCCTGCGTCCCCTTGCCCGCGCCCGGCCCGCCCATCATGACGACGATCTTCGGCATGGAGTAGAGGTTAGATGTCAGATGCTAGATGTCAGTAGTGACTAGCATCTGACATCTGACATCCGACATCTTCTTTACGCCCGGCGGCCGCGCAGGCGGCTGCCGCCGCCGAGGAAGCCCTCGTAGTTGCGCATGACGAGCTGCGCCTCGATCTGCGCCACCGTGTCCATCGCCACGCCGACTAGGATCAGCAACGACGTGCCGCCGAAGTAGAACTGGTAGCCCATGCCCGTCGGTATCCACGACAGCCCCGGCGTGGCGCTCAGGAACGCGTCGAGTGCCGCGCCGATGAACGGCAGGCGGCCGACCCGGAAGCCGCTCAACATCAACTGCGGCAGGAAGGCGACGAGCGCCAGGTAGATCGCGCCCACGGTCGTCAGCCGCGTCAGGATCGTGTTCAGGTACTCGGCGGTCGTGCGGCCGGGCCGGATGCCGGGGATGAAGCCGCCGTGCTTGCGCAGGTTGTCCGCCACCTCTTCCACGTTGAAGATGATCGTGATGTAGAAGAAGGTGAACAGGACGATGAGCGACAGGAAGATCAGCTCGTAGTACGGGTCGCCGCCGTGGAACTGCTGGAAGAACAGGTGCAGCTTCGAGCGCCAGGAGTCGGGCTGCGTCGGGTCGAACTGGATGAACTGGACGATGGTCTGCGGGAACGCGAGCATCGAGGACGCGAAGATGACGGGGATGACGCCCGCCATGTTGATCTTCAGCGGCATGTTCGTCTGCTGCCCGCCGACGACCTGCCGGCCGATGTGCCGCTTGGCGTAGCTGATCGGCACCTTGCGCCGCCCCGACTCGACGAAGACGATGAACGCGATGAGCAGGATGAGCGCGGCGGTGAGCGCCATCACGCCGAGAATCTGGAACGTGTCGCCGCTCTGCAAACGCTCGATGACCTGCGGCACGCCGCGCGTCGGCAGCCCGATGACGATGCCCGCGAAGATCAAGAGCGAGATGCCGTTGCCCACGCCGCGCTCCGTGATCTGCTCGCCCAGCCACATGACGAAGATCGTGCCCGTGGTCAGCGTCACGATGGTCGTGATCAGAAAGCCCCACGTGTTCGCCCCGACGCCCTGCGACTGCAACCAGCGCGCGACAATCGAGGTCTGGAACCCGGCCAGCACCACCGTCAGGTAGCGCGTGTACTGGTTGATCTTCTGCCGCCCCGCTTCGCCTTCCTCCTGCAAGCGCTTCAACTGCGTGAAGACGGTCGTCATCAGTTGCAGGATGATCGAGGCGGTGATGTAGGGCGTGACGCCGAGCGCGAAGACCGAGATGGTCTGGAAGTTCCCGCCGGAGAACAGGTCGAGCACGCCGAGCAGGGTGTTGCCGACCTCGCCCCAGACCTGAACCAGCCGCTCCTTGTTGATGCCGGGCGCGGTGATGTGCGCGCCGAGCCGGTAGACCGCGAGCAGCCCCAGCGTAAACATGATGCGCTTACGCAGATCGGGCACCTGAAACATGTTGCGGACGGCCGCGAAGAACTTTTCCATAAGACCTCGACTACGGTGGCAAGCGACGAGTGACAAGTGACGAGTAAGGATAATCCTTCACCCGCCGCTTGTCACTCGCCACCGTCAAGCGCTGCTGCTTTTGAACTCGTCACCCGTCACAGCTTTCGTGATAGGCGTGGCCGCGGCGGCTCACTCGGCCGGCGCGGGCTGCGCCTTCTCGATGATGGTGGCCGTGCCGCCGGCCTGCTCGATCTTGGCGCGCGCGCTCTTGGTGAAGCGGTGCGCCGAGACGCGCAGGGCCTTGGTCAGCTCGCCCGTGCCGAGCACGACCACGTCGCGCTTGCCCTTGGCGATGACGCCGCGCGCGTGCATCACGTCGGGCGTGACCTCCTCGTCCGCCTGGAAGCTCTGCTCCAGGGTGGCGAGGCTG
Organism: Pyrinomonadaceae bacterium; assembly: GCA_036389395.1. Classification (GTDB taxonomy): domain Bacteria; phylum Acidobacteriota; class Blastocatellia; order Pyrinomonadales; family Pyrinomonadaceae; genus QHXQ01. The sequence continues at coordinate 15,993 of DASVPY010000123.1, forward strand.
ACCTCCGTCCACTGCTTCTTGAAAATGTTGGTGAAGCCGCGCTTGGGCAGGCGGCGCTGCAAGGGCATTTGCCCGCCCTCGAACCCGATCTTCGCCGTGTAGCCCGACCGCGACTTCTGCCCCTTGTTGCCGCGCCCCGCCGTCTTGCCCAGCCCCGAGCCGGGGCCGCGCCCCACCCGCTTCTTCTTATGCGTCGAGCCGGCCGGCGCGTGCAGGTTGTTCAAACCGATAGCCATGATGAACTCCGATTTTTGATTTTTGAATTTTTGATTTTTGATTGCCGCCGCCGTGCCGCTCACGCCTTCGGCCAAGCGCAAATCGCAAACCAAAAATCGAAAATTACTCGATGATGCGCAGCAGGTGCGGCGCTTTCTCGACCATGCCGCGGATGCCGGGCGTGTCGGGGCGCTCGACCGTCTGGTTGAGCTTCGTCAAGCCCAGGCTGCGCACGATCTGCTTCTGTGTTTCGGGAAACGCGATGGCGCTGCGGTAATACTGGATGCGAATCGTCCCGCCGCTCGTCGGCGCGTTCTGCTGTTCAGCCATAAAAAACCTCTGAAGTAGTTCAAGGTTGCAGGTTCAAAGTTCAAGGTTAGTTTCTTGTCGAACCTTGAACGTGGAACTTTGAACCTTGAACTTTGAACTTATAGTTCCTCGACCTGCTTGCCGCGCAGCCGGGCCACTTCCATCGGGTCTTTCATGTTGAGCAGGCCCGCGAAGGTGGCGCGCACGACGTTGTGCGGGTTGGTCGAGCCGAGCACCTTGGTGCGTACGTCGTGGACGCCGGCCGCCTGCATGATGGCGCGCACCGCGCCGCCCGCGATGACGCCCGTGCCGGGCGAGGCCGGCTTCATCAGCACGCGCCCCGCGCCGTACCGGCCGATGAACTCGTGCGGCAAAGTGTTCTCGATGAGCGGCACGCGGATCAGGTTCTTCTTGGCCGCCTCGATGCCCTTCTTGATGGCGAGCGGCACTTCGCGCGCCTTGCCCGTGCCGAAGCCGACGTGGCCCGAGCCGTCGCCGACCACGACCAGCGCCGCGAAGCTCAGGTTCTTGCCGCCCTTGACCACCTTGGTCACGCGGTTGATCGAGATGACCTGATCCTGTAGATCGAGGCCCGACGCTTGAATCCGTTGTCTCGGTTGTCGCATTGCTATTCCTGATTCCCCGCCGCCGCGGCCTCCTCGGCCGGCGCGGCCTCATTCCGGTTGAGTCCGGCGGCGCGCGCCGCGTCCGCCAGCGCCTTGACGCGCCCGTGGTAGCGGTAGCCGCCGCGGTCGAAGACGACCGACTCGATGCCCTTGCTTAGCGTGCGCTCGGCAATCGCCTGCCCGACGCGCGCGGCGGCCTCGACGTTGCCGCCGGTCGCGCCGCGCAAGTCCTTCTCGGTCGTCGAGGCGGCGGCGATGGTGCGCCCCTGCTCGTCGTCAATGACCTGCGCGTAGATGTGGTTCAGGCTGCGGTAGATGGCCAGGCGCGGGCGCGCGCCCGTCCCCTGCACCTTCCGCCGGATGCGCCGGTGCACCGCCCGCCGGATGTCTGCTCTGTCCTTCTGTGCCATCACGACTCCATTGCGGATTTCGGAGTGCGGAGTGCGGATTAAAGAACAACTTGTTTTCCAATCCGCAATCCGCAATTCGAAATCCTACTTCCCTGTCTTGCCCGGCCGCAGCTTGAGCGGCACGTCGGCGTAGCGCACGCCCTTGCCCTTGTAGGGGTCGGGCTTGCGCAGGTTGTGCATCTCGGCGGCCGTCTGCCCCAGCTTCTGCTTGTCGATGCCGGAGAGCGTCAGCGTCAACTGGTACTGCGGGATCGAACTCTTGGCCGGGACGCGCTCGCCCCGCGCCTCGATGCCTTCGGGCAGCGGGAACTCAATCGGGTGCGAGTAGCCGAGCGAGAAGACGATGCGCTTGCCCTGCACGTCCGCCTTGTAGCCGACGCCGACCACGTCCATCTTGCGCGTGAAGCCTTCGGTCACGCCGACGATGGCGTTGTTCGCCAGCGCGCGGGCGAGGCCGTGCTTCGCCGCCAACTCGTCCGAGGCGCGCTCGGCCTGCAACTGGTCGCCGTCCAGACGGAACGTGATGCCCTCGGGGATGGGCGTCGTCAGCGTGCCCTTCGGCCCCTTCACCGTCAGCTCGCGCTCGCCGACCGTCACGGTCACGCCCTGCGGCACGGTGATCACTTTCTTGCCAATACGAGACATAACTTTAACCTTCGGTTAAAGAAGTCAGCAGTCAGAATTCAGGAGTCAGAAGGAAAGACAAACTCTTCCATTCCGGCTTCTGGCTTCTGGCTTCTGGCTTCTAATAAACTTCTGCGAGCACTTCGCCGCCGACGTTCTCGCGCCGGGCGCGCTTGCCGCTCATCAGCCCGCGCGAAGTCGAGACGATGTTGATGCCGTAGCCGCCGAGCACCTTCGGGATTTCGTCCGAGCCGACGTAGACGCGGCGGCCGGGGCGCGAGACGCGCGCGAGGTGCGAGATGGAGGACGTGCCGCGCGTGTCGTAGCGCAGGAAGATGCGCAGCGTGCGCCGGACGCCCTCGCCCTTGACGACGAAGTTGTTGATGTAGCCCTCTTCCTTCAGGATGCGGGCGAGCTCCAGTTTCAGTTTCGACGCCGGGATGTCCACCCGCGAGTGCTTCGCGGCAATCGCGTTCCGCATCCGCGTCAGCATGTCGGCAATGGGATCAGTCATTACTCAGAACTCCAAAAGATGTCCGTTGTCCGTCGTCCGTTGTCAGTTGCTCTCCGTGCCGTCGCCCGCTCGGTTCGGCGTAAGCGCGCGGCTCACGCGAGCAGAACAACGGACAACTGACCACTGACCACGGACAGCTTTACCAACTCGACTTGACGACGCCGGGAATCTGCCCTTGCAGCGCCAGCTCGCGGAAGCAGATGCGGCACAGCTTGAACTTGCGCAGGTAGCCGCGCGGGCGGCCGCACCGCTGGCAGCGCGTGTACGCGCGCACCGAGAACTTCGGCTTCCGCTTGGCCTTCGCGATTAACGATGTCTTTGCCATAGAACCTCAGTAGTCAGGAGTCAGAAGCCAGAAGTCAGGAGCGGGCAGCCGGCGGTCAGTCCTAACTACTGGCTACTGGCTTCTGGCTGCCGGCTTCTATTGCTGTCTAAACGGCATCCCCAGCGCCTTCAGGAGCGCGCGGGCGTGCTCGTCGTTGCGCGCGGTCGTGACGATGGAGATGTTCATGCCGCGCGTCTTGTCCACCTTGTTGAAATCAATTTCGGGGAAGATCAACTGCTCGCGGATGCCGAGCGTGTAGTTGCCGCGCCCGTCGAAGGACTTAGGGCTGACGCCGCGGAAGTCGCGCACGCGCGGCAGTGCCACCGAGACCAGCCGGTCGAGGAACTCGTACATGCGGTCGCCGCGCAGCGTGACCATCGAGCCGATGGGCATCCCGGCGCGCAGCTTGAACGACGCGATGGACTTCTTGGCCCGCGTCACGACCGGCTTCTGCCCGGCAATCGTGCCCAACTCGACCGCCGCCGTGTCCACGATCTTGGCGTTGGCGATGGCCTCGCCCAAGCCCATGTTGATGACGATCTTCTCCAGCTTCGGCACGGCCATCGGGTTCTTGATGTCGAACTCCTTGGCCAGCGCCGGCGCGATCTCGCGCTGGTAACGCTCTCTCAGTCTGGCTGCCATGATCCTTCCCGTCTCCCCGGTCGGGTCTCGCCCCTCACGACGTTTCCGACCTCAAACCAACACTTGCTCTGACAAACGTGCCGTTACTTCTCCAAGGACGCGCCGCTGCCGGCCACGCGCCGCTTCGTGCCGTCGCCCTCGACCTCGTAGCGGACGCGCGTGGGGCGGCCCGTCTGCGGGTCGAGCAGTTGGACGTTCGAGATGTCAATGAAGGCCTCGCGGTCGATGATGCCGCCGCCGCGGTTCGCGCCGGGGTTGGCCTTCTGGTGCTTCTTGACCACCGCGACGCCCTCGACCTTGACGCGCCCCTCGCTCGGCTTGACTTCGAGCACGCGCCCGCGCTTGCCGTTGTCGCGCCCCGCGATGACGACCACCTGGTCGCCCTTCCTGATCTTCGCGCGCTTCGCGCCCTGCCGTTGCTGCTGTGCCATCGCTTAAATCACCTCCGGCGCGAGCGAGACGATCTTCATGAAGTTCCGGTCGCGCAACTCGCGGGCGACCGGCCCGAAGACGCGCGTGCCGATGGGCGTGTCGTCCGCCTTGATGAGCACGACCGCGTTCTGGTCGAACCGGATGTAAGTCCCGTCCTTGCGCCGCACCTCCTTGCGCGTGCGCACGATGACCGCGTTCTGCACCGTGCCCTTCTTGACCGCCCCGTCGGGCGCGGCCTCTTTGACCGTCACCTTGATGCGGTCGCCCAAACCGGCCTTCCGCCCCGTCGAGCCGCCGATGCCCATGATCATCTCCACGCGGCGCGCGCCCGAGTTGTCCGCCACGTCGAGCGACGTTTGCATTTGAATCGCCATGACTCACCCCATTGCGGATTTCGGATTGCGGATTGCGGATTAGAAAACGGTTGAGCAGTTTCTTTAATCCGCAATCCGAAATCCTACTTTTCCGCCTTCTGCAAGATTTCGACGACGCGCCAGCGCTTGCGGGCGGACAGGGGCCGCGTCTCGACGATGCGCACCTTGTCGCCGATGGTGGCCTCCGTCTCGTTGTGCGCCATGAACTTCGACGTGCGGCGCACGTAGCGGCGGTACTTCGGGTGCTTGATCAAACGATCCACGCGCACCACCACCGTCTTCTGCATCTTGTCCGACGCCACGACGCCGACCTTCTCGGCCCGCCGCCCGCGCTTGCCCGCCTCCGTGCCCGCCGCGTTGCCGGCTTGGGCGTCCACGCCCGAAGCCAGCGCCTCGCTCAGCCCTTGGCCGCTCGGCGTCGTCTCGGCGGCCTCGGCCGCGCCGGTCGTCGCCGCCTGCTCCTTAGTCTCTTCCGTCATCGTCTTTACTCACCGTCAGGCGCGGCCGCGGCCGACGCCGTAACTCAAACCAAACCCGGCCGACCTTACTGCCGCGCCGCCTGCTGCTGCCGCTGGCGCATCATGGTTTGGATGCGCGCGAGCGAGCGCTTCTCGCGCCGCAGCGTCTTGACCGCGTCCACCTCGCCGAGCGCGAGCTTGAAATTGAGGCGGAACAGCGACTCCTTCAGCCGCTTGGCCTCGTCGCGCAGCTCCTCGTCCGACATGTCGCGCAGCTTCTCCAACTCTTCGCGTCGCTTCATTAGACTGCGCCTCCTTCCTGCTCGGCGCGGGTCACGAACTTGGTCTTGATCGGGAGCTTCTGCGCCGCCAGCCGCATGGCCTCGCGCGCCACGTCCTCCGGCACGCCCTCGATCTCGTAGAGCACGCGGCCGGGCTTGACGACCGCGACCCAGTATTCGGGCGCGCCCTTGCCCTTGCCCATGCGCGTCTCGGCCGGCTTCTTGGTGATCGGCTTGTCGGGGAACATCCGAATCCAGATTTTGCCGCCGCGCTTGACGTGGCGCGTCATCGCGATACGCGCCGCCTCGATCTGCCGGTCGGTGATCCACGCCGGCTCCAAAGTTTTCAGCCCGTACTCACCGAAGCTGATCCGGTCGCCGCGCGTCGCCACGCCCGTCATCCGGCCCTTCATCTGCTTCCGGTGCTTGACCTTCTTCGGCATCAACATGATGAGTGCCCTCTGCTAATTTTAGATTTGCGATTTTTGATTTGCGATTGGACTGAGCCGGGCCGCGCCCGCTGCAACCGAACATCACAAATCTAAAATCAAAAATGTCTTACCCTCTGTCGCCGCCGCGCGGGCCGCGGCCGCGGTCGCCGCGGCGGTCGTCGCCGTCACGGTCGCGGCGCGGGCCGCGGGGCCGGCGCTCGCGCATCTCCGGGCGCACGTCGTTGATCGGGTCGGTCGTCGTGCCGCGGGCCAGCGCCGCTTTGGGATCGAGAATCTCGCCCCGGTAAATCCAGCACTTGACGCCGATCACGCCGAACGTCGTGTTCGCCTCGGCGAAGCCGTAGTCAATGTCGGCGCGCAAGGTGTGCAGCGGCAGCCGCCCCTGCAAGTACCACTCGGAGCGCGCGATCTCCGCGCCGTTCAGGCGGCCCGAGACCTTGACCTTGATGCCCTGCCCGCCGAAGCGGAGCGTCTCCTCGACCGCCTTGCGCATGGCGCGGCGGAAGGCGATGCGCTTCTCAAGCTGGGCCGCGATCTTCTCGGCCTGCAACTGCGCGTTCAGCTCCGGCTTCTGAATCTCCTGGATGGAGACGAGCACTTCGCGACCCGTCCGGGCGGCGATGTCGGCCTTGAGCTTGTCGATCTCCGCGCCCTTGCGCCCGATGATGATGCCGGGGCGCGAGGTGTAGATGATGATCTTGACGCGGTTGGCGGCGCGCTCGATGTCCACGTGCGAGACGCCCGCGCCGCCGCCGAAGCGGCCCTTCAGCTCGCGCTTGAGCTTGAGGTCTTCGTGGAGGAAGTCGCCGTACTGTTTCGTCTTGGCGAACCAGTGCGAGTGCCAATCCTTGTTGTAGCCCAGGCGGAAGCCGTAAGGGTGTACTTTCTGACCCACTATCTTTCTCCGTTCGACTATTCTGCTGCGGACGTTTCGGTCGAAGTTTCGTCAGTCGTCGTTTCGTCGGTCGTCGTTTCGCTGGTCGTCGTTTCGTCGGTCGTCGCCGGTGCTTCGTTCGTCGCGGGCGGCGCTTCGTTCACCGCCGCCGGCTCGACGGGCGCGGTCTCCACGGGCGCGGTTTCGACCGGCGCGGTCGGCTCCGGCGCAGGGGCCGCGGGTTCGCTCGCCGGCTCTGGCTTGGTCGCAGCGGCGGGTTTGCTCGCGCGCTTGGCCGCGGGCTTCGGCTTCGCCTCGGCGGCCGCGCCGCCGCGCGCCGCGCGCTTGCTCGCGCCGCCGGCGGCCTTAGCCTTGCCGTTGGCCTTGGCCGGGCGCTCGTCGGTCGAGAGCAGCACGGTGACGTGGCAGAAGTGCCGGCGCTCGCGGTAGGCGCGCCCCTGCGGCGCGGGCCGGAAGCGCCGCCGGTTCTTCGTCGGCCCCATGTCCACGAAGCAGGCCTTGACCCACAAGTCGTCCGGGTCAACCGCGATGTTCTGCTTCTCGGCCTGCTCGGTCGCGTTGGCCACGGCCGAGCGGACGCACTTCTCGATGCCGTCGGCCGCGCGCTTGTTCGAGAACTGCAACACGGCCAGCGCCTCGTTGACGTTCTTGCCGCGGATCATGTCCACCACGAGCCGCGCCTTCTGCGCCGACCCGCGCAAATACCTTGCACTCGCTCTCGCTTCCATCTCTAAAACCTCGTGACAGGTGACAGGTGACGGGTGACAGGATTAAGACAAGTCTTGCTCGTCACCTGTCACGGTTTACCCGTCACGGCTATCTGGCTGCTTTGCCCGACTTCTCGGCCTTCGTGCCGGAGTGCCCCTTGAAGGTGCGCGTGGGCGCGAACTCGCCGAGCTTGTGCCCGACCATGTTCTCGGTCACGTAGACGGGCACGTGGCGCTTGCCGTTGTGGACGGCGAAGGTCAGGCCGACGAAGTCCGGCGTGATGACCGAACGGCGCGACCACGTCTTGACCGCCGGCGGCCGCGCGCTGCCCGCCCGAATCCGCTCCACCGCTTTGTTCAGGGACTCGTCCACGAACGCCCCTTTTTTCACTGAACGTGCCATAAGTTTTCTTCGCTTCGCTCGAAAAAGAGGTCAGATGTTAGATGTCAGATGTCAGTCCTGATTTAACTAACATCTAGCATCTGACCTCTAACATCTACTTGACCCTGCGGTCGCGCACGATCATCTTCTGCGTGCGCTTGTTGTTGCGCGTCTTGTAGCCGCGCGTCGGCTGGCCCCAGGGCGTGACGGGGTGACGCCCGCCCGAAGTCTTACCCTCGCCGCCGCCGTGCGGGTGATCGACCGGGTTCATCGCCACGCCGCGGACTTTCGGTCTGAGACCCTTCCAGCGCGAGCGCCCCGCCTTGCCGAAACTTACGTTCTCGTGCTCGACGTTGCCGACCTGCCCCACGGTCGCGTAGCAGACGACGGGCACGCGCCGCACCTCGCCCGAAGGCATACGCACCTGCGCGTAGTCGCCCTCCTTCGCCACCAGTTGCGCGAACGAGCCGGCGGAGCGCGCGAGCTGCCCGCCCTTGCCGGGGCGCAACTCGATGTTGTGAATCTGCGTCCCCAACGGGATGTTGCGGATGGGCAGGGCGTTGCCGGGCAGGATGTCCGCCTCGGGGCCGCTCATGATCGTCTTCCCGACTTCGAGACCGACGGGCGACAGGATGTAGCGCTTCTCGCCGTCGAGGTAGGTGATGAGCGCGATGTGGGCCGAGCGGTTCGGGTCGTACTCGATCTGCGTGACGCGGCCGGGCACGCCCGCCTTGTCGCGCTTGAAATCAATGATCCGGTAGAAACGCTTGTGCCCGCCGCCGCGCCGGCGCACCGTGATGTGCCCGTCGTTGTTGCGCCCCGAGATGCGCGTCTTCGGCTCAAGCAGCGACTTCTCGGGCACAGCGCCCTTCGTCAGCTCGTCGCGCGTCAGGTACGTCTGGTAGCGCCGCGACGGCGAGGTCGGTGTCAGTTTCTTGATGCCCATAAGCTTAAGTAGTCAGCAGTCAGCAGTCAGTAGTCAGTAGTTAAAAGCATTTCCATGCTGACTACTGACTACTGGCTACTGACTACTCCTCAGATGTTCTCGCCGTAGTCGAACGGCGCTTGCCCGGCCTTGAGCGTGACGTAGGCCTTCTTCCAGGAGGGCTTGCGCCCCTCGAAGCGGCCGCGCCGCGCTTTCTTGCCCAGGTAGTTGATCGTCCGCACCTGATCGACCTTGACCTGGAAGATGGTCTCGACGGCCGAGCGGATTTCGGGCTTGGTCGCGTGGCGGTCAACGCGGAAGGTGAGCAACTGCCGCCCGTCCTGCGTCTCCTCCTTCGCGATCAGCGCCTTCTCGGTGATGACCGGCGACTTGATAACGTCCCACACAGTTCGCATGATCTTTTACGCCGCCTCCTCGGTCGCCGCCGGCTCCGCGTTGTCCTCCGCCTCTTCGCCCGCGGCCGCGCCGTCGCCGGCTTCGGCCCGCTGCGGGTCGAGCAGCGCCGTCAGTTCGTCCGCGGCCGCGCGCGTGAGCACCAGCTTCTCGTGGTAGAGCAGGTCGTAGATGTTCAGGCCGCGGCTGTTGACGATCTTGGCCTGCCGGACGTTGCGCGCCGAGAGCATCAGGTTCTCGTTGTCGAGCGAGTCCACGATGAGCGTCCGGCCCTCAAGCCCGAGCGCCGCGAGCGCGCCGACGAACTCCTTCGTCTTCGGCGCGGCGAACGTGAAGGCCTCGACGACGACGAGGTTGCCCTCGCGCAGCCGCTCCGACAGAGCCGAGCGCAGCGCGCCGCGCCTCATCTTCTTCGGCAGGTTATAAGACCAGTCGCGCGCCTGCGGCCCGTGGACGTTGCCGCCGCCCTTCCAGAGCGGCGAGCGGATCGAGGCGATGCGCGCGCGCCCCGTGCCCTTCTGCTTCCACAGCTTGCGGCCCGAGCCGGACACGTCGCCGCGCGTCTTCGTCCCGACCGTCCCCTGCCGCGCGTTGGCGAGGAAGTTCTTGACCGCGGCGTGGATCAGCGCCTCGTTCAACGCCGCGCCGAAGACCGCCTCCGACAACTCCACGTCGGCGACCTCTTCGTTCTTCAGATTGCGCACCTTCACGGTAGGCATAGCTCAACTCCCGTGACGGGTGACGGGTGACGGGTGACAAGTAAAAATTTGTTCTTGCCTGTCACCCGTCACCGGTCACCCGTCACTGCTTTTTCTGTCTCTCCGCCTTGCGGACGACGACGACGCTGCCGTTCGCGCCCGGCACCGCGCCGCGCACCATCAGCAGGTTGTTCTCCACGTCCACGCGCGCCACGGTCAAACCCTTGGTCGTCACGCGCTCGTCGCCCATGTGCCCGGAGGAGCGCGTGCCCTTGATGACGCGCGACGGGTAGGCGGACGCGCCGATTGAACCCGGCGCGCGCACGTTCATCGAGCCGTGCGACTCGGGCCCGCGGTTGAAGTGGTGGCGCTTGACCGTGCCGGCGAAGCCCCGCCCCTTGCTGCGCCCGATCACGTCGATCTTGTCGCCGTCGGCGAACTGATCCACGCGCACCTGATCGCCCACGTCGAGGCCCGCGTCGCCGTCGGTGACGCGAATCTCCTTGAGCACGCGCGTGGGCGGCAGGCCCGCGCCCGTCTTCTCGAAGTGGCCGCGCATCGGCTTGTTGACGTTCTTCAGCTTGACGGGGCGCTCTTCGACGAGACCCAACTGCACCGCGTCGTAGCCGTCCGGCCCCGTAGCCGTCTTCTTCTGCACGACGACACAGGGGCCCGCCTTGATGACCGTCACCGGCGTGACCGTCCCGTCCTCGGCGAACAACTGCGTCATCCCGACTTTCCGACCGATGATTCCGTTAACCATCATCTAACCTCAGTGGTCAGTGGTCGGTGGTCAGCAGTCAGGGAAGTCAGTTTTTAACTGACCACCGACCACCGACCACCGACCACTGCTCTATTGTCTGCCGAACGCCTTGATCTCCACGTCCACACCGGCGGGCAGGTCGAGCTTCATGAGCGCGTCCACCGTCTGCGGCGTCGGGTCGAGGATGTCCATGAGCCGCTTGTGCGTGCGAATCTCGAACTGCTCGCGCGACTTCTTGTCCACGTGCGGCGACCGGAGCACCGTCCACTTGTTCTTGGCGGTCGGGAGCGGGATCGGGCCCGCCACGCGCGCGCCCGTGCGCTTGGCCGTCTCGACGATCTCCGAGGTGGACTGATCCAGCACGCGGTGATCGTAGGCCTTGAGTCGGATTCTGATCTTTTCGTTCAGCATGAGCTTTCAGCTTTCGGCAGTCAGCCTTAAGTGCCCGGCCGGCGTCGCCCCCGACGCCGGCCGGCAGTCGAGTCCCCTTCGTTACTCGACGATTTCGGAGATGGTGCCCGCGCCGACCGTGCGCCCGCCCTCGCGGATGGCGAACCTTAACCCCTTCTCCATCGCGATGGGCGTAATCAACTCCACCTCCATCGCCACGTTGTCCCCCGGCATCACCATCTCCACCCCCTCCGGCAACTTCGCCACCCCCGTCACGTCCGTCGTCCGGAAGTAGAACTGCGGCCGGTAGCCGGTGAAGAACGGCGTGTGCCGCCCGCCCTCCTCCTTCGTCAGGATGTAGGCCTCGGCCCTGAACTTCGTGTGCGGCGTGATGCTGCC
>DASVPY010000124.1:0-21757 GCA_036389395.1 Pyrinomonadaceae bacterium
AGCAAGATGGCTGTGATCGGGGCGGCGATGCGCAAGCTCATGCACTTAGCTTACGGCGTGCTCAAGACGGGCAGACCCTTCGACCCGGAGTGGGCGCAGAAAGCAAAAACAGCTTGACAGCTAACACAGTATCTCACCCGCCGCCCGGCGCGACCACACAAGCAAGCCGAAGCCAGACAAGGTTGATGAGAGGCACGCTGAGGGCGGTCGGGTGCATGCCGTTGTTAGGCGCGATTGGATTAGCACTCAATTTTATCACGTACTATTCTCTCTTAACTCAAGAGAGATATTCCTCCAATGGGTGCATAAATAATTTTCTTATTCCCTCAGAGACAACACAGTATTTAGCATACTCCAAAGCATTTATGAGCATAGTAATATGTTGTCGTTCAACACGCGGCTCTAGCATAAAAGAATTTTCAGCACACCATAGTGGGTGTGATGCCATGTCATATGATTCATCGTCAGCCACTGATTCATCAAGCCCAGGATGACTTTTGCACATTTCCATCCTCTGCTCTCGAGTTCTATCTTTGTAAACTTTCTCTAAACAGAATTCGATTAAGCCGCGATTTGCATTCAAATAAAGAACGACTATTTCAGGGGACTCTGGGACTTCAGAATACAAATCTGTAGTCGGAAGAAGATCCCTTATTTTCTTTAAGTCGTCTATAAGACTTGTAATTTGGTGTTGTTGCATTTGCTCAGAATCTCCTTTGTTGTAACAACGTAGCGCCTAACGCCCGAATTAACCGGGCGCGCATTCAACGCATCAAGCATCCAAGTCTCGCGCATGAAAGCAATGCTGTTCGCGCTCCGGTTGAATGAGTTGTTATGCCTCGCCTTTGTCAGAATGCTCTTTCTCGATGTGCTCTCTGATTTCCTGCACATCAAGATAATGCATACCAGCAACCTCACGGATTTCCTTTGCTACGAAACCTTGAGTGGACAATACAAGAAATCTTTTTCCTCGCGCCTTTAGCAACCTTAAAGGTCTCTCAAAATCTCCATCTCCACTAAACAGAACTGCCATATCATAATGGTCAATGGTATTGAACATATCAAGCACAATTTCAATATCCAGATTGGCTTTTCTTTTCTCTGTTCCATCATCCTGAATGATGGTTTTCAAGGTCTTAGTTTCGAGCGAGAAGCCAACATGCCCAAGAAAATTCAAGAATCCCTGTTGCCGCGCTTCAGGAGGAGCTTCCACTCCGACATAATAAACGGCATCTACGATTTCGCCTTTGGTTCTGACGAAATCAAGAAGCTTCTTGGGATCAATCCACCATCCAAGCCGTCTTTGCATGTAAAAGAAGTTCGCCCCATCAACGAAAACTGATATTCGCATTTAATAAGCTCCTTTATTAGATATGTTCGAGACCCTAAGAGGCATAACGCCCGGCATCAGCGGCGAGCGCCAATTCAACAATCATGAGAGCGACGCTGAGGCGCGAGTCCGCTGCATGCCGTTGTTATGTGGCGCGTGATGTGGAATAGGTCAGATGATTTACTGACTTCTTTTAAGATCACGAATGACCTTACCAATAGCATTGGACGCTGTATCAACGATGATAACTTCAGGGAATAAGCTGCCTATATCGAAACCTAAATCCATTTGAGTGGCTACGAGTATCATTGCAATAACCTTTTTAGTTTTTGCTGCCTTATGAAGTGCGCTCGCAGCATCAATCAAAGACTCTCCCTCACGTTGTACTCTAACAGGAATAGAGCCACTATCGAGACCTACTTTTAAGAAGGCATCGATGCCGAAATTACGCTGAACCGGCACAAAGTCCAAGCCTTTTAGGTGTGACAATGCGCCTTCGTCGGCAAGCCGATAAGCATCTCTCCCAATATCCATCAAATGCGACTTTGACTTAACGGGATTTTCAAGCCGCTCTCTTGTTAGCTTTATTGCCTCTGAGGAAATATCAATGCCTATGCCATTCCTATTAAGCAACTCGGTTGCAAGAAGGGTCGTCCCACTGCCACAGAACGGATCGAACACCGTGTCACCTTCATCAGTTGAAATCTGGATGATTCTTTCCAGCAATAATATCGGCTTCTGTGTGGGGTAGCCGACTCTTTCTTTTGCCTTAGGATTGAGAAGAGGAATGTCCCAAACGTCACCGATGGGGACGCCTTTCTTATCACCGTTAGATATTGGGTTGCCGTTTTCGTCTCTGGCATACACTGATTTACCAAACTCATCCCTTTTCCTCTTCTGTAATATCTGGTCAACATTAGTGGAGGGCGAATAACCTTCATATATCGTATTAAATTTATAGCTATCAGTTTTCGAGTAGAAATAGATGGTTTGATGTGAAGGCATTAATGACCTGTGAGAATTAGACCACCTTCGATAATGCCAGATTATTTCGGCGCGAAACATACTATGACCGAACACTTCATCCAGCAGCAAACGCACAAGGTGAGCGGCATTAGTATCGCAGTGGAAGAAAATAGAGCCTGTAGAAGCAAGAACGCGGCGAAATTCTTTTAGCCTCATCGACAAGAAATCAGCATACTCATCGGCAGATTTCCAGCTATCGCTGAAGCTGAACTCTTTAGTCCGATCTCTTGTGCTAAGTTTCTGAACTTTTCCAGTGAAGAAAGGCGGGTCAAGGTAAACTAAATCTATTGTTCCATCTGGAATGCCCTTTGCAATCTCTAAGCAATCGCCTAAATGAATCTGTATTGTCATCTCAGCCTGCTTTCTCCGCCGCAAGTTTTTCAAGAATTTGCTTCAACTCAACTCCCGTTCTTTCCCTCATGTATTCCCAAGCGGCATCACCATAATAATAGAACCCATTCATTCCTTTATAAAGGGTTTCTAACGCCTGTTGAATCTTGATAGCTTGTTCCCTATTCGGGTAATAAAACATCACTCTGATAGGGACATATCCAGCATCATGGATTACGCGAAGGCGGGTATGCTCCTTCGTCACATGATCTCCATCAGTAGTAGCATCTCGCCACTTTATCTCAACTGCGTCATTATCAATCAGACAATCAATTTGAAATTTCTTAGGGCGCTTCCCCAAAGTATTTGGAATCCAAGTGGAGCCTGAATCTGGAAACGCACTTTTGAAGCAAAGCGTAGCAGCTTGCTCTAAAAATGAACCAGCATACTTGTATAGCAACCTCCCCTTGTTCTGATAAACATCAATTAGCCTGCCTTCTTCGTTGGCAACACCCAAAACGCGGTAGATAAGAAAATGCGAAGTATCATCCTGCCGCATCTCCTCAACCCGCTCATCAATTTTCTGTTTCAATGCTTCAGCGTGCCAATTTGCTAGGTCTCTAATTTCGTCTTCGATAGCCATTCATCTCGCCTCACAATTCGATTTTTGCAGATAGTATAAGGTAGAGGAGCGAAGCCACATAACTACAATTAGGTGTACTAATCGCCGGGGTGGAAAGCGGCGAAAGCGCGGCCTAATCATCTGCTCCGTCACACCTGCGCTATTTTATCAACAACTTACGCGCCCGCGCCATTGATTAGCCGGCGCGCGGCGCAGTAGCTTAGGCGGCGCTTTCCCAACCGCACGGATAAGGTCGGTTCACCATGCCCAAGCTCCTTGACCGCACGCGCGAACTGCTCCGCACCCGCCACTACAGCCTGCGCACCGAGGAAGCCTATCTCCAACGCATCCGCGACTTCATCCTGTTCCACGGCAAGCGCCACCCGGCGGAGTTGGGCGCGGGTGAGGTGCGCGCCTATCTCTCCGACTTGGCCGTCCGGCGGCAGGTGGCCGCCTCGACGCAGAACCAGGCCCTGGCCGCCATCCTGTTCCTTTACCGGGATGTGCTGGGGCAGCCGTTGGGGTGGGTGGATGGGATCGAACGGGCGAAGCGGCCGACGCGCCTGCCCGTGGTCTTTACCAAGGCTGAGGCGCGCGCCGTGCTGGCCCGGCTGGACGGCGCTAAGTGGCTGATGGCGAGTTTGCTCTACGGCGCGGGGCTGCGGCTGACCGAGTGCCTGCGGCTGCGGGTCAAGGACGTAGACTTCGCCCGGCGGCAGCTGACTGTCCGCGAAGGCAAAGGCGGGAAGGATCGGGTGACGGTGTTGCCGCAGGCGCTCGTCGAGCCGTTGGAGCGGCACCTGGTCAGAGTGCGGGAGTTGCACGAGCGGGATGTGCGGGCCGGCTTCGGTGAGGTACACATGCCGTACGCGCTCGCCCGTAAGTACGCGGGCGCGGCGCGCGAGTGGGGCTGGCAGTATGTCTTCCCGGCGGCGCACCGCTCGGCCGACCCGCGCGCGGGGGCGGAGCGTCGGCACCACGTCTCGGAGACAGTCTTGCAGAAGGCGGTCAAGCAGGCGGTGCGGGCGGCGGGCCTCGCGAAGCCGGGCACGTGCCACACCTTCCGCCACAGCTTCGCCACGCACTTGCTCGAAGCCGGCTATGATATTAGAACCGTGCAGGAGCTACTGGGGCACGCGGACGTGAAGACGACGATGATCTATACGCACGTGCTGAACCGCGGCGGGAAAGGTGTACGCAGTCCCATTGATGATTGAGTTCGATACGCCAAACTCCAATGTTTCGGCATTCATAACGTGTCAATTATCGAGTAACTCAGGGGGCGTAAAAGGCCGTGACCCGTGGAGGGAATTTGGAGGGGTTTAATTCCAGTTTCCAAAACCTGTGATTTTCCGGCGAAAAACGCGTTTAGATTTCGGCGCTTGAGTCCTACCTGCGGAGTTAAATTAAGAACGGGAGGCCGTGCCGGCGAAGCCGAGGCCGCGCGCGGCCTCGTCCGCGTTGCGTCCGGCCTGAACAGGGGGCACAGTCGCTGCTCAAGGGTGCGACAGTTTTTCTGTCATGCGTACGGGTCGCCGAAGCGGATTTGATTGACATTTAGGAACGGCAAGCGTAGCGTTCCGGCCGCGCACGAGGCTTGCCGCTGTAACGACCCGTTTACAACCTCAAGGAGCGACACAAATGTTCACCTCGTATGCGCGCGCTGCCGGCCGGCGGCGTGCGCGCCCTGCCAAGCTCAACCTGTTAGTCTTGACCTTCTTGGCCGCCGCCAGCGCCGCGCGGCCGGGGTCGGCCCGCGCCGCGACGATTCGCGTCGAGGCCGGCGGGGATTTTCAGGCCGCGCTCGACCTCGCCCAGCCGGGCGACACGATTGAGTTGGCCGCCGGGCCACGTTCGCGCCCGCGACCGGCGCGGGGCCGTTCACGCTGCCCTACAAGCCGGGCGCGGGCACGGACGCCGACTGGATCACGATCCGCACCTCCGCGCCCGATGCGAGCCTGCCCCCCGGCCGGGCAACGCATCACGCCGGCCTACGCCGCCGTCTTACCCAAGGTCGTCTCGCGCGGCTTCGGCGAACCCGCGTTGCGCACCGCCGCCAGCGCCCACCACTACCGCTTCGTCGGCGTCGAGTTCCGCCCCGCGGACAGCTCGGCTCTGGTGTTCGATCTCGTCATGCTCGGCGACAACGGGCCGAACCAGGACACGCTCGCGGAGGTGCCGCACCACCTCGTACTCGACCGCTGCTACGTCCACGCCTTACCCGAGCAGGCGCTCAAGCGCGGCGTCCAACTCAACAGCGCGTACACCGACATCATCAACAGCTACGTCGCCGGCTTCAAGGTGGTCGGGCAGGAGGCGCAGGCCGTCGGTAGCTGGAACGGCCCCGGCCCCTTCAAGCTCATCAACAACTACCTCGAAGGCGCGGGCGAGAACGTCATCTTCGGCGGCACGGACGCCCCCATCCCGAACCTCGTTGCCGAAGACATCGAAGTCCGGCGCAACCACTTCTTTAAGCCGCTGTCGTGGCGCGTGGGCGACCCGTGCGACTGCTACGGCGGCACGCACTGGATGGTCAAGAGCATCTTCGAGCTGAAGAACGCGCGCCGCGTCACCGTGGACGGCAACGTCTTCGAGAACAACTGGGCGACTCGCAGAACGGTTTCGCCATCCTGTTCACCGTGCGTAACCGGGAGGGGAACAACCCGTGGGTCACGGTCGAGGACGTGACGTTCACGAACAACATCGTGCGCCACACGGCGAGCGGTATCAACATCCTGGAGCAAGACTATAGCCCCCCGAGCCAGGTCGCGCGCAACATACGCGTCCACAACAACCTGTTCTACGACGTGGACGGCTACAGGTGGAACGGGCACGGCATCTGGGTGCTCTTTAACGAACCCGGCGGTGTCAACTTCGCGTTCACGCACAACACCATGGAGGCGGGGGGCAGCTCGGGCCGCGGCGTGGGCTTCGAGCACCCGTCCGTCGAACACGCGGCCCGCGTTTCTGGTCTCGTCCTGAACGACAACATCTTCAACGCGCACGTCATCGGCGGCCCCAACGGTTTCGTCGGCACGGAGGCACTCGACTACCACGCGGGCACGACCTGGGACTTCCGCCGCAACGCCCTCGTGGGCAACACGCAAGCCTACCCTTACCCGACGGACAACCCGCCGGCCGCCGCCAACTACGACAGCGTCGGCTTCGTTGATCGCGCGGGCGGCAACTACCGGCTCGCGCCCAACAGCCCTTACATGAGACGAGTTTCAGCCTGGAATATTGGAACGGTTCGGCGTGGCAGCCCGTGCCGGGCGGGGCGGTGACGGGCAACAACAAGGTGTGGGTGAAGCTGACGTTCGCCCCTGTGACGACAGACCAGATCAGGGTCGTGGTCAACGGCGGCTTGACGCACTACAGCCGCATTACGGAGATCGAAGCGTACTGAGCCGGCGGTGCGGCGCAAAGACCGTGGGCGGGAGGCCGACGCCCGCCCACGACTACTTAAGGCGGCCCGAACCGCAGGCGATATTCGACCGAGTTCATAAAGCCGTTGACCATCGTGCGGAAATCGTCGGGGTGCGCGTTCAGATAATTCAGCCAGTTCTGGTAGCCGTCGCTCTCCGGCTTGCGCCTGAGGTAGCCGTAGTACTGCATGGCCACGAAGGCTTGATTGAACTCGGCGTTGGAGACCTGCTCGCTGTCGGCGACGGCGCGCAAGACCTGCGCCCTGGTCAACGTGCCGGCGTTCAGCCTGTCGGTCAACTGCGTCGCACTCAGCGTCACCAGCGCGCCCGTGTCCGGCTGCGCCGGGTCGGGCGTGCTGATGCCCGTCAGGTTGTAGCGGCCCATGAGCGCCGCGACGTAGGCGCTGTGCGACAGCCCGCCGTAGGCGCTCGCAAACTCCGACCGCTGCACGAACGCCTGCGCGAAACTCGCCTTCTTCTGATAGACCTCGGCGGCGGTCTGCCCGGTCACGCCGCGCATGTCCGCGACGATCTCGCCGTACTCCGGCAGGCGGTTGAAGGCCAGCTTGTAGAAGCGGAAGGCATAGAAGCCTTTCAGCCGAAACTCCGGCGAGCCGAAGAACGCGGCCGAGACCGTCAGCCGGTCGCACGCCGGGTTGCTGTTCACGTCGGAACAGTTGTTCAGGACGTTCGACCAAGGCTCGCCCTGTTCGGGTTCGCGCGACAGGAAGTCCAGATAATGCTGGCGGACGAAGAACGGCGTCGTGAAGATCGGGTTGGGCGCGCCGGGTGCGTCGTTATCGGCGAGCGCGAGCGTGGCCGTCTGCTGAGCGCCGAGCGTCGCGCCGGACGGGTTCAGCAGTTGCAGTTGCACCGTCTCGCCGCCCTCGACGTGCGCGTCGTCGATCAGAGGGATCGTGATGTTCTTCGTCGTCTGGCCGGCGGCGAAGGAGATGGTGTCAACGGTCGTCGCGTAGTCGCAGCGCGCGAAGGCGACGCCGGGCCGCGCCGTCGTGTCGTTGCAGGGCACGGCGGCCGGGTCGTCCACGGTCGCGAACTCGACCGTGCTCTGCCCCGACGTGTCGCCGGAACGCGTGACCGTGATCGTGGCGAAACCGTCGCCCTCCCGCGCCTGATAAGTCGCCGCGCCGAACGCGACGGCAGGGGCGGTGACGGTGTGTAATTCGTAAGCGCCGCGCCCGAAAGTCCCCACCTGGATACGCCCGCCCGGCTGCGCCGTGAAGGCGGTGATCATGACGGGCGGCAAGCCGTTGTTGAAAGTCTCCCAGTTCGTGCCGCCGGTCGTCGAGCGGAAGACGCCGATGTCCGTGCCCGCGTAGAGCGTCTGCGGGTTGAGCGGATCGAGTAGGAGCGCGCTCGTCGGGATGTTGGGCAGGTTGCCGCTCACGTCCGTCCAACTCTGGCCCGCGTCCGTCGTCTTGAAGACGTGCCCGGAGCCGTAGCCCGACACGGACAGGTAAGCGCGCGCAGAGTTGCCGGGATCGACGACGATACTCTCGATGAAACGGTTCGGCAGCCCCGCGGTGATGTCGCGCCAACTGACGCCGCCGTCCGAACTGATCATGGCCCGCCCCTGCGCCGAACCCGTGTAGATGACGTTCAGATCGGAGCGCGCCACGGCGATGGCGTTGAGCACGTCGCGCCCGCCCTTCGTCAGATCGGTTGTGGGCGCGGGCGCTGACCAACTGTCGCCGAGGTTGATGCTCTTGAACAGCCGCCAAGTGCCGAAGTAGATCGTCTGATCGACGCCGTTGCCGACGAGCGGCGGGTAGAAGGCGATGCGCGTGTTGGTCGTGCTCTCGCCCCAGGTGGAGAAGTCGCCGATCTGTTTCTCGTAGCAGAAGCAGGTCGGGCTGACGCGGAAGCGGTTGACCCAGGCCGCGTAGTAAGTGGCGTAGACGATGGCGGGGTTGACCGGGTTGATGACGCACGCGCCGCCGTCGCTGCCGCTCGGCTCGTCCCACTTGACGGCCGGCGAGTTCGTCGGCGCTTCGGGCAGACGGCGCTGCGTGCCGTTGTCCTGCGTGCCGCCGATGGTGAAGCCCGCGTCGGTCGGGTGCAGGGCGAGGCTGTTGAACTGCACGAGCGAGAGCGTCGCGTTGAGCGATTGCAGGCTCGCGCCGCCGTCCGCCGACTTCCAGAGACCGCCGTCGTTCGCCAGGTACATGACCGACGTGTTGCCCGGCTCGAAGGCGAAGCCTTGCTGATCGGAGTGGGTCGTAGACAGCCCCGGCTGATAAGACCAAGGGCCGCCGCCGCTCGACGGGGCGAAGTTCCTGGTCATGTTCGTCCACGACGCGCCGCCGTCGTTACTCTTGTAGAGATCGTGCGCGCCGAGGTAGACGGTGTCGGCGTTGTTGGGATCGCCGAACAGGTAGGTGTTGTAGCCGAACTGGCCCGAGTCCACCTGCGTGGCGTTGCGCCCCTGCCACGTCGCGCCGCCGTCGAAGCTGACCAGGAAGCGCGTCTCGCCGAAGAAGATCGTGCCGTAGTAGACGTAGACGCGCTGCGGGTCGGCGGGCGTGACGGCGATGCGGAAATCCCAGAAGCCGCTGTGCAGCCCCGTAGTGGGGACGGGCAGGTTCGTCCAGGTGTTGCCGCCGTCCGTCGAGCGGAAGAGACCCGTCGGGCCGCCGCCGCCCGGCGTAGTGCGCGCGGCGAGACTCGCGTAGATAACTTGCGGGTTGGCGGGATGAAGCACCACGTCGCGCACCTGACCGGCGAGCGCCTTCGTCCAGTTGACGCCGCCGTCGTTCGAGACGAAGAGACCGCTCGCCGCCGAGACGTTCGTGGCGCGGTCGGTCGTGAGGTACTGCGCGAGGTAGACGCGCGCCGCGTTCGTCGGGTCAACCTCCAGGCGCGCGGTGACGCCATCGGGCAGCGTCGCGTTGCTGACGCGCGCCCACGTCTGCCCGCCGTCCGTTGACTTGAGGACGCCCGAGCCGAGGTACTCGTGATCTATGTCGCCCATGCCGGCGTAGACGACCGCGGGGTTGCTCGGCGCGAACGCGAGCCAGCTCACCGACAGCTCGACCTGATCGTCGCTGACGGGGGCGAAGTGCGCGCCGCCGTCGGTCGAGCGCCAGATGCCGCCCGTCGAGGCCCCGACTAAGACGAGTTGCGGGTTCGCGGGCGAGACGGCGACGGCGTTGATCCGGCCGCTGGTGTCGCCCCAGCTCACGCCCCGCGTGACGGTCGGGGCCGGGCCGAGCGCCGCCCAGACCTGTTGCGTCTGATCGGTCAGAGCGCGCACGCCCGCCTGCGCGGACTTGGGCCGCGCCGCCCAGGCCGCGCGGCGCGCGCCCAGCGGGATGTCCTTGAACGGGTAGGCGCGCTTAAAGAGAAACCAACTCCGCCGCCCCTCGCTGTCCTCTTCAACCTCCGCCCGGCTCGGCTCGGGGGGCGACGGCACGACCGGGGCCGGTTTGCGGTGTTGCCGGCGACGCTGCCTGACGCCTTGACCCGCGCCGACCCGCCTGCCGGCGTGCCGTTGCGCGTGTTTTCGCACGGCGGCCTGTGCCGGCGCGTGGCCGAGGCCCGCGCCTACGAGGAGCAGCAGTGACCAGATGATAAGCGCCGGCCGCCGCTTGCGGGCCTGACAAAGTGATCCTGACGCGAGGTGCGCGACTTCCATAACACCAATATACAGAGACTAACAGACTGGCATGGGCTTACCTCGAAGGGGTCGGGACGGGTCGAGGCAGAGCAGAGACGCGCGGCGCGCCCGCGCAATAAATAAGCCTACCTCAGATGCCGCTCGGCGGCTCCGCGCTGCCTCCGCGCCGCCGTTTGCAACGGGTCGCCTTCGAGCTTTCCCTGCCGCCGTCAACCGAGACCGTGCAAGCGGCCGAGATGATACTCCGCCGCCTCACGAACCTCCGGCGCTCTATCGGGCTGCGCCCAACACCGCACGGCCACACGAAAACTCCTATCTCGGTGGCCACTTCGACGGCCCGCGCCCGTCTTTCTCTAGCCGTGAAGTCGTCCATTGAATCAACACAAGGGAAGCGGTCGAGCGTGTAGATTGCAATCTAATCATCCGCGCCTTCGTGTCGCCTTAGCTGGTGGTAGCGGCTTGATGTCTGCCGGGGAACGCGGGTAAAGCTGGTACTGACCTTTAAACTGTCCGCCGATGCCCGTCACGCTCACGCGCCGACCCGGCCGCAAGTCCTCTTGCGTGATCCCGGTCGAGGTGGAAACATAAACCACTGCTTCGCCGCTGCCGTCGTCAACGCCGAGGCGAAAGCCAAACGGCGCGATGCTGACGACCGCGTTGCTAATCGTACCCGCCACTCTAACGAGTTGCCCCAGTGTTTGTTCGTTGACTTGACCGGTCGGGACGGACTTCGGTTTCACTTCCGGCCCGCGACCAAGCACGGCGACGCCGCCCGCCTCAGCTTCAACGATTCTAAATTGGGCGTTGGTTTCAGCCAGCCGGCCCGTCACGCGCACACGCTGCCGCAGGGCCAAGTTGAGGTGCGCGTGGACGCTGACGTACATCCCGCTGCTTACGTCCTGAATGACAAACCCTTCGTCATTGAAGCTCGACTTGAAAGCCCCGGCCGGCACTGTGATTGAGCCTTCAATCGTCACCCTAGTCCCTAACGGGAGCGCGCGTGCTTCGGCGATAGAAATTACCTTCTGCTTCGTCCGGGCGGCGGCCGCCGTGGACTGCGCGACAACCGTATTCACGGAAAGCACGGCCAGTGCCGTCACGAGTGAGATGATGTTCAGCATCGTAGCTACGCCTGGGTGAACCGCAGGGTGTTGCGGTCGGGATCGTCTACGTAGAACTCGCGCGTCCCCCAACTCTGATCAATCGGGCCTTCATGGACTGCCGCGGGCGCGTCCGGATTCCCCGGCGTGTGCAGCCCTCGCGCCCGGAACTTGCGAAACAGGGCGTCAACGTCGTCGGTCGTGACAACAACGGCCTGACCAAACTGTCCATCCCCGCGGTGGCTGGAAAGTATGAGTTGATCCCCGTTCCGCGCCAGGACGCTGAAGGAGGGATCATCCGGGTTGTCATCACCATCCACGCGCTCGAAATCGAGCACGCCGGTGTAGAACGCGAGCGAAGTCCTCATGTTCCCGCAGCGCACGGTTGGGATTATAGCCATCACGTCCTCCTTACAAGCTCATCGGCGGGCTTCCCTGTTCGCGTTGATTAACCGGGCGCGGGCGAGCAGTACACAAGCCACGCCGCAAAAGACGAGCATGAGAGAGTTGCTATCCCGCGCTTCGACTCAACGAGTTGTCATGCGCGGCGTGGCTTAGACGGCGCTGCTTCATTTTGATTTTCGCTCGCTGTAGCTCGGCTCGAATGCGCGCGTCGTATGCTCGGTCACGCTCGGCCTAGGCTCTGGCAGCACTCGCGCCTGTGCCCCATCAAGCTCTTTCGTCGCTTGCTCCTTTGATAGCGCCGTCTTGCCTGTGTCTTCAGCGCCACGCTTGCGACCCAATAACTGCCAAATGAACACGCCTTCGACCAGCAGCATCATTAGGAAGCTCAGTAGCGTGAACGCGAGAATCTGCCCCACATTTAAGCCGACCATTTTCATCGCCATCATGAGGAACGTGATGGCTACAAAGCCAAAGACCAAGACCGCCACCATGCCCCATACGAGGGTTGCAGGTTTCACCTCTGATGATTTGACGGCGTTATCGCCCTTCTCCACATTCAACTTTGCGCCACAATAATTACAGTAGCTTAAGCCCTGCGCGACAGGTACGCCGCAAGATGAACAAGACATCCTCTTTCACCTCCTGAGGGCCATTGCGACATCGAATGCTGCTAAGTTCATCAGTGATGCGCGCGCAGCGCCAGCATCGCGCACGCCGGACGGCGTCACTCGCCGCAGCCGAAGTTGATCGTCTGGCGGAGTCGCGCCTTGCGCCCCGCGAGGCGGGCCGTCAGGTAGACGGGTTCGCAGCCCGTGTTCTTCAGCCAGAAGCCGGCGTAGGCTGTGCCGCTCTCCGAGCCGTTGCGGATCGTCTCGGTCTGTCGCAAGGTGACGACGCGCCGCGCGCCGAGTGGGACGTAGCGCGCGCTCAACTCGATCCGCAGCGGCCTGTCCAGGTACGCCGGCACGCCCGCGACCTCCACGACGACGAAGGTCGCGTAGGACGAATCGAACGGCGTGTTCCAGAGGTCGAAGCCTTTCTCCGTCAGCACGTTTTCGGAGAACGCGCCGGTGTTCTCGTAGAAGAGCCGGGCTTGGATGGCGCTCACCCGCGGCGGCTTTGGCCTATCTGCTTGCGCCCGACAGACGGCGCACGAGAGCCAGAGCAGGGAGAACAGAACCGACGCCTTCAGGAGCTTCGCTCTCATCTTCGTCCGCCCGCCTCAACAGTCCGAGTAGCCGAGCGCACGGACGGTGCGCACGGCGCGCCCACGCCGCAGAGTGATCCTCAGCCTGAGCGTAAAATCGTCGGCCGGCGCGCGGTCGGGATCGAAGACTTCGAGGAGGACGCTGATGCGCAAGCGCCCGTACCGATAAAAGTACGCCGTCGTCGTCCGCGTGCGGCGCGTGGCCCGTTTGATTTGCGTGAGGCGCACGTCGCGCCCGCCCAGGTTCATCCACGTGTTGTCGCCGCCGTCGCGCGCGATGAAGACGTAATCAGCGCCCGGCTGTCTGGCTTGGTGCTCGAAGTGCGAATAGAGGTTGGCGCAGCCCGTGAGCAGCCCCGTCGCCGGGTAGTCTTTGATCGTGCCGACGCGGGGCAGACCGCCCCGCGCGCGTCTGCTCTGCGCCGCGCAGTCGGGCGAGACGACGAAGAGCACACAGAGCAGCGCCGCGCCGAAGACGCACGAGGCCGGAGCGGCCGCGATGATGCGTGTCGTCCGTTGACCGTTCATCTTTTCAATCGCACGTGATAGCGACTGCCGCCCGCGCCGCGAGATATACGGCGCTGCACACAAAAAAGTCTGCGTGCGCCGGAAGCCGCACACGCGCACGTCCGCTCTCTTTCAACAACCGCAAGACTGCCCGTAGACCCTGACGACCTGCCGCCGCCGGCCCGCGACAACATTGACGGTGACGGCGTAGCGCGCCGGTTCATAATCCACCTCGTAGGTCGAAGTCCGTGTCACCACCAACGTCAGGCGGACGCGTACGCCCGCCGCGCGGAACCTGTAACTCATCCGGCGGCCGCGCGTCGCTTGCAGACTCAGGTGCGAAGCGCCGACGAGTTCCAGCGCGACATCTTTGCCCGCGACGTTCATCCACGCCCGCCGGCCCATGTCCGCGATGAAGAAGTGGCCGGTCGGCTGATTCCGCCGCAGGCTGAAGTAGCAGCCGCAACCTTCGTAGACGCCGCGGGCGCGGACGACGCCGACCAGCGGCGGCCGCACCGGCGCGCGTTTCCTCCGGCGCTTGGCGGGCCGCGACCTGGCGCTCCGCCCCGCGGCCGCACCGGGCGGCGTCGCCCCGTATGAACACGGCAGCAACAACGCGCAGACGCAGAGCAACGCGACCGCCTTGCGGAGTCTTGCTTTGAGTGTTACGCGCGCCGACATACTCGCCTCTTTGCTATGAGCCAGTACGCGGCGGGCGCGTGTGATGGATGACTCTTGTAACAGTTCGACTAATCTCTGTGCCTCTGCGCTGCTCTGTCATTCCGCTACAGGCCACCGCGCGCGTCGGCCAAGCTCGCCAGCACCTCGCGGGCGGCGCGCTGCCCGGTGGCGAGCGCGCCGTGTACCGTGCCGACGTGCCCGGCCGTGTTCGTCGCCTCGCCCGCGAAGAAGAGCGTGCCGGCGACGGGCGCGGCGAGGCGCGCCTGCGCCGCCAGCCCGTTCACGGGCACGTAGCTGTACGCGCCGCGCGCGAACCCGTCGGCCTGCCAGTCGTGCGCGTGGACTTCTATCAGCAACTCTTCGAGCCGCGCGCGCCGCACGTTCAAGATCGCTGCCAGAGACGCGAGCGCACGCGCGCGCACGCCCGCCGGCCCTTCGGCCAACAGACCTTCGGCCGCGGGCCCGCCCGCCCACCCGACCAGCACCGGCACGCGCGCGGGCAGTTGCGTCCACCACGTCGGCACGGGCTGGCCCGCCGCGTGGATGAAGCCCCAGTCGGCGAGGTCTACACGCCCTCCGTCCGCCGGCAGCGACAGGCGCTCCCAGAACGGCTCGCGGAAACGGCACACGACGCGCACCACCTGCCCCACGCACAGCGCCGCCGCCGCCTCTTCCTTTTCCGGCAGCGCCGGCTCGAAACGCACCGCGCCCGATGCACCCGGCGCGGCTTGCAGCACGCCCAGCGGCAACGTCAACACCGCGCGCGCCGCCGCGAACGTCCGCCGCGCTTCGCCCACGCGCGCTAACACTTCGACGCGGCCGCTCTGCCAGCGCACCTCTTCCGCCACGGTCTCCAACTGCACGCGCGCGCCGCGCCCGCACGCCTCGGCCGCGAGCCACTCAAGCAACCGGCCGTAGCCCGCGAGCACGCGGAACGAGCTGTCGCCGTCAATCTCGTCTTCGGCCTGGTTCGCCAGGTTCAACCCCTGCACGCCGACGCGCTCCGGGCGCGCGGCGTGGAAGCCCTGCACGAAGGTGCGCGCGAGTTGGCGCGCCTCTTCCGTCTCCGCGCCCGCTTCGTAAGTCGCCAGGAACTCCGCCAGCGAGCGGTCTGGTTCGCCCGCCGCGCGCATGGCCTCGAAGACGCCTTGCAGCTTGCGCCAGAACTCGCCGGAGCGTTCGACTTGCCCGCCGCGCACGTACCAGTGCCGCCCACTCGCGTCGCACAGCGCCAGCCCCGCGCGCTCCGCGACGGCGAACGTCTCGGGCGGCCGGCCGTGGACGAACTCCGCGCCCAGCTCGATTGGGTACGCGAGATCAGCCACGCGCCGCGTGTAGACGCGCCCGCCGAGTCGCGCCCGCGCCTCCAACACGAGCACGCGCACGCCCGCCGCGCTCAGAGCGTCGGCCGCCGCCAGCCCGGCCGCGCCCGCGCCCAAGATCAGCACCTCCGCCTCGTCCGTCATGCCGTCTTCACCTTAGCCGCCGCGGGTGACGCTTCTTAAACGTGCCCGTTACGATTTTATGCCCGCGCCCGCGCGCGCCCGTTCTGCTCTATAATCGCCGCGCCCGACGAGCGGGCCGGGCGGACTTTCTCTGAGTACAACCGGCGAGGCGAGACTCTCTTGGCGCACAGGGCGCGGCGCGCGTACAAGTATTACGACCTGCTGATGGCGGCCTTCGTCGCCGTCCTGCTCTGCTCGAACCTGATCGGCGTCGGCAAGGTCTCGGCCATCGCCGGCTACTCGTTCGGCGCGGGCGTGCTCTTCTTCCCGCTGAGCTACCTGCTCGACGACGTGCTGACCGAAGTCTACGGCTACGCGCTGGCGCGGCGCGTCATCTGGGCGGGCTTCGGGGCGCTGCTGTTCGCGTCCGTGATGAGTTGGGTGATCGTGCGTCTGCCGCCCGCCGCCGGGTGGACGCAGCAGGCGGCCTACGCGGAGATTTTCGGCCAGACGCCGCGCATCGTGCTGGCGTCTTTGACCGCCTTCTGGGTGGGCGAGTTCGCCAACTCGTTCGTGCTCGCGAAGCTGAAACTGAAGACGGCGGGGCGCTTCCTCTGGCTGCGCACCATCGGCTCAACCGTCATAGGCGAGGCGTTCGACTCGCTCATCTTCTACCCCGTCGCCTTCCTCGGCGCGCGCGGCTGGCCCGCGCGGCTGGTCTTCGCGGTGCTCGTGTCGAACTACTGCCTCAAGGTGCTCTGGGAGGTCTGCGCCACGCCGCTCACTTATCAGATCGTCAACTTCCTCAAGCGCGCCGAGCACGAGGACTACTACGACCGCGCGACCGACTTCAACCCGTTCACGCTTGAGACGTGAGGTCAAGCTCCATGTAGATCGAGCCGCCGACCGGGTTGTGGTAGTACGGCGCGATCTCTCGGAAGCCGAGCGCCTCGTAGAGCGCGCGCGCACGCGCCATCGTGGGCAGCGTGTCGAGCCGCATCCGCGCGTAACCGATCTCGCGCGCCGCCAGGACGAGCGCCTCGGCGAGCGCGCGCCCCGTCTTCAGACTGCGGAACGCGGGCCGCACGTAGAGCCGCTTCATCTCGCACGCGCCGTCGTCGGCGGTCGGGCGCAGCGCGCCGCAGCCGGCCAGCTCCGCGTCGTGCCACGCGAGCAGCAGACGCCCGCGCGGCGGCGCGTACTGACCGGGCAGCGTCGCCAACTCGTGCGCGAAGTTTTGAAAACAGAGATCGACGCCCGTGGCCGCCGCGTACTCCTCGAAGAGTTGCCGCGCCGCCGCGATGTCCGCGTCACTCTCGGCCTGCACCAATCGCAACATGGGTTTCAGAATTCCCCCCGGCCGGTCTTATCGGGCCGCCACCTTGTGCGCGGCTTAAAGCTACTCCGGTTCGGGCGTTTGCGCCAGCCGCCGACTGCCGCGCCAGAGCAGCAGCGCGGCGACCGCGCACGCCGCCGGGCAGACGAGCAGGCTGTAGCGCATCATCTCCGGGTTGGCGGCGACGCCGAGCCGGTCGTTGAGCCGCCCGATGAGCGGCGCGCCGACGCCGTAAGACATGAGGTTGACGGCGAAGAAGAAGAGGCCGATGCCGAGGCCCCGCAACTGCGGCCCCGCGATGTCGTGCACGTCGGCCGTCGCCGACCCCAGCCACATCAGCGCCAGCACCAGCAGCAGGTAGTTGGTCAAGACGAGCACGACGGCGTTCTGACTAAACAGCACGACGAGCCAGATCGGGATCGAGACCAGCGCGCCGCACGCGCCGAACATCAAGCGCCCGCCGCGCCCGCGCCGCTTCAATCGATCCGCCAGCACCCCGCCCAGGATCGTGCCCGGCACGCCCGCCACCACCGACAAGATGCCCGCCAGCAGCCCGATGGTGCCGAGCGGCAGCTTGTAGACGCGCGCGAAGAAGGTCGGCATCCACACCGACAGGCTGTTCGACGCCAGCCCGTACAGCGCGTAGCCCGCGTACAGGTAGAGCAGCGGGCGCACGCGCAACAGCAGCCGCCAGTCGCGCGCCGTGTAATGCGCGGGCGCGCTCTCGGTCGCGCCGCGCCGTTTCTCCTTCAGCGAGAGGACGAACACGCAGAGGAGCAAGCCCGGAAAGCCGAGCACGTAGAACGCCCAGCGCCAGCCCCAGTGCTGCCCGATCCAGCCGCCGAGGAAGAACGCGAGGCCGCCGCCAATCGTGATGCCCGAAGAGTAGACGGCCAGCACGGTCGCGCGCATCCGCGGCGGGAAGTGATCGCTCAGGAGCGAGAGCGCCGCCGGCCCCAGCGTCGCCTCGCCGACGCCGACGCCGACGCGACACAGGAACAGCGTCGTGAAACTGCCGGCGAAGCCCGTCAGCCCCGAGAAGAGACTCCACAGCCCCAGCCCGGCCGCGATCAGGTACTTGCGCGTGGCGCGGTCGGCCAGCCGGCCGAAGGGGATGCCGAGCAGCGTGTAGAAGATGGTGAACGAGGTCGTGCCGAGCAGCGCGAGTTGCAGGTCGGAGAACTTCAACTCCTTCTGGATCGGCGGGAACAGGATGTAGATCAGCACGCGGTCGAGGAAGTTCAGGACGTAAACGAGCGTGAGGACGCCGAGCGCGTACCACGCCACCGCCGGCACGCGCGCGTGGGCCGCGCCCGCCGTCGCCGCGCCGGGCGCGACGCCCGCGTCAGTCGCCGCTGTCGTTTCGTTCATCTTCAGCGCCGCCTTTCACGCTTCGGTGCAGAGCACCACGGCCTCGCCCTTGATGACCGGCTCGTCGCGCTGGTTGGTGCAGACGGTCGCAAGCGTGACAATTGGTTTATCGGCCCGAATCTCTTTCACGGTGACGCGCGCCGTCACCGTGTCGCCGGGGTAGACCGGCGCGACGAAGCGCAAACTCTGGCTCAGGTAGACCGAGCCGCGCCCCGGCAGCTCGTTGGCGAGCACGGCCGAGAGCAGCCCCGCGCTCAACATCCCGTGCGCGATGCGGCGGCCGAAGCGCGTGCCCGCGGCGTACTCGTCGTCCAGATGGACGGGGTTGTGATCGCCCGTCAACTCGGCGAACGCGCGTATGTCCGCGTCCGTGATCGTCCTCGACAGCGACGCCGTGTCGCCCACCTGCAAAGCCATGCCGTCACCCCTTCGTCAGTTCGCGCCGCCGAGGAACTTGAGCAGGGCGGCGTTGAACTCGGCCGCCTTCTCGACCTGCGGGACGTGCCCGCACTGGTCGAAGACGACGAGTTGCGCGCCGGGTATCTCGCGCTGGAAACGCTGCCCGTTGGGGAGCGGCAAGAGACCGTCTTCGCGCCCCCAGACGACGAGCGTCGGCTGCTTGATCGCGCCGAGCCGGCCGTCGAGCATGTCTTCGCCGCGCGCGATGGACTCGACGAGGCTCTGGATCGTGTAGCCGTCGCCCGCCGTCATGCGCTGCGTCAGCGCCGCATCGATGGCGGCGTCCGACGCGAAGAGTTGCTTGTTGTAGAAGACGAGCGCGGCGAGTTGGCGCATCCCTGCGCGCGTCGAGGGGTTGAGACCGGCGAGCATACGCAGGTCTAAATCTTTCGGCGGCGCGAACCCGGCCGCGTCCACGAGCACGAGGCGCTCGACCTTCTCCGGGTGCGCGAGCGCGTAAGCGGCCGCGATCCAGCCGCCCATCGAGTTGCCGACCAGGCTCGCGCGCTCCACCTTCAGCTCGCTCAGAAATTTATCCAGGAAGTCAACGTAAGTGCCGACGCGGTAGTTGAGCTGCGGCTTGTCCGACTGCCCGAAGCCGATCTGATCGGGCACGATGACGCGGTACTTCTGCGCGAGCGGGGCGACGTTGAAGGCCCAGTTCGTGCCGTTCCCGCCCAGGCCGTGGAGCAGCACGACCGCGGGGCCAGCGCCCGCCTCCGCGTAACGCATCTTCAAACCGAAGACCGTCGCCTCCTTCAGCCCCGGCGCGCCCGCCGCCTGCGTAGCGGGCGCGGCGTGCGTCGCGCCCGCGCAGACCAACAACAACAAGCAGAGCAGGACGGCCGCGCGCGCCCGCGACGGGGCCGCCGTGCGCGGCCGTAAGCTGACAGCGAGTTCACTCATGTTCGTTGCTCCAATCGTCTTCGACGCTCTCGACCGGCAGGCATAGAGCCGCGGCAAGAGTTCCCTGAAGCTTCATTCGGCTTCCGGCTTCTGGCTTCTGCCTCATCAGGCGTAAAGCTGCTGCAAGACATCTCGGAAGCGGCGCGCGACCACGTCGCGCTTGACCTTGAGCGTGGGCGTCACCTCGTCGGCCTCGATCCGGAAGTCGCGTTCGAGAACGGCGAAGCGCTTGACCGACTCGGCGGACGAGACGCGGCGGTTCACGCCCGCGATGATCTCCTGCACGAGTTGGACGATTTCGGGCCGGCGCGTCAACTCCGCGAAGCTCGCCGCCGCCAGCCCGCGCGCGCGCGCGTACTCGGCCGCCTCCAAAGCGTTCAGGGTGACGAGCGCGACCAGGTAGCTGCGGCCCTCGCCGTAGACGAAGGCGTGGCTGATCAGGTGGTGCTCTTTGATCAAATTCTCGACGTAGGCGGGCGCGACCTTCTTCCCCGTAGAGGTGACGATCAGTTCCTTCTTGCGCCCGGTGATCTTCAGAAACCCGTCTGCGTCCAGCTCGCCGAGGTCGCCCGTCAGCAGCCAGCCGTCGCGCAGGACCTCGGCGGTCTGCTCAGGCTCTTTGTAGTAGCCGGAGAACATCATCCGGCTGCGCACCTCGATCTCGCCGTCCGCGGCGAGCCGCACCTCGCAGCCGGGCATCGGCGGCCCGACCGTGCCGAACTTGTAGTGGTCGGGCCGGTTGAACGCGACGCAGACGTTCTCGGTCAGCCCGTAGGCTTGCAGGATCGGCAGCCCGGCGGCGGCGAAGAACTCGGCGATCTCGGTCGGCAGCGGCGCGCCGCCCGAAGTCGCCAGGCGTATGCGCCCGCCGAAGTAGTCCTTCACGCGCGCGAGCAAGGGGCGCGCGTGCGTCTCGTAGTCTGCGCGCAACTCGGCCGGCACGGCCTCACGCGCTTGTTCGAGCCGCACGACTTCGCGCCCGGTCGAGAGCGCCTCGTTGAAGCGGCGGCGCTCGTCCGCCGGCAACTGTTCGAGGTCGGCGACGGCGCGCGCGTGTATCTTCTCGAAGAAGCGCGGCAGACTGGCGAAGACCGTGGGCCGCACTTCGAGCATGTACTGACCGAGCTTCGTCAGGTCGTCCACGAAGTAGGCGGCCGCGCCCGCGTAGAGCCGATTATAAAGACCGGAGATGCGCTCGGCGACGTGGCAGTAGGGCAGATAGGAGAACGCCACGTCTGTGTCGTAAATGGGGATCGTGGCGCGCAGCGACTCGACGCTGTTGATGACGTAGCGGTGGCTCAGGCACGCGCCCTTGGGCCGCCCCGTCGTGCCCGACGTGTAGACCATGATGGCCGTGTCGTCCGCCCGCGCGCGCGCGCCGCGTTCTTCGACGAGCGGCGCGAACCGCGCGCGCGCGTCGCGCCCGCGCCGCAAAAACTCGCCGTAACCGATCACGTCCTGCGCCGCGTCGGCCGCCGCGTCGTCGAGCGCGATGATCGCTCTGACCTTCGGCAGCGCGGCGCGCACGCTCACGATCTTGTCGAGCTGCGCGCGCGTGTCCACGAGGACGAACTCGGCGTCCGAGTGGCGGATGATGTACTCGCACTGTTCGGCGGAGCTGGTCGGGTACAAGCCGACGCCGACGCCGCCCGCCGCCACCGTGCCGATGTCCGCCACGGGCCACTCAGGGACGTTGCCCATCAGCGCGCACACGCTCGCGCCCCGCGTCAGCCCCGCCGCCAGCAGCGCGCACGCGAAGGCCTCAACGTCCGCCCCGAACTGCGCCCAGGAGACGGCCCGCCACCCGCCGCCGCCCCGCACGTAGAACACGTCGCGCCGCGCCGCGTCCGCGTGCGCCGCGTACTCGCCGACGCGCGCGCGAAACAGGGTGTAGATGTTCGGGTACTGCATGGGATTGCGGATTGCGGATTGCGGATTGCGGATTGAAGACGGGCGACTTGCCGCTGTTC
>DASVPY010000125.1:0-44432 GCA_036389395.1 Pyrinomonadaceae bacterium
GCTCTACCGCAAGATCGGCAGCTTCCGCGGCGAGTCCGCGTTTACGACGTGGCTGCACCGGCTGACGGTCAACCAAGTCTTGATGCACTTCCGCAAGAAGGGCGTGCGGCTCGAACAGACGACCGAGGACGGCGACGTGCCGGTGCAAATCGTCAAAGGGACGGAGAACCCGCACCACATGCCGGTGGTGGATCGCATCGCCCTTGAGCGCGCCGTCGCCAAGCTCCCGCCCGGCTACCGCGCGGTCTTCGTGCTGCACGACGTTGAGGGGCACGAGCACGAGGAGATCGCGCGCCTGCTCGGCTGCTCGGTCGGGACGAGCAAGTCGCAACTGCACAAGGCGCGCATGAAGTTGCGCGGGCTGCTGAAGAAGACGCGGCTGCGGGTTTAGCTTGCGGTTGAGTGCCTCGTCAGAACGGATTAACACAGAGGGCACAGAGGTCACACAGAGGACGCGGAGAAAAGCGATCTCAGACTTGAGATCATTTCTCTCCGTGTCCTCTGTGGCTTTCTCTGTGCCTCCTGGGTTTCAACCGGCCGCGCGCCTCACGCAATCGCCGTCACATTGACAGGTCAAAGAGACTGCCCCGCTGACCGCACGCGCCGACGCCGGAGTGCATCCCCGCTCTTTCGGGCATTCCGCGCGGCGGCGCGGCGGCGCTGACGACTGGCACGGCAGTTGACAACGCCCGGCCGTTGTCGCCGTGCGCGCGCCGGCCCGCGCCGCCGCCACGCACGCGAATGCGGCCCGCCAACGCCGCCCGGCGACACACGACACCTTCGGCCGGAGCCAGAGCATGAACCAAGAACCCCTCGCGCCCGACAACACGACGCCGCCGTCGCAGACGACGCCAACGTCCCAGACGCCGCCGGCAGCGCCGCCTCTGCCCGCGCCGCTCGCGGGCGTACTGGCGCAGCACGCCGGTCACCCGCGGCACGCGCTGCTGGCGCGCATCTTCACGGACATGACGCGCCTGCTCGGCTACCTGAAGCTGGTCGAGCACAACGTCCGGCAGGAGCGTTTGCTGGTCGCCACGATGTCCGTCTTCCTGCGGCTGCACTCGGAGGCGCGCGCGCTCGCCGCCTTCATCGAAGGCGACGCCTGGCGGCAGGCGCGCGGCGACGAGGTGCTCGCGGGCGCGCTCGAAGGCATCGGCTACGCGCTCGGCCACGAGTTGCGCCGCGTCTTCGAGGACGAGCTGGTCGGGCTGGACGAGCTGACGACGCCCTCGGCCGTGCGCGCGCGCCTCGAACACGCGCACGGGCTGTTGCGCAACGCCATGCAGCAGTCGCTCATCGTGCTCGCGCAGGTCTTCGAGCCGACGACCAGGGGCGAGGAGTTGTTCGATGACTTCGCCGCGCGCCGGCAACAGTCGCTCAAGCTCTACCGCGAGTTGGAGCAGCTCTTGCAACTCGCACGGCACGTCGAGGCCACCGCCGACCAGCGCGCCGTCGCGCTCCTGCGCGCGCGCCTGACCCTCTTCCGCGACGAGAGCATGTGCCACCTCATGTACCGCGACTGGGACGAGTACGAGAGCTTCATCGCCGAGCTGCACGCCGCCCAGAGCCACTTCGAGCTGGCCACCATCCTCAACAGCCTCACCTGCTACCTCGAAGCCCTCCTCTGCCAAGTGCGTATGCGCAGCGCCCTCGCCGACTGCAACCTCGACGTGATGACGGAAGTCGGGGGCTAGTGGTCAGTGGTCAGTGGTCGGTGGTCAGTTAAGAGTTCAAAGTTCAAGGTTCAAAGTTCAAGGTTCAACGTCCGACCAACCTTGAACTTTGAACCTTGAACTTTGAACTGTCTTCCCACTGACCACTGACCACCGACCACTGACTACTGCTTTACTGCGTTGATGAAATCGGCGAGCAGGGCGTAGGCGGTGCTCTTCAGGTTGGGCTGCTCGGCTAAGAGGACGAGACCGGGCAGCACGTCCAGCTCGAAGCGCACGAGCAGGGACGTGCCGCGGGCGAGCGCGAGCGCGTCGCCCGCCGCGACCTGTTCGGGCGCGACGCGCGCGACGAGCCGGTCGTCTTCATGGCGCGCGCGCCCGACGAGGCGGAAGGGCCGGCCCGCGGCGTGCGCCGCCTGCACGGCGGCCGGCGGGAGCGCGCGAATCCCTCGGCGCTCGATCTCGTCGGGTCGCGCGGGCGCGCCGAGCAGCACGCGCGCCAGCGCGCAGACCTTGACGGCCGCGTCCCAGCCGTCCACGTCGTTGCTCGGATCGCTCTCCGCCACGCCTAAGCTCTGCGCGCGCCGCACGCCTTCGTCGAACGACAGCCCCGCACCCATCGCGTCGAGGATGACGTTGGTCGTCGAGTTGAAGACGCCGCTGAAGGCTCGGACGCGGGCGGCGGGCAGCGCCTCGCGGAAGAGTGAGAAGACGGGCAGGCAGTCGGCGACCGTGGCCTCGAACAAGAAGCGCCGCCCGCGCCGCCGCGCCAACTCGGTCAACTCTTCGTAGGCATAAACGACCGGCCCCTTGTTGGCGGTGACGACGTGCGCGCCCGCTTCGAGCGCCGCGCGGACGTGCTCAATCGCCGGCTGCCCCGCGTGCGGGTCGAGCGTCGTCGTCTCGAACAGCACGTCGCAACCGGCGGCTTCCAGCCACTCGCGCAGCGATGCTGACGGCGCTGACTGCGCCGCGCCGACAAGACCGTCGAGCAGCGCGCCCGGCTCGAAGCCGTCCGGCGCGGCGTGCCAGCCCACGCGCCGCGTCGCCACGCCCGTGATGCGCCACTCGATCCGGTAGCGCGCGCGCAGTTCGTCACTCTTCTCCCGCAGCAGCGCGACGAGCGCGCGCCCGACGTTGCCGAAGCCGAGCAGGCAGAGGTTGTATCGTTTCATCGGAGACAAAGGTCGCAGGATTGTTCGGTGCGCTTGCACGCGTAGCTTAGCACGCCGGGTCTGTGCCGGTGGTTGAATGTGAAGCGCGGCCGGTCTCACACAGAGGCCACAGTTAAAACCCTCTGTGTCTCCTCTGTGTCACCTCTGTGCCCTCTGTGTTAAGTTGATCGTACGCTACACTCAACCCACGACCGACGAGGGGTGGCCGCAATGATCACGATTGACGGCTCGTTCGGCGAGGGCGGCGGGCAGATCATACGCACGTCTCTGGCGCTCGCGCTCATCACGGGCCGCGCCTTCCGCATCTACAACGTGCGCGCGCGCCGCGACAAGCCAGGCTTGCAGCGCCAACACCTGACGGCGGTCAACGCCGCCGCCGAGGTCGGCGGCGCGCAGGTGGACGGCGCGCACGTCGGCGCGCGCGAGTTCACCTTCCGGCCGGGCGCGGTCACGCCCGGCGCGTACACCTTCGACATACAGACGGCCGGCAGCACCACGCTCGTCCTGCAAACCGTCCTGCCGCCGCTCATGACGGCCAACGCGCCGAGCCTGTTGACCTTGCGCGGCGGCACGCACAACGTCCACGCGCCGCCATACGAATTCCTCGCGCGCGCCTTCCTGCCGCTCGTCAGCCGCATGGGCCCGCGCGTCGCAATCGAGCTGGCGCGCTACGGCTTCTACCCGCCCGGCGGCGGGCAACTCAACGTCTACGTCGAGCCGGCCGCGCGCCTCGCGCCGCTCGATCTGCGCGAGCGCGGGCCGCTCCTGAGTCAGCGTGCGCGCGCGCTCGTCGTCAAGCTGCCCCCGGCAATCGCCGCGCGCGAGCTGTCGGTCGTGCGCGCGCAACTCGGCTGGGCGGACGAGCAACTCGAAGTCGAGACTGCGACCGACGCGCTCAGCCCCGGCAACGTCCTGACGCTCGCGTTCGAGAGCGCGCACCTGACCGAGATCGTGACCGGCATCGGCGAGCGCGGCGTGCGCGCCGAGACCGTGGCCGAGCGCGCCTGCGCAGAGGCCCGCCGCTACCTCGCGCACGCCGGGCCCGTCGGCGAACACCTCGCCGATCAACTGCTCATCCCGCTCGCCCTGGCCGGCGGCGGCGCGTACACCACCGGCCCGCTCTCGCTGCACACGACGACCAACATCGAGGTCATCAAGCTCTTCCTGCCCGTTGCATTCGAGACGCGCGAGTTGGCCGGCGGGACGTGGCTCGTCGAGGTGCGCGCGTGAGTCGGAAGACACTCAGCCCGCGCGCAACTCGAACGGGCGCACGGCCAGGTCGCGCAGCGTGATCGTGTAGCTGCGCCGCGCGCCCTCGGCGACGAACTCGACGACGCACTCGCACGCGACCGCCACCGCCAGCGTCACCAGGTTGCGCGCCAGCGGGTAGTCGCACACGTCGTCCTGCGCGGGCGAAGGCACGCGGTAGACCTCGTTCCAGATCACCTCCGCGTAGTCGCCCGCCAGCCCCGCGTGCAGACACGCGACGCCCGCCCCGGCGCAGTAGTCCTGCACCGCGCGCCGCGCCACGCTGTTGTCGAACGCGTCCAACACGAGCGCGCTGCCGCCGAGCAGCTTCGCGGCGTTCGCCGCCGTCAACTCTTCCGCCCGCGCGTCCGCCTCGACGCCGAGCGCGCGGTAGACGGCGTGCGCCAGCACACGCGCCTTGTGCGCGCCGACCTCCGCGCGCCCGTATGGCTGCGTGGACAGGTTCTGCTCCTCCACACGGTCGCGGTCAACCACGCGCAGCCGCGCGAACCCCTGCCGCGCCAGGCTCTCCAACACGTTCGCGCCCAGCGCGCCCGCGCCGCACACCGTCAACGGCATCTCGCGCACCCGCGCCATCACCTCCCGCGACCGATACAACTGCTCGTGCAAGAACACGCTCATCGCCAACACCCGTCGGAATAGTTCAGTCGAGCGGCTTCAAATCAGGCTCGACCCAACTCGTCCTTGCCGCCCACGAGAACAGACGCTCGCGGCTGTAATACTCGAACGGCAACGCGCGGTCGCCGCACGCCGGCATCAATCCCGCCACCAGTTCCGCCAGCGACGCGCCCGCCCGCGCGCCCCTCAGATAGCGGCTGATGACCCGCACATAAAACAGCGTAATCGTCTCGTGGTAGCCGCCCGTCTCCGTCTGCTCGACGCCGCGCGCCGCGTTGTAACGCTTGATGCCGGCGCGGATCAACTCGGTCGCCGTCGCCGCGTCGTGCCGCGCCAGATACCACAGCCCCACCGTCAGGTGCGCCTCGTGCGTCCAACGCGCCCCCGGCAGCGTACACGCCTCAAACTCCGAGACGAGCCGCGCCACTTCGTCAGCGGTGCGGGTGACTGATTCATAGTTACTATTAAAGCCAGACATAGAACGAATGCCGACAGTAAAGACTACCGTTGCGCCAGTTGTTGGGCGCAGCCGATTACGTTTGTATCGAGACGCCTGTCAGGTGCGACGCAACCAGTCAGCCGGGCTGCGCCGGATGTGGAAGCAGGCGAGGACGATGATGGCGTCGTCTTCGACGAGGTAGAATATGGCGTACGGGAATTTACGCAGCAGAGCACGGCGGGCTGGCCCGTGCATGACGGGGTAGGCGGCCGGGTTGCGCTGCACGGCGGCCACGCAAGCATCGGCCGCGCGCAGGAACTCAAGCCCCAGGCCCTCGCTCCGCTCTTCGTGCCAGCGGAACGCCTCTTCGACTTCGGCGGCAGCTTCAGGGCGGATTATGACCCTGTACGTCATGCACGCTTCCGCAGCTTCTCTTTCAACTCATCCCAGGCGATTCCCGCGTCCGGGTTCTGCGCGTAAGCCGCCAGCCGACGATCCAACTCCGCGCGCTGCTCGTCCGTCAACTCAATAACCTCCGGCACGCTCGCTACACTATCCCAGATGTCCTCCGCCAACTGGATGCGCTCCGCGACGCTCAACTCCAAGATGTCCGACAGTGATGGTGTGCTCATAACAATCAACCCGCCTCTTTACTTTGCGACGCCCCCTTCATTATGTCATCTCGGCCTCGGCGCGCACCTGATCCACATCCTTCACGCGCCCCGCCTCCATGTCCGCCAGCCCAGCCTCAATCGCCTGCCGCACATAAATCTCGTGCATCAGGTCATCCCACGTCGCATCATCCGGCAGCTTCTCAATCAAGCGCCGCGCTTCCTCTTTCATGTTGGCTGTGCTCATAGCAAGTAACTTAACCCCGTTTACCTTGCCGCGGCAAGAATTCGCGCCAGCATACATCTCAAACCACCGACTAGCTGCGTCCAATCCGGAGCATCAGCAAGCCTTCCGACCGCTTATATCGTTAGAGTTAGGCAGGGCCGGAGGAGGACGGCCCTGTTATAACTCTATAACACTTCACTCCCACTGCTGCTCGACGACGCCGACGAGCGATTGCAGGTCGAAGTCTGTGTCCTGACCGCTGAGGCAGATGCCGGCGGAGAGGACGGTGAGGTCGTGCTTGGCGA
The DNA here is from genome assembly GCA_036389395.1 of Pyrinomonadaceae bacterium. Classification (GTDB taxonomy): domain Bacteria; phylum Acidobacteriota; class Blastocatellia; order Pyrinomonadales; family Pyrinomonadaceae; genus QHXQ01. The sequence continues at coordinate 6,317 of DASVPY010000125.1, forward strand.
CGGCGGAGGTGTGCTGCTCGCCGCTCGGCGTGTGCCAGGTGACGTGCCAGTGGTCGTCGCGCTCTTCGTAGTCGGCGAGCGTGCCGCCCGCGAACGCCAGTGCGTCGCGCAGGCGCGCTTGTTCGGCGTGGCGCTGGCGCTCGGCGGCGAACTCAGGCGCGCGGCGCGCGGCGCGCGCGTAGGCGGCGCGCAAGGACGGCGTGAGCGCCTTGGCGCGCAGCGCGCCGGGCGGCGTCGCCTGGCGCAAGAGCAGGCGCAGTTGCTCGGCGGGGCGCGGGTCGGCGCGGCGGTCGAGGTCTTCGTACCAGTGGAGCGCGCCGTCCGTGCGCGCGACGATCTGATCGAAGTGCCGGCCTTCGCCGACGAGCCGCACCGTGACGGGCGCGCGCAGTGCGTCCGGCTGAGACGGCTGCGCGGGGTAGGCGAGCCAGGTGCGCCCGCGCAGGCGCGCCGCGAGCAGCAGGCGCACGGGGCGCAGGAGCCGCTGGTACGCCTCGATCTGCACGAGGCCGGCGGCGTGCATTAGCTCGGCCGTCTTCGCGTCGCGCGGGCGGAAGACGCCCCAGCCTTCGTAGCCGCGCGGCAGCGTGCGGAAGAAGTAGACGAGACCCGACACGCGCACGCGCACGCGCACGCCCGGCGCGCACGGCGCGAGGAACTGCGCCGCCGCGAGCGCCGCTTCCTGCGCCGCCAGCTCGTTGATGAGTGCGCGAACGTCGGTCATGATTAGAAGTGGTCAGCGGTCGGTGGTCAGTGGTCAGTAGGAGGACAGTTCAAAAGTTCGAGGTTCAACGTTCAACGTTAAGGACGCAGCCAACCTTGAACCTTGAACGTTGAACGTTGAACTCTTAACTGACCACTGACCACCGACTACTGACCACTGTTCAGGCCGCCCGCACCGGCAGCGGCGTGTCGAGGATTTCGAGCAGCAGCTCGAGCCGCGACGGCCGGCTGAGGAGCGGGACGAGGTTCGGCAGCGCGTAGTAGTCGCCCGCGAACGTGACGGTCTCGAACGGCGCGCGCCGCTCGCTAAACTGCCGCTCCAGCAGGTCGCAGTGCGCGCCGACCTTGACGATGACGACGTTCGGCGCGACTTGCAGCTCCGCGCAGTAGCGCGCGTACGCGTCGGCGAAGTACGGCGCGGTGTTCTCGCCCTCGTCCGTGATGACGACGAGCTGCTCGACCGCCTGCCCCTTGAGCCGCATCACTTCGAGCGCCGCGCCGACCGACGTGCCGCCGTCCGCGCGCACGTGGCGGAAGGCCAGCTCCCAGTCCGTCAGCTCGCAGCCCGCGGCCGTGACGCGCTGCGCCATCGTGTCGAACGCGTAGACGTAGAGCGCGGCCTCGGTCACGCCCGAGACGAGCGCCGCGATCTGCTTGCCGACGGCGATGGCCTGGGTCATGCTGCCGCTCTTGTCCACGAAGAGCGCGGTCGGCCGCGTGATGCGGCCGCGCCGCTTGACCTGCTCGTTCAGGACGCGGTCGAGCCGCGCGGCCGTGGCCGCGTCCACGCCGGCCGCCGTCGCCGCCTGCTGCGTCTTGTAGGCCGAGACGCGCTCGTCCTTGGTCGCCGCGCAGAGCTTCTCGTTCACGAGCGCCTTGACCTCCGGGTGTGCGAGCGCGCCGCGCGCCTTCAGCGACTTCAGGTTGTTGATCGTCTCCTGCGGCGTCATGCGGCTGACGAGCGCGACCAGGACGGTCGGCGTCAACTGCCGCACCGCGCCGACGGCGACCGCGTACGGCAGCCGGTGCGCGACGATCAACTGCGCCTGCTCGGCGGGCGTCGCCGCGCGCGCGAGCAGCTTCAGGGCGAACGCGAGCGAGTCGGGCGGCGGCGCGTCCTTGAACAGGATCGCGTCGGCGCGCGCGTCCGGGCGGACGTGCAGCCCGGCGTAGAGCGCCTTGACCGACTTGCGCGCGCGGGCCGCGGCCGCGTCGAAGTGGCGCGGCTCGGCCTCGCGGGCGCGCAGGTAGCGCACGACGGCCGTGCGGGCCGAGCGCGGCAGGCCGCCGCGCTGGCGCTTGACGAACTGCACGACGCGCGCCACCTGGTAGGGCGGCAGCGCCTGCAACAGCACGAAGCCCGCGCCGCGGTGCTCGCCGAGCGCGCTCGCCAGCAGGTTGCCGACGAAGACCTCCTTGTGGTCGCGCACCTCGCCGTGCCGCTGGTACCACGTGGCGAGGTGGCCGTAGAACACGGCGTCGCGCGCGATCAGATCGCGGTGCAGCGCCGCCACCTCGTCGAGCCGGCGGTGCGGCGTGGTCAACAGACTGTTCAGCATCTCCAGGCGCAGGTCGCGCTCCGTGTTCCGCATGGCTGCACCTCTGAGGGCCTTGGCGGGTGACAGGTGACGGGTGACAGGAAAAGCTTGGTTCTTTCCCGTCACCTGTCACCTGGCACCGTTTACGGCTTTTATCCGCCCCGCGCGAGTCGTGGAAGCGTTTGGCACATACGCGGGAGTTGAACCCGCGACGTTACGCTTTACAGGCGTATGCTCTTCCAACTGAGCTAGTATGTAAGCTTCCGCGGTTAGGGCGCGGGGCGGAAATCCGAAAGCTTGTCGGGCGGTTGTGCAGGGGCGCGCACGCGCCCGCCGGGGCGCACGCAAGTCCGCAAAGCTACCCCGCCTCGCGGCGGGTTTACTCGCCCCCACAAGCGACGGAGGCGGCAGGACTCGAACCTGCAAGATCAGTGTCAGTGATCTGTGCCGTGTGTAGGCTTCACAAGTTGGGGCGCGCGCCCTTCCGCGCGCGTGCGCGCCGCCACACAACCGCACCTGTTGAAAGAACGACGAACGGTTAAGGACTGGGCGGCGGCCCGCGCCGCCGCTGTCGCTCAAGTTTTGTGTGCCCCGCGCAAGTCGGAAAAGGGTCTTCACAACGGCGCTCTAACCATTGAGCTACGGGAGCAGATGTGAAAGCTCCCGGCGGGACTCGAACCCGCAACCACCCGCTTACAAGGCGTGTGTGTGTAAGCTTCTCAAGTTAGGGCGCGGGGCACGGAAGAACCGTGACGGGTGACAGGAAGAAGCGATTAGCTGTTAGCTGTTAGCTCGTCACTCGTCACTCGTCACTCGTCACTGCTTTTTACCCGTAGACGGCTTCGGGCCGGACGATCAGGTCGCCGCGCTCGGTGCGCTCGACGACGTAGTGCTCGAAGCGATCCATGCTGGCGTCGAGGAACTGCGCCAGCCGCTCCTTGATCTGCCGGTCGGTCATCGCCGCCTGCACGCGCAGCTCGCGCTCGGCGTAGTCGAACGAGCGACCCTCAAAGCGGACGTGAACCATCGCTGTCGTGACCTCCTTCGTTAATGGTTAATCGTTAGTGGTTAACTGTTAGTCGTTAGTCGTTGGCGGCAGCGGCGGACGAGCCGCTGACAACTAACCAATAACAACTAACAGTTAACCACCGTCCGAAGTGCCTCGTGTCCCGCCGTTAAGTCTTACGCCACCTCTTCGCCCTCGGCGGGGAGGAAGAGGTAGGGCCGCCACTCCGGGTGCTGCGCGGCGCAGTGCCGGAGCATGGCCTTGTCCAGCCCGTAGCGCAGCGCGCTGGGGCTGGCGAGGAGCGGCATCCGCGCCTCGTCGGGCGTGCGGTCGCCCTTGCGCTGGTTGCACGCCTTGCACGCGGCGCACAGGTTCTCCGGCTCCGAGCGCCCGCCGCGCGCGCGCGGCATGATGTGGTCGAGCGTCAGGTCGAAGAGCGTGCCGCGCACGCCGCAGTATTGGCAGCGCATCCGGTCGCGCGCCAGGATGCGCAAACGCTGCTTGCCCGAGTTGGCCCGACGCCGACGCACGTCCACGTACTCGACCAGGCGGATCACGCTCGGCACGACGAAGACGAAGTGCTGCGAGCGCAACACGCCGCCGCCGACGTACTCGACCGGCTGCGCCGCGCCCTTCCAAACCAGCCGGACGGCGCGGGGCACGTCCACCACGCCGAGCGCCTCGTACGAAGCGTTCAGAAGCAAAACCCTGCGCTTCAAGATCATCTCCCCGCGTCCTCCTTTCGTCAGTTTGTTCTTGGTTAGTGGTCAGTGGTTAATCGTTCTTCTGCCAGTTGCGCCCCGCCGGCTTGTCTGCGGCCGACGCGTCAAATGCACAGCTAACAATTAACCACTAACCACTAACAGCTTTTCAGTCGAGAAAGACCACGCGCGCGCGGCCCGGCGCGCGACCTTCGGTGTTCATCAAGACCCGGTGCCAGCCGGCGAGCACGACGGTCTTGTGGTCGGGATGCCAGACGCGGCCGCGCACGTAGACGCGCGCGTCGCGCCGCATCATGCGCCAGTCCCAGCCCTGCGCGCCGCGCTGCGACGCCAGAATCTGCTCGTACTCGGCCGGCGCGACGCCGTTCGGGTAGCGGCGGCAGACCATGACCGCCTCGCCGCCCGTGCGGTAGAGGTACTGGCACATGTGGGGCTTGCTGCCCGCCCCACGGCTAATCGGCTCGTTGTGGTTGACGAGCTTCTCGTTCACAACCAGGTTCGACTCCGGGATGAAGAACCACTCGCCCTGCCGGACGAACGCCTCGTTGCGCCGGCGCAGGCGGTTCTTCGCGCGGCGCACGCGCCGCAGCACCGCCCGCCGCACTTCGACGGGCTGCAACGCGGCGAGCGCCGTGCTCACGTCGGCGACGTGCGCGCCCGGCACGGCGCAGACGAACCAGTGGCGCTCGTCGTGGCCGCACAGGAACTTCTCCTTCGCGCCGTCCGCGCCGCGCGCGAGCAGCAGCAGGTGGCGCAGCTCCGGGCGCACGTCCACGACCTCGTAGACCGGCTCCGCGCCGGCCGCCAGGCGGATGTCGAAGAACTCGCCCTCGGCGTCCGTGCGGATGTCGATCCCCGCGGGCCGCCCCGCGCGCGCGTAGCGCCACGGCACGACAGGCCCGACGCGGACGCGCGCGCCCATCAAGCCGAACCGCTTCTGCAACAGTTCGATGTCCATAAACCTTCCTTCTAAACTGCGCACGCCGCCCGCCAGAGGGGCGCGTGCCGGTCTCCGTCGGACAGCGCGGTTCACTCAGGGGCGCGCGGGCGAACTGTCGCTCGACTCGCGCGCCTAAAAGTTCCGCGCCGCCGCCACGGCGCTAAGCGCGCCGCGGTCTCTAATCTCCCTCGCTCCGCGTTCGCTCACGAGCGTCATGCCGACACCTCCGTCCGTCACATTGGTTAGTTGGTTGATAACGACGACGGGCGCTTGCGCCGCCCGCCGCTTTTAAGAGCACGCGGTGAGACTCGAACTCACACTGGACGGTTTTGCAGACCGCCGCCTTCACCCTTTGGCTACGCGTGCGCGCACGAGACCCGACGGGCCCGGCAGGACTCAAACCTGCGCGCCGCCGGTTAGAAGCCGGCCGCTCTTTTCAACTGAGCTACGGGCCCTTAAGAGCAGTGACGAGTGACGAGTGACGAGTGACGAGCAAGGACAAGTTTTTTAACTCGTCACTCGTCACTCGTCACTCGTCACTGCTCTTCAATGGTTGAGGCGGGAGTCGCACCCGCAACCGCGCGCTTATCAGGCGCGTGCTACTGCTAGCTGAGCTTCTCAACCGCGCGTGAGGGGGCGAGGACAAAAGTTGTCAGGGGTGAGGACGAACTTGCTCGGGCGAAACTTGATCGGACGAAATTTGATCGGATGAAACTTGATTGAACGAGACTTGCTGGGGCGAGGCTTGATCGGAACGGGAGGACTCGCACCTCCGACTTCCGGCTTGTCGGGCCGGCACTCTGGCTGCTGAGTTACGTTCCGCCGCGACTGCGGGCGAAGGACTCGAACCTTCAGTCTCTCGGGTCAAAGCCGAGGATGTTGCCGGTTACACCAGCCCGCAACGGATCGGGGCAGCAGGACTCGAACCTGCACTCTCGCGGTCATCGGCCGCTAACACCGGGTATAAGCCGGCTGCTTTACCATTAAGCTATGCCCCGGCGCGACTGCGGCGTATGGGGTCGAACCAAAATCTCCGGATTCAGAGTCCGGCGTCCTGCCAGTTGAACGACACCGCAAAAAAATTGGTGGCGGGCGTGGGAGTCGCACCCACCGTTGCTGTGCTTATGAGACACACGAGCCGCTCTTGCTCCATGCCCGCGGCGTGTAAGTCTGATGGATCGGCCGGGAGTCGCACCCGGACTGCGCGCTTGCGGGGCGCGCGTGCTGCTGTTATCACTACCGACCCGTCGGGAACGGCTGGGGGCGGACTTGCACCGCCCTCTCCGGTGCTTCAGACCGGCGCTTGCTGGCTCTCTCAGCTACCCAGCCCCCTGGCGGCCACCGTCATAGCGGGAGCCGGACTTGCACCGGCGACCTCACGTTTATGAGACGTGCGCTCTGCTGGCCTGAGCTATCCCGCCGCGTCCGAAGTTTGGTCGGGGCGTCGAGAGTCGCCGTTAACCGCGTGCCCTCTCGTCGCTCCACGAGCCGCGCGCGCAGTCACGTCCTGCCGGGCTTGAGCCGACGCCCCGGCAACCTGCAAGGTGGTGACGGGATTTGAACCCGTATCGCTCGCTTACGGGGCGAGCATTCTGGAAGCCGTTGAACTACACCACCGCAATTTAACTGTGGCCATGGGAGTCGAACCCACACCGACTTGATTAACAATCAAGCGCTCTACCAGTTAAGCTAGACCACAAAAAAGTCCGTCTGATGATCGAGAAAGGATTCGAACCTTTGCCCTGCTGCTTGTGACACAGCCGCTCTGCCCGCCTGAGCTACTCGACCGTGAAGGGCTGCGGGATGAACAGGGACAGAAGACAGGAGCCAGGAGTCAGGAGCCGGAAGAAAGAAGGCCAGGTTTTCATTCTGGCTCCTGACTCCTGGCTCCTGTCTTCTTCATCCTCATCCCTCATCCTTCATCCCTCTTCTCGGAGGGGCGCGCGGAGCGGGCGAGGCGCTCCGGCGCGCAGGGAAGACCGGATGTGGAAAGCGGGAGTCGAACCCGCGTCTCGGATATGGCGAACCCGCGCTCTGGCCGTCTAAGCTATTCCCACGCGTGAAAGTTGGTGAGCCGGGCAGGACTTAAACCTGCGACCTCCTGCTTCGGAAACAGGCGCTCTGTTCGGTCTGAGCTACCGGCCCGTCGGAAGATTGGTAGAATGCCTGGGACTCGCACCCAGCCCTCTTGCTTGCAAGGCAAGCGTGCCGCTAGCAACACCTGCACCCCACGACGAAACTGATCCGGGTAGGAGGAATTGAACCCCCGCCACGAGTGCCCAAGACTCGGATGCTCGCGCTACACCATACCCGGAGGAGACAGGGCGCAAGGCGCAAGGCGAAGGGCGCAAGTGCGGACGGCGCTGCGCGCCGAGCTTCTTCAGACACATCTGCTTTAGAAGTCACGCCGCAGGCGTGCCCGCACTTTCCCCCTGCGCCTTTCGCCCTTCCCCTTGAACTGGGTCAGGAGAGATTCGAACTCTCACCTCCCGGTTTAAAAGACCGGGCCTCGGCCGGTTGAGTTTCTGACCCGTGTTGGGGCGGGAGACGAGAGTTGAACTCGCGACCTCGGGTTTGGGAGACCCGCGCTCTGCCCGTCTGAGCTACTCCCGCGTGCGTCTCGGATGGGTCAGGTGGGATTTGAACCCACGTTCCCTCGCTTAAGAGGCGAGTGCATTCAACCGCTTTGCTACTGACCCGCGTGACCGGACAGGGCGTGCCGGATTCGAACCGGCGAACACTTGATCGAGAGTCAAGCCGCTTAAGCCGCTTGCATAACGCCCCAAAGACAGTGACGAGTGACGAGTGACAAGTGACGAGTTAAAGACAAGCTCTTGCTCGGCACTCGTCACTCGTCACTCGTCACGGCTTTTCACAGGTTGGCTAACGGGATTCGAACCCGCACACTCCGCGTGCACGGCGCGGCGCTCTGCCAGTTGAGACTTATAGCCAACACAAGGAACCGAGCGGTGCGTGCGGGATTTGAACCCGCGATCTCTGCCTTGACGAGGCAGCGTCTTGAGCCTGGCTAAACGAACGCACCGAAAGTTTGCGACAGCCCGTAGGAGACTCGAACTCCTATCTCCGGCTTGAAAGACCAGCGTCCTGACCTTTGGACGAACGGGCCGCGACGTGTGAGTGCCGGCGGCCGGAGTCGAACCGGCAACAAGCGTGGTTTAAGCACGCCGCGTCTGCCCGTTTGCGCCACGCCGGCCCGAGATGCGAGAGGAGAGACTCGAACTCTCACGGGGCGAAGGTTTGAGCTTCGCGCGTCTGCCGTTTGCGCCACTCTCGCGTGTGTGATGCCGGCGGCGGGAGTCGAACCCGCAAGGAGTCGCGGTCAGCGCTCCGCGTGCGCCTCAGGCACGTGTGTCTGCCCAAAGTTCCACCACGCCGGCTTAAACGAAGTGCGGAGGGCGGGACTCGAACCCGCAAAAACCAGTGTCTGAGACTGGCGCGTCTGCCGTTTGCGCCACCTCCGCGCGCGAAGAAATGAACCCGGTTGGATTTGAACCAACGACCTCGACATTCGCACCGTCGCGCTCTCATTCCGCTGAGCTACGGGTTCAGGGCAAGGCGCAGGGCGAAAGGCGAAGGGCGGAAGTTAGGACGGCGCTCGCGCGCCGAATCTGTTTTTCAGAAGTCACGCCGCAAGCGTGTCCTAACTTTCCCCTTTCGCCCTGCGCCCTGCGCCTTTGCTTCAAGCGGAGGCGGTGCGAGTCGAACGCACACAGGCCGTAGCCCGGCGGCTTAGCACACCGCTGCCCTACCAGTTGGGCGACGCCTCCGAAAGAGTTTTGTGTGTCGGCAAAGTTGACGGAAGGCCAGAGACTCGAACTCTGGAGGCTGTCTGAAGCCCAACGGTTTTCGGGACCGCTTCCTCGACCGACCGGACGCCTTCCATAACGCGAACTTAAAAACTAACAGGGGCGGCACGATTCGAACGCGCATCTGTCCGGCGAAGGACGCAGGGTTGGAGCCTGCTGCATTGCCAGTTATGCTGCGCCCCCGCAGCAACTCTCTCATCAACGTCGAAACCAACCTCGAACGTTGAACCTTGAACTTTGAACGTTGCACGCAACGCCCGCGATGCCCGCGGTAGGACTTGCACCTACGTAGCCCGAAGGCTCCTGATTTACAGTCAGGCGCTTTTGCTGCTCAGCCACACAGGCCTCTGGGAATTCTGTTATGATAAAAAGCGACGAGGGCAGACGGATGGCGTGAGCCGGACACACTTCGGCGCACACTTCTCCCTAGGGTGGCGCGGCCGCTGGACTCTCGCAAAGCACGTCGGCCGTGCCACCCGGCGAAGGCATCGCTGCCCTCGTCATTCACACAAGGCACTTCAGTTGTCAAAAAACGACAAGGAGCGGGCTTTGGGGCTTCCCAGGGAAGCCGGCCCGCTCCTAAAATTCGCTAAATTTTCTAGGAATTTCGGGAGCGGGAGCCGCCCCCGCTCGGATCACAGATGCAGTTGGCGCTGATCGGAAATCTGGCCGACTGCTAACAGTCCGGGCTGATTGCCGAGGCCGACGCCAAGCTGTATGGCTGGGACGAACGCACTCGGACAATGGGCGGACTGCGCGCCGGCCAGCGCCGCCGACGACCAATAGGTCATCGCGCCGGTCGCACGCCTCGTCTGCCGTTTTGTCCTGTTCGTCAACATCGAAGTTTCTCTTCTCTCACGCGCGCGCCGCTTCACTCTGCGGCGCGGGATGATTCTTATAAAGCTATTCCGGTTTTCTGTCAACAAACTTTTTCGTGTAGTGCCGATCTGTAACTTGATCGGTTACGCGTGAGGTTTGTTGCCGCGACCCGTTGCGCCGGTTGCCCGCCGCACTTGTCGCAGTGTAAGAACGCACGCCGCGGAATTTTGTTGCAGGAATTTTTTTCGACGCGTCAGTCGAAAAGCTTCAGCCCGCGCGCCTGCGTGGCGGCGAGGCGGGCGAGGTAGTCGGCGCGCGTGACGGGGCGCGCGCCGAGGGCCATGATGTGGGGCGAGTAGACTTGCGCGTCGAACCAGTCCGCGCCGCGCGCGCGCAGGTGTTCGAGCAGGAACAGCAGCGCCAGCTTCGAGGCGTTCGGGCGCAGGTAGAACATGCTGTCGCCGACGAACACGCCGCCCGCGTCCACGCCGAACAGCCCGCCGACGAGTTCGTCGCCCGCCCAAGCCTCGGCGCTGTGCGCGTAGCCCGCCTCGTGCAGCGCGCAGAAGCCGCGGATCAGGCTCGGCGTGATCCAGGTGCTGTCCCAGTCGGGGCGCTTGACGCGGGCGCAGGCGGTGACGACGGTGCGGAAACTCTGATCGATGGTGAAGCGGAAGAGCGCGCGCCGCTGCTCGCGCCGCAGGCTGCGCGGCACGTGCAGGTCTTTGAACTCGATGATGACGCGCGGGTCGGGGCTGAACCAGGTGATGGGGCGGCGGTCGTCCACGCCGTCGGGCCAAGGGAAGATGCCGCTGCGGTAGGCGGCGAGCAGGTTCTGCACGCTCGGCTCGCCGCCCCTGTAGACGAGGCCGTGGCGGGAGGCGAAGCGCGGATCGGGGAAATGGATCAGGGCCATCGCGGCTAACTTCCGGGCCGGTTGCACGACGCTGCGGCGTGAGGCTTCACTTCTCCGGCAGACGCAGCGCGAGTCGATCTGATTCCACCTCGATGAGCACTTCCCCGCCCTCGGCGAGCGAGCCGAAGAGGATGTGCTCGGCGAGCGGCGCTTTGATCTGCTGCTGGATGAGCCGCGCCATCGGGCGCGCGCCGAACTGCCGGTCGAAGCCGTGCTCGGCGAGCCACGCGCGCGCCGGCTCGGTCAACTGCACGCCGACCTTCTTCTCCGCGAGTTGCGCGTTCAACTCGCCGACGAACTTGTCCACGACCCGCTCGATCACTTCAAAGCTCAGCGGCTCGAACGCGATCCAGGCGTCGAGCCGGTTGCGGAACTCCGGGCTGAAGGTGCGCTCAATCGCGCCGCGCCCCTTGCCGCGCCCAGACCTGTTGGTCTGAAAGCCGATGCCGCCCGCGCTCAACTCCGCCGCGCCCGCGTTCGTCGTCATGATCAGGATGACGTTGCGGAAGTCGGCCTTCTTGCCGTTGTTGTCCGTCAGGGTCGCGTGATCCATCACCTGCAACAAGATGTTGAAGAGGTTCGGGTGCGCCTTCTCGATCTCGTCGAGGACGAGCACGGCGTAAGGCGTCTTGTTGATCGCGTCGGTCAGGAGGCCGCCCTGATCGAAGCCGACGTAGCCGGGCGGCGCGCCGATGAGGCGCGAGACCGTGTGCGCCTCGGCGTACTCGCTCATGTCGAAGCGCAGGAAGTTGACGCCGAGCACGCGCGCGAGTTGCTTGGCCAGTTCGGTCTTGCCGACGCCGGTCGGGCCGGAGAAGAGGAACGAGCCGACGGGCTTCTCCGGCTGCGAGAGACCGGCGCGCGCCAGCTTGATCGCGTTCGTGATCTGCTCGATGGCGTGCTCCTGCCCGTAGATGACCGCCTGCAACTCCTGCTGCAAGTCGCGCAGGCGATCCCGCTCGTCGCTCACCACGGTCTTCGGCGGAATCTTCGCCATGCGCGCGACGACCGTCTCCACGTCCTTCGGCCGGATCGTCTTGGGGCGCTTGTCGGGCGGCAGGAGTTTGACGGCCGCGCCCGCTTCGTCGATCACGTCAATCGCCTTGTCCGGCAGGTAGCGGTCGTGCAGGTACTTGGCCGACAGCTCGGCGGCCACGCGCAGGGCTTCGGGCGTGTAGCGCACGCCGTGGTGCTGCTCGTAGTAAGTCTTCAAGCCGTCGAGGATCGCGACGGTATCTTCGACGGAGGTTTCGCCGATCTCGATCTTCTGGAAGCGGCGCGCGAGCGCGCGGTCGCGCTCAAACGCCGCCTTGTACTCGCCGTAGGTGGTCGAGCCGATGCAGCGCAGTTCGCCCGTGGCGAGCGCCGGCTTGATGATGTTCGACGCGTCCATCGAGCCGCCGGAGACTGCGCCCGCGCCGACGATGGTGTGTATCTCGTCTATGAAGAGGATCGCGCCCGGAATCTTTTTCAGCGCGTTGATGATGGCCTTGAACCGCTGCTCGAACTCGCCGCGGTACTTCGTGCCCGCCAAGACCGCGCCCATGTCGAGCGCGTAGACGACCGCGCCGCGCAGAGCTTCGGGCACTTCGTCGAGTTGAATCTTGCGCGCGAGACCTTCGGCAATCGCCGTCTTGCCGACGCCCGGCTCGCCCACGTAGATCGGGTTGTTTTTGCGCCGCCGGCAGAGAATCTGGATCGTGCGCTCGACTTCCGCCGTGCGCCCGATGAGCGGGTCAATGCCGCCCGCGGCCGCGCGCTCGACGAGGTTGGCGGTGAAGGCGGCGAGCGGATCGGCCGCCGCCTGCGCCTCTTCCTCTTCGTCCGCGCCGACGCGGCGCGCGCCGCCTTGCGCGTCGAGCTTCGAGATGCCGTGCGCGATGTAGTTAAGCACGTCGAGGCGCGAGACGCCCTGCTGCTTCAGGAGGTAGACGGCGTGCGAGCGTTCGGCCTGGTAGAGCGCGGCGAGGATGTTGCCGCCGTTGACCTCCTTCTGCCCGCTGCCCTCGGCCTGCAAGAGCGCGTATTCGAGCACGCGCTGGAACATGGCGGTCTGTTCGGGCAACTCGGTCAGGTCGCTGGCGCGCGGCAGCAGGTTCTCGTCGAAGAACTTGTCGAGGTCGCGCTTGAGCCGCCGCAGGTCGCCGCCGCACTGGCGGATGACTTTGGCGGCCGTGCCGTCGGCCAGCAGCGCGTACAGGAGGTGTTCGAGCGTGACGTACTCGTGCCGCCGCCGGATCGCCTCGTCCACCGCGGCCGTGAGGGTCTGTTGTAGTTCGCGCGTAATCATAACTGCTAGAGGTTAGATGTCAGATGTCAGATGTTAGAAAGGCATTCCCTTTTCACTAACATCCGACATCTGACATCTAACCTCCTTCCTCTTCTTCCACCGTGCAGAGCAGCGGGTACTCGTGGGCGTGGGCCAGTTCCTTCACCTTGGCCGCCTTCATCTCGGCGACCTCGTAGGTGTAGACGCCTGCGACGCCGACGCCCTCGACGTGCACCTTCATCATGACGTGGAACGCGTCCGTCTCGCCCAGCCCGAAGACGGTTTGCAGGACGTAGACGACGAACTCCATCGTGGTGAAATCGTCGTTGTGGAGCAGCACGCGGTAGAGCGGCGGCTTCTTCAGCCGCGTCTCGCTCTCGGTGACGACCTGCTCGTCCAGCTCGTAATCTCGTTCGGGCATAATCGCGCGTCGGCGCACCGCCGACACGGCACATTGTAAGGCACGCCGCGGCGCGCGCGGTAGCAGCGGTTGGGAACGACTAGAGCGGCAATCGTAGGCGGGCTTCGCAGCCTTGGGCGTGGCGGCGGTTGGCGAGGGTGAGCGTGCCGCCGTGGGCTTCGGCGATCTGGCGGCTCAAGACCAGCCCGATGCCGGAGCCGCCCGGCTTCGTGGTGAAGAACGGGACGAACAGGTTGGCCGTGTTGGAGAGACCCGGCCCCTCGTCTTCGATCCAGACGTTGAGGTGCGTCTCCGTGCGCCCCCAAGTGACGCGCACGCCGCCGCCCGTCTGCAAGGCCGCGTCCACGGCGTTGCGCAGGAGGTTGATGAGCAACTGTTCGAGCTGATCCTCGTCGGCCTGAATGAAGACTTCGGGGCCGGGCTGCGTCGCCACGTTGAGCCGCGTTTCGAGCGCGACCACGCGGCGCACGAGCGCGCCGACTTCGACCGGGCGGAACTGCGGCGGCGGCAGACGCGCGAGCCGTGCGTAAGCCTGCATGAAGCGCGAGAGCGCCGCCGAGCGATCTTCGATGACGGTCAACCCCCGCCGCATGTCCTCGTCCCAGTCGGCCGGGCGCGGCGCGCGGCCCAAGAGACTGCCCAGGCTGCCCGCGATGGACTTGATCGGCGCGAGCGAGTTGTTCAACTCGTGCCCGAGCACGCGCACGATGCGCTGCCAGGCGGTGCGCTCCTCCTCGCGCAGCGTGCGGCTCAGGTCGGCGAGGACGAGCAAGAGGTGCGGCCGGCCGCGCTCGCGGAACGTCGTGCGCCGCACGCCCCAGCGGCCCGCGCCGCCGGGGAAGGTCTTGGCGAGCGTGCGCCCGTTCTCCGGGTCGGCCGCGCCGTTGAGGAAGTCGGACAGATCAAGCTCGGCGGCGGTGCGCCCCGTGAGCCGTTCGGCGGGCTGCGCGAGCAGGCGCTCGCCCGCGCGGTTGACGAGCCGTAGGCGCGCCTCGTCGTCGAAGGCGAAGATGGCCACGTCGATCTCGGCCATGACCGTGCGCAGGAGCGCCGTCGCTTCGAGCGCGCCGAGGCGCTGCGCGCGCAAGGTCTCGCCGAGCGCGTTGACCTCCATCAACACTTCGCCGAGCGCGTCGTCGTGGCGCGCGCCGCGCGCGCGGATCGAGTAGTCGCCCTCGCGCAAGGCGGCGAGCAGGTTCGAGATCGTTTGCAGGTGGCGGACGACGCGCTCGCGCAGGGAGAAGGCGAAGCCGAGCCAGCAGCAGGCGATGAGGACGGTCAGAGTCCACTGCACCTTGGCCGTGTAGTCGTGCGACCAGAGCAACCAGAGGGCGGTGGCGGAGCCGGGGAGACCCGATAGCAGCGCGAGCCAGAGTATGCGCCGCTCGTGCCCGGCGTGCCCGTCGTCGCCCGTGCGCCGCTCGCCGCTCATAAGCCGTAGCGTTGCAGCCGGCGGTAGAGCGCGCTCCGGCTGAGGCCCAGGGCTTCGGCGGCCTGGTTGACGTTGCCGTCGAAGCGCGCCAGCGTCTTGCGGATCAGGTAAGCCTCGACCTCGTCCAGACTCATCTCCTCGATGCCGCGCTCCGGCTCGCGCCCGGCTTGCAGGTTCAGGTCGCGCGCCTCTATGACCGACCCGCGCGCCAGCAGCACCGCGCGCTCGACCGTGTGGTTCAGCTCGCGCACGTTGCCGGGCCACTGGTAGCGCGTGAGCACCGTCAGCGCGTCCGACGTGAAGTCCGTGATCGCCTTGCGGTAGCGGCGCGCGTGCTGCGCGAGGAAGTGGCGCGCGAGCACGGGGATGTCCGGCCCGCGCTCGCGCAAGGGCGGCAGGTGAATCTCGACCGTGTTGAGGCGGAACAATAAATCCTGGCGGAAACGGTTCGAGCCGATCTCTTCGCGCAGGTCGGCGTTCGTGGCCGAAAGTAAACGCACGTCCACGCGCCGCGTCTTCGACGAGCCGACGCGCTCGAACTCGCCCGTCTCGACCACGCGCAACAGCTTCGACTGCTGCGCGGGCGGCACGTTGGCGATCTCGTCGAGGAAGAGCGTGCCGCCGTCGGCCAACTCGAAGCGGCCGACGCGATCCGTCTTCGCGTCGGTGAACGCGCCGCGCACGTGCCCGAACAGTTCCGACTCGAACGTGCCCTCGGAGAGCGCGCCGACGTTGACCGTGACCATCGCCTTCGCGGCGCGCGGCGAGACGGCGTGCAAGGTCTGCGCGACGACCTCCTTGCCCGTGCCGTTCTCGCCCGTGATGAGCACGTTCGCCTCCGACGGCCCCACGCGCTCGATCAGTTGCAGGACGGGCTGCATCGTCGGCGCGGTGGCGATGAGCGTCGGGCGCGCCGCGCCGTCGCGCAGTACGCGGTTCTCGGCTTCGAGTTGCTCGCCCTTGCGCAGCGCGCGCCCCAACTCGATCTGCGTGCGCAGCACCGTCAGCAGCCGCGCGTTGTCCCAGGGCTTCTGGATGAAGTCGCGCGCGCCGCGCCGCATCGCCTCGACCGCGACCTCGACGCTGCCCCACGCCGTCATGACGACCACGGGCAGCGTCGCGTCCAACTGTTGCAGCCGCGTGAGCAGATCGAGGCCTTCGTGCCCGGACGTGGTGTCGCGCGTGTAGTTGAGATCGATGATGAGCAGGTCGAAGTCGCGCGCGCCCAGGGCTTCGAGCACGGCGGCGGGCGACGGCACGGTCTCGATCCGGTAGCCCTCGCCCTTCAAGAGCAGGCGCAGGGCTTCGAGCACGTCCGCCTGATCGTCGGCGACGAGGATGCGCGGGTTGTTAGCGTCAGCGGTCTTCATGGGCGGCCCTTACAAGCGCGGTCGCGTCTCGTTGTTATAGTCCCTCGCGGCGCGCGGCGTAAAGAAGGCAGGAGCCAGAAGCCAGAAGCCGGAATGAAGACGCAGACCTCCGAAGCACGACCGCGGACGCTCGACGCCCGACTTCTTTCCGGCTTCTTTCTTCCGGCTTCTTCCGAGAGCCGGCTCTTAACTTCTGGCTCCTGGCTCCTGACTCCTGGCTTCTTCTTTTCACTCGTACCTCAGCGCGACCATCGGATCGACTTTCATGGCCCGGCGCGCGGGGAGGTAGCAGGCGAGCAGGGCGACGAGCGCGAGCAGGATGGTGACGGCGGCGAAGGCGAGCGGGTCGGTGGCGCTCAGGTCGAAGAGCAGGCTGGCGACGAGGCGCGTCGCGGCGAGCGCGATGACGAGGCCGGCGGCCGCGCCGACCAGAACCATCGCCAGCCCTTGCCCGATGACGAGCCGCAGGATGTCGCCCCGCTGCGCGCCCAGCGCCATGCGGATGCCGATCTCGTGCGTGCGCTGCGCGACCGAGTAGGCCATGACGCCGTAGAGGCCGACCGCCGCCAAGAGCAGCGCCGCGCCGCCGAAGACGCTCAGCAGCGTGGCGATCAGACGCTCGGACGCCAGCGCCGCGCCGATGTGCTCCGTCATCGTGCGGACGGCGTAGACGGGCACGTCGCGGTTGAGCGCCGTCACGGCGGCGCGCACGGGGCCGGCGAGCGCCGCCGGGTCGCCGTCCGCGCGCACGACGAGCGTCATGCCGCGCTGGTACTCCTGCGCCGCCGGGATGTAGACGAACGGCAGCGGGCGCTCGCGCAACGTGCGGTACTTGGCGTTGCGCGCCACGCCGACGATCTCCATGTAAGGCTCGTCCGGGCTTTGCCGCAAACGCTGCCCGACGGCGTCGCGGTCCGGGAAGTAGCGGCGCGCGAACTCTTCGTTGACGACGACCACGGGCGGCGCGCCCGCGCGATCCTGCGCCGTGAACGCGCGCCCGCGCACGACCGCGATCTCCATCGTCGTGAAGAAGTCCGGGCCGACGACGTTCGTGTTCAGTTCCCTGTCCTCGTTCGGCTGCGGCTGGTAGCCGGCGATCTGGTAGCTGCGCCGCTGCCCGCCGCCGCTCAAAGGGATGACGCGCGTCAGCGTCGCCGCGCGCACGCCCGGCAGCGCGCGCACGCGTTCGAGCGCCTGGTCATAAAAAAGTTGCCCCTGCTCCTGGTTGAGATTCGCGCCGCGCGTCTCGAGCGAGGCGAGCAGGAGTTGGTGCGCCGCGAAGCCGGGGTCGAACGTGAGGGCGCGGCGCAGGCTGTGGAGGAACAGCCCCGCGCCGACCAGCAGCACGAGCGAGAGCGCCAACTGCGCCGCGACGAGCGCGCCGCGCAGGCTGAAGCGGCGCAAGCCGTAGCCGCGCGCGCCCGACTCGTCCTTGAGCGCCGAGGTCAACTCGACGCGCGTGGCGCGCAGCGCCGGCACGAGACCGAACAGCACGCCGGTCACGAGCGTGACCGCGCAGGTGAAGGCGAGCACGCGCCAGTCGAGACTCAGGTCGAGGCCGCCCGCGTCCTCCGGCGGCAGCAGCGCCGGCAGCACGTCCACCGCCCACAGCGCCGCCACCAACCCCACCGCGCCGCCCAAGCCCGCGAGCAGCACGCTCTCGGTCAACAACTGCCGGACGACGCGCCCGCGCCCCGCGCCCAGCGCGAGCCGCACGGCGATCTCTTTCTGCCGCGCCGCGGCGCGCGCGAGCAGTAAGTTCGCCACGTTCGCGCACGCGATGAGCAGGACGAGACCGACCACGCCCAACAGCAGTTGCGACATGAAACGGATGGCGGGCTGCGCCGTCGGCTCGACGCGCGCCTCGCGCACGACCGTGATGGGGCGCGGCTCTTTGGGCCGTTCGAGTGTGCCGAGGTTGGTGTCGGGGTAGGCGGCGGCGAGGCGCGCGGCGATGCCGGCGAGTTGCGCCTGCGCCTGCGCGGGCGTGAAGCCCTCCTTGAGCCGGCCCGTGATGTCAAGCCCGCGGTTGCCGCGCCCTTCGAGCGCGCCCGGCGCGTTCATCATCATCGGGACCCAGAACTCCGGCGGCGCGCCGAGCCGCAAGCCGCGGAACTCTTCGGGCGCGACGCCGACGACCGTGAACTGCCGGCCGTCGAGCGCGAGCTGGCGACCGAGCGCCGACGCCTCCGCGCCGAAGCGCCGCCGCCACAGCCCTGCGCTGATGACGATGACGGGGTGCGCGCCCGGCGTCACGTCGTCGGCGGTTGTGAGCGCGCGGCCGAGTCTGGCGTTCACGCCGAGCACGTCGAAGTAGTTGCCGGTGACGTAAGCGCCGCGCAGGCGTTCGGCCTCCGCGCCGCCGCTCACGCTCATCAACGTCTCTTCGTAGGCGGCGAGACCCTGGAAGGCGTCGGCCTGTTGCCGGAAGTCCACGTAGTCGGGGTAGGACGACGCGCCGTAGAGGCCACTGCTGTAGTCGCTCGTGTAGACGGCGACGAGTTGTTCGCTCGCGCGCACGCCCGCGAGCGGGCGCAAGACCAGCGCGTTGACGAAACTGAAGATCGTCGTGTTCGCGCCGACGCCCAGCGCCAGCGCCACGACCGCCACCAGCGTGAAGCCCGGACTCTTCCACAACATGCGCAGCCCGTAACGCACGTCCTGCCATAATGTCTTCATCGCGTCACCATTCCTTTCTCACACGCGCCGCTAGTTGCCCGTCCGCCGCGCCGTGGCGCGCAGGACGCGCCCGCGCTCGTGGTCGGAGCCGATGGTGTTGACCGCCGCGGCGAAGGCGAGGCGCAAGGTCTCGTCGTCGAGGTAGCCGGCGGCGGCCGCGGCCGTGATGAGCAGCGTCGCCTTCTCGTAGTCGGACGTGAGCGCGGCCGCCGAGGTGAGCAGGCGGCGGCGCGCCGCGGCGCTCAGGTCGGGGAGGCGCAGGACGTGCGTCAGCACGCGCCGCCGCTCGTAGTCGCTCTTGATGCCGTCGAGCGTCGAGAAGTAGACGGGCACGAGCGCGTCGGCGCGCACGTAGGCGGGGGCGACGTGGCGCAGCAGCTCCGCGCGCTCGTAGTCGCTCATGATGCCGCCGGCAGCGACCGCCTCAAGCGCCTTCTTCAAGCCGGCGTGATCGAGGCTCGCGGTCTTGAGCAGCTCGTCGAAGTAGACGCGGCGCGCGTAGTCGCCTTCGAGCTGTCTGATCTCCGTGAGCACGCCGTCCACGCCGCGGCGGCGCAACAGGCGCGCGACGCGCGTGCGCGCGTCCAGCCCGCCCTGGCGCGCGGCCAGGAGCAGCAGCCCTTCGTACCAGCGGCGCGCGTCCGCGTCGAAGGCGTGCGCCGCGCCGTTCAACGTGTAGGCGCGCACGAGCGCACCGTCCGCGCCGGGGCGCACCTCGTAGCGCCGCAGCACGCCGCCGCGCTCCTCTTCGACGAGGAACCGGCCGTCGGGGCTGAGGCTCTGCACGTCCGTGTAGTCCTCGTTGAACTCGGCGCGCCCTTCGACCTTCACCACCCGCCGCCAGCCGCCGTCCTTCTCCGTGTCCGTGTGCTGCCACGTCCACGCCGACTTATCCTGCGCCGCCGCGAACCCACACAACAACAGCACACACGACAGGCACGAAAGCACGTATTTAAGTTTCATCGTAACCCCTTTCTTGAAATCTTCTGTTCTTTCGATTGCGGATTGCGGATTGCGGATTAGCAGAACTGACCGCATCCGCGTCGCTTGTCTTTCAATGCGCGGGCTTGCTTTTCAATCCGCAATCCGCAATTACTCATAGCGTAGCGCCGTCATCGGATCGACTTTGGTCGCGCGGCGCGCGGGCACGTAGCAGGCGACGAGCGCGACCGCGGCGAGCAAGGCGGTGAGACCGGCGTAGGTGAGCGGGTCGGTCGTGCTCACCTCGTAGAGCAGCGTGCGCAGGACGCGCGTCAGCGCGAGGCTGGCGAGCAGGCCCAGGCCCGTGCCGGCGAGCGTGAGCAACATGCCGTGCCCGATGACGAGCCGGAACACGTCCCGTGCTTGCGCGCCGAGCGCGAGCCGCACGCCGATCTCGTGCGTGCGCTGCGTCACCGTGTAAGCCATCACGCCGTAGAGACCGACCACGGCCAGCACGAGCGCCAGCGCGGCGAACGCGCCGAGCAGCAGCACCGCGAAGCGGCGCAGGAGGATCGTCTCGGCGAGCAGCGTCGTCATCGGTTGCAGGCCGTAGACGGCCACGTCCTTGTCGGTCGCGGCGATCTCGCGTCGCACCTGCGCGGCGAGCGAGGCGGGCGCTTGCGTCGTGCGGACGACGAGCGTGCCCGCGAACGAGGGCAACTGCGCGTCGGGCCGGTACAAGCCCATCGTGCCCGGCTTGTCCAAGCCGTACTGGCGCACGTCGCCGACCACGCCGACGACCGTCACCCAAGCCTGCGCCGGCCCTGCGGAACTGTAATAACGGAGTCGCCGCCCCAACGGGTCTGCGCCGGGCCAGAGCCGGCGCGCCATCGTCTCGCTGACGAGCGCGACGGGCGGTGCGTCTGCGGTGTCGGCGGCGGCGAAGGCGCGGCCGCGCAGCACGGGGATCGACATGGCGCGCAGGTAGTCGGGCGTGACGACGTAGTTGTCCACGTCCGGGTATTCGCCGGGCTGGTAAGCCTGCCCTTCGAGTTCGACGGTGCGGCGGTCGAAGCCGTCAGCCGGGAGCGTGGAGACGAGCGCGGCCGCTTCGACGCCGGGCACGGCTTCGAGCCGCTCGATGATGCGCGCGTAAGCCGCGTGCCAGTCGCGCGGCTGCGGGCGCTGCGCGCGCGGCAGCCACACGTTCATCGTCAGCACGCGCGCGGCCTCGAAGCCGGGGTTGACGTTGTAGAGCCGCGCCACGCTCTTGATGAGCAGCCCGGCGCAGATGAGCAGCACGAGCGCGAGCGCCACTTCCGCCACGACCAGCCCGCTGCGCAGACGACTCCGCACGGAGCCTGCGCCCGCGCCGCGCCCGCCCTCCTTCAGCGTCTCGTTCAACTCCGGGCGCGACATGCGCCACGCGGGCGCGAGACCGAAGATCAGACCGGTCACGAGCGACAGCGCGCAGGTGAAGCCGAGCACGCGGCCGTCAATCTCGACCGCGCCGAGCCAGGGCACGAGTTGCGCGCCGGCCGCTTCGATCAGACTCGTGCCCCAGAGCGCGCCCAGGAGGCCCAGCGCGCCGCCCGCGAGCGCGAGCAGCACGCTCTCCGTCATGAGTTGGCGCACGATGCGCCAGCGCCCAGCGCCGAGGGCCGCGCGGATCGCCAGTTCCTTCTGCCGCGCGGCGGAACGCGCGAGCAGCAGGTTGCCGACGTTCGCGCAGGCGATGAGCAGGACGAAGCCGACCGCGCCGAGCAGCATGAGCAAGGCGGGCCGGAGCGGCCCCGTCAGGTCTTCGCCGAGCGGCGTGACGCGCACGCCGTAGTTGGCGTTCGCGCGCGGGTGCTCGGCTTCGAGTTGCGCGGCGATGAGGCGCATCTCGGCCTGCGCCTGCTCGACCGTCACGCCGTCTCGCAGACGCGCGATGGCGCGCAGGTGGCGCGCGCCGCGCTGCGTCTCGTCGGGCGGCTCGGCCACGGGCCGGTACAACTCTGCGGGCGCGTTGAGCAGCCCCTTCGGCAGCGACTGGAAGTCGGCCGGCATGACGCCGACCACCGTGTAGGGCCGGCCCCCTAGTTGGATCGTGCGCCCGACGACCGAAGGGTCGCCGCCGAAGCGCCGCTGCCACAGCCCGTAGCTCAGGACGACGACGAAGTCTTTGCCGTCCTGTTGTTCTTCGGGCAGGAACGTGCGGCCCAGCAGCGCGCGCCCGCGCAGCACCTCGAAGAAGCCTTCGCCGACCTGCGCCGCCACGAGCCGTTCGGGCAGACCGCCGTCGCCGGAGATGAAGCCCTGCCAGTCGCCGTAGGTCGAGACGGCGGCGAAGACGTGGTTGCGCGCGGCGAAGTCGGCCACGTCGGTCGCCGACACCTGGCCGCGGTCGTCGCCGCTCGCGCGCTCCGTGCTCCACAGCAGCACGAGCCGCGCCGGCTCCGCGTAAGGCAGCGCGCGCAGCAAGACGGCGTTGACCACGGAGAAGACGGCCGTGTTCGCGCCGATCCCCAGCGCCAGCGACACGACCGCAACGGCCGTAAACCCGCGGCTCTGCCGCAGCACGCGCACGCCGTAACGCAGGTCTTGCCAGAGGGTGGTCATAAGCAGTCTCCGTGGCGTCAGGAGTCAGAAGCCAGAAGTCAGGAGTCAGAAGTTAATAGCCGGCCCGGCGAAAGAAGTCAGAAGCCGGAAGCAAGCAGCCGATGGTCGGTTGGTCTGCGTCTTCATTCTGGCTTCTGGCTCCTGACTCCTGTCTTCTTTTTTATTCATACCGTAGCGCGATCATCGGATCGACCTTCGTCGCGCGGCGCGCGGGCACGAGGCAGGCGAGCAGGCCGACGGCGGCGAGCAGGAGCGTGACGGCGGCGAAGGTCGTCGGGTCGGCCGGGCTGACCTGGAAGAGTCGGCTTGCGAGCCAGCGCATCAGCGCGAACGAGGCGACGAGACCGAGCGCGAGACCGCCGACGACGAGCAGCATCGCCTGACCGACGACGAGGCGCAGCACGTCGCGCGGCTGCGCGCCCAAGGCCATGCGCACGCCCAACTCGTGCGTGCGCTGCGTCACGCTGTAGGCCATGACGCCGTAGATGCCGACGGCGGCGAGCGTCAAGGCGACGAGCGCGAAGAGCGTGAGCAGGAACGAGCCGAGGCGCGCGGGCGTGGTCGTCTCGGCGATGCGCGTCTCCATCGTCTTCACGTCGAAGACGGGCTGGTCTGGGTCGAGCGCCCGCACCTCGCGCCGGATCATGGCGGTCAGCGCCGCGGTGTCCGCCCGCGAGCGCACGACGAGCGCGACGCCGTTGCTCGGCAGTTGCAACTGCGGCGCGTAGATGTAGGCCTCGGCCTCGTCGTCGAGACCGAAGTGCTTGATGTCGCCGACGACGCCGACGATCTGGAAAGGGTTCGTGCCGTCGGGGTTGCGCAGGGTCTTGCCGACCGCGTCCTCGCCGGGGAAGAAGAGGCGCGCGAACGTCTCGTTGACGACGCAGACGCCCGCCGCGCCCGCGCGATCCTGCGCGGTGAAGTTGCGCCCGCGCAGGACGGGGATGCGCAGCGCGTTGAAGTAGCCGGGATCGACCGTGCGCGCGTTGGCCTCCGGGTAGACGCCCGCGCGCGCCAGCGGCCGGCCGTCCACGATGAACGTGGTCGTGCCGCCCGAACCGGCCATCGGCAGCATGTCAATCGTGCCCACGGCCTCGACGCCGGGCTGCGCCGCCACGCGCGCCGTCAACTGCTCGAAGAACTGCACGACCTGCGCGTTCTCTTTGTAGCGCGCCGGGGGCAGCGCCAGTTGCGCCGTCACGATGTTGTGCGGGTCGAAGCCGGGCTGGACTTCGATCAAGCGCAGGAAGCTCTTGAGCAGCAGCCCCGCGCCCACCAGCAGGACGAGCGCGAGCGCGACCTCGGCGACGACGAGCGCGCCGCGGAAGCGTTTGCGCGCGTGCGTCGCGCCGCCGCGCCCGCCCTCTTTGAGCGCCTCGTTGAGATCGGTCTTCGACGCCTGCAAGGCGGGCACGAGGCCGAAGAGCACGCCCGTCAAGACCGAGACGCCGAAGGTGAAGGCGAGCACCCAGCGGTCGAGCCTGATCTGGTTCCAGCCGTGTATGTAGAGCGTGAACTCGCGCGGCACGGCCGCCGTCAAAAGGTCTAAGCCCCACAGCGCGAGCAGCACGCCGAGCGCGCCGCCCAAAGTCGAGAGCAGCACGCTCTCGGTCAACAACTGCCGGATGATGCGCCAGCGCCCCGCGCCCAAAGCGGTGCGGATCGCGATCTCACGATGTCGGGCCGTCGCGCGCGCGAGCATGAGGTTGGCGACGTTGGCGCACGCGATCAAAAGCACGAAGGCGACCGCGCCGAGCAGGACGAGGAGGCCGGCGCGCGCCTGCTCGACCGTCTGCGCGTGCAGCGGCACGAGCCGCACGTCGCGGTCGGCGTTCGTGTCCGGGTACTGCTGGCGCAGGCGCGCGGCGATGGTGCGCAGCTCTCCTTCGGCCTGCGCGATGGTGACGCCGGGTTTCAAGCGCGCGCGCGTGTAGAGGAAGTGCGCCTGGCGCGAGGGCGGCGTGTCCGTGGCGAACCGGAGCGCCGTCCAGAGTTGCGAGAACGGGGCCGGGAACTCGAAGTCGGCGGGCATGACGCCGACAATCGTGGTCGGGTTGCCGTTCAGGTTGATCGTCCGGCCGACTATGCCGGCGTCGCCGCCGAAGCGCCGCTGCCAGAGACCGTAACTCAACACGGCGACGCGGTCGCTTTTGGGATCGCCGTCTTCGGCGCGGAACGTGCGCCCCAGGAGCGGCTTGACCTTGAGCACGTCGAACATATTCGCGGTGACGGGGTTGCCGGCGAGTTGTTCGGGCGTGTCGCCGGCCGTCAGGTTGTAGTCGTTGAAGCGGTAGGCGGCGATGTCCTCGAAGACGGTCTGCTGCGCGCGCCAGTCGAGGAAGTTGGCGGGCGACGCCTCGTTGTGCGTGCGCAGGTACGGACTCGACAGGTTCGGGTTCGTCTCCCAGACGACGACCAGACGATCCGGGTCGCCGTAAGGCAGCGCGCGCAAGAGCATCGCGTTCACGATGCTGAAGATGGCCGTATTCGCGCCGATGCCGAGCGCGAGCGCCACGACCGCAACGGCCGTAAAGCCCGGACTCTTCGCCAGCATCCGCAGCCCGTAACGCAAGTCGTGCCACAATGTGTTCATCGTCTGAACCTCCCGTAGTCCCGTTTGCGGATTGCTCAGTTGCGGATTTGGGATCGCGGCCCGCGGATTAGCCGGCAGATCGCTTCATCCGCGCGCCCTGCCTTCGTCTCGGCAATCCGCATTCCGCAATCCGACATCCGCAACCGGATTACTCGTAGCGCAGCGCGATCATCGGATCGACGCGGGTGGCGCGGCGCGCGGGGATGTAACAGGCCAGGAGCGCGACCGCGGCCAGGAAGAGTGAGACCGCGCCGAAGGCGACGGGGTCGAGCGGGCTGAGATCGACGAGGGCCGCGGCGAGCAGGCGCGCGAGCGCGCCGCCGCCGAGCAGCCCGCAGCCCAAGCCCATGACGAGCAGCCGCGCGCCCTGGCGCAGAAACAGCTTGACCACGTCGCGCGGCTCCGCGCCGAGCGCGATGCGGATGCCGATCTCGCGCGTCCGCTGCCGCACCGCGAACGACACGACGCCGTAGAGACCGACCGCCGCCAACACGAGCGCCAGCAGACCGAGCGCGCCCGCCACGAGCGCCAGCGCGCGGAACGGCGTCCGCTGAAACGCGAGCGTGGCCTCGACCGCGTGCGCGGCGACGAGCAATTCGGTGTGTGCCTGCGCCGTGCGGCGCACCGCCGGCAAGACGGCGCGCGGCTCGCCCTGCGTGCGGACGAGCAGGTACGCACCGCGCCGGTCGTCGGGTCGCAGGGGCACGTACAGAAACGTCTCGTCCTTGCGCCACACCCAACCGCTCCGCGTGTCGCGCGCCACGCCCACGACTTCGTAAACCGGCCACGCCGCGCTCGCGTCGTTCGCGGCCGCGGCGACGGCGATGCGTTGCCCGATGGCGTCCGCGCCGGGCCAGAAGCGGCGCGCGGTCGCCTCGCTGACGACCACGACGGGTGCGCCCGCGTTCGCCTCCTGCGGCGTGAACGCGCGCCCGCGCACGAGGCGCAAGGCCAGCGTGTCGAAGTAGTCGGGCGCGACGAAGTTGTACTGGGCCGTGAGCGGCCGGAAGTTGTCGTTAGTCGTGATCGTCGTGCCGCCGCGCGCGGCGGCCGGCGCGTTGGGGCCGGCGAGCGCGACGGCGGTGGTCGGCGGCGGGCCTGTGAGCGGCGCGGTGCTGGCCTGCGTGACGGCGTTGACGCCGGGCAGCGCGCGCAGGTCTTCGATCAATCGTTGCCGCGCGGCCGCTTCGCCGTGCGTGGCGAGCGCCGGGCGCAGGCGCGTCGCGACCGCGAGCACGTTGCGCGTCTCAAGCCCCGTATCCACGGTCTCGACGCGGCGCGCGTTCCGCACGAGCAGCCCCGCGCCGACCAGCAGCGTCAGGCAGACGGCGATCTGCAAGACGACCAGCGCGTTGCGCAGGCGCGACCGGCTGACGCCGCGACCGAGCGTCGAGCCTTCGTCTTTCAACGCCGAGTTGAGGTCGGCGCGCGTCGCCTGGAGCGCGGGCGCGAGACCCGCGACCAGCCCGGCGGCGCAGGCGGCGCAGAGCGTGAACGCGAAGATGCGGTAGTCGGGTTCGAGGTTGAGCGCGAAGGCGTCGCGCAGGCCCGCCGGCAGCGGCAGCGCGCCGAGCACGAGCGGGTAGAGCGCGCCGAGCGTCCAGACGGCGAGCAGCAACCCGGCCGCGCCGCCGAGCGCGGCGAGCAGCAAGCTCTCCGTCAACAACTGCCGCACGACGCGCCCGCGACTCGCGCCCAGCGCCAACCGCACGCCAATCTCTTTGCGCCGCTCGACGGCGCGCGCGAGCAAGAGGTTGGCGACGTTCGCGCACGCGACGAGCAGCACCAGCCCGCACGCGATCAGGAGCGGCGCGACCAACGGCCACTCTTCGGCCGTCAGGTTGAAGAACGCCATGCCGCTCTCAAGCCGCGCGCCCGCCTTGCGCCCCGCGCCGGGGAACGTTTGCGCGAGTTGCCGCGTGAGCACGTTCAACTCGGCCTCGGCCGCGGCTTTGGTCACGCCGGGGCGCAAGCGCCCGACGAGGACGAAGGCGTCCGCGTCGCGCTCGGTCAGCCAGCGTCCGTGCTGCCAAGAGCCGGCGGGCAACACCGCGTCGCGCATCATCAGCGGAACCCACGCGGCGGGCGCGTCGGGACTCGTGCCGACGAAGCCGCGCGCCGCGACGCCCACGACCGCGTAGTCCACGCCGCGCAGTTGCAGCGTGCGACCGAGCACGCCTCGGTCGCCGTTGAAATGACGTTGCCAGAACCAGTGGCTCAGGACGACGACGGGGCGCGCGCCCGGCTCGCGCTCCTCTTCGGGCAGGAAGCCGCGCCCCAGCGCCATACTAGCGCCGAGCACGTCGAAGTAGTTGGCCGAGACGAGTTGCAGAAAAGCGTACTCGGCGTCGCCCGCGAGCACGGCCGCGTCGTCGCTCGGCACGTCCGCGCCGAGCGGCGCGGCGGCTTTGTTGAAGGCCGTGAGGCCGGCGAGCGTCTGCGCCCGCGCGCGGTAGTCGAGATAGTCTGGATACGAGAACAAGTTCTGCCGCGCGCCGCGCTCGTCGAGGCCGCGCACGTTGACCAACTCGGCGGGTCGCCTGAGCGGCAGCGGGCGCAGCGCCAGCGCGTCGAAGACCGTGAACAGCGCCGTGTTCACGCCGATGCCCAGCGCGAGCGTCACGACCGCAACGGCCGTAAACCCCGGCTGCCGCCGCAACACCCGCAACCCGTAACGCACGTCCTGCCAAATGGTGAGCATGATCTTCAAGGAGTCAGAAGCCAGAAGCCGGAAGCCGGAAGTTAAGAGCCGGCAACCAGGAGCCGGCAGCTAATAGGTGGCAGAAAGAGGTCGGGCATCGAGCGTCGGCAGTTGCGCTTCGGGCGGTCTGTATATTCATTCTGGCTTCTGGCTCCTGACTCCTGTCT
Organism: Pyrinomonadaceae bacterium; assembly: GCA_036389395.1. GTDB lineage: Bacteria > Acidobacteriota > Blastocatellia > Pyrinomonadales > Pyrinomonadaceae > QHXQ01. Next base: position 33,965 of record DASVPY010000125.1, read on the forward strand.
GCTGCCTTTCACTCGTATCTCAACGCGACCATCGGATCGACCTTGGTGGCTCGGCGCGCGGGCAGGTAGCTGGCGGCGCAGGCGACTAGGGCGAGCAGGGCGGCGAGGCCGGCGAAGACGAACGGGTCGGTCGTGCTCACGCCGTAGAGCAGGCTCGCGAGCAGGCGCGTCAGCGCGAAGGCCGCGCCGAGGCCGAGGCCCACGCCGATCAGGGTCAGCAGTAGTCCTTGCCCGACGACCATGCGCAGGATGTCGCGCGGCTGCGCGCCCAGGGCCATGCGGATGCCGATCTCGTGCGTGCGCTGCGTCACGCTGTAAGCCATCACGCCGTAGAGACCGACGGCGGCGAGCAGGAGCGCGACCGCGGCGAACAGGTTGAGCAGCAACGCGCCGAAGCGTGCGCGCGCGATGGACTCGCCGATCCAACTCTCCATCGTGCGCACGTCCGCGACCGGCTGATCTTTGTCGAGCGCTTGTATCTCGCGCTGCGCCAGGCCCGCGACGCTCAGGGGATCGCCCGCCGTGCGCAGCACCAGCGTCATCGCGCTGTTGGCGAGTTGCGGGTGCGTCCAGTAGACCATCGCGCGCGGCTCCGTTTCGAGCTTGCTGTAGCGCGCGTCGCCGACCACGCCGACGATCTCGTTCGGCTCGTTCACCTCCTTCATGTCCACCGTGATGCGTTGGCCGATGGGGTCTTGACCCGGAAAGTACCTGCGCGCCAGCGCCTCGTTGACGATGACCGTCTTGCGATTTTCGTTCGCCTCTTCGGGCGTGAACGCGCGCCCGCGCACGACGGGTATGTTCATCGTCGCGAAGTAGTGTTCGTCCACGACGCGCACGTCCGTGACGGGCACGTCGCCCGCGGCGGGCGCGGGCTGCCCCTCGATGGTGAAGCCGGTCGCGCTCCCCAAGCCCGCGAACGGCACGGTGTCCGCCGCCGCCGCCGAGGTGACGCCGGGCAGTCTTTGCATCCGCTCGACGGCCTGGCGGAAGAACGCGACCTTCTTGGCGTCGTCGGGGTATTTCGCGCGCGGCAGCAGCACGCGCATCGTCAGGACGTTCTGCGGCGCGAAGCCGGGGTTGATCGCCTGCAAGCGCAGGAAGCTCTTGAGCAGCAGCCCCGCGCCGACGAGCAGCACGAGCGCGAGCGCGACCTCGGCGACGACGAACGCGCCGCGCGCGCGCCGGCTGCGCGGGCCAGACGTGTTGCTGCGCCCCGCTTCCTTCAAAGCCTCGTTCGGATCGGAGCGCGCCGCCTCGAACGCGGGCCACAGACCGAAGACGACGCCCGTCAGCACAGACACGCCGAACGTGAAGCCGAGCACCGGGAGACTCAGCCCCACTTCGTCGCCGCTGATCAGGTTCTGCGGGCTGAGCGCGACGAGCGCGTCCACGCCCCACAGCGCGAGCAGCAACCCGCACGCGCCGCCCGCGAACGCGAGCAGCAGGCTCTCGGTCAGCAGTTGCCGCATCACGCGCCAGCGCCCCGCGCCCAGCGCCGTGCGGATGGCGATCTCTTTCGAGCGCGACGCCGCCCGCGCCAGCATCAGGTTCGCCACGTTGGCGCACGCGATCAGCAACACGAACGCGACCGCGCCGAGCAAGATCAACAGCGCCGGCTTGATCTCGCCCGCCAACTGCTCGCGCACCGGCACGAGCTTGACCTCCCAGCCCGTGTTGAAGTCCACGAACTGCTGTTCGAGCCGCGCGGCGATGGTGTCCATCTCGGCCTGCGCCTGCGCGACCGAGACGCCGGGCTTGAGCCGGCCGACGGCCGAGAGGAAGCGGCCGTTGCGCTGCCTGTTCGCCCAGCGGTTGGGCGTCCAGACTTCGGCGGGCTTGCCCGACAGCGAGTTCTCTTTGATGTACCACTTGAAGTCGGGCGGCATCACGCCGATCACGGTCACGGGATGGCTGTTCATCGTGATCGTTTTGCCGACGATTGCGGGGTCGCCGCCGAACTGCCGCTGCCAGAGCGTGTGGCTGAGGACGACGACGTTATCGTGCCCCGGCTCTTCGTCCGCGGTCGTGTAGGTGCGCCCGAGTTGAGCGTCCGCGCCGAGCAGCGCGAACAGGTTGCCCGTCGTCACCTGCGCGGGCACTTCGACGGGCGCGCCCGCGCCGGTCAGGTTGGCGCGCACGTCCACGAAGGCGGCCATGTCGTCGAACGACTGCGCCTGCTCGTGCCAGTCGAGAAAGTTCGTGGGGTTAACGACGTTGTGCGGGTTCGCGCTCGAACGCTTGTGCTCCCACATGAGCACGAGGCGGTTCGCGTGCCGGTACGGCAGCGCGCGCAGCAGCACCGCGTCCACCGCCGAAAAGATCGCCGTGTTCGCGCCGATCCCTAACGCCAGCGCCACCACCGCCACCAGCGTAAAGCCCGGCGTCCGCCATAAACTCCGCGCGCCGTAGCGCACGTCCTGCCAGAGTGTGTGCATCGAGAACCTCGCAAAGTCAGAAGTCAGGAGCCAGCAGCCAGAAGTTAAGACTCAGAAGACAGGAGCCAGAAGACAGGAGCCAGAAGTTAAGAGCCAGCGGCCGGAAGACAGAAGCCCGGCGACGAGCGTGCGCAGTCGCGCTTCGGGTGGTCTGCGTCTTCATTCCGGCTCCTGGCTTCTGACTCCTGTCTTCTTCTTTTCATTCGTATCTCAACGCGACCATCGGATCGACCTTCGTCGCGCGGCGGGCCGGCACGTAGCAGGCCAGGAGCGCGACGAGCGCGAGTGCGAGCGCGATCAGGGTGAAGGTGAGCGGGTCGGTCGCGCCGACGCCGAAGAGCAGGCTCGTCATCAGGCGCGTGAGCGCGAGCGCGCCCGCGACGCCGAGCAGGATGCCGCCGCCCGTCAAGACCAGGCCGTGCGTGAGGAACAGCTTGAGCACGTCCCGGCCTTGCGCGCCGAGCGCCATGCGGATGCCGATCTCTTGGGTCTGCTGCGCGACGGTGTAGGAGACGACGCCGTAGATGCCCGTCAGCGTCAGCAACAGGCCCGTGACGCCGAACAGCGCGAAGAGCAGCGTGTAGAAGCGCGCCTGCGCGACGGTGTCGGCGATGGCCTGCGCGAGCGGCTGGACGTTCGTCACGGGCACGCTGCGGTCGCCGCCGCGGATGGCGTCGGCGAAGCCGCGCGCCAGCCCCGCCGGGTCGTTCGTCGTGCGGACGAAGAAGTTGCCCCAGCCCCAACTGTTCTGCCGGTAGGGCAGGTAGAGTTCGGGCGTGGCGGGCTTGGTCAGGCTGCTGTGGTGCACGTCGCCGACGACGCCGACGATCTCCCAGCGTTCGGGGTCGCCCTCGTTCTGGTTCGCGCCGATCTGCGCGATGTACTTGCCGACCGCGTCTTCGCCGGGGAAGTAGCGCGCGGCGAACGTCTCGTTGACGATGGCCGCGCCGACGCCGCCGCGCTGCTCGCGGTCGGTGAAGTAGCGCCCGCGGCGCAGCGGAATCTTGATCGCCTGGAAGTATTCGGCGGTGGCGCTGCGCACGTTGGCGAACGGCTCGTTGCCGGGTTCGGGCGCGGGCCGGCCCTCGATGCGGAAGTCGCCGCCCACGTTGCCGCCGCTGAAGGGCATCGGCGCGACGAAGGCCGCGCTCTCGACGCCGGGCAGCGCGCGCAGCCGCATGAGCGTCTCGTCCACGTAGCGCACGCGCTCGTCGTGACTTTCGTAAACATCCCTCGTCATGCTGATCCGGCCGGTCAACACGTTCTTCGGATCGAAGCCGGGGTTGACGTTGACCAGCAGCCCGAAGCTGCGCGTCATCAAGCCCGCACCGACGAGCAGGACGAGACCGAGCGCGACCTCGGCGACGACCAGCACGTCGCGCCACAGGCGCAGAGAGCCGCCGCCCGTCGCGGTCTTCGGGCCGGCCTTCAAGACCTCGTTGATGTCGGGCCGCGCCGCCTTGAAGATCGGGAGCAGGCTGAAGAGCACGGCGGTCAACACCGAGACGGCGAGCGTGAACGCGAGCACGCGCGCGTCAATGCGCACTTCGTCGAGGCGCGGCAACTGCTCCGCGCCGAAGTAGCGGATCGCGCTCAAGCCCCACCGCGCGAGCAGCAGCCCCGCGCCCGCCGCGAGCAGCGCGAGCAGCAAGCTCTCCGCCAGCAGGTGGCGCGCGATGCGCCAAGGCCCCGCGCCCAGCGCGGCGCGCAACGCCAACTCTCTCTGCCGGCCGCTCGCGCGCACGAGCAGCAGGTTCGTCACGTTCGTGCAGGCGATGAGCAGCAGGAAGCCGACCGCGCCCAGCAAGACCCACAGCGCGCGCCGCACCTCGCGCCCCACGATCTGTTCGTCCGCGGGCACGAGGTAGGCCGTCACGTTCCGGTTGTTCTGCGGGTACTGCCGCTCAAGGTTCGCGGCGACGCCGGTCAACTCCGCCTGCGCCTGTGCGAACGTCGCGCCCGGCTTCAGGCGGCCGACCGCGCGCAACACCTGCGCGCCGCGCTCGTCCAGATTCCCGCCCTCGCCCGCGATAGTAGTTACGAGTTCGGTCTGCTGCGCGAGCAGCGGGAACTCGAAGCCGGGCGGCAGCACGCCGATGACGGTGAACGGCTTGCCGTTGAGCGTGAGTTGCCGGCCGAGCGCCGCGTCGTCGCCGCCCAGACGGTTCTGCCAGAACTGGTGGCTGACGATGACCACGCGCTCGCCGTCGCGCTTCTCTTCCTCGACGCGGAAGTCGCGCCCGCGCACCGGCGCGACCCGCAAGAGCGAGAGGAAATTCGCGGTGACGCGCAGCCCCTGCACGCGCTCGGCCTGTTCGTCGTTGAGCAGGATGAAGCCGTTGGCCTTGTAACCGGCGATGCTCTCGAAGCTCCGCGCCTGCGCGCGCCAGTCCTGCAATTCGAGGTACGAGACGTAGCCCTCGGCGCGCTTGTCCTTGGCCGTGCGCCAGACGGCGGCCACGCGCCCGGCCTCGACGAAGTGCGGCGGGTTCAGCACGAGCGCGTTGACGACCGAGAAGATGGCCGAGTTCGCGCCGATGCCCAGCGCCAGCGTCAACACCGCCACGCCCGCGAACCCCGGCTGCTTCCACAGCGCCCGCGCCGCGAACCGCAAGTCTTGCAAGAAAGTGGTCATGACGAAACTCCAAGAAGACGGAAGCCAGCAGTCAGAAGCCAGAAGTTAAGAGCCGGCCGCCGGCCGGGAGCAAGAAGCCAGACACCGAACGCTGAAGGAAGAGGTCATCGGTCGTGCGGTCTGCATCTTCATTCTGGCTTCTGACTCCTGGCTCCTGGCTCCTGCTTTTCACTCGTAGCGCAACGCCACCATCGGATCGACCTTCGTGGCGCGGCGCGCGGGAATGAGACAGGCGAGCAGGGCCACGGTCGTCAGCAGCAGCGCGACGCCGGCAAAGGTCAACGGATCGGTGGCGGTCACGCCGTAGAGCAGGCTCGCTAACAAGCGCGTCAGCGCGAACGCCGCGAAGAGGCCCGCCGCGACGCCGACCAGCGTGAGCATCATGCCTTGCCGCACGACCAGACGCAGCACGTCCCGGCTCTGCGCGCCCAGGGCCATGCGGATGCCGATCTCGTGCGTGCGCTGCGTGACCGTGTAGGCGATGACGCCGTAGAGGCCGAGCGCGGCGAGCAGGAGCGCGACCGCCGCGAAGATGCCGAAGATGACGAGGCTGAAGCGGCGCACGTCGAGCGAGGACGACTGGATTTGCTTGAGCGTGCGGAAGTTCATCGGCAGTTCGGGGTCGAGCGCCTGCACGGTGCGTCGGAGCGCCGCCGCGAGCGTCGCCGGGTCACTCTCGCTGCGGACGACGATTGAGAGCGACGAGGCTTGCGGCCGTTGCAGGGCGTTCGCGTAAACCGTGCGGGCGGGTTCGGCGTCGAGACCGTCCTCGCGCACGTCGCCCACCACGCCGACGATTTGCAGCAGCCGCTTGTCGCCGTCCATGTTGCCGAACTGAAGCTGTTTGCCGATGGGGTCTTCGTCGGGCCAATACCTCTGCGCGAGCGCCCGGCTGACGACGGCGACGGGCGGCGCGTCCGCGCCGTCGCCCGGCTCGAAGAGGCGACCGCGCAGGAGCGGGATGCTCATCGCGGCGAAGTAGCCCGCGCTCGCGGTGCGATACTCGGCGTAGCCCGCGCGCGCCGGATCGTTGTTGATGAGGAACGTGCCGTTGCCGCCCGTGCCGGAGAACGGCAGGCTGTTGACGCCGCCGACGGCCACGACGCCGGGCAGTTGCCCGACGCGTTCGAGCAGTTGTTCATAGAACTGCCGCATCTGTCGCTGCCGCGCCGCGTCGTCGGACGTGGGCTGCGACAGGCTCGACGAAGGCAGCGAGAGGTTCAGCGCCACGACGCTCTCGGGGCGGAAGCCCGGATCGACTTGCAGCAGGCGCATGAAGCTCTTGCCCAACAACCCTGCGCCGGCGAGCAACACGAGCGTCAACGCGACCTGCGCGACGACGAGCAGGCTGCGCAGGCGGCTCGTCGCGGCGTGCGTCGTCTGCCCGCGCGCGGCCTCTTTGAGTCCGGGCTGCAAGTCCCTGTTCGAGAGGCGCAGCACCGAGACGAGGCCGAGCGCGGCGGCGATGACGCAGGAGAGGAGCAGCGTGAAGGCGAGCGCGCGGCCGTTCACGCCGATCTCGTCGGCGCGCGGCAGACTCCCCTGGTTGAGACCGAGGATCAGATCGACGCCCCAGAACGAGAGCAGCACGCCGAGCGCGCCGGCCGCGAGCGTGAGCAGCAGGTTCTCCGTGACGAACTGCTGCGCCAGCCGCCACGGGCGCGCGCCGAGCGCGGCGCGCACGGCAAACTCCTTCTGGCGCGCGGTCATCTGCGCCAGCAGCAGGTTGGTCACGTTCGTGCAGGCCACGAGCAGCAGGAACGCGACCGCGCCCATGATGACGAGCAAAGGCTGGCGCACGTTGCTCGTCATGTACTCTTGGAGCGGGATGAGCGCGATGTCGGTCGCGTCGATCTGCGCGCCGTTCTCCTGCTTGAGCTGATGCCCGATGGCGCTCAGGTCTGCGCGCGCCTGTGCCAGCGTGACGCCGTCTCTCAGGCGCGCGATGACGCGCCAGTTGTGGGCCGTGCGCGAAGTCTGCGCCGGGAACAGTTCGCGCGGCAGCCAGACCTCTGTGCGCGGCGGGTAGTTGAAGCCCCGCGGCAGCACGCCGACGACGGTGAACGCCTCACCGTCGATCTTAAGCGTTGCGTCTTTGAGATCGGCGCGCCCGCCGAGTTGGCCCTGCCAGAAGCCGTAGCTCACGAGGGCCACGGCCGCGCCGCCCGGCTTGCTCTCTTCCGGCACGAAGGCGCGCCCCACGGCCGGCCCGACGCCGAGCACCTTGAAGAACTCGGCGGAGACGGTGGCGGCCGGCGCGCGCACGGGCTGGCTGCCGCCCGTGATGGTCACGACCGCGCCGCCGAACTGCGCGACCGACTCAAGCGTGCGGTTGCGCGCGCGCACGTCCGCGTAGTTCGGCTCGGCGAAAGGCACCTGCGCGCCCTTCGCGTTGATCTCCCTGAGCTGCACGATGCGCTCGGCCGCCGGGTACGGCAGAGACCGGAGCAACACGGCATCCACGACGCTGAAGATCGCCGTGCACGCGCCGATGCCGAGCGCGAGCGACAGCACCGCCGCGGCCGTAAAGCCCGGTCGCGCGCGAAACATGCGCGCCGCGTATCTGAGATCGTGCCAGAGTGTGCCCATGATGAACTCCAGAGAACTAGAAGTCAGAAGCCAGAAGCCAGGAGCCAGAAGTTATGACGCAGGAGCCAGGAGCCAGAAGCCAGGAGCCGGAAGTTAAGAGCCGGCGGCCGGCAGCCGACGGTGGAAAGTCGGGAGTCGCAGGTCGCCCGCCCCAAGTCTTGCTTCGCGCGGTCTGCATCTTCCTGCCGGCTGCCGGCTTCTGGCTCCTGTCTTCTTCTTTACTCGTAGCGTAGCGCCACCATCGGATCGACCTTGGTCGCGCGGCGCGCCGGCAGGAGGCAGGCGAGGAGTGCGACCAGGGCGAGCAGGGCGGCGATGAAGACGAAGGTGGCCGGGTCGGTCGCGCCGACGCCGTAGAGCAGGCTCGTCATCAGGCGCGTCGCGGCGAACGCGCCGAAGAGACCTAAGCCGACGCCGACGAGCGTCAGCTTCAAGCCCTGGCTCATGACGAGCCGGAGCACGTCGCGGCCTTGCGCGCCGAGCGCGACGCGCACGCCGATCTCGTGCGTCCGCTGCGTGACGGCGAACGAGACGACGCCGTAGATGCCGACGGCCGCGAGCAAGAGCGCCGCGCCCGCGAAGACGCCCATCAGCGTCATGTTGAAGCGCCACGCGGCGATGGAAGTGGCCAGCACTTCCGTCATCGGCTTGACCTTCGTCACCGGCAACTGCCGGTCGAGCGCCCAGACCTGCGCCTTCACCTGCTGCGCGAGCGCCGCCGGCTCGGCCGGGCCGCGCACGACCAGGTACATCCACCGCTTCCAGGGCTGCTCCGACTGCATGTAGGAGTAGTAGAACGCCGGCTCTTCGGGTTGATCGAGACCGAACTGCTTCACGTCCGCGACGACGCCGACAATCGTCAGCCATTGGACGGGCTGCTGCCGCGCCCAGCGTATGCGCGCGCCGACGGGGTTCGCGCCGTTGAAGTACTGGCGCACGAAACTCTCGTTGACGAGACCGACGCCGGGCGCGCCTTCCCTGTCCTGCGTCGTCAGGTCGCGCCCTTGTCGCAGAGGGATGCGCATGGTGCGGAAGTAGTCGCCGCCGACGCTGCGCACCTGTAACTCAGGCTCTTCGCCCGTGGCGACCGCCGGGCGGCCTTCGATGACGAAGTTGTGCGTCAGGAAGTCGCCGCTCAGGGGCAGTTCGCTCACCATCGCGGCCTCGACGCCGGGCTGCGCGTTCAGGCGTTCGAGCAGCTCGCGGCGGAACTGCGTCTGCGTCGGAATCTCTTTGTAGCGCGCCTCGGGCAGTTCGACGCGCATCGTCAACAAGCCTTCGGTCTCGAAGCCGGGCGCGACCGAGCGCAGCCGCCAGAAGCCCTTGATGAGCAGCCCCGCGCCGACCAGCAGCATCAGCGCGAGCGCCAACTCGGAGACGACGAGCAGGCTGCGCACGCGCTGGCGCACCGTCCCGCCCGCCATGCTGCGCCCGCCCTCTTTGAGCGCCGCGTTCACGTCCAAGCGCGACGCGCCGAACGCGGGCACGAGACCGAACAGCAGCCCCGTCAAGAGCGCGACGCCGAAGGTGAAGGCGAGCACCCAGGCGTCTATCCTGACCTCCTGCGTGAGCGGCAGGCTCGCCGGCTTGAGCGCGACGAGCAGGTCTATGCCCCACATCGCCAGCACCAGCCCGGCCACGCCGCCGCAGAGCGCCAGCAGCACGCTCTCCGTCACCAACTGCCGCGCGATGCGCCCGCGCCCCGCGCCCAAGGCCGCGCGGATCGCAAGCTCCGAGCGGCGCGTGGCCGCGCGCGCTAGTAAGAGGTTCGAGAAGTTGGCCGCGGCCACTAAGAGCACCAGCCCGACCGCGCCGAACAGGACGAGCAGCGCGGGCTTCGTGTCGCCCACTACGTACTCTTGCAGCCCGACCAAGCGCCTGCGTCGTCCCTTGTTCTCGTCCGGGTACTGCTGTTCGAGGCGCTGATCAATCGCCGCCATCTCGGCCTGCGCCTCCTCAATCGTCACGCCGGGCTTGAGCCGCAGGAAGGTGCGCAGGAAGTGGACGCCGCGGAACTGCGCCGCCACGGGGTTGACGACGCGCACCGCGCCCCACAGATCAACGTCCGCGCCGAGCGCGTTGAACTCCGGCGGCATCACGCCCACGACCGTGTAGCTGTTGCCGCTCAGAGGCATCTGCCGGCCCAACACGCCTGGGTCGCCGCCGAAGCGCCGCTGCCAGAAGCCGTGACTCAAGACGACGACGCGCGCGCCGCCGACTTTGTCTTCGTCCGGCGTGATCGTGCGGCCCAGACGGGCCGGCACGCCGAGCGCGTCGAACAGGTCGGCGTTGACGAGTTGCGCCTGCACCTGCAACGGCTCGCCCTCGCCCGTGTAGTCGAGCGCCTGCTTGACCGCGCCGCCCAGGGCCGCGAACGACTGGCTCTGCGCCTTGATGTCTTCCAGATCGGGCAGCGACTGATTCGACCGCATCGTCACCAGCCGCCCCGGCTCCGCGTACGGCAGCGGGCGCAAGAGCACCGCGTTCACCACCGAGAAGATGGCCGTGTTCGCGCCGATCCCTAACGCCAGCGTCAGCACCGCCGCCGCCGTAAACCCCGGATGCTTCGCCAGCATCCGCACCGCGTAATGCAAGTCCTGCCAGAGTGTGCCCATGATGAACCTCCGCGGAATCAGAAGTCAGGGGTCAGAAGCCAGGAGTCAGAAGCCAGAAGTTAAGGCTCAGAAGCCAGAAGCCAGGAGCCAGGAGCCAGAAGTTAAGAGCCGGCGGCCGCCGCTCGAAGCAAGAAGCCGGCGGACAGAAGCCGGGCGCAAGTCGCCAAGCGTCGAACGCCCGCAGTCGCGCT